>JBBIUY010000031.1:0-34911 GCA_037440005.1 Armatimonadota bacterium | reverse complement strand
GCCGGTCCACCTCCTGGGCGGCGGACGCGGCCTGGTCGTCCAGCGCGGCGGCGGCGGCCTGCGCCGCGCGCAGGTCGGCCTCGGCGCGGGCGACCTCGTCGTCCAGATCGTGCAGGCGCCGGCGCAGGGCGGCGATCTGCTCCCGGCGGTCCAGGACGGATCCGTCCGGGGCGGCCGGCTGGACGATCAGTCCCTCGGGGGTCACCAGCACGCCGTCCAGGGTGGCGATCCGGCCCCGGTAGCCGGCCCGCCGCAGCGTCACGGCGTCGCGCGTCGCGCGGACGACGACCGCGTCGGCCAGCAGCGCCTCCGCCACCGGCCGCATGGGTTCGGCGGTCTGGACCAGGTCCACCGCCCTCCCCACCACCTCCACGCCGTCGGGCAGCGCGTCGGCCGGCCGGGGGACTAGGAGGTCTCTGGGGAGGACCGCCGCCCCGCCGCCCCGGCTCCGGACGACCTCCAGTGCCTCGCAGGCCTCCTCCGCCGTCCGGGCGATCAGCGCGTACAGCCCCCTGCCCAGGAGCGCCTCCACCGCGGCCCGGTACGGGGGCGGCACCGACAGGACGTCTGCGATGACCTCCCCCGACCCGTGCCGGCCGTCGGCCTCCCCGGCCAGAGCCTGCTGGATCGTCCCATCCAGACCCGCCCGCTCGCGTTCCAGGCCCTCCAGGAGGTCGAGGGTGCGCGAGGTCACCTCCACCTCGGCGGCCAGCTGCTGGCGGCGCGCTCCGGCCGCCCGCAGGGCCTCCACAGAGTGTTGGATCTTCCCGCGCACCTCCGCCAGACGCTGCGCCGCCTCCGCGCGCCGGCGCTCCAGGACGTCCTGTTCCTCGCGGGCGGCGGATGCGGCCGAGCGCAGGCGGGCCTCCTCGGCGTCCAGGGCGGTCAGGGAGTCGTGCAGGTCGCGCAGCTGGTCGGCGACGGCGGCCAGGCGGGCGTCCACCCGCGCCATCTCGTGCTGGGTGCGGTGGCGCGCCGCCAGCAGTTCCTGCAGGTCCTTCTGGGCGGCGGCCAGCCGGGCCTGCCCGTCCAGCAGGTCGCGCCGGGCGCCGTCGGCGGCCTCCTCCGCCGCCCGCAGCTGCTCCAGCAGCTCCTCCCGGCGCTGCGCCAGACGGAGGGCCGTCTCCCGCAGGGCCTGAACCTCCTGCTCGGCCTGTCTCCCCTGCGCCAGGACCTGCTCCCCCTCGGCGGCCAGCCGCGCCCGGGCCGCCGTGGTCGCCCGGATCCGTTCGGTCAGGACCTGGATCGCCGACTCCCGCGCGGCCAGCTCCTCCACCGCCTGCAGGAGGCCGCGCTGGGCGTCGTCCCAGGCTGCGGCCACCTCCAGGGCGCGCGCGCGCAGGTGATCCATCTGCGACCCCAAAGCCGCGGCCTCGGCGGACAGCGAGCCCAGCTGGCCGCGGGCCGCCTCCACCTGGGCGGCGGTCCGCCGGGCGCCGGCGAGGATCCGGCGGGTCTCGTCCACCTGCACAGCCAGGTCCAGCCGGCGGATCTCGTCGGCGGCCGCCTCGTAGGCGGCGGCGGCCTCCGCCTGCGCGCGCAGCTGCTCCAGCTGGCCCCGCAGCTCGGCCAGCAGGTCTTCGGCCCGCAGCAGGTGGGCGGCGGCCTGGGCCAGGCGGCGGTCGGCCTCCCGGCGGCGGCGCTTGTGGCGGGCCAGTCCGGCCGCCTCCTCCAGCAGCCGGCGGCGCTCCTCGGGGCCGGCCGACAGCACGCTGTCCACCTGCCCCTGGCCGACCAGGGAGTAGGAGCGCCCTCCCAGCCCCGTGCCCAAGAACAGCATCTGGATGTCCCGCAGGCGGCAGGGGATCCCGTTGAGGTAGTACTCGCCCTCCGCCCCGCGGACGGCCCGCCGGGTGACGGTGACCTCGGCAAAGTCGACGGGCAGGACGCCGGCCTCGTTGTCGATGGTGAGGGAGACCTCGGCCTGGCCCAGGGCCCGCCGGGCCTCGCTGCCGGCGAAGATCACGTCCCCCATCCGCCCGGAGCGGAGGCTGCGGGCGCTCATCTCGCCCAGGACCCACCGGATGGCGTCGAAGACGTTACTCTTGCCGCTGCCGTTGGGACCCACGAGGGCGGTGATGCCCGGGGTGAACTCCAGCTCGGTGGGGTCGGCGAAGGTCTTAAAACCGTGCAGCTCCAGGCGCTTCAGGTACACGGTGCGTCGCCTCCAGGGTGCCCGGGCCTGCGCCCGGGACGGGAGTGATCGGTGGTCCGACGTCAGGTCCGACGGACGGGCAGCACGGACCGGTAAATCTGCTCCAGGCGCTGCGCCAGCACGGGCAGCGCGAACTGTCGGCTGACCTCCTTCCCCCGGGCGGCCAGGGCCGCCCGCCGGTCGGGATCGTCCAGCAGGACCAGCACCTTGTCGGCCAGGGCGTCGGCGGCGGGCGGGACCAGGAAGCCGGTCTGTCCGTCCTGGACCACCTCGCCCACCCCGCCGGCGTCCACGGCCACCACCGGGCAGCCGCAGGCCAGGGCTTCCACCAGGACCAGGCCCTGGGTCTCGGTCTGGGACCCGAAGACGAACACGTCCGCGGCCGCCATGCACTCCAGAGCCCGGCGGTGGGGCTGCCAGCCCGCAAACACCACCCGCCCGCCCAGGCCCAGCCGGTCGGCCAGACGGCGCAGCGCCGCCTCCTGGGGGCCGGTCCCGACCACCAGCAGGACGACGTCGCGGCGGGCCGCCACGCGGGCGCAGGCGCGCAGGACCAGGTCCACGCTCTTTTCCGGCGCCAGACGGCTGACCGTCACCAGCAGCGGCCGGCCGGGGGGGATGCCGAACGCCGGCCGCACCCATCTTGGGTCCAGCGACGCCACCAGGGCGGGGTCGATGGCTCCGGTGGGGAGGACCTCAACCCGGCCGCGCACGCCCTGGGCGCGCAGGCGGGAGGCCAGTGCCGCCGACGGAGCCAGGACGCAGGCGCAGCGGTTGGCGTACCGGGTCACGTAGCGGCGGACCAGCGGCCGCCACAGCCAGCGCGGACCCGGGGCGTAGTGGACGTACTCGTCATACAGCGTGTGGTGGGTGAACACCAGGGGCGCTCCCCGCCGCCGGGCCACCCGCGCGGCCGCCCGGCCCATCAGAAACGGGCCGTGGGTGTGGACGACCTCGGGCTGGGCGGCCTCGATGGCCCGTTCCGCCCCGGGCGCCCACCACAGTCCCAGGGAGAAGTCCGGCTCCCGGGTGGGGACCGCGGGGTAGCGCACCACGTCGGGGTCGGCGTCCCGGTATCCCCTCACCCGGGGGGCCGCCACCACCACCCGGTGCCCGCGGGCCCGCAGGGCGGAGACGAACGCGGCCAGCGAGTGCGCCACGCCGCTCGTGCGGGGCAGGTAGGACTCGCTGAACATCGCAATCCGCAGGGCATCGGTGGACGCCGCCACCGCCGTCACAGCCCGCCCCCCCGTCCGCCCGCACCCGCCGGCCGGGCGCACCGCCCGGGGGCGGCCTGGGTCGCGTTCTGCAGGCAGGGGACCGGGGCGGTCCGGGACACCGGCAGGCACGAAGAGGACAGATGGTGGCCGGGCCGAAGCCGCTCTGGCCGCGCGCGCCTGTGGTGGGTGGTCATCTTTCGCCCCGAGTGCGTCGCCGCTGCGTGGACGGGTCCGACCGCTGCTGCCGTCTGGGCGAAGAACTCCCGGTGAGGGTTCGCCCCCTCCCCGCGGATTCCTGTCGGGTCCGGGCCCGCAGGTAGGCGGTGAGGGCGGCCACCTCGGCGAGCAGCTCGTCCCGGTGGGTCAGGACATGCTCCCGCCCGGCCTGGGCCCGCCGGCGCAGGGGGGGCGGCAGCCGGGCGGCCTCCCCGGCGTCCAGGACCCGGACCGACCGGCCGTCGGGGCTGAACAGCAGGTCCACCGCCAGGTCCACCCAGCGGACTTCGCCGGGACCGACGCGGACGTCGGCGGCGACGTTCACGTAGAAGGCCAGGGTGCGCCCGTCGGGGCCGACCCAGTGATAGACGGTGTAGGGCCGCCCCTCCCAGAAGTACCCGTAGGTCAGCGTACCCCGGGGCAGGCGCAGGGGCCCGACCCGGCGGGCGGAAGGCACCCGGTACAGCACCGCCGCGTGGGTCGACGAGCGATCCAGCAGCCGGCAGACATACTCCTCCCGGCGGCCGTCGGGCAGGACCTTCACCTCCCGGATGACCGCGGGGCTCACCGGCAGGAGACCGCGCCCGGCGGGACGAATGCAGCGCCAGTTTTCCCCCGGACGTGCGCCATGGCGACGGGATCCGTGCCCAGCCGGGACCTGTGGCGGTGGTACGTGTCGCTGCTCATCGCCAACGAACTGGACCTGGTGTATACCTACGTCGGCGTGGCCCGCGGCGCCTTTTCGGAGGCCAACCCCTGGCTGGGTCCCCTGCTGCACACCTGGTGGCCCATCGGCGTCAAGGCCGGCGCCCTGGCGCTGCTGGCGGTGGGGATCGCCGCGGCGGGCCGGACGGCACCGTCCCGGCAGGCGCGGGTGCTGCGGGCTGTCCGGCTGGCCGCGGCGGTGTACGCCGGCGTCCTGGTTCTCCACCTGGTGGCGTGGTCCCTCACCGCGCGCAGCTGAGCGGCCGGGGCGTCCTGCGACTGCGGGCGTCGTCCGCACCGGCTCTCCGGCCCGGGGCAGATGCGGGGATCAGACCCTCAGTGCCGCCCGGCCCTGCCCGCAAGCGATCCCGGCGGGGACGTGCGACCGGAACCCGGTGTTGGTCAGAAAAGGCGGAGGTGGTCGGGGAGGCCGGACTTGAACCGGCGACCTCAGCGTCCCGAACGCTGCGCGCTAAACCAGCTGCGCCACTCCCCGACGGTTTTCATTATACCGGGACCGGGGGACCGCGGGCACCCCGGCGGTCCGGTGACGGGGGCGTCCGCGGGGTCAGGACGTCTGGGGCGGGTCGTCGTCGGGCGGGGGAGTCTCCGGGGCGCGGGAGGCGGCCGCCACCGCCTGCTGGAGTAGGGCGCCGGCGATGTCGCCGATGGTCACCCGGGCGTCGGCCTCCTGCTGGCGCAGGACCTCCTTGACCCGGCGACGCTCGCGTTCCCGCTCCATCTTCCGCACCGACAGCAGCATGCGCCGCTCCTCGGGGCGGATCTCGGTGATCATGGCCTCCACCGTGTCGCCCACCTTCAGGACGTCCTCGATCTTGCCCACCCGCCGGTCCGCCGCCTCCGCCACCGGCAGGAAGGCGTCCAGGTCCCGCAGCCGAACGAACGCGCCCGAGGACACCAGGCGCACCACCTTGCCCCGGACGATGTCGCCGACCCGGAAGTGCTCCCCCACCTTCTGCCAAGGGTCCTCCAGGATCTGCTTGAGGCCCAGGGAGATCCGGCCGGTCTGGGGGTCCACCCGCAGCACCGTCAGCCGCAGGCGCTGGTTGCGCCGGACCACCTCGGAGGGGTGCTTGATGTAGGTCCAGGACATCTCGCTGATGGGCAGCAGCCCGTCGGCCCCGCCCAGGTCCACAAAGGCGCCGAAGTCGGTCAGGCGCTTGACCACGCCCTCGACCACCATGCCTTCCTGCAGCGTCGCCAGCAGCTCCGCCTTGCGCCGCTGGCGCTCTTCCTCCACCGCCAGGCGGTGGGACAGGACGACCCGGCCCTTGCCCCGATCCACCTCCAGCACCTTGAGGGGGATGGACTGCCCCACAAACCACTCGAACCGGCGGCCCTTGGCCTGGGAGAGGTCCACGTGGGAGCCGGGCACGAACCCCCGCAGCCCCAGGTCCACCACCAGCCCGCCTTTGACCTTGTCCACCACCATGGCGTGCAGGATCGTGCCGTTCCGGTGGGCGTCCAGGACCCGCCGCCAGGCCAGCTCGAAGTCGGCCCTCCGCTTGGAGAGGAGGATGGTTCCCTCCTCGCCCTCCACCCGCATCACCATGACGTCCACGCGGTCGCCCACCGACAGCGCCCCGCCCGCCGACCCCTCCCGCGTCAGCTCGCCCGCGGGGATGAGGCCCTCGGACTTGGCGCCCACGTCCACTAGCACGCCTTCGGTGTCCACCCGGACCACGGTCCCGGTCACGATCTGACGCTCGGCCAGCCGGGGCACGCGCTCCTGCAGCTCCAGCGGCTCGTCGCCGGCTGTGGTCCGCTCGCCCGTCAGGTCACCCGACATCGGCCGTCATCACCTCGGCACGCACGTCCCCGGCGTGCGCTCTCCGGGCGCGCACCCGCCCGGGTCCTCTCCGTGATCGTCGGGGAGACGGCTATCGGATTTCTCCCCCCGCGCCCGGCACTCCTGCGCCGCCCAGGGCCCGGCGGACGTCGTCGGGAATCCGCCGGACCCGCCCCCGGGTGTCGGTGGCGGCGTGGACGGTGTACCCGTCGGCCAGCAGGGCGCCGTCGTCGCGGCGGCGCACCTCGTACCGGAAGGTCACGGTGGCCCGCCCCAGATCGCCGACCCGGGTCTGCACTACCACCACGTCGTCGTACCGCGCAGGGCGGTGGTAGCGGCAGTGGGCCTCCACCACCACCAGGCGCGTGCCCGCCTCCTCCACCGCCCGGTAGGGCAGGCCCGCCGCCCGGGTGTACTCGGTGCGCCCCGCTTCAAACCACACCAGGTACGCGGTGTGGTGGGCGACGCCCATGGCGTCGGTCTCGGCGTAGCGGACGCGCACCTCCACAGCGACCGCAGGGGCAGCAGGCGTCTCCATTGTATCCATCCCCCGGCCGGACCGCCACCGGCGCCGCGGCCCGGCGCGATGTCGCCTCCCCGCCGGGCGCGGGCCGGACGTCAGATGTTCCAGTGGTGGCGCACCACCGACCGCACCTGACGCACCCGCGACCGGATGGCGGCGTAGGGCACCTCGTCCAGCTCCCGGTCCGGTCCCGCTATCCGGGGAGGCTGTCCCGCCAGCGCCTCCAGGGTCGCCCGCACGCCCCGGCCGAGCGCGTCCAGGTCGTAGCCGCCCTCCAGGACCGCCACCACGCCCCCGCGGTCGGGGCGGGTCTGCCGGATCAGGTCCGCCAGGACCCAGAATCCTCGGGCGGTCAGCCGCATGCGGCCCAGGGGGTCCCCCGCCGACGCGTCGTAGCCGGCCGAGATCAGGACCAGCGACGGGGCCGCCTCCTGCAGCAGGGGGACGACCACCTCCTCGAAGACCACCCGGTAGCCGCCGTCCCCGGTGCCGGCGGGCAGGGGCACGTTGACGGTCCACCCGGCCCCGTCCCCCTCCCCGGTTTCCTCCACGGCCCCCGTGCCGGGATACCAGTCCTCCTGGTGCACCGAGATCACCAGCACACGCCCGTCGCGGTAGAACAGCGCCTGGGTCCCGTTGCCGTGGTGGACATCCCAGTCCACCACGGCCACCCGGGGCAGGCCGGCCTCCAGCGCCCGCACGGCGGCCAGGGCCAGATTGTTGAACAGGCAGAACCCCATGCCCCGGTCGGCCAGGGCGTGGTGGCCCGGAGGCCGCACCGCCGCAAACGATGTGCGGGCCCGGCCGTATAGCACCGCCTCCACCGCCGCCCGGGCGGCCCCGGCCGCCGCCAGAGCGGCGCGATAGGAGCCGGGGGAGACGACGGTGTCCACGTCCAGCATCCCTCCGCCCTCCTCCGCCAGGGCGCGGACGTGGTGGATGTACGCGCGGCTGTGCACGCCGGCCAGCGTGTCCTCGTCCGCCGGGTCCGCCGACAGCCGCGCCAGGTCCAGCGCCGGGCCGGCCGCCAGGGCCTGCTCGATCGCCTCCAGCCGCGCCGGCCGTTCGGGATGGCCGGGCCCGGGGTCGTGGGCCCGGCAGTCGGGATGGGTCAGGTACGCCACCACGGCGCCGCCCTCCGTCAGCGTCCCTCGGCGGCCCGGCGCAGGCGGGCCAGAGCCGCCTCCACCCCCTCGGCCGCCTGGAAGACGGCCGACGCCGCCACCAGGACGTCGGCCCCGGCGGCCACCGCGTCGGCCGCCGTCTGGGGACTGATCCCGCCGTCCACCTGCACCCGCAGGGGCAGGCCGCGCGCGTCTATCCACTCGCGCAGCTGGCGGACTTTGGGCAGGACCAGCGGCACGAAGCGCTGGCCGGCGTAGCCCGGGTCCACGGTCATCAGCAGGACCATGTCCAGGACCGGCAGCAGCGGCTCCACGGCCCCCACGGGCGTGGCCGGGTTGAGCGCCACCGCCGCCTGGGCGCCCAGGTCTTTGATGCGGGTGACCACCCGGTGCAGGTGCACCGCGGCCTCCAGGTGGACGGTGACCGAGGTGGCGCCGCTGCGGATGCAGGCGTCCACGTGGCGCTCGGGCTCCACCACCATCAGGTGCACGTCCACCGGCAGGCGGGTGCTGCGCCGGACCGCCTCGATCACCACCGGTCCCACGGTGATCTCGGGCACGAACCGGCCGTCCATCACGTCCACGTGGATCGCATCGGCCCCGCCGCGCTCGGCCGCGGCCACCTGCTCGCCCAGCCGGGCGAAGTCCGCCGCCAGGATGCTGGCGGCGATCTGGACCCGGGCAGGCCTCACGGCCGGATCTCCTGCACCAGCCGCCCCTGCAGGTACACCTGGATAATGGTGTACCCCCGGGAGCGCACGGTCTCGCTCACCCGGTCGCCCGGCGCGAACGGCCGGCGCAGCACCTCGCGCACCCCGCCCTCGTCCACCACCACGATCCGCACCTCCTGAGAGGGATCGCCGGCGGGCACCACCACCTGCACCAGGGTGACCTTCTCGTCGGGCGCGCCCGGCTGGGCCTGGGCGGTCACCACGGGCGTGGTGGGCGGGACGGTCTCCTGCCCCGGCCGCACGGCCACGGTCACCGTCACCGGATCCTGGGCCCGCATCCGCGCCCCCGCCGGCGGCGACTGCTCGACGACCGTGCCGGGCTCCAGGTCCGTGCTGACGGTGGTGCGCACCTCGGCCAGGGTGATCCCCATCTCCTGCAGCAGGCGGCGGGCGTCGGGCAGGGGGCGTCCCACCAGCGCGGGCATCTCCAGCCGCTGGGGGCCCTTGCTCACCACCAGGTTGACCGCCCGCCCGCGTTCCACGCGGGCGCCGGGCTGGGGGTCCTGGGCGATGACGAACCCCCCTGTGACCTGCTCGTCATAGGCCTCCCGCAGCTCCCCGATGCGCAGCCGCGCCTGGTCGATGAGCAGCCGGGCTTCCAGCAACGACCGCCGCTCCACGTCCGGGACCACCACCACCTCGGCCCCCAGGCTGACGGCCACCCGCACCACCCGCCCGCGCTTGACCACCTTGCCGGCGGGCTGGTCCTGGGACACCACGGTGTTGACGGGCGCGGTGGCGCTGTGGACCTGGTCGCCCACCAGCAGCCGCACGCCGGCCCGTTCCGCCATCTGCTGGGCGACCTCCAGGGGCTGGCCCACGAACTCCGGCACCGCCACCTCGGGGACGGCCAGGTATCCGGCCACCGCCCGCCACCCCGCCCACAGGCCGCCCGCCAGGATCACCGCCGCGGCCGCGGTCAGGACCGGAGCGGCCCGGCGCCGGGACACTGCGGGGGCCGGGGCGCCCGCCGGCGGGGCCGGGGGCAGCCGCCACAGGTCGGACTGGCCCAGCAGGTCCGCCCGCATCTCCGCCGCCGACCGGTACCGGTCGGCGGGCGACTTGCGCAGGGCCCGGAGGATGATCCCCTCCACCCGCTCGGGCAGGTCAGGAACCAGCGACCGGGGCGGCGGGGGATCCCGGTGGATGTGGGCGAGGGCCAGGGCGATGGGCGCGTCGTCCTCGAAGGGCAGCCGGCCGGTGACCATCTCGTACAGCACGACGCCCAGGGCGTACAGGTCGGCGGCCTCCCCCACCGCTCCGCCCCGGGCCTGCTCGGGGGACAGGTACTGGACCGAGCCGAGCACCGTCCCGGTGTGGGTGATGGTGGCGGCGCTGAGGGCGCGGGCGATGCCGAAGTCGGCGACCTTCACCTGGCCGTCGGCGGTGAGCAGGATGTTCTGGGGCTTGACGTCCCGGTGGACGATGCCGTGGGCGTGGGCGTGGGCGAGGGCGTCGGCGACCTGGGCGGCGATCCGCAGGGCGCGCTCGGGGGCCAGGCGGCCCTCCCGGCGGAGGTACTCCTTGAGGTTGGAGCCCTCCACGTACTCCATGGCGATGTAGTGCACCGGGCCGTCGGCGCCGCTGTCATAGACCTCGACCATGCACGGGTGGCGGAGCTGGCTGACGGCCCGGGCCTCGCGCTGGAAGCGCTCGACGAACTCGGCGTCGCCGCTGTACTGCTCCCGCAGGACCTTCAGGGCCACCACCGCGCCGTCGGCCAGGCGCCGGGCGCGGTAGACGGTGGCCATGCCCCCCTCGCTGATCCGGTCCAGGATCTCGTACCGGCCGGCGATGACGCGCCCGCTGGCGATCACCGGGACACCTCCGCCGACACCGCCCCGGTGGAGGCCGGCAGACGGGTGCGGCGCAGCTGGCCGCAGGCCGCCTCGATCTCCACCCCGCGCTCCAGGCGCACCGTCACCGGGACGCCCGCTCTTCGCAGGACGCGGGCGAAGGCCTCCACCCGCTCGCGGGAGGGCCGGCGGTAGGGCAGGCCCGGCACGGGGTTCCAGGGGATCAGGTTCACGTGGAAGGCCCACCCGCGGGGGGCCGCAGACTCCAGGCTGCGGCCCACCGGAAACCCCTCGCCGGCGCGCTCCCCGGACGCCCGCAGCCCGGCCGCCCGCGCCCGCAGCAGCCCGGCCAGCGCGTCCGCCAGGGCGGGGTCGTCGTTGACGCCGTCCAGCAGCACGTACTCGAAGGTCACCCGGCGGCCCGTGGCCGCCACGTAGTCCCGGCTGGCGTCCAGCAGCTCGGCCACCGACCACCGCCGGGTGACCGGCACCAGCGCCGCCCGCAGTTCGTCGGTGGGCGCGTGCAGCGACACCGCCAGGGTCAGCTGCAGGCGCTCGGCGGCCAGGCGGCGGATCTGGGGCACCAGACCCACCGTCGAGACGGTGATCCGGCGCATGCCGATGCCCGCCCCCCAGGCCGCGTTGAGCACCCGCACCGCCCGCAGGGTGGCGTCGTAGTTGGCCAGGGGTTCGCCCATGCCCATGAAGACCACGTGGGTCACGCGCTCTCCGGTCAGCCGCTGGACGGTGAGCACCTGGTCGACGATCTCCCCGGCGGTCAGGTTCCGGATCAGCCCGGCCAGCCCGGTGGCGCAGAAGGTGCAGCCCATGCCGCAGCCCACCTGGGTGGACACGCACAGGCTGCGCCGGCCGTCCCGGTACCGCATGAAGACGGTCTCCACCGTGGCCCCGTCGGCCAGCGCCAGCAGGTACTTGAGGGTGTCGCCGCCGTCGGCGGACACCACGCTCACCGGCTGCAGGACCGCCAGCCGGCACCGCTGCGCCAGGCGGGCGCGCAGGGAGGCGGGCAGGTCCGTCATCTCCGAGAAGGACCGGGCCGCCCGGCGGTAGATCCACCGGGCCAGCTGGGCCGCCCGGTACGGCGGCTCGCCCATCGGCTGAAGGAGCGCCTGCAGTTCCGGCAGGGTCAGCCCGGTGACCTCGATCGGCCCCTGGGTCGTCATGGCGTCGGGCGGGACGGGGGCAGGCGGCGCATCCGGGCGATGTAGAACCCGTCGGTGCCGTGGCGGTGCGGCCACAGGGTCAGCGCGCCCGGCGGATCTCCGCCGCGCGGCAGCCCCCCGGGGATGGGCAGGTCCGGGTCCGGCACGAAATCGGGGTGCGCCCGCAGAAACCGCGCCACCACCTCCGGCCCCTCCTCGGGCTCGGTGGTGCACACGCTGTAGAGTAACACACCGCCCGGGCGCACGGCACCACAGGCGCCGGCCAGCAGCTCCAGCTGGCGCCCGGCGTGGAGGGGGAGGTCGGAGGGCTGCACCCGCCACTTGATCTCGGGCCGCCGCCGCACGACCCCCAGCCCCGAGCAGGGCGCGTCCAGCAGGACCCGGTCGGCCTGTCCGGGCCACCGCTGGCCCAGGACGCGGGCGTCGGCCACCACGGCCTCGATGCTGCGCAGCCCCGCGGCCCGGGCGCGGCGGCGCACCACCTCCAGGCGGCCGGCGTGCAGGTCGCAGGCGATCACCCGGCCGCGGTCGGCCTGGCGCTCGGCGATGTGGGTGGTCTTCCCCCCGGGAGCCGCGCAGGCGTCGATGACGGTCTCTCCGGGACGGGGGTCCAGCAGGTGCGTCACCAGCATCGCCCCCAGGTCCTGGATCGTCAGGACGCCCTCTTCGACCAGCCGGCGGCGCGGCTCGGCCGGACCGGCCAGGATCAGGCCCTCGGGAAGGACCGTGGGGCGGACCTGCACGCCCGCCGAGGCCAGCTGGGAGGCGACCTCCTCCGGATCGCGGGCCAGGACGTTGACCCGCACCGTCACGGGCGGGGCAGCGTTGTTGGCGCGGCACAGGTCCACCGTCTGGTCCGGACCCAGCCGCCGCACCCACCGCTCCACCAACCAGCGCGGGTGAGAGTGCTCGACGGCGATCCGCTCCACGGGCTCCTGGGGCAGCGGACGCTCCTCGCGGGCGGCCACCTGCCGCAGGACGGCGTTGACCAGGGCGGCCACACCGGCGTGCCCGTGGGCCCGGGCCAGGCTGACCGCGTCGTGGACCACCGCGTGGGGCGGGACGCGGCTGAGGAACAGCAGCTGGTAGACCGCCGACCGGAGGATGGCCCGGATGCGCGGCGGCAGGTCCGCCAACGGGTGGCGCAGGACTCCGGACAGCGTCCAGTCCACCCGCGCCTGCCACCGCAGGGTTCCCTGGACGATCTCGGTGGCCAGGGCGGCGTCGGCGGGCTGCAGACCGGCCCGGGCCAGGGCGTGGTGCAGCAGGAGGGTGCTGTACGCGCCGGTGCTGTCCACCCGATACAGCACCTGCGCGGCGACCTCCCGCGCCGGGCTGGCCGGAGGTCGCCGCGCGGAAACGGCGCGTCCCAGGACTCAGTCCTCCCGGGAGGCCTGGCGGATCAGGAGCAGGCGGACCAGCTGCAGGATCGCCATGGTGGCCGCAGCCACGTAGGTCAGGGCGGCGGCGTTGAGCACCGCCCGCACGCCCTCGGCTTCCTGGGGCAGCACGAACCCCTGACCCTGCAGCAGCGCCACGGCCCGCCGGCTGGCATCAAACTCCACCGGGAGAGTGATCAGGGCGAACGCGATGTAGCCCAAAAACAGCAGGATGCCCAGGTCCATCAGCCGCGGCAAGCCGGCGAACAGACCGATCACGAACAGGATCCAGGCCGCATTGGTTCCCAGGGTCGCCACCGGCACGATGGCGGTCCGCAGCCGCAGCGGCGCGTAGCCGTCCCGGTGCTGGAGGGCGTGGCCCGCCTCGTGGGCCGCCACCCCCAGGGCCGCCAGTGAGTTGCCGCTGTAGACGTCCGGGGACAGGCGCAGGACCTTGCGGGAGGGGTCGTAGTGGTCCGCCAGCATCCCCCCCACCGGCTCGATGCGCACACCGATGACCCCGCTGCGGCGCAGCAGCTCCGCCGCCACCTGGGCTCCCGTGTAGCCGGTGGCCGCCGGCACCGCGGCATACCGGCGGAAGGTGGACTGCACCCGCATCTGCGCGTACAGCGCCAGCAGGATCGCCGGCACCAGGACGATGAACGTGGGATCCCAGAACAGCATGGCTCCCTCCGCGTCTGACGTATCAGCTCTGACGTATCAGCTCTATTATAGCGGACGGGAGGACACGCGCGCGTCGACCGCGCGGCCACGCTTTGCGCACCGTCGCAGACCCTCTCAGGGCGGAGGAGCCGGTCCCGCCTGCCCCGGAACCCGCGCCGCCGTCCCGTCCCCCAACCGCTCACCCACCGACAGGCGGCTGCCCCGCACGTACTCGTCGGCCGTCATCCTCCGGCGTCCCTCCGGCTGCACCTCGGTCACCAGCAGCCCGCCTTCCCCGCAGGCGACCACGATGCCGTCACCCTTGCGCACCTCCACCACGGTGCCGGGGTCCCCGGAGGCGTCCACCGGCTGCGCCCGCCAGATCTTCAGCAGCCGCCCCCGGTGCCAGGTGAACGCGGACGGCCAGGGGTCCATGGCGCGCACCAGCCGGGCCAGCTCCGGGGCGGGGCGCGTCCAGTCCACGCGGCCGTGGTCTTTGCGCAGCCTGCCGGCGTAGGTGGCCGCGGCGGGATCCTGGGGCTGCCGCGGCGCCGTCCCGGCGGCGATCAGGCGCAGCGCCTCCACCAGCGCCTGCGCCGCCTCCTCGGCCAGGCGGGCCTCCAGGGTGCGGGCGGTGTCCTCCGGTGCGACGGGGACCCGGCGCTGGAGGATGATGTCCCCGGCGTCCATCTCGGCGGTCTGGTACAGGACCGTCACGCCGGTCTCGGCGTCCCCGCAGAGGATCGCCGCCTGGATCGGCGAGGCCCCCCGGTGGCGGGGCAGCAGGGAGGGGTGGACGTTGATGCTGCCCCGGGGCGGCAGCTGCAGGATCTCCGGGGGGATGAGCCGCCCGTAGGCCACGGTGACGTGCACGTCGGCCCCCAGCTCCCGCAGCTCCTCCAGGACCTGGGGGTCCCGCAGCCGCGGAGGCTGGAGCACCCGCAGCCCCAGCTCCCGCGCCGCCCGCGCCACCGGCGGAGGCTCCACCACCTGACCGCGGCCCCGCGGGCGGTCGGGCCGGGTGACCACCGCCGCCACCTCCGCCTGCCGGGCGAGCGCCCGCAGCGACGGCACCGCAAAGTGGGGGGTCCCGAAGAACACCACGCGCAGCCGGCCCGCAGGCGCGGCCGCGGACGGATCGGTCATCCGGAGACGGCGGCCTCCACTTCGGCCGCCTGCACCACCTGGCGGACGGTCGACCGGTCCACCACCCGGTCCAAAAACAGAATCCCGTCCAGGTGGTCGATCTCGTGCTGGAGGACGCGGCTGAGCAATCCGCTGGCCGTCACGGTGACCCCCCGGCCGCGGCGGTTCTTCCCCCGGACGGTCACCCGGTCGGCCCGGGGGACCTCCGCCACCACCCCGGGGATGGACAGGCAGCCCTCGGTGCCCAGTTGCTGACCCTCGGCCCGGACGATGACGGGGTCCACCAGGGCCAGCAGCCGGCCGTCCACCTCGGCGACGATCACCCGCAGGCTGACACCCACCTGGGGGGCCGCCAGGCCCAGGCCCTGGGCGGCGCGCATGGTCTCCACCATCCCGTCGATGAGCGCGCGCACCTGCGGGGTCACCCGCCCCACCGGGCGCGCCCGGCGGCGGAGGACGGCGGCGTTGGGGCTGCTGACGGTAACGATCTCCACGACATTTCAGTGTAGGGCACGGGGGCGGTGTCGGTCTACCCGGATCCGCCCGCAGACGGCGCGCTACAGCAGGTCGGTGGGATCGGCGTCCACCGTCACCGAGACGCTCCGGGGCAGCCGGCGGGAGACGAGCAGGCCCGCCAGAGCCGCCCGCGCGCGGCCGGGCTCGCGCTCTTTGACCAGCAGCTGCCAGCGCACCCGGCCCCGCGGCCTCCCGCCGGGAGCTGGCGAGGGGCCCAGCACGTCCGCGTCGGCGGCCAGGGCGTCGGCGATGGTGCGGGCGGCGTCCTGCGCCGCATCTGCAGACGGTCCGGTCACGAGCACGTTCACCAGGGGGCGGGCGGGCGGGTAGCCAAACCGCTCCCGCACCTCCAGTTCCGTCCGGTAGAAACGGTCTGGGTCGTCCCGGGCCAGGGCCAGCCACACGGGATGGGTGGGCAGGAACGTCTGGATGATCATCTCCTGGGTGGCCAGGCGCCGCAACCGCGCCAGGGTCTGGTAGGTCCGCTCGGCCGCGCGGAAGTCGGGCAGGTGCAGGGCCGCGTCCACCCCCACGGCTCCCACCACCGCCGCCCGGACCTGTCCGACGCCCCGGACCAGCAGCTGGGTGCCCACCAGGACGCCCCCGCGCCGCCCGAACTGGCCCCAGACCTGCTGCTGGGCCCCCTCGGTGGAAGCGGTCTCGGCGTCCAGGCGGAACACCGGCACCCCCCTGAACAGCCGCCGCACCGTGGCCTCCACCCGTTCGGTGCCGACCCCGTGGGGCCGCAGGTGGGCGCCCCCGCAGGCCGGACACACCTGTGGCACGTCCGCCCGCCGGGCGCACAGGTGGCAGACCAGCTGGACCTGGGGGGTCGGGCGCGTGCGCTCCCGGTGGTAGGTGAAGGCCACCCCGCAGCGGGGACAGCGCGGCACCGTCCCGCATTCGTGGCACAGCAGAAAGTCCGCATACCCCCGGCGCGGGACGAAGATCATGGCCCGCCCGGCCGGGAGGGTCCGGGCCAGCGCCTGGTAGAGCCGGCGGGAGAGCAGGCCGCCCAGGGACGCCGCCTCGGCGCGCACGTCCGCCACGGCCACCGGGGCGCGCCCGGCCGCGGGCGCCGCGACCGAAGTCAGCCGGCCCTGGCGAATCCCGTACACCACCTCCAGGGACGGGGCCGGGGTGCCCACCAGCAGCCGTGCGCCCACCAGGTCCGCCCGGGCCTCGGCCACGGTGCGGGCGTGGTAGCGGGGTTCCCGCTCTTCCTTGTACGCGCCGTCGTCTTCCTGCTCCACCACGATCAGGCCGAGGCCGGGGGTCGGCGCGAACACCGCCAGGCGCGTCCCCACCACCACCCGCGGATGGCCCGCGATCAGCGCGCGCCACAGGCTCCAGCGGGCGCGGTCGCCGACCGCACCGGTGAGCAGCCCCACGGGCGCTCCCACCCGCCGGGCCAGCCAGGGAGCCAGCCGCTCGGCCTGGGCCACCTCCGGCGCCAGGACGATGGCGGCCTGGCCCCGGTCCAGCGTCGCCCGCACGGCGGCCGCGTAGGCGTCGAACCGGCCCTCGTCGCCGACGACCGCCACCCGGGCCCGCTCTCCCGCCAGCAGCGGCAGCACGCCCAGGGAGTCGTCGGCGTCTGCCCCTGCGGACGGCTGGTGCACCGGCGGCGGATCCGCCCGCGGGCGGAGGGCGGCCTGGGGAGGCGGCAGCATGGCCGCGATCGCCTCGCCGAGGGTGCACACGTAGTAGTCGGCCATCCACCACGCCAGCGCCACCAGGTCTGCGGGCAGGTCCGGCAGCCGGTCTTCCACGGCGGTGATGGGCCGGGGACGGGCGGGGGCGACGGAGGTGAGGCGGACCACAAACCCCAGGGCGCTGGCGCGCCGGAGAGGGACCCGCACCGGCGTGCCCACCCGCAGCCGCGGCCGCAGGTCGTCGGGGACGGCAAACGTCCACACCCGGTCGCCGGCCCGCAGGGGAACGTCCAGGGCCACGTCGGCAAAGGGCGGGGAGATCACGCCGCTACCGGCGCTCCAGCAGGGCGCAGATCTCGTCCAGGATGGCCTCGGGTTCGACCATCCGGCCGATGCCCTCCCGGCCGGACGCCAGCCAGCCCACCACCGGGCCCAGCACCCGCACCCCGCGCTGGCGCAGGGTCTGCAGGTGCTGCTGGGTGGCGGGGTGCTCGTACATGGGAGGGGCCATCGCCGGAGCGACCAGGACCGGCGCGCGGGTGGCCAGCACCACGGCGGCGACCACGTCGTCGGCCAGTCCCAGGGCCAGCTTGGCGAGGGTGTGGGCCGTGGCCGGCGCCACCACCACCAGGTCGGCCCGCTCCCCCAGCCACAGGTGGGGTTCGGGGTGGGGCAGGTCGGGCTCCCACATGTCGGTGACCACCGGGTGCTGGGAGAGGGTGCGGAAGGTGAGGGGCGAGACGAACTGGGTGGCGGCGGGGGTCATGGCCACGTGGACCTCGGCGCCGAGCTTGCGCAGCCCGCTCACCACGTGGGCCGCCTTGAACGCCGCCACGCCCCCCGTCACGCCCACCACCACCACCCGCCCCGCCAGCCGGCCCGCGGTCATCGGGCGCCTCCGGCCTCCGTGCCCACCGGCGGCGCTCCGGGCCCCCGGACCGACCGCCGCAGGGCGCGCGCCAGCCCCACCAGCGCGTCCACGATGGCGTCGGCGCTCCAACAGGTGGTGTCGATGATCACGTGGTAGGGCGACAGGTCGGTGATGTCGATGTTGTACAGCGCCCGGTAGCGGGTCCACTCGCTGCGTTCCCGCTCCAGCAGGTCCGCCCGGGCCTCCTCCACCGACACGCCCTCCCGCCGGGCGACCCGCTCGGCCCGCACCTCCACCGGCGCCCGCAGCCAGACCTTCAGGTCGGCGTCCACCATCCACCCGGCCAGCCGGCTCTCCACCACGCAGTCGCCGGCCCGGGCCAGTTCGCGCTGGCGGCGGTCCACCTCCCGGTCCAGCTCGGGGTTCTGCTCGGCCAGGCGGTTGATGTCGGTCACGGACACGCCCCGCTCCCGGGCCAGGGCGCGGAAGACCTCTCCGCCCGAGATGTACCGGTACCCCAGCCGGGCCGCCAGCCCCCGGGCCACGGTGGTCTTGCCGGCGCCGATGGGGCCGGCGATGGCCAGGATCATGGGTCAGAGGGCCTCGTCGTCGGCGCCGACAAAGCGGTGGGCCACCGTCTCGGGTTGCACCGCCGACAGGACCACGTGACCGCTGTCGGTGATGACCACGGCCCGGGTGCGGCGTCCGTAGGTGGCGTCGATCAGCGCCCCCCGGTCCCGGGCCTCCTGGATGATGCGCCGGATGGGCGCCGAGTCCGGGGCGACGATGGCGACGATGCGGTTGGCCGCCACGATGTTGCCGAAGCCGATGTTGATCAGGCGGGGTTCGCTGCCGTCCTTCACGCCCACCACCCAGCCCGCTGTGGCCGTCACTCGATGTTCTGCACCTGCTCCCGGAGGCTCTCCAGCTCGCCCTTGATCTCGATCACCGCCCGGGCGATGTCCAGGTCGTTGGCCTTGGCGCCGATGGTGGTGGCCTCCCGGTGCATCTCCTGCAAGACGAACTCCAGGCGACGACCCACGGGGCCCGCGGCCGCGGTCACGTCGTGGCGGAACTGGGCCAGGTGGCTGCGCAGGCGTGTGACCTCCTCGCTCACGTCGGACCGCTCGGCGAACACCGCCACCTCCATGGCCAGGCGCGCGTCGTCCACCGGCACCTCGCCCAGCAGCTGGGCGATGCGCTGGCGCAGCCGCTGGGCGTACACGGCGCGGACCGCCAGGGCCCGGCGTTCCACCTGCGCCAGGATGCCGTCCACCCGGTCCAGCCGCGCCAGCAGGTCCTGGGCCAGGCGGCGCCCCTCGGCCTCCCGCATGGCCACCAGCGCGTCCAGGGCCTCCTCCACCGCCGGCGCCAGCGCCGGCCACAGCGCCTCCAGGTCCTCGCGGGCCTCCTCCACCTTCAGCACGTCGGGGAACGAGGCGATGAGGGGGAGGCCGAACTCGCCGGACACGCCCAGGACGTCGGCCAGCTCCCGCAACGCCTGAGCGTACGCGCGCGCCAGGTCGACGTCGGACCGCACCGTCCGCGTGCGTCCCGCGCGTTCGTCCCTCATTATAGTGACCTCGACCCGGCCCCGCAACACGCGCCCCTGGACCAGCGGGCGCACCCGGTCTTCCAGCGCCGACAGTTCCCGGGGCAGGCGCACCACCACCTCCGCGAACCGGTGGTTGACCGCCCGCGCCTCCACCCGGAACCGTCCGGCGGACGTGACCACCTCGGCGGTGCCGAATCCGGTCATGCTGCGGACCATGCCGTCACGTCCTTCGAGTTCCCCCGAGGAGGTTCCTGGGGGGAGGGAAGAGGGAAGATGGGAGATGGGAGGGGCCCTCTTCCCTTATTTATGGATCGCCCGCTCACGTCCTTCGACAGCCTGGTCCTGGCCGCGGTGGTGGCGGACCTGCGGGGGGCGGTGGTGGGCGCCCGGGTGGTCCGGATCACCCAGCCGGCCGCCGACGAGGTGGCGGTGGTCGTCCGGTCGGGGTCGGGGGAGCGCACGGTGCTGTACTCGGCGCACCCGCGGTGGGCCCGGGTGCACCTGACCTCCGCCCCCGGCCCGGGCGGCGAGCCTGCGGACTTCGTCCGGCTGCTGCGCAGCCGCCTGCTGGACGCGCGGGTCCAGGCGGTGGAGCAGGTGCCCTTTGAGCGCGTGGCGATCCTGCGGTGCGCCACGTCCCTGGGGCCGGCCCTGCTGGTGGCCGAGGTGATGGGCCGGCACAGCAATTTGATCCTGGTGGAGGACGGCGTCGTCCGGGGATGCCTGCGCCCGGCGCGCTCGCCGGTCCGGGAGGTGGCGCCCGGACGTCCCTACCTCCCCCCGCCCCCTTCCGGGCGGCCGCCGGACGAGTGGACGCCGGACGCCCTGCAGGAGGCCGTGGGATTCGCCCGCCCCGCGGCCGACCGCCTGCGGGAGGTGGTGCTGGGCCTGGGGCCCGCCACCGCCCGGGAGATCTGCGCGCGGGCGGGCGTGGCCCCCCACCGGCCGGCGCAGTCCTCCGACGATCTGCGGCGGCTGTGGGACGCGCTGCGGGAGGTCGCGGGGCTGGTGGCCGCCGGCCGGTTCGCCCCCCTGGTCTACCGGGACGACGGGGAGGCGGTGGGGTGCACGCCGTTTCCCTACGTCTCCCTGGCCGCGCGGCGCGCCGAGCCGGCGCCCACCATGAGCGAGGCGGTGGAGGCGGTCCTGGGCCGGCAGGCTGCGGCGGCGCGGGTGGAGGAGGCCCGCGCCGCCGTGCGGCGGGTGGTGGCCGCCGCGCTGGAGCGCGTGGACCGCGCCGCGTCCCGCGTCCGGATGGCCGTGCAGGAGGCCGAGGGGGCGTCCCGGCTGCGCGAGCAGGGCGAGCTGCTGCTGGCCTACGCCCGTCAGGTGCCCGCCGGCGCGGCGGAGGTGGTCCTGCCGGACTTTTCGGGCGCGCCCGTGCGCATCCCGCTGGACCCGGCCCTCTCGCCCGTGGACAACGCCCGCCGGCTGTTCGCGCGGTACGCGCGGATGCGGGACGCCCTGCCCCACCTGCGGGACCGCCTGCAGGTCCTGGGCATGGACCGCGAGTATCTGGAGGCGGCGCTGACCCTGGCCGACCAGGCCACCGCAGTGGACGAGCTCACGGAGCTGCGCCGGGAGCTGGCCGAGCAGGGCTACGGTCCACCCCTGCGGACCGCCCCGCCGGCGCGCCCGCGGGTGGGACCGCGCCGCTACGTGCTGGACGGCGGCGCCGTGGCGCTGGTGGGGAGGAGCACCCGGGACAACGACCGGCTGACCTTCGCCGTCGCGCGGGCCGGTGACCTGTGGTTTCACGCCCGGGGCGTGCCCGGCGCCCACGTGATCCTGCAGGGCGGCCCGCCGTCCGAGGAGGCGATCCGGCAGGCCGCGGCCCTGGCGGCCTACTACAGCCGGGCGCGGCAGGCGGGAGAGGTGGCGGTGGACTACACCGAGCGCCGGCACGTCCGCAAGCCGCCCGGCGCCCGCCCGGGAGTGGTCAGCTACAGCCGCGCCCGCACCGTGTATGTCCGGCCGGCGCTGCCCCCGCCGGCGTGAGCTGTCCTCCGGGCGCCGGCGGACTCTCGGCGCCCGTCACGGAGTCGTGTGGTCTTGCGGTCCCGCGTCGGCGGCCGCCGGCTCCTCGATGACCACTTCGTCCCGGCCGTCCACCTCCACCAGCCGCACCGACACGCGCTCCCGGCGCGCGGTGGGCAGGTTTTTGCCCACGTAGTCGGGCCGGATGGGCAGCTCCCGGTGGCCGCGGTCCACCAGCACGGCCAGCTGAATCCCCGCCGGCCGCCCCAGGTCCACGAGCGCATCCATGGCGGCCCGCACCGTGCGGCCGGTGTACAGCACGTCGTCCACCAGCACGACGGTCCGGCCCGCCACGTCGAACGGCAGCGGCCCAGGCGCCGCCACCGGCGGGGGGCGGTCGGGGCGGTCGTCCCGGTACCGGGTGATGTCGAGAGTGCCCACCGGCACCGGGACCCCTTCGATGGCCGCGATCGCCGCCGCCAGGCGGTGGGCCAGGGGGACGCCGCGGGTGCGGATGCCCACCAGGGTCAGGTGGTGGGGGCTGCGGTTGCGCTCCAGGATTTCGTGGGCGATGCGGACCAGCGCCCGCCGGATGGCGTCTGCGTCCATCACCCGCGCCTTCTCGCGCATGGGCGCCGATCCCATCGCCGTCCCTCCCGCGGCTATCCGGGGGCCGGAGTTCGCCGGCGGCGGGGCTCCTCCTGGGCGCGGGCGGCCTCCACGGCGGCCGCAAAGTCCGCTGGCGGCGGCGCCTCCGCCACCAGGGGCGCGCCGGTGACGGGATGCCGCAGCATCAGCCGCCAGGCGTGCAGCGCCTGCCTTCTCAAGCCCAGGTCGTCGGCCCGGCGTCCGTACACGGGGTCTCCCGCCACGGGGTGGCCCAGGTGGGCCAGGTGGACGCGGATCTGGTGGGTGCGCCCGGTCAGCAAGGTGACCTCCACCAGCGAGTAGCGCGCAAACCGTTCCCGCACCCGGTAGCGGGTGACCGCCGGACGCCCGTCGGGCCGCACCGCCATCCGGGTGCGGTGGCGCGGGTGGCGGCCGATGGGCGCGTCGATGACCCCTTCGCAGTGAGGCGGATGCCCGCACACCAGCGCCAGGTACACCCGGCGCAGCGTCCGCCCGGCCAGCTGGCGCTGCAGGTCCGCAAACGCCCGGGGCGTGCGGGCCACCACCATCAGGCCGGAGGTGTCCTTGTCCAGGCGGTGGACGATGCCCGGCCGACGGGGCCCGCCCACGCCGGCCAGGTCCGGGTAGCGGGCGAGCAGGGCGTGGGCCAGGGTGACCTGGGCTCTGCCCGCCCCCGGGTGGACCGTCAGGCCGGGAGGTTTGTTGATCACCAGCAGGTGGGCGTCCTCGTACACCACGTCCAGGGGCAGGGGCTGGGGGACGAGTTCGTCGGGAGGCGGCGGGGGGACCGTGACGTCCACCCGCTGGCCGCGGCGCAGGCGCAGGGACGGACGGGCGGGACGCCCATCCACGGTGACATGCCCGGACGCGATCAGGGCCTTGATCCGCGTGCGGGAGTGGGCCCGCAGGCGGGCGGTCAGGAAGCGGTCCAGGCGGGCGCCCTCGTGGGCGGCGTCGACGTAGTAGACGTGATGTTCGTGCATGCGGGCCGCGACGCCTCCGCCGCCGCGGGTCCGGCGTGCGGGCGGGTCCGCCTCAGGAGGCCGGCGGATCCCCCGGGGGCGCGGGCACGCCGGAGGGTCGCAGGCCCCCGCGGGACACCGCCGCCAGACCGGCCGCGCCCGCCGCCACCACCAGCAGGCTGGCCAGGTGCGCCAGGGTCAGCGGCCCCGCCACCGGCGGGCTGTCCACGAAGAACTCCACGGCGCCGCGGGCCACCCCGTACAGCAGCAACCACAGAAAGAACAGCGTCCCCTCCGGTGCCGTCCGGGCCTCCTGGGACCGCAGGACCAGGTAGATCCCCACGGCGGCCACCAGCAGGTAGATGGGCGCCGGGTGGCGCGTCTCCAGCATCACCGACACCGCCCAGGGGACGGTGGTGGGTCGCCCCACCAGCAGCCCGTGCATCCAGGCGCCCACCATGGCCACGGCCACGCCCACCGACGCCCCGGGCGCCAGCGCGTCGAGAAAGCGCAGCGGGGCCACCCGCAGGCTGCGGGCGGCCACCACGGCCACCAGGACGCCTCCCGCCAGGGCGCCGAAGAACACCAGCCCGGCGTCCTGCCACAGAGCCAGCACCCGCAGGGGCTCGGCGGCGAAGGCGGGGAGGTTGACCAGCACGTACCCGAGCCGGCCGGCCAGGATGCCCGCCATGATGATGTACAGCCCCACGTCCAGCATCTGGGCGGGAGCCACGCCCAAAGCATGCCCCCGGGCGCGGGCCATGGACACCGCCACCACGAACGCCAGCAGCAGGAACACGCCGAAGGACGAGATGGGGACCGGGCCGAGCTGCACCAGAACGGGTTTCACCGCTCACCCCGCGCGGAGGACGGGATCGCCAGGGCCAGCAGGACCGCGGCGGCGCCCGCCGTCACCGCCACATCGGCCAGGTTGAACACCGGCCACACCCGCAGGTCCACGTAGTCCACCACCGCCCCGATCCGCACCCGGTCGACGAGGTTGCCCACCGCGCCGCCGCACAGCACCGCCAGCCCCGCCTGCGCCGGCGGGGGCACCCAGCGGGGCCGGCCGAACAGCAGGGCCAGCAGGACCGCCGTCAGGGCCGCGGGCAGGGAGGCGGGGACGTCCCGCAGCAGGCTGAAGGCCACCCCGGGGTTGTGCACGTGGGTCAGAGCCAGCACGCCGGGGATCACCGGCACCGAGGCGCCCACCGGGAGCACAGAGCCCACCAGGGCCTTGGCCGCCTGATCCGCCGCCACCACCAGAGCCACCAGGGCGGCCCGCGCGGCGGCGGACAGCCCTCCCGCCCCCCGGGTCAGCGGCTGGCCTTTTCCTCCAGCTCCTTGCAGTTGATGCACAGCGTCGCGTAGGGCAGGACCTGGAGCCGGGCAAAGTCGATGGGGTTCCCGCAGCGCAGGCAGGTGCCGTAGGTCCCGGCCTCGATCCGCTGCAGGGCCTCCTCCACCTGGGTCAGGGTGGCCTGCACGCTGGACTCCAGGGCGATGGTCTTCTCGCGCTCGAAGGTGGTGCTGGCCACGTCGGCCAGGTCCTCGTCGTAACCGCCCCCGATGTCCATGCCCACCTGCTCCTCCACCTCGGGGGCATGTTCCTCCATCGCCTCCAGCTCCTCCAGCAGCCGGTCGCGCTCCTGCTCCAGCAGCGCCCGCAGTTCGGCGATCTGGGCGCGGGTCAGCGGCCGGGCCGGGCGGCGTGCGGGCTCGGCACGGACGGGGCGGGCCGGCTTGCGGGACCGCGCCCCCGCCCGACCGGCCTGCGGCCCGGACTTCCGGGTCTTGGATCGGACCGTTTTGGCTCCCATCCGCCGTCCCTTCCCCCCGCGCCCGCGCCGGACCGCAGCGTACAGGCACCGCGGGGACGTCTGTGACGTCGGTAGTGTATCCGATGCCCCGGGGGTTGACAAGGGGCCGCCCGCACCCCGCAGCGGAGGCTACGGGTCGGCGACGGAGGGCACGGGCTCGCCCAGGGCGCGGCGGACCGCCGCCCGGGCCAGGATGAGGTTGCTGTCCAGCACAGGCACGGGGGCGGCGAAACCATCCAGCACCAGCGGCAGCTCCGTGCAGCCCAGGATGAGGGCGCGGGCGCCGCGGGCCACCAGGCCGTCGATCACCGGGGCCAGCGCCCGGGCCAGGTCCCGGTCGCGCCGGCCCGCCTTGACCGCGTAGATGGCGGCGGTGACCACGTCCTGTCCGGGAGGGTCGGGGGCGATCACCTCGCAGCCGGCGCGTCCGCAGGCGCGGTGGTACAGCCCGGAGGCCACCGTGGCCGGGGTCGCCAGCAGGCCCAGCACCCGGACGTGGGGAAGCTCGGCCCGGGCGGCCGATGCCACCTCCTCCATGATGTGCAGCACCGGGATGCCCACCGCGGCCTGGATCGCCGGGTAAAAGTGGTGGGCGGTGTTGCAGGGGATGACGATGAAGTCGGCGCCGGCGCGCTCCAGGGTGCGCGCCCCCGCCACCAGCGCCGGCGTGGGGTCCTCCCCCTCCCCCAGGATGGCGGGGCCCCGGTCGGGCACGCGCGGGTTGTTGTCGATGATCACCCGCAGGTGGTCCTGATCGCGCCGCGCAGGCGTCAGGCGCAGGATCTTCTCGAACAGGTCCAGGGTGGCCCAGGGTCCCAGGCCGCCCAGCACACCGATCACCTTGGGGGTCATGGCCGCTCCTGTGGGGGCGACGTGCGCCGGGTCCCGGCGGGGGCGCCCGCGCCGGCTGCCGCCCTCCGGACCTACACCTGCCCCGCCGGGACCCGGACCAGGCCCACCCGGACCACCCGGGCGTCCAGCCGCACCGGGGAGGTGGCCCGCGCCGGATCCTCCCGCACGTCCACCGCCAGCACCTCGCGCCGGATATAGTCGCCGTGGGCGTCCAGGATCGGCCCCAGCTGGCCGTCGTGGAACACCACGATGCGGTCGGTGACCGCCAGGCCGGCCTCCCGGCGCAGCATCTGGATCTGGTGGACCAGTTCCCGGGCCTGGCCCTCCAGGACCAGGTCGGGGGTCAGGGTCGTTTCCAGGATGGCGAACTCGCCGCCCTGCCCTTCGGCGGCGTAGCCCCGCGCCTCGTGCAGGCGGGCCACCACCTCGTCCCGGGACAGCCACACCGCCTCCCCGTCCACCGGCACCGCCAGGCGCCCCTCCCGCTCCAGGGTGCGCAGGACCGCCGCCGGGTCCATCGCCCGCACGGCCCGCGCCACCTCCTGCACCTGCGCGCCCAGCCGCGGGCCCAGCACGTCATAGCGCACCGAGACCTCGAAGGACACGTAGCGGGCGGGATCGTCGACGAAGCGCACCGCCTTCACGTTGAGCTCGTCGGCGATGTGGTCCAGCAGTTCCGGCGTCTCGCGCAGGGCCCGGTGCCGGGTGACCAGCAACACCGCCGGCAGGGGCTGGCGGACCTTGATGCGCGCCCGCCCCCGGGCCGCCCGGCCCAGGGCCACCAGGGTCCGGGCGGCCTCCACCAGGGTCTCCAGCTCCTCATCCATCCGGGCGGTGTCGGGGGTGGGGAAGTCGCACAGGTGCACGCTGAGGGGAGCCCGGGCGTCCACGGGCCGCACCACGTCCTGGTAGATGCGCTCGGCCAGAAAGGGCACAAAGGGCGCCAGCAGCAGCGCCAGGGTGCGCAGGGCATGGTAGAGGGCGTAGTAGGCGGCGCGCTTGTCGGCGTCGTCTTCGCTCTTCCAGAACCGCCGGCGGCTGCGGCGCACGTACCAGGTGGACAGGTCGTCCACGAACGCCTCTAAGGCTTTGGCGGCGCCGGCGGGATCGTAGTCGTCCATCCGGTCGCCCACCGTCGCCACCAGCCGCGCCAGGCGCGACAGCAGCCACCGGTCCAGCACCCCCAGGGGGGGCTCCTGGCGCACCAGCGTCGCGAAGTCCAGGGGTTCCAGGGCGGCGTAGGTGGTGAAAAAGGACACCACGTTCCACAGGGGCAGGATGAAGCGGCGGCGGACGTCGTCCAGCAGGCCGTACCCGAAGTTGAGGTGGGCCGCCGGATTCTGGACGCAGTAGGCCCACCGCATCACGTCCACGCCCGCCCGCTCCGCCGCCTCGTTGAACTCGATCATGTTGCCCCAGCTCTTGTGCATCTCGCGGCCCTGCTCGTCCCGCACCAGGGCGTAGCCCAGGCAGGTGCGAAAGGGTTCCCGGCCGTCCAGAACCGTGGCCATCACCAGCAGCGAGTAGAACCAGTTGCGGTACTGGCCGGGGAAGCTCTCGGTGATGAAGTCGGCCGGATACCAGCGGGCCCACTCCTCGGGAGCGGTGCGGTAGCCCAGGGTGGAAAAGGGCACGATGCCGGCGTCCAGCCAGGGGTTGCCCACATCGGGAATCCGGGAGGTGACCGCCCCGCACCGGGCGCAGGCGATCTTCACCGCGTCCACCCACGGCCGGTGGGGGGTGTGGCCCTCGAACACCTCCCACCCCTCCACCGCCCGCGCCCGCAGCTCCTCGGCGGAACCCAGGACCTCAAAGTGCCCGCACCGGGCGCACTCGTAGATGGGCAGCGCCAGGCCCCAGTACCGCTTCTTGCTGATCATCCAGTCGCGCATGTTGCGCAGCCAGTCCAGCTCCCGGTCCAGCCCGAACCCGGGGATCCACCGGATGCGCCGGGCGACGTCCATCAGCTGCTCCCGCAGGGGGTCCATGGCGATGAACCACTCGTCCACCAGCCGGAACACCAGCTCGCTGCCGCACCGCCAGCACACCGGGTACCGGTGGGTGTAGGGCTCCACCTTGTACAGCAGGCCGGCGGCGCGCAGGTGGTCCAGGATGGGCTGGGTCGCCTCGTCGGTCCGCAGCCCCGTCAGCGGCCCGAACCCGTCCACGAAGACGCCGAACTCGTCGATGGGCGCGATGACGGGCAGCCCGTGTTCCTTGCTGAGGGCGAAGTCCTCGGCGCCGCACCCGGGGGCGATGTGGACGATGCCGGTCCCTTCGGCGGCGCCCACCTCCGTCCAGGGGATGACCCGGTGGTCCACCCCCTGCTGGGGCAGCAAGTGGTCAAAGGGCCCGCGGTAGCGCCACCCCACCAGCTGCCGGCCCGGCAGGCGCTCGACCACCCTGGCGGATCCCTCCAGCGCCCCCAGGGTCCCCTCGGCCAGCACCAGCTCCTCGTCGCCCTGGCGGACCACCACGTAGGTGAGGTCGGGGTGCACCGCCGCGGCCACGTTGCTGGTGAGGGTCCACGGCGTGGTGGTCCACACCAGCAGCGACCGGCCCGGCCGGTCCCGCAGGGGGAACCGCACGAACACGCCGGGGTGGGTGACCTCCTGGTAGCCCTCGGTGACGATCTCGTGCTCGCTGATGCCGGTGCTGCACCGCGGGCACCAGGGCATGACGTCGTGGCCCTTGTAGATCAGCCCCCGCTGCCAGCAGGTCTTCAGGAACGCCCAGATCTGGTAGTTGTTCTCGTCGGAGAAGGTGAAGTACGAGCCGCCGATCTCCGGGGATCCCAGTCGGCCCACCAGCTGCTCCACGGTGCCGGTGACCGGGCCGCGGCGGCCGGGGATGGTGATCCGCCGCCCCGGGTCGGTGCGCATGCCCTCGGCCAGCTGCCGCAGCAGCGCCGGGTCCTCCCAGTCCATCCACATCCCCAGGCGGATGGACTGCTCGGTGATCAGCGCCGCGTAGGTGAGCACCCGCTCCTTGCACAGGTTGACAAACGGCGCGATCCCGAACCGTTCGATGTCGCGCTTGCTGCGGAAACCCAGCTCCCGCTCGACGTTGACCTCCACCCACAGGCCCTGGCAGTCGTACCCGTTCTGGTAGCGCTGGCGGAAGCCGCGCATGGTCTTGTAGCGCTGGAACAGGTCCTTGTAGGTGCGGCCCCAGGCGTGGTGCACCCCCATGGGGTTGTTGGCGGTGATGGGACCGTCCAGAAACGACCACCGCCGCGGCGATCCCTCGTTGCGCCGCAGGTACTGCTGCACCACGCCCTGGGCCTGCCACCAGGCCAGGATCTCGCGCTCCAGGGCCGGGAAGTCCACCTTGGCGGGGACCGGCCTGTACACTCCCATGGCGCGTCCTCCCGGCTGCCGACTCCGCCCCCGGGAAAATACACACGCCCGTCCGCGCTGGGACGGGCGGTCGGCCCGCGGTACCACCCGCGTTCTGAGCCGGCACGGCCGGCTCAGCTCTCGCCCGGAACGGGACCGGTCGGTCCGATTCCGTCCTCCGGGTCACGGCGGAGGGTCCGGCGCAGCCTACTGGCGCTGGGGCGGCAGCGCGTTGGGTGCGCGGCTTGCGGGGTGATCGCCCGCCGCCCGAGCGGCGCCGGGCTGGCACCGGCTCCCGGCTCGCTGGGCCGACGGCGGCGGGACCGCCCCCGTCATCGCCACTGTGGTGGCGATTCTAGCACGCGCGAAAAACCAGCGTCAATACGCGCGCGCCCGCCGTGCTAGAATGGATGGGAGATGACGGACCGGCCCATCTACCTGGACAATGCGGCCACGACCCGGCCCCACCCGCAGGTGGTGGACGCGGTCAGCAGGGCCCTGACGGTCGCGTACGGCAACCCCTCGTCCCTGCACGGCCTGGGGGTGGCCGCCGAGCGCGTGGTGCGCGCCGCCCGGGAGGCGGTGGCCCGCTCGGTGGGGGCGGCCCCGGAGGAGATCGTGTTCACCTCGGGAGGGACCGAGGCCAACGTCCTGGCCCTGGTGGGGGCCGCCCGCGCCGGCAGGGGCCGCCACCTGATCACCACGGCCGTGGAGCACTCCTCGGTCCTGCAGACCCTCCAGCGGCTGGCCCGGCAGGGGTGGGAGCTGGAGGTGCTGCCGGTGGACCGGGCCGGCCGCGTCCGGCCCGAGCAGGTGGAGCGGGCGCTGCGGCCGGACACCGCCCTGGTCAGCGTCATGGCCGTCAACAACGAGCTGGGCACTGTCCAGCCCATCCCGGAGATCGCCGCCGCCGTCCTGCGGCACCGGGCGTCGGGCGGGCAGGCCCTGCTGCACGTGGACGCGGTGCAGGCCTGGGGGACGATGCCCCTGCGCCCGGCGGCGTGGGGGGTGGACCTGATGACCCTGTCGGGCCACAAGGTGCACGGCCCCAAGGGCGTGGGGGCGCTGTACGTCCGCCGGGGGGTGCGCCTGGAGCCGCTGCTGGCCGGCGGCGATCAGGAGGGCGGGCTGCGGCCGGGCACCGAGAACGTGCCGGGGATCGCCGGGATGGGCGCGGCCGCCGCCCTGCTGACCGCCGACCGGGAGGAGGCGGCGGCCCGGATGCGCGCGCTGGCGTCGCGCCTGCGGGCGCACCTGCGGCGCATCCCCGACCTGCGGATCAACACGCCCGAGGACGGCGCGGCGCCGCACATCCTCAGCGTGACCGTGGCCGGCGTGCGCGGCGAGACGCTGGTGCACCGGCTGGAGCAGGACGGCGTGTACGTCTCCACCGGGTCCGCCTGCCACTCCCGGGACCCCCGGCCCAGCCACGTGCTGCTGGCCATCGGGCTGCGGCCCGAGGAGGCGCAGTCCACGGTGCGGATCAGCCTGTCCCGGATGACCACGGCCGACGACGTGGACGCCGCCGCCGCAGCCCTGGCGCGCGCCGTGGAGGAGCTGCGGGCGCTGGTCGGCTGAGGCGCCGGCCGGGCTCCGGGGGAAGCCCTCGGGGCGGCGACGGGACGCGATGGCGACGTTCCTTCTGCGCTACGGCGAGGTGGCCCTCAAGGGCGGCAACCGCCAGTTCTTCCTGGACGCGCTGGTCCATAACGTGGCTCGCGCCCTGGACGGGCTGGGGCCGGCGGACGTGCGGCTGGCGTTCGGCCGCGTGATCGTCGACGTGGCCGCCGCTCCCGAGGAGGCCGCCGGGCGATTGGGCAAGGTATTCGGGGTCGTCTCCTTCAGCCCCGTGCAGGTCGCAGACCCCGACCTGGACGCCGTCACCGCCGCCGCAGTGGCGCTGGCCGGCCAGGCCCGCGCCCGCCGGCCGGTGCGGACGTTCAAGGTGGACACCCACCGCGCCGACAAGCGGTTCCCCCTCACCTCCGTGGAGGTCAACCGCCACGTGGGCGAGGCGGTGCGGCGGGCCCACCCGGACCTGGCGGTCCGGCTGGAGGCCCCCGACCTGGTCATCCGCATCGAGCTCCGCGAGCGGGCCTACCTGACCACCGAGGTCCTGCCCGGCCCGGGCGGCCTGCCGGCGGGGACGGGAGGGACGGCCCTGGCGCTGATCTCGGGGGGCATCGACAGCCCCGTGGCCGCCTGGCTGGGCGCCCGGCGGGGCCTGACGATCATCCCGGTGCACTTCCACAGCTTTCCGTTCACCAGCGAGCGGTCCCGGCAGAAGGTGGTGGACCTGTGCGCGGTCCTGGCCGAGTACGCGGGCCCCCTGACCCTGTGGATCGTGTTGTTCACCGAGATCCAGCGGGCCATCCAGCGCCAGGTCCCCGAGCCCCTGCGGGTGGTGGTCATGCGCCGGATGATGATGCGGATCGCCACCGCCCTGGCCCGGCGGACCGGGGCCCTGGCCCTGATCACCGGCGAGAGCCTGGGCCAGGTGGCCAGCCAGACCCTGGAGGCCATCACCGCCATCGACGCCGCCGCCGGCGTGCCGGTCCTGCGGCCGCTCATCGGGGCCGACAAGGCGGAGATCACGGCGCGCGCCCGGGCCATCGGCACCTACGAGATCAGCATCCGTCCCCACCCGGACTGCTGCAGCCTGTTCGTGCCGGCCCACCCGCGCACCCACCCCACGGTGGCCGAAGCCGAGGAGGCCGAACGGTCTCTGGACGTTTCCGCCCTCGTGGCCGAGGCCCTGGACCGCAGCGAGCGCCAGCGCATCGCGCCCCGCTGGGCCCTGCCCGCCTCCCTGGGCGTGGGGTCGTGAGCTCGCCCGCCCCGCAGGAATCCTCCCCCGACAACGCATATGTACACTGGGGGGGCGCCCCATGAAGGTCTGCGTGTACCTGGAGCACGGCGGCTCCTCCCAGTGGAGCGGAGGCATCCGCCGGGCGCACGAAAACCAGGTGCGGGCCCTCAAGCGCGCCGGGGTGGACGTCACCACCGACCCCGCCGACACCTTCGACATCCTGCACCTGCACTCCATCGGCCCCTACTCCCTGTACCTGGCCGAGCGGTACAGCGGGCGGCGGCCGGTGCTGATCCACAGCCACATCACCGCCGAGGACTTCGCCAACTCCTTCCGCATGAGCGACCACATCGCTCCGTACCTGGGGCGGTACCTGCGGTTTTTCTACAGCAAGGCCGACGTGCTCATCGCCCCCTCCCCCTACGCCCGGGAGGTCCTGCGGCGCTACGAGCTGGACCGGCCCATCGAGGTGGTCAGCAACGGGGTGGACCTGCGGCGGTTCGGTCCCGACCGCCGCCGCCGGCTGCTGGGGCGCGCCCGGTTCGGGCTGGAGGGCACGGTGCCGTTCGCCGTGGGGCTGGCCCTGCTGCGCAAGGGGGTGGACCTGTTCATCGACACCGGCCGGCTGCTGCCGGAGATGACCCTGGTGTGGTTCGGGCGGGTGCACCGGGCCGCCAAGGTGGAGACCCTGCGGGCCATCGCCCAGGCCCCCGGCAACGTGCGCTTTGCGGGCTACGTGGAGGACGTGGTGGAAGCCTACGCGGCGGGCGACATCTTCTTCTTCCCCAGCGCCGTGGAGAACGAGGGGCTGGCCGTCCTGGAGGCCGCCGCCTGCGGCAAGCCGCTGGTGCTGCGGGACGCCGAGTGTTTCGCCGGACGCTTCGAGCACGGCGTCAACTGCCTGAAGGGGCGGACCCCCGAGGAGTTCGCCGCCCACCTGCGGGCCCTGGCTCAGGACGAGGAGCTGTACCGCCGGCTGGCGGCCGGCGCCCAGGAGTACGCCCGGGCCCACTCCCTCGAACAGGTGGGCCAGCGCCTGCGGACCATCTACCAGAGGCTGCTGAACTGACGCACCGACGGGCGCGCCGCCGCGGCGGGGCCGGCCCGGCCCTCAGCCGTTCCGCCGCGGCAGCGAGAGGCCGTGGGCGGTCTTCTCCCAGGTGGTCTGGCCGGTGACGGCGCTGCGGATGTAGCGGTGCACGGCCAGGGGGACCACCAGGATCCGGTGCAGGGAAAACAGCCCGGAGCGGGCCACCACCGGCACCAGGGCCCACACCCGGCCCCGGACCTGCACCGCCAGGGCGGCCAGGACGGCCGCCGTGAGCGCCGCCGAGGCCGCCGCGGTGAGAGGACGGGGCAGCTGCAGGTACAGGACCACGGCCCCGGCCGCGTCCACCGCGGCGTACAGGTAGGAGGTCAGCAGGGCCAGGGTGACCAGCAACCCGCCGCTGAGGAAGACCACCATGTCCAGCTTCTTGAACCAGGAGGCGCGGGCAAACAGGATGGCCGGCAGGTGCTCTCCCAGGCACCGCAGGGCGCCTTCGAACCACCGGATGCGCTGGCGGATCAGGTCCCGCAGGCGCGGCACGGCCTCTTCCCACACCACCGCGTCCTCACAGTACCGGATCTCCCACCCGGCCAGGTGCAGCCGGATGGTCAGGTCGATGTCCTCGGTGAGGGCCTCCTCGTTCCACCCGCCCACCTCGTCCAAGACGTCGCGGCGGACCAGCAGGCCGTTGCCCGAGAAGCTCACCATCCCCCCCAGCCAGCGGCGCGCCCGCTGCAGCGGGTGGTAGAACAGCCGGTACTCGTCGTCCTGGATGCGGGTCAGCAGGTTCTGGCCGGCGTTGTACAGCCGCCGCTGGGCCTGCACCCCGCCCACCCGGGGACCGTCCAGCAGGGCCACCATCCGCCGCAGGAAATCGGCCTGCACCCGGGCGTCGGCGTCGAAGACGGCCACCACCTCGCCGCGGGCGCGGGCGATGCCGAAGTTGAGGGCCGCCGCCTTGCCCACGCTCCCGGGCGGCGTGCGCACCACCCGTACCGGCAGCTCGGCCGCCAGCCGGTCCAGGATGGCGCCGGTCCCGTCGGTGGACCGGTCGTCCACCACGATCACCTCAAAGCGCGGGCGCCCTCCCTCGGCGTAGTCCAGAGCGCACAGGCTGCGGACGGCGGCTTCGATCACCGCGTCCTCGTTCTTGGCGGGCACGACGACGCTGACGAACGGCAGGCGGTCCGGCGGCGCGGGCCGTCGGGGCCGCGGGCTGAGGGCGCCTGCCAGGACCATCAGGGCCCCGAACCCGCCCACGGCCAGCACCAGGGCCTGCAGCCAGGTGACGTCCACAAACAGCACCTGCAGCCACACCAGGTCGCGGTAGCGCAGGCTGTGGGCGACGGCCGCCAGCCACAGCACGGCCAGGGCCAGCAGGACCAGATGGCTGCCGGAGCGGGGACGCATGACCTCCGGTTAGTGTCTTGGGCGCCAAGAGGCCAGTTCCTGCAGCGACCGGGTGAAAGGAGGCGTGGCGACGCCGGCGTCGGTGACGATGGCGCTGATCAGGTGGTGGGGCGTGATGTCGAACGCGATGTTGAGGGCCGGCATGCCCGGCGGCGCCACCGCCACGCCGGCCACGTGGGTGACCTCCTCCGGGCGGCGCTCCTCCACCGGGATGGCGCTGCCGTCGAGGGCGCGGAAGTCCACGGTGGACAGGGGGGCGGCCACCACGAACGGGATCTCGTGGGCGCGCGCCAGCACCGCCAGGGTGTAGGTGCCGATCTTGTTGGCGGTGTCGCCGTTGGCGGCGATGCGGTCGGCGCCCACCACCACCCGGTCGATGCGGCCCGTGCGCATCAGCCACCCGGCGGCGTTGTCGGTGATGAGGGTGGCGGGGATGCCGGCCCGCAGCACCTCCACGGCCGTCAGCCGCGCCCCCTGCAGGACGGGGCGGGTCTCGCAGACGTACACGTGGATCCCCTTGCCCTGCTCGTGGGCCGCCCGCAGGATCCCCAGGGCGGTCCCCACGTCCACCGTGGCCAGGCTGCCGGTGTTGCAGTAGGTGAGGATGCGCTCGCCGGGCCGGATCAGGGCGGCGCCGTGCTCGGCCAGGGCGCGGTTGCTGGCCGCATCGGCGGCGGCCAGGGCGGCGGCTTCGCCCAGCACCGCCTCGGCCAGCGCCTCCGGCGGCGCGTCGGGCAGGCGGTCGGCGGCCGCCAGCACCCGCTCCACCGCCCAGCGCAGGTTCACCGCCGTGGGGCGGGTGGCCAGCAGCGTCTG
>JBBIUY010000030.1:0-35001 GCA_037440005.1 Armatimonadota bacterium | reverse complement strand
GGGCGGCGGGCCCGTCGGGCGCCGCCGCGCGCGCCGCCAGGGCCAGACCGAACGCCGCCGCCGCGCCGATGGCCGGGGCACCCCGCACCTTCAGGCTGCGGATGGCCTCGGCCACCTCGTCGGCGGTCCGGCACCGCAGGTACCGCTCCTCGGCCGGCAGCGCCGTCTGGTCCAGCAGCACCAGCGCGTCCCCGTCCCAGTGCAGGCTGCGCAGCATCCGGCCCTCCGGTGGACCCAGGCGGGGATCAGTCCAGGGAGACCCCCGCGCGGACGCCCTCCACCCGCGGGTCGGCCGTGACGACCACGTGGCTGGGCGCGAAGAGAACGACCTCCTCGGCCACCGGGTGCAGGTGACCGTCCAGAGCGTAGGCGACCCCGCTGGCAAAGTCCACGATCCGCCGGGCCAGGTCCGCGGGCGTCCCCCGCAAATTCACCACAACCGGCCGACGCATCTTGAGATAGTCGGCGGCCGCCCGGGCGTCATCGAACGTCCGGGGGTGGAGGACCACGATCTCCTGCGGCGTCCGCGACGCCGGGCTCAGCCGCCGGCCGTCGGACAGGCCGTCCGACGCCGCGTCGTCGGAGTCGGCGAATCCCAGAAAGACCATCAGGCGCTCCAGCGCGCTCACGGATCCCTCCCGGTCGTCCCCCCTCCCTGGCGCGCGACTCCCTCTCCCGTCGTGCGGCTCCGCCGCCGCGATCAGCCGAAGATCGCCCGGCCGATCCGCACCATGGTGGCTCCTTCTTCCACGGCCACCTCGAAATCCTGGCTCATGCCCATGGACAGGTGGACCAGCCCCGGGGCCGCGCCCCGGCGCACCAGGTCGTCCCGCAGCTCCCGCAGCCGGGCGAAGACCGGACGCACCGCCTGCGGGTCGTCGGAGAGGGGCGCGATGGTCATCAGGCCCACCACCCGCAGCCCCGGCAGCCCGGCCAGCGCCCGCACCAGCCCCGCGGCGTCGGACGGCGCCACCCCGAACTTCTGAGGCTCGCCCGCCACGTTCACCTGCACCAGCACCTCCAGGGGCCCGCGCGCCCGCCGGCTCAGCTCGACCCCCAGGGCCAGCCGGTCCACCGAGTGGATGACCTGAAACAGCTCGACGGCCGCCCGGGCCTTGTTGCGCTGCAGGTGACCCACCAGGTGCCACCGGACCGACCCCGCCGGCAGGGCCCGGACCTTCGCCGCGGCCTCCTGCACCCGGTTTTCGCCCACGTCGGTGATGCCGCAGGCGACGGCCGCCGCGATCCGCTCGGGCTCCACCCCCTTGGTCACCGCCACGAGGGTCACGTCCTCGGGCCGCCGCCCGCTCCGCGCGGCGGCCCGGGCGATCCGCTCGCGGACGCGGGCGATCCGGGCGGCGAGTTCCGACACCACGTCCGTATTCTCCCCCCCGCCGGGGTTCCCTCCGCGCGCAGGGGAGCGGCCGCCTCCGGTCGGAGAGGACGCCGCGCGCGGGCCGCCTCTCACGCCCGGGAAGAGAGGGCGGCCCTCCGGCCTCCCGGGGACGGCGGCAGGGCGATCAGCGCCGCGTGGCGGCCCGTGGTTCCGTCCCGCCGGTGGGAGTAAAACAGCTCGGGGTGCTCGTAGGTGCACCACGCCAGGGTCTCCACCTGTGCGGCCGGCACGCCCGCGTCGGCGAGCTGGCGGCGCACCGCGCCCCACAGGTCCATCCGCCAGTGGCCGGGGCGGGTCGGGGTCAGGACCTCCTCCCACCAGGGCCAGCGCCGCAGGCGGGCCACCACCGGCTCGTCCACCTCGTAGTGGCAGGGGCCGATGGCGGGACCCAGGGCCGCCCGCAGGTCCTCCGGCCGGCATCCGAACGCGTCGGCCAGGACCAGCACCGCCCGCACCGCCACCCCCGCGGCGATGCCCCGCCAGCCGGCGTGCACCGCCGCCACCGCCGGGACCCGGGGATCGGCCAGGAGCAGCGGCACGCAGTCGGCGGCGTGGACGGCCAGCACCACGCCCGGCTCGGCGGTGGCCAGGCCGTCGGCGTCGGGGATCACCCGCCCGTCGTCTGCGCGCCCCACCACCGCCACCGCGTCCCCGTGGACCTGGGCCGCCTCCACGTGGGCCCACCCCCGGACGCCCAGGGCGGCCAGCACCCGGGCCCGGTTGGCCTCCACCGCCCGGGGGTCGTCGGCCGCGCCGCGGCCCAGATTCAGCCCCGCCCAGACCCCCCGGCTCACGCCGCCGGCGCGCGTGGTGAAGGCGTGCACCACCCCCGCCGCGCGCAGGTGGTGGGATGTGAGCAGCCGCATCCCCACAGGCGGCGCCGCCGGCCCCGCGCCTCAGACCACCCGCTCGCGGATGGCGGCGCTGAGGTAGTCCAGCAGGGCCACCACCAGCGTGATGGCCCACACGGCGGTCGCCGCCTGGCGGTACTGCAGCAGGTTGATGTACTGCTGGAGGACGAACCCGATGCCTCCCCCGCCCACGAACCCGATGACGGTGGACATGCGCACGTTGGTGTCCCACCGGTAGATGGTGAACGCGATGAACGGCGGCACGATCTGCGGCACCACCGCGTACCGCACCACCTGCAGGGGGCTGGCGCCGGTGGCGGTGATGGCCTCGATGGGGCCGGGATCGATGGACTCGATCTGTTCCGAGTAGAGCTTGCCCAGAGCCGCCACCGAGTGCAGGGCCAGGGCCAGCACCCCCGCAAACGGCCCCAGGCCCACCCACACGGTGAAGATGATGGCCAGGATCAGCGGCTCGATGGACCGCATGATGTTGAAAAACGAGCGGATGAGGAAGTACACGGTGGTCCCCACGGGGTTCTTGGCCATCAGGTTCTTGGCGCCCAGAAATGACAGGGGCACGGCCGCCACCACGGCGATGGTGGTGCCCATCAGCGCCAGAAACACCGTCTCGACGATCTTCTCGGCCACCAGCAGCAGCGTCTTGCTGGGCCGCAGCGGTCCGCTCTCCCAGCTGACCCGGGCGGCCAGGCGCTGCTGGGCCCCCCGGGGTCCGGCCTCCGGTCCCCGGAAGACCTCGGGGACCGTGATGGTGACCTCAAACGCCCCGTCCGCGTCGGTGCGGAAGGTGGCCACCGGCTGCGGGTTGCCGATGGGGTTCACCCAGAACAGGGTGCCGGCGCTGTGGGGCCGGAAGCCGCGCCCCCGGACGGTGAGGGACTCCCCCACCGCCGTCACCCGGGTGGGGGCCAGCAGCTGCGGCCCCCCGGGCGAAGGCACCACGTCCTCGGGAGGCACAGCCGGGTCCACCGACATGCCCAGCTGCACCTCCTGGGTGTGGACGGGGCGGGACACCACGTCGGGGCGGAACAGGTCCACCACGAAGGGGCGGACGAACCGGGCCCCCGACACCAGTTCGGGCAGGTCGATCTTGGTGACGCGCCACCCGTAGGAGTACACGCCGGCCAGGCCCAGCAGCAGGGCCAGGAACTTGGCGCTGGCAAACCACGGGCGCGGCCGGCCCAGGGGCGCCGGCGCCGGCACCACCTCCGGGGTCATGCGATCTCCACCTCCACGGCCTCCTCGCCGTAGATCTCCTTGAACCGGCGTGCGTCGATGTCGGCCGGCAGGCCGTCGTAGATGATCCGCCCGGCCTTGAGGGCCAGGATCCGGGTGCCGTACCGGCGGGCGAGGCTGAGGAAGTGCAGGGCGCACAGGACGGTGATGCCGTCCTTTTTGTTCAGTTCCTCCACGTACTTCAGCACCGAGTGGGAGGTGGCGGGGTCCAGGCTGGCCACGGGCTCGTCGGCCAGGATCAGGGTGGGCTCCTGCATCAGCGCCCGGGCGATGCCCACCCGCTGCTGCTGGCCGCCGCTGAGCTGGTCGGCCCGGGTGTATGCCTTTTCGGCGATGCCCACCCGCTCCAGGTTGTGCAGCGCCCGGGCCACCTCCTCCCGGGGAAAGTAGTTGATCAGAGCCCAGCTCGACGGCAGGTAGCCCAGCCGCCCGGCCAGGACGTTGGTGAGGACCGGCGCGCGCCGCACCAGGTTGAACTGCTGGAAGATCATGCCCACGTGCCGGCGCACCCGGCGCAGCTCGGCCGGGGACAGGGCGGTGACGTCCACCCCGTCGATGTACACCTTCCCGGCGGTGGGCTCGATCAGCCGGTTGATGCACCGCATGAGGGTGGACTTCCCCGACCCCGACAGCCCGATGATGACCACGAACTCGCCCGGCTCGACGCTGAAGGTGACGTCCCGCAGCGCCACCGTCCCGTCGGGGTAGATCTTGGTCAGCCCCTCCACCCGCAGGGACGATCCCTTCACGGCTCTCCCCCCGAAAGGCGGGGAGGAGGGCGGCGGCCCTCCTCCCCTCCCGGACGCCCCACCCGCGGACCGCTACCGGGCCAGCTTCTGCAGATCCAGGCCCAGGTAGGTGGCCGCGTCCCGGATGGGCTGGAAGTACCAGTCGCCGACGGGGATGACCACCCGCCCGCCCCGGCGCACGATGCGCTCGGCGATGGCCTGGGGGAAGCGGATGCCCAGCTGGCGGACCTGCTCGTCGGTGAGCTCCACCACGTCGGTGAGCCCCTCGATGCTGTACAGGTTCCGCAGCGCCTCCTTGCCCTCGGCGGTGGTGGCGATGCGCAGCAGGCGGTCCTTGATGCGCGCCCGCATCTCCGGGCTCAGGCGCACGCTCAGGCTCCAGGTGTCGTTGGGGATGGGGTTCGTGTAGGCGATGGGCTTCACCCGCTCCATCACGTCCGGGAACTGGGCCTGCACGTTGGTGCGGGCGTCCTCAAAGGTGGCCCCGCCGTCCACCTGTCCCCGGTAGATGGCCAGGATCACGTTGGGGTGCGACCCGGCGAACACCGTCTGGGAGAAGAACGTGTCGGGGTCGTAGCCCATCTTCTTGAGCATGGCCGCGGGGAACAGGTAGCCGGAGGTGGACGCGGGGTCCACGAAGGCGAACCGCTTGCCCCGCAGCTGCTCGATCCGGGTAATCCCGCTGTCGGCGCGGACGCTGATCTGCGCCCGGTAGTAGGGCAACCCGAACCGCACCGAGATGGCCGCCACCTCCACCCCGCACTTCTGGTGGGCCAGGACGTAGCTGAACGGGTTGAGGGCCCCGATGTCCGCCCGCCCGGCGCACATGGCCTCCACGGCGGCCGTGTAGCTGGTGGAGACCACCGCCTCCACCGGGATCCCCAGCGACACGCTGAGCATGCGGCCCAGGATCTGGCCGCTGGTCAGGATGATGTCGGTCTCCCGCGAGGGGACGAACACCATCACCAGCTTGCTCTGTCCGACCGCCGGACCGCCCGGAACCCCCACCAGGATCACCGCGACGGCCAGCACCACACCCCACAGGCATCCCCTGCGCAGCACCTTCACGCTCGTCCCTCCTCCCGGATGGACGTCCGCCGCTGTACTTCGGGACCCGCAGGCGTCCCTCCTCCGGGTCCGGCTCCCCCGGCCGGGGCCGCCAGCTCCCGCACCCGCGCCCGGATGCGGTCGGCCCCGCAGACCACCTCGCCGTCGACCACCAGGATGGGGCTGCCGTACAGGTGGTAGGCGGCGACCACCACGTCCGCCGCCTCGGGGGTGAGGACCCGCTGCTCGAAGGGAATCCCCAGCCTGCGCAGCTGCGCCAGCACCGCCCGGGCGTGCCCGCAGTGGGGGACGCAGTAGACGATGACGGTGGGCACCCCCGGCCTCCTCACTTAGCCCCGCCGCTCCAGCGGCACCAGGGGCCGCGGCGGCGGGCCGGTGTACTGGGCCCGGGGCCGGATGAGCCGGTCGTGGTACTGCTCCAGGGCGTGGGCGCACCACCCGCTGATCCGGGCGCTGGCGAAGATGGAGGTGCACAGGTCGGCGGGAATGCCCAGGGCGTGGTACACCACCGCCGAGAAGAAGTCCACGTTCACCGGCAGGTCGGTCTCCTGGCGCATGGTCTCGTACACCCGCACGGCGGTCTCGTACACCCGCGCGGTGCCGGCTTCCTCGCTGAGCTGCCGGGCCATCTCCCGCAGGACGCCGGCCCGGGGGTCGTCCACCCGGTACACGGCGTGTCCGAATCCCGGGATGCGGTTCTCGGGCCGGGCGCGCTCGTCTTTGGACATGCGGGCGCGCTGCTCCAGGCGGCGGAGGATGTAGCCCTCCGCCCGGGCGGGATCCCCGATCTCCAGCAGCATGGCCAGCACGTCCTCGTTGGCGCCGCCGTGCCGGGGACCCTTGAGGGTGCCGATGGCGGCCACCACGGCCGAATGCAGGTCGGTGTAGGTGGCGGCCGCCACCCGCACCGCGAAGGTGCTGGCGTTGATCTCGTGCTCGGCATGCAGCACGAAGATCATGTCCATGGTCCGCTCCGCCACCGGGGTGGGCGGGCGGCCGGTCAGCGCGTACAGGAAGTGGGCGGCGGTCCCTCCCTCCGGCCGCGCCGGCACCGGGGGCCGGCCCTGGCGCAGGTTGTGCCAGGCGGCCACCATCACCGGGATCTGGGCGGTCAGGCGCACGGCCTTGCGGCGGGTCGCGGCGTCGTCGGTGACCCGGCCGTCGGGATCGTGCAGGCCTGCCACCGACACGGCCGTCCGCAGAGCGTCCAGAGGGTGGGCCGCCGGAGGATAGTGCGCCATGGACGCCAGGACGGGCTCCGGCAGAGGGCGGGCAGCGGCCAGCCGGGCGGTCAGGGCGTCCAGCTGCGCCCGGGTGGGCAGCTCGCCCTCCCACAGGAGGTGCACCACCTCCTCGTAGGTGGCGTGCAGGGCCAGGTCGCGGATGTCGTAGCCGCGGTACAGCAGCCGCCCCGCCTCCCCGTCCACGGTGGAGATGCTGGAGCTGACCGCGACCACGTCCTTCAGGCCCGCCCGGAACTCCACCCCCATCGTCCCGCCTCCGCGCGCCGCCAGATGTCCATTGTAGCAGGTCGGTCCGGACCTCGCCGCCGGGGTCAGGCCACCGCCTGCGGATCCACCGGGCGACCCGGCCAGGACAGCGGTCCGCCGGCGGGCACCTCCACGACCACGCCGATGCCGTCGGGATCCCGCACCCGCACCGCCAGGTGCTCTCCCCGGTCCCAGGCCTCCTCCACCGGCACCCGGTGCCGCCGCAGGCGTGCCTGCAGACGCGGCCAGGCGGCCGGAGACGGCAGGCGCACCGAGAACTCCCGCAGGCCCGGCGCCTGCGGGTCAGAAGGCGGCAGGTCGGTCCCCGCCCACGTGTTCAGGCCCACGTGGTGGTGGTAGCCGCCGGCGGCCAGGAACAGCGCCCCCGGGTAGGAGCGCTGGGTGACGCCGAACCCCAGGACGCCGCTGTAAAACGCCTCGGCCCGGCGCAGGTCAGCTACGTGCAGGTGCACGTGACCGATCCGCCCGCCGGAGGCGGGGGACCCGCCGGCGCGCTCCAGCAGGCCCGCCAGGTCCAGCGGACGCGTGACCATGGCCAGCTCGCCGCCGCGGCGGGGCCAGAGGGCGGGGTCTCTGTCGGCGTAGATCTCGACGCCGTTGCCGTCGGGGTCGGCCAGGTAGATGGCCTCGCTGACGCCGTGGTCGGACGCGCCCTGCAGGGGCCAGCCGGCCTCCACCAGGCCGGCCAGGGCACCGGCGAGCGCCTCCCGGGTGGGGTACAGCACCGCCAGGTGGTACAGGCCGGCGGACCGCCGGCGGGGCGCGGAGGCGGGGGTCAGGACGAGGCGCACCGGCGGCCGGCCGTCTCCGGACAGCAGCCAGGCACCGGAGGCCTCACCCAAAGGATGGAAGCCCAGCCGCTCCCGGTAAAAGGCGGCGACCGCCGCCGGGTCGGAGACGTTGAGGTGGACGTAGCCCGCCGACGTGCCGTCGGGCAGGAGGTGGTCCGCACCGGGCAGGGCCGTCATCGCCGCCGCATCCCTCACCGCCAACGAGACGGCGGCCCGTCCTCATTCCGCGGGCCCGGCCCGGCCGTCTGCGGATCCGCCGCCGGAGGCGCCGGTCAGCACCGGGAGTAGCCGCAGGACGAGCAGTGGGCGCACCCGTTCTCGTGCACCAGCTGGCTGCCGCAGTCGGGGCAGATGCCGATGAACTCCAGGGGGGCGGCCCCGTCGCCGTTGCCTGCGGGAGGGGCGGCGGGCCGGTCCGGGCCGGAGCCAAACCGCAGCGGCTGCTGGCGGGCGCTGACCCGCGGCTCGGGCAGCACGTCGGCCCGCGGAAACTCCTTGTCGGGGCGGAAGTCGTCCCCGTACAGGGTCCGGCCCAGGGCCAGGGCCACCGCCTGGGCGATGGTGGACACCCGGACCACCGTGCCGCTGGCGGAGCGGTCGAAGGCCACCTCCTTGCTCTGCACCCGCCACAGCTGCTCGATGACCTGCCGGGGATCGATCCCGCCGCGCAGCGCCAGGGAGGCCAGCCGGCCGATGGCCTCCGCCTCCGCGTCCAGGGAGTGGACGAAGACCTCGCACACCCCCCACTCGTCCTCGTTGACGACCACGTAGACCCGCCCCCGGGGGGTCTCCACCCGCTCGGTGCGGCCGGAGGTCACCTTGGGCCGCGGGCGGGGCGTGGTCCGGGCCGCAGCCGCCGGAGCGGCGGGCGGGGCGACCGCCGCCGCGGCCCGGGCTGCTTGCTCGGCGGCCTGCTCCTCGGTGAGCAGGATGCCCTCCCGGCTGCCTTCCCGGTAGACGGTGATCCCCTTGCAGCCCAGCTTCCAGGCCAAAAAGTAGATCCGCTCCACCTCCTCCGGCGGCGTGTCCTTGGGGAGGTTGACGGTGCTGCTGATGGAGTGGTCGATGTGCTTCTGGATGGTCGCCTGCATCCGCACCCGCATCTCGGGTTTGATCTGGTGGGCGGTGACGAAGTACGGCGGCAGATCCTCCTCCCGCTCGACGCCGAAGCGGGCCATGTACTCCCGGACCAGCGGGTGGTAGACGGTGAACGTCTCCTGGGACAGGGACTCGGACCGCCGGACGTAGGAGAGGGCGAACACGGGCTCGATCCCGCTGGTCACCCCCGCCAGGGCGGCCCCGCTGCCCACCGGGGGCACCGTGAGCAGGGCCACGTTGCGCAGGCCGTACCGGCGGATGCGCTCGAGGACCTGCGGCTGCAGGGTGGCCAAGAACGCGCCCCGCAGGTGGCGCTCCGGGTCGTAGGCGGGAAAGACGCCCTTTTCGGCGGCCAGGGCGGCGCTGGCGTCGTAGACCACGTTCTTGATGCGGTCGAACAGCCTGTCCACGAAGGCGATGGCCTCGTCGGTGTCGTAGCGCAGGCCCAGCTGGATCAGCATGTCCCCCAGCCCGGTGAACCCCACCCCGATGCGCCGGGACCGCAGGCTGGCCTCCCGCTGGGCGGGCAGGGGGTGCTTGTCGGCGTTGTAGTCCAGCACGTTGTCCAGAAAGCGGGTGGCGTAGCGCAACGCCGGCTCCAGCCGCTCCCAGTCCACCCGCGCCTGGGAGGTGAACGGGTCCGCCACAAACCGCGCCAGGTTGACGTTGCCCAGGCAGCAGTTGCCGTAGGGCTCCAGGGGAATTTCGGAGCACGGGTTGGTGGTGATGACGCCCATGCCGTTGTACTCGGAGGTGGACCAGCGCACCACCTGGTCCCAGAAGATGACCCCGGGCTCGGCGTAGTCCCGGGCGCCCCGGATCAGTTCGGCCCACAGGTCCCGGGCCCGCACCGTCCGGCGCACCGAGACCTTCTCGTTCTCGAAGACCAGGTCCCAGGTGCCGTCGGCCTCCACGGCCCGCATGAAGGCGTCGCTGACCCGCACGCTGATGTTGGCGTACCGGACCCGGGTGAGGTTGCGCTTCACCCGCACGAAGTCCAGCACGTCGGGGTGCGAGTCGGCGATGGTGATCATCAGCGCGCCCCGCCGCCCGCTCTGGCCGATGGTGCCGGTGGTGAGGGACATGAGCTCCATGAACGACACGGCGCCGGTGCTGGAGCGGGCCGCGTTGTTCACCGGAGCGCCCCGGGGGCGCAGGACGCTGATGTCGGTGCCCACGCCGCCCCCCAGGGAGTAGGTGCGGGCGGCCTCCTTCATCCAGTCGAAGATGGCCTCGATGGAGTCGCCGGCGATGGGGATCACGTAGCAGTTGAGCAGGGTGACCCGCTTGGGGTTGCCGGCGCCGTGCATGATGCGCCCGCCCGGGATGAAGCGGAAGTCCTCCAGCAGCCAGTAGAACCTCTCCTCCCACTCCCGCCGCCCTTCCGGGGTGGCCTCCACCGACGCCATCTCCCGGGCGATCCGCAGCCACATCTGGGGGGGCGTGACCTCCAGGGGGCGGCCCTCGGGATCCCGCAGGGCGTACTTGTCGAAGAACACCCGCGCCCGCAGTTCGTCGCCGCCGAAGTACTCCAGCGTCTCCCGGGGCAGCTCAGTCGCCGGCCGGGCCGCGGTCACAGGAGCGTCTGCATCCACCGGGCTCACCCCTTCCGGAACAGTCGGCCTGCGCGTCCGGCTGGACCGGGCGCGGCCGTCCCTGCGGTTACGAGGGTGTCTTGGTCGGACCGCCTTCGACGGACAACAGGGGGACCTGGGCGCGCAGGGCTTCCTCCCGCCGCTTGCGCTCCTTGAGGGTCTCCGCTTCCTCCACCAGCATGTCCAGGTCCCGGAACCGCCGGTGCTCGGAGGCGAACCGCACGTAGGCCACGTCGTCCAGCCGCCGCAGCCGTTCCATCACCAGGGCCCCGATCTGCAGCGAGCTGACCTCCCGGTCGCCGCGGCCGGTGACCTCCCGCTCCACCTCGGCCACGATCCGCTCCAGGTCGTCCATGCTGACCGGCCGCTTGCCGCAGGCCAGCATCAGGCCGCGCAGGACCTTGGCCCGGTCAAACGGCTCCCGGCGCCCGTCCCGCTTCACCACCATGACGGGCGCGTGGTCCATCCGCTCGTAGGTGGTAAAGCGCCGGCTGCAGCGGGGACACTCCCGCCGACGGCGGATGGCCGCCCCGTCGTCCACCGGGCGGGAGTCTAAGACCCTGCTGTCCTCGTGCGAGCAGTACGGGCAGCGCATGACGCGGGCGCCCCACAACATCTGGGGCATCCCCGATTCTAGGCCCCCACCTGTTGTGTGTCAACGGCTCTTTTCCGCCGAATTCCGCCGGGGTCCCCGCCTTCTGGAGGCACCCTGCGGCCCCCCGGCGGCCTGAGAGGGCGGCCAGACCGCCCGGACGGGGCTAGGCTCCGCCGCGCGCCGTCTCGCGGCTCAACAGGCGTGCCGAGGCGGCCAGGGCCGCCAGGGCGCAGGCCGCGGGGGAGAGGACGGCCAGGGCCAAAAAAGAGGGGGGAAGGCTGCCCAGCAGCAGCCCCCGGGAGGCGAACACCACCCCCAGGCCGGGGACCAGGTGGGCCCAGGCGGTTTTGTCCCATCCCTCCAGCACGGGGGCCGCCATGGCAGGGATGCTGACCAGCAGGTAGACGGGGGTGAAGTACTGCTGGGCCTGGCGCACGGTGCGGGCCGCCAGGCTGAGGGCCAGCTGCACGGCGGCGAGGAAGGCCACCACGGCCGCCGCCAGCAGGGCCAGCCCCGCGGCGGCGGCCGGCCGGACCGCCACGGACACCGGGGGCAATCCCACCGGCAGGCGCGCTCCCGCCCACAGGCTGGCCACCGTGCTCGCCACCACCATGGCCACGGCCACCATGGCCGTCGTCCACACCGCCGCAAACTTCCCCGCGGCCACGGCCGCCCGGGGGGCGGGGGTCGCCAGCAGCAGGTCCAGGGTCTGACGTTCCTTCTCGCCGGCGCCGGTGTCCAGCGCGGCGTGCTGGCCGCCCAGTACAGCCCACAGGACCACCACGAACGGCAGGATGCCGGCCAGCAGGACATGCCCCGGCCGGGACCGCCCGGCCACGTCGCGCTCCTGGACGGCCAGGGAGACCAGGTCAGCCTCGGACAGACCGGCCTCCGCCAGGCGCTGGCGCACCCGCGCCTGGCCGTAGGCGGCCAGCGCCTGCTGCAGCCGCGCCCGCGCCACCACCGAGCCCGGACGCGTGCGGTCGTACAGCAGGACGACGGCCCGGGTCCCGGGCCCCGCAGGGCGCACCACCAGCACGGCGTCCACCGCGCCCGACTCCAGGGCCGCCTGCGGGTCTTCCACCCGGACGGGGAGGATCCCGGACGAGGAGGCCAGCAAGTCTGCTGCCTCCCCCTCCACCGCCACCGTCACCGGGGCGGCCTCCCGGCCGCGGCGCTGGCGTTCGGCCAGAGCCGGCAGCCCCACGGTCAGGGTGGGCATCAGGATCGCCGGCAGCAGCAGCGCCACCACCACCGTGCGGTGGTCGCGCACGGCCTCCACCATCTCCTTGCGAAACACCGCGACCGCCACCGCCCGGTTCATCGCCACCACGGGGCGCCCAGGGGCACCACGCTGACCACGAAGATGGCCAGCAGGACCAGCCCCACCACCCGGCGGCTGGGGCTGGCGGGGGAGACGTCGTCCAGGGGGCCTGGGTGCCCCCGGGGGATCATCAGCAGGATGAGCAGGGCCATCAGCCAGTACCCCAGCGCCGCCGCCACCGCCACCGCCACCCACGACAGCAGGCGGTGGGCGCGGCCGCCCAGCAGGGCGCGGACCGCGTGGCCGCCGTCCAGCATGCTGGCCGGCAAGAGGTTGAGGCTGGTGACCAGCAGGCCGATCCATCCGGCGAACAGGACCGGATGGCCCAGGACCACCGCATCGGGCGGAGGGTGGAGCAGCCACCGGACCAGCCACTGCAGCAGCAGGGGGTCGGGCAGGGTGATGCCCTGGAAGTCAGTGGGGCGGATGACGAACGAGCGGGTGATGCCCACGATCAGGACCGGCACGGCCACCGCGAACCCGGCGATGGGGCCGGCGGCGCCCACGTCGATCAGGGCGTCGCGGTTGGGAGCGGGGGTCCGGGTGATGATGACCGCGCCCATGGTGCCCAGGGGGGGCGCCATGGGGATGAAGTACGGCAGGCTGCTGTCCACCCCCCGGAGCACCGAGACCACCTTGTGGCCCATCTCGTGGGTGACCAGGATCGCCATCAGCGCCGCCGCGAAACTCGCGCCTCCGGCGGCGGCCGAGGACAGGTAGCCCGCCCGCACCAGCGGCTCCGCGGTGAGGTAACCGGCCAGGAAGGTGGTCAGGAGCGTGGCGGCAAACAGCGCGGCGTTGGGAGCCCACCGCCAGGGTGTCCGTGGCGGGCGGGGCAGCAGGGTCAGCACGGGACGTCCGTCCCGCTCCCGCAGCATGGGCAGCACCCCCAGGGGCTCCAGGCGGCGCCGCAGGGCGAGAAAGCGCTCCCGGCTGTCGGGCGGCACCAGCACGGTGAAGGCCACCCGGCCGCCGTCGTCCGCCACGCCGGTGACGGGGAAGTATTCGGAGACCACGCCGGACAGCCGCTCCGGCTCCGGGAACAGATCTCTCACGACACCCTTAGGGTACGGCCGCCGAGCGCGGAACGGAAGAGGGCGGCCCCGGGGCGCCCGATGGTCGGGCCCTAGCGCCGCCGCAGGAAGGCGGGAATGTCCAGGTCGTTGATCAGCGCCCGGACCCCGTCGTCGGCGGCGCCCACGGGCTCGGCGGCGGTCTCCACGGGCTTGCGCCCCGCGTCGAACCCGGTGGCGATGACGGTGATGCGCACCTCGCCGTTCACCTTGTCGTCGATGACGGCGCCGAAGATGATGTTGGCGTCGGGGTCGGCGGCCTCCTTGATGATCTGGGCCGCCTCGCTGACCTCCAGCAGCCCCAGGTCCAGCCCGCCGGTCACGTTGATCAGGACTCCCCGGGCGCCCTCCATGGAGGTCTCCAGCAGGGGGCTGCTGATGGCCGCCTGGGCCGCGCGCAGGGCCCGGTCCTCGCCGCTGGCCACCCCGATGCCGATCAGGGCCGATCCCGCCTCGTGCATGATGGTCCGCACGTCGGCGAAGTCCAGGTTGATCAGCCCCGGCACGGTGATCAGGTCGGCGATCCCCTGTACGCCCTGCCGCAGGACGTCGTCGGCCACCCGGAACGCCTCCACCACGGTGGCGGTCCGGTCGATGATCTGCAGCAGCCGGTCGTTGGGAATGGTGATCAGGGTGTTGACCTTCTGCTTCAGCGCCCGGGCGCCGTCCTCGGCGGTCTGGGCCCGTCGCCGGCCCTCGAACCCGAACGGCTTGGTCACCACCCCGATGGTCAGGGCTCCCAGCTCCCGGGCCACCTCCGCCACCACCGGGGACCCGCCGGTGCCGGTGCCGCCGCCCATGCCGGCGGTGATGAACACCATGTCGGCCCCCTCCAGGGCCTCGTAGAGGTCCTCCTTGCTCTCCTCGGCCGCCTGGCGGCCCACCTCCGGGTCCCCGCCGGCCCCCAGCCCCCTGGTGAGCTTGCTGCCGATGTGGATCTTCTTGTCGGCGTTGCTGAGGGCCAGCGCCTGGGCGTCGGTGTTGATGGCGATGAACTCCACCCCCCTCAGCCCGGCGCTGATCATCCGGTTCACCGCGTTGCTGCCGCCTCCGCCGACGCCCACCACCTTGATGGCCGCATACCGGCGCAGGTCCCGATCCAGATGGCCCATGATCCGCTCCCCCTATCCGCCGTGCACCAGTTCGCGCCACCAGCTCCGCACCCGGCCCCACAGCCCGGCGCCGTTGGCGCCCCGGGCCGGATGCGACCCGCCGTGACGGACCCCGTACAGGACCAGCCCCACCCCGGTGGCGTAGATGGGGCTCGCCACCGCGTCGGTGAGCCCGCCCACCTGGTCGGGCACCCCCACCCGGGCGGGCAGTTCCAACTGCTCGCTCACGTACCGGGTGATCCCCCGCAGCAGCGCCGTGCCCCCGGTGAGGACGATGCCGGCGGGCACCAGGTGGGCGTAGCCGCTGCGCCGGATCTGCAGGCGCAGCAACCCGCAGATCTCCTGCAGCCGGGGTTCGATGATCTCGCACAACACCCGCCGGGGAAGCACCCGCGGCTCCCGGTCGCCCACGTTGAACACCTCGATCAGCTCCCCTTCGCGGGTGTCGGCCGGCGACGCGGCGCCGTGGCGCACCTTCAACTTCTCCGCCTCGGCCACCGGCGTGCGCAGCCCCACGGCCACGTCGCTGGTGATGTGGTGGCCGCCCACCGGCAGGATGGCCGTGTGGCACAGGCCGCCGCCGACGAACACCCCGATGCTGGTGGTGCCGCCGCCGATGTCGGCCAGGACCACGCCCAGCTCCCGCTCGGCGGGGGTGAGCACGGCCTCCGCCGAGGCCAGCGGCTCCAGGACGATCTCCTCCAGCTCCAGCCCCGCCCGCTGGACGCACTTGAGGAGGTTGGCCAGGACCGTGGAGGTCCCGGTGACGATGTGGGCCTCCACCTCCAGCCGCGACCCGTACATGCCCACCGGGTTGCGGACCCCGTCGTGGCCGTCCACCACGAACCCCCGGGGGAGCATGTGGACGATCTCCCGGTCTGAGGCGGGCAGGGCCGCCATCCGCGCCGCCTCGATGACCCGCTCCACGTCGGCGGCGGAGATCTCGTGGTCGCCGCGGCTGACCGCCACCACCCCGCGGGAGTTGGTGGAGGTGATGTGCTCCCCCGACACTCCGACGTACAGGGAGGAGATGGTGATGCCGGCCATGCGCTCGGCCCGCTCCACCGCGTCCTCGATGGCCCGGGTGGTGGCGTCGATGTCGATGACCACGCCCTTGCGGATGCCCGACGACGGGGTGCTGCCCACCCCGGCGATGTGCACCTCGCCGTCGTCGTCCACCTCGCCCACCACGGCGCACACCTTGGTGGTGCCGATGTCCAACCCGACCACGTGCTGCTTGCGCGACATCGTCGCCCCCCGGGCGGCGCTCACGTCGCACCCGATCCCCACCGGAATGCAGCGGCGTCTAGATCTGGTGGTCCCCGTCGCATGATCTCCCCATATCTTGTGGGCCCATTCCACGCCTACGGCGGGACTCCTCCCGGCCGGAGGTACACGCTGCCGGAAAACCTCAGGTCCACCACCGCCGGCGGCGTCCCGCGCCGCCGGGCGGCCTCCAGGGCCGCCGGAAGGATCGCCGCCCGCTGGTCCGCCATCCCACCGGGGCCCAGCAGGACGGTGAGCCCGTCGGCGGTGGTCATCACCACCTCGCCGTCGGCGGTGAGCCGCACCCGCGCGCCCCGCTCCACCTCCGCCGCGGGCAGCCTGTCGAGGATCCGCACCGCCGCCACCACGCCGGCCAGCGGAACCCGCTCGCCCACCTCCCCCCACGGCGGCGGCGCGCCGTCCACGCTCACCACCGGCAGCGCGCCCGGATCGCCCGTGCGGTCGAGGACCACCGCCTCCCGGTCCACCACCAGGTATCCCCCGCGGTAGGGAACGGCGGCCCGGGGGACGCGCTCGGACACCCGCAGGACCACCCGTCCCGTCGGCGAGACCTGCACCGACGCCCGGGCGATCCACGGATGGCGGCTCAGGCGCTCGGTGACGCGGGCGGGGTCCACCTCCGCCAGCCGCTGCCCGACCCGCACGCCGGCGGCGGACGCCACGGCGGCGGAAGACAGGCGGCGGGCGCCGACCACCTGCACCTGGGTGACCACCACGAGAGACGACGCCCCGACGGAGGCCGCGGCGGCCAGCGCGGCCACGGCGGCGGAGAAACGCAGCAGCAGGTCCAGGAATCCCAGGGGGGGCGGAAAAGCCCCGGGCGAGGCGGGTGAGGAGGCGAGGACGCGGCTCATGGACAGGTGCGACGGCTGCCTCGACGATGGAGGTCAGTGGTTAGGACGGCGTCGGCAACTGGTCCGGTGCAAACTCCCCCAGCAGTTTGATTTCCGGCTCCAACCTCACCCCGAATTTCTCCATGACCAGGCCGGATACCTGTCGCATCAGGGCCAGCACGTCGGAGGCGGTGGCCCCCCCGGTGTTGACGATGTAGTTGGCGTGCACCTCGGACACCCGGGCTCCCCCCACCTGCAGCCCCTTGCCCCCGGCCAGGTCGATCAGGCGGCCGGCGTGGTCGCCCGGGGGGTTGCGGAACACGCACCCGGAGCTGGGCGGCCCCAGGGGCTGAGTGGCCGCCCGCTGGGCCAGCCAGCGGTCGGTGAGCTCGCGGACCGCGGCGGGGTCGCTTTGGCGCAGCTGCAGGGTGGCGTCCACCACCACCGCGGGACGGTGCTGCAGGGCGCTGGTGCGGTAGGCGTAGGCCAGCTCGCCGGCGGCCAGCACCCGTTCGCCGTCGGGCTGCAGGACCCGCACGGACTGCACCACGTCCGCCATGGCGCGGCCGTGGGCGCCGGCGTTCATCACCACCGCCCCGCCCACCGACGCGGGGATGCCCGCTGCGAACTCCAGGCCCGCCAGCCCCCGCGCGGCGGCGGCCCGGGCCAGGAAGGGCAGGCCGGCGCCGGCCTGGGCGGTGACCCGGTCGCCGTCGAAGACCACCCCGTCCAGCCCTTTGCCGATCTTGAGGACCACCGCCCGAATGCCGGCGTCGGCGATGAGGACGTTGGAGCCCTGGCCCAGTACCACAAACGGCAGCCGCGCGGCGAACATCCAGCCGACCACGGCCCGCAGCTCGTCCGCCGAGCGGGGCACCACCAGGACGTCCGCGGGCCCGCCGATCCGAAAGGAGACGTGGCGCGAGAGGGGTTCGCCTTCCCGCACGTCCCGGCACAGGGTCCGCAGGACGCGGACCACCTCTGCCCGCGCGGACAGGCCCGTCACCGGCCCACCCCCCGGCCGTCAGCCCCGGGGGATCCCGGAGACGGCTCGCGCTCCCGCAGGGCGGCCACCAGGGCATCGGCCACGCGGCCGATGTCTCCCGCTCCCAGGGTGAGGACCAGGTCGCCGGCCCGCACCCGCGACAGCAGGTGGTCCACCACCTCGGAGGGGTCGGGAAGGAAGGTGACCGGCCGGTGCGGGCGCACGGCGTTGACGATCAGGGACGCCCCCACCCCCGGGAGGGGAGGCTCGTCGGCCGGATACAGCTCGGTGACGATCAGCTCGTCGGCGTCGGCGAAGGCGGTGGCGAACCGGCGGTACGTGGTCCGGGTGCGGGTGTACCGGTGGGGCTGGAAGACGGCGATCACCCGCCGGTCCGGCCACGACTCCCGGGCCGCCCGCAGGACCGCCGCCACCTTGACGGGGTTGTGGGCGTAGTCGTCCACCACCATCACCCCGCCCACCTCGCCCCGCACCGAAAACCGCCGGCTCACCCCACCGAACGTCTGCAGGGCCGATGCGATGCGCTCAAAGTCCACGCCCAGCTCCAGGGCCACCGCGGTGGCGGCCAGGGCGTTGCGGACGTTGTACCGGCCGGGCACCGTCAGCGTCACCGGCCCCAGGGCGCGGCCGCCCCGCACGAACACGCAGCGGGTCTGCGACCCGGCCAGGGTCTGGATCTGCGCGCTCAGGTCCGGGCGTCCGGACAGCCCGTAGGTCACCACGCGCGCCCGCACCCGCGGCTGCAGGTCCCGGACGTACCGGTAGTCGGTGCACAGGACCACAAACCCCTGGGGGGGGAGCTGGGAGAGAAACCGCGCGAAGGTCTCCACCAGCCGCCCGGCCGTGCGGTAGTAGTCGCGGTGGTCGGTGGTGTCCAGGCTGGTGACCACCGCGGCCGCGGGCCGGACGTACAGCAGCGAGCCGTCGGACTCGTCCACCTCGGCCACCACCCAGCGGCCGGAGCCCAGGCGCACGTTGCCCTGCAGGCCGTCCACGTCGGCTCCGATCAGGGCGGTGGGGTCCTGACCGGCGGCGGCCAGCACGTGGGTCGTCATGGCGGCGGTGGTGGTCTTGCCGTGGGTACCCACCACCGCGATCCCGTACCCCTCGGCGAGGACGTGGGCCAGGACCTGGGCCCGGTGGTAGACCGGCACGCCCCGGGAGCGGGCCGCCACGAGCTCCGGGGTGAGGTCGGGGACGGCCCGGGAGGCCACCACCGCGTCGGCGGCGGCCACGTGGGCCGGGTCGTGGCCCAGGCACACCTCCACCCCGGCCGCCGCCAGGCGGCGGGTGGCCTCAGAGTCGCGGAGGTCGCACCCGCTGACCCGGTAGCCCCGGGCCAGCAGGACGCGGGCCAGGGCGCTCATGCCCGCCCCTCCCACGCCGACGAAGTGGACCCGGGCGGCCGGCGCGATCACGTCCGTCCTCCTCTGGCGGCCTCCAGCACCAGGTCCGCCACGGCCCGGGCGGCGCCGGGACGGCCCAGGGAGCGGCTAGCCCGCGCCATCGCCTCCAGGGCGGCGGGGCGGGCGCACAGGTCGGCCACGGCCCCGCCCAGGCGCTGGGGGGACAGGTCCCGGTCGGCAATCACCACCGCGGCGCCGGCCTCCTCCAGGACCCGGGCGTTGGCGTCCTGGTGGCCGGAGGCGGCGTACGGATAGGGCACCGCGACCACCGGCAGGCCGTGGGCGGTCACCTCGGCCAGGGTGCTGGCTCCCGCGCGGCAGACGACCAGGTCGGAGCAGGCGTAGGCGTCGGCCACGTGCTCGATGTACGGAACGCACACGTACGGCAGCGAACTGTCCAGCTCCTCCCGCTGGCGGCGCACCCAGTCGTGGTGGGCTGTTCCCGTCTGGTGCAGGACCTGCACCGGCCGGCCGGCCAGGTGGGTCGCCATTCCCAGGGCCGCGGCGTTCAGGCTGCGGGCTCCCTGGCTTCCTCCCAGGACCAGCACCGTGGTGCGGCCCTCCTGCAGCCCAAAGGTCCGTCGTCCGCGCTCTCTGTCCCCGTCCAGCGCCGCGGCGCGCACCGGCACGCCGGTGACCACCGTCCGGGGCCCCAGGGAGGCCGCGGCCCGCGGGTGGGGCACGCTGACCGCCCGCGCCCAGCGGGCCAGCAGCCGGTTGGCGGCTCCGGGGACGACGTTTTGCTCCTGCACCACCAGAGGGATTCCCAGCAGGACGGCCGCCAGACCCACCGGGATCGCCGCGTACCCGCCGGTGGCCAGGACCACCCGGGGCCGCCAGCGAGCCAGCCAGGCCACGGACTGGGCCACGCCGACGGCGGTGGCGGCCGCCCCCGGAACCTTCCGCAGGCCGGAGCGCGCCCACGGGCGGCAGTGGACGCGGCGAAACGCCCACCCGGCCCGCGGCACGACCTGACGCTCCAGGCCGTCCCCTCCGGCGAAGACGATCTCCGTCCCGGGGGCCAGCGCAGCCAGCGCCTCCGCCACCGCCAGCCCGGGATAGACGTGCCCGCCGGTTCCCCCGCCCGCGATGACCACCCTCATCGGCCGCCCCTCGCCCCCCGGCCACCCGGCAGGCCCGTCCGGGCGGGGGAATCCGCGTCGGCGTGCTGGGAGATGTTGAGCAGGACGCCCGCGGCGACCATCGTGAACAGCAGGGAGGATCCCCCGAAGCTGACCAGGGGCAGGGGCACGCCGGTGATGGGCAGCACGCCGGTGGTCACGCCGATGTTGATCGCCGCCTGCGCCACGATGGTCAGGGTGACGCCGGCCGCCAGCAGGCTGGCGAAGCGGTCCGGCGCCGTCCGGGCGATGCGCATCCCCCGGACGGCCAGCACCCCGTACAGGGCCAGCACCGCCAGCCCGCCCACCACCCCCAGCTCCTCCCCCAGGATGCTGAAGATGAAGTCCGTGTGCCGCTCCGGCAGGTAGTAGAACTTCTGGCGGCTGTGGCCCAGTCCCACCCCCCAGAAGCCTCCCGAGCCCAAAGCCAGCAGCGACTGGATGATGTGGAAGCCGGCGCCCTGCGGGTCGCGCCAGGGATCCACGAACGCCAGCAGCCGCTGGCGCCGGTACTCTTCGCTCAGGGCGGCCGCCGCCACCACGGGGAGGCCGGCCAGTCCCACGGCCGCCAGGTGGCGGGGCCGCGCCCCCGCCACAAACAGCATCCCGCCGGCCACCAGGGCCAGCAGCAGCGCCGTGCCCATGTCGGGCTGGGCTACCACGAGGGCGAACACCGCGGCGGTGACGGCCAGGGGCGCCGCGATCGCCCGCAGGTCTCCCACCCGGGACCCGCGGCGGTCCAGCACGTCGGCCAGGTACAGCACCAGCGCCAGCTTCATCCCCTCCGAAGGCTGGACCGCCAGCGACCCGCCCACAGGCAGCCACCGCCGCGCGCCCCCGGCCGTCCGGCCGATCCCCGGCACCAGGACCAGGACCAGGGCCGCCAGTCCCGCCGCCAGCAGGACCGGCGCCAGGGCTCGCAGCCGGACGTAGTGCACGCGCTGCGCCAAGGCCAGGGCGGCCAGTCCCAGGACCGCCCAGGCGGCCTGGCGCTTGAGGAAGAATGCGCTGTCGCCGAACCACTCGTGGGCCACGATGGCGCTGGCACTGTACACCATCACCACCCCGACCCCCGTCAGGACCACCACCGCCCCGAACACCCACGGGTCCGGCGCCCGCCGCGCCGGCGCGATCACGCCTGCCCCCCGGACGTCCCGCGATCCGCAGAGGCCTCCGCCCTCCGGCGCACCAGGTCCAGAAAGCGGTCGCCGCGCTCGCGGTAGTCGCGGAACTGGTCGAAGCTCTCGCATCCGGGAGACAGCAGTACCGCCTCCCCGGGCCCCACCGCGGAGGAGGCCACATCCACGGCCTCCTCCAGGGTGGCGGCCAGGCGGACGGGCAGCCCCCGCAGGGCCCGGGCCAGCACCGGGGCGGTGGCGCCCACCAGGACCACGGCCTTCACCGGCGCCTCGCGCAGCGCCTGCTCCATGGGCACGAACTGCTCCTCGGTGGCGCCGGGACGCGCTCCCCCGGCGATGAGGGCGAAGGGGCGGTCCAGGCTCCGGATGGCGGCCGCGGCCGCCGCCGGATTGGTCGCCAGGGAGTCTTCGTAGTACCGCACGCCGTCCACTTCGGCCGCCAGGCGGAACCGGTACGGCAGCCCGGTGAACTCGCCGAGGGCCTGCGCCATCGCCGACGCCGGGCAACCGGCCAGGGAGGCCGCCAGGCAGGCGGCGAGGGCATTCTCCACCTGGTGGGCGCCCGGCAGCCTCAGGACGCTGCGGGGCACCCGCTGCTCGGTCTGCCCGTGGCGGACGACCAGGTCAGCGCCCTCCACCCACGCGCCGGCCGTCAGCGCGCGGGTGCGGCTGAACAGGTACGGCTGGGGACAGATCGCGGCGGTGGCCGCCGTGTGGGGGTTGTCGGCGTTGAGCACCGCCAGGTCGCCGGGCCCCTGGTGGCGGACGATGGTGCGCTTGACCTCGATGTACGCCTCCAGGGAGCCGTGGTCATCCAGGTGGTGGGGCGACAGGTTGGTCAGCACCGCGATATGGGGACTGTAGGGCAGGTCCACCAGCTGCCGGTTGGACAGTTCCAGCACCAGCCAGTCCCGGGGCCCGATCTCGTCCAGGTAGTACAGCATGGGGGTGTGGGACCGGTCGTTGCCGGACAGGTGGGTGCGCTGGCCGCCGGCCAGCAGCATCCGGTGGATGAGGTAGGCCACGGTGTACTTGCCGTTGGTTCCGGTGACGCCGATGACGGGGCAGGGGCAGACCTCGAAGAACAGACGGGTCATCGAATGCAGCACCCCCCGCTCCCGCAGGCGGTGCAGCGGCCGGTTGACCGGGTAGCGGAACCAGGACTGGGGGACGAAGACCACGTCGGCGTCCTCCACCCCCTCCAGGTACCGGTCGGCCCACCGCCACTGGATGGGGTACTCCCGCAGCCGACGGGCGGCCCGGGCCCGGTGGTCCGCCGGCAGCCAGGCGTGGGTGCGGACGAACTCGGCCTCGAAGTCGTCCGGGCGGCGGAACTCGTGGACGGTGATGGTGGTGATCCCCCGTCCCACCAGGAAGTCCACCACCGCGGACCCCTCGGTCCCTGCCGGCCCCACCACGTGGATGGCCCGGCCCCGCAGCCGGCTGACCACCGCGTCCGCCCGCGACGTCTGTCCCATCGCCCTCCCGCCCGGAGCGGCCTCTATCCGCCCAGCGCCAGTCCCGCCAGCCCCGCCGCCACGCCCACCAGCCACATCCGCGTCACCGTCTGGGGCTCGCTCCACCCGGCCAGCTCGAAGTGGTGGTGCAGAGGGCTCATGCGCAGGATCCGGCGGCCTCCGGTGACCTTGAAGTAGGCCACTTGCAGGAGCACCGAGGCGGCCTCCAGCACAAACACCAGCCCCACCACCAGCAGCAGGACCTCGCTGCGGGTGGCGACGGCGATCCCGCCCAGCACGCCCCCCAGGCCGTTGGAACCCACGTCGCCCATGAAGACCGCCGCCGGGTGCGCGTTGAACCACACAAAGGCGGCGCACGCGCCGGCCACCGCCGCCGCCAGGATCGCCATGTCGGGGCGGCCGGCCCGGGCGGCCAGGACGGCGTAGACAGCCGCGGCGATGGCCGCCGATCCCGCCGCGAGCCCGTCCAGTCCGTCGGACAGGTTCACCGCGTTGGTGACGCCCACCAGGTAGACGACCACGAAGACGGCGTACAGGCGTCCCAGGGGGACAGAGCCCACCCGCGGGATCTGCAGCGCGCCGTCCACCTCCAACCACCGGATGAGGACCGCCGTGGCCGCGGCGGCCACCAGCCCCTGCAGCAGCAGCCGCTCCCGCGCCCGCAGCCCCAGGTTGCGGCCCCGCCGCAGGGCCAGCAGGTCGTCCACCGCGCCGACAGCCCCGAAGGCGACCATCAGGCCCAGGGCCAGGACTAGCGCCGGAGTCCTGGGGGCGAGGGGGAGGGTGGCCAGGATCACGGCGGCCAGCAGGAACACGCCCCCCATGGTCGGCGTGCCCGCCTTGTGCCGGTGGCGGGCCGGGGCGTCCTCGCGGATGCGCTGGCGCACCTGCAGGGCGGCCAGGCGGGAGATGGCCCAGCGCCCCAGCGCCAGGGTCAGCGCGGCGGCCAGCGCGGCGGCGAGCATCGGGCGGTCCACGGCCTCAGCCGCCTCCCCCCTCCGTCCCGGGCCCCGCAGCGGTCAGAGCTTCCACGATGCGCTCCATCCGCAGGGCGCGAGAGCCCTTGACCAGGACCACGTCGTCTGGCCGGACCAGTTCCCGCAGCCTGGCGATGGCGTCTTCCACCGTCGCCGCGTGCTCGACGAGCGGCAGCCCGGCCTGCCCCGCCCCCGCGGCCAGCCCGGCGGCGCCCTCTCCCACCGCCAGCAGGACGTCCGCGTGGTGCGCGGCCTGCGCTCCCACCTGCCGGTGCAGCTCCGCCGAGCGGGGGCCCAGCTCCCGCATCTCGCCCAGCACGGCCACCCGCCGGCGCCCCCGCCCCACCTCGGCCAGCACCGCCAGCGCCGCGCGGGCGGCCAGGGGGCTGCTGTTGTACGCGTCGTTGATGATCAGCACCCCGCCCGCGCGCACGGGCTGCAGGCGCATCGCCGGCGGCCGCCAGGCGCCCAGGCCCGCGGCGATGCGGTCCGGGTCCACTCCCAGGACCATCCCCACGGCCGCCGCGGCCAGGGCGTTGCCGACGTTGTGCCGGCCCCAGCAGGCCAGCCGCACCGTGCGGGTCGTCCCGGCCGCGTGCAGCAGGAAGGTGGTGCCGTCGGCATCCAGGCGGACATCGGAGGCGGCGACCTCTGCGCCGGCGGACAGCCCGTAGCCCACCACCCGCCCCCGGCACAGCCGGCGCAGCCCCCAGACCAGGTCGTCGTCGCGGTTGAGCACCGCCACGCCGTCGGGCGGCAGGCCGGCGACCAGTTCGCCCTTGGCCTGCGCGATGGCCTCCACCGTCCCCAGAAACTCCAGGTGGGCTTCGCCCACGGCCGTCACCACGCCCACCGACGGGGCCGCGATCTCCACCAGGGAGGCGATCTGCCCCGCCCCCCGCATCGCCATCTCCACCACGGCCACCTGGTGCTGGGGCCGCAGGCCCAGGACCAGCAGGGGCACGCCGATCTCGGCGTTCCACTCTTCCCGGGTGGCCGCCACCCGGTAGGCCTGGCCCAGGACCGCCGCGCACATCTGGGTGGTCGTGGTCTTGCCGACGCTGCCGGTGACGCCCACCACCCGCACCGGCAGGCGCCGGCGCCAGGCCCGGGCCAGCTGGCCCAGCGCCCGCAGCGTGTCGTCCACCCGCACCAGCAGCGCGCCGTCGGGCACGCCGCCGACCGGCCGCGCGCACAGCGCGGCGGCCGCCCCCCGAGAGAAGGCGTCGGCGATGAAGTCGTGGCCGTCGGCCCGCGGCCCCTGCAGCGGGACGAACAGATCCCCCGGGCGCAGGGTGCGGCTGTCGGTGCTCACCCCGGTGACGACGCACCGGTCCGGGGCGCCCGACAGCACCACGCCCCCGGTGGCCTGCAGGATCTCCTCACCGGTCAGGGTCATGGACCTGGGAGGCGACCCCGAGGGCGCGCAGAGCCTCGCGCGCCACCTGGCGGTCGTCGAAGGGGTGCCGGACGCCGGCGATCTCCTGGTAGGGCTCATGCCCCTTGCCGGCGATCAGCACCACGTCCCCCGGCCGGGCCAGCGCCACCGCCCGGTGGATGGCCGCCCGCCGGTCCGGGTCCACCTCGACCCGGTCCCGCGCTCCCCCCTCAGGCAGCCCGGCGAGGATCTCCCGGATGATGGCCATCGGTTCCTCGCTGCGGGGGTTGTCGGACGTCACGATCACCCGGTCGGCCAGCTCGCAGGCGATGCGGCCCATCACCGGCCGCTTGCTGCGATCCCGGTCGCCCCCGCACCCGAAGACCACCACCACCCGGCCCGCGGCCAGATCCCGCGCCGCCTCCAGGGCCCGGCGCAGCCCGTCGGGGGTGTGGGCGTAGTCCACGATGACGCCGAAGGGCTGGCCCTCCTCCACCGCCTCGAACCGCCCCGGCACCCCGCCCACGTCCGCCAGCGCGTCGGCCGCCGCGTCCAGGGAGACGCCCAGGGCCCGGGCGGCGGCCAGGGCGGCCAGGGCGTTGCTGACGTTGAACCGGCCCCGCAGCCGCAGCCGCACCGCGCACCGGGTGGTGGAGGTCAGGGCCACGAAGCGGACCCCGTCCAGCCCCACCCGCACGTCGGCGGCCCGCACGTCGGCCCCCGCCGACAGGCCGTAGGTGGTCACCGGAGCGCGGCTGGCGCGGGCCATCGCCTCGCCGGCCGGGTCGTCGGCGTTGACCACCGAAAACCCGGTGGGCTCCACCAGGGCGAACAGCCGCGCCTTGGCCTCCCGGTAGGCGTCCAGGGTCCCGTGGAAGTCCAGGTGGTCCTGGGTCAGGTTGGTGAACACCGCCCCCACAAACCGCGTGGCCGTCACCCGGTGCAGGACCAGGCCGTGGGACGCCACCTCCATCACCACCACCCGCACGCCCTGGTCCGCCAGACGCCGCAGCAGCCCCTGCAACTCCGGCGCCTCGGGGGTGGTCCGCGACAGCGGCGTCGTGCGGGCTCCCACCTTCACCCCTAGGGTGCCGATAACCGCGGTGCGGTGCCCCGCGCGGGTCAGGGCGGCCTCCAGCAGGTAGGCGGTGGTCCCCTTGCCGTTGGTGCCGGTCACGCCCACCACCGTCAGCTCCCGGGAGGGGTGGCCGTACCAGGCGGCGCTGAGCTCGGCCAGGGCCCTGCGGCTGTCGTCCACCACCACCTGGGTGACGGTCTGTGGCACCGGCACGGGGCGCTCCACCACCACCACGGCGGCTCCCCGCCTGATCGCCCGGTCCACGAAGGCGTGCCCGTCGTGGGTGTGTCCGCGGATGGCCACGAAGAGGGCTCCGGGACTCACGTCCTCGGAGTGGGAGACCACCGCCGCCACCGGTCGGTCCACAGGCCCCCGGACGGCGGCCGGCGACATCTGCTGGAGCAACACGCGCAGCGGGGTGGTCACGGCTGACGGTCCCAGGCCATTATACCGGACCCCTCGTCGCCGCCGGGTGCGCTCACGGCGCGCCCGCCGGAGACGTCTGCGGCGGGACGCGCAGGTACCACAGCGCCTGGGAGGCGATCTCCCGGAACACCGGCGCCGCCGCCTCGCCGCCCGACGCCGCCCGGCGCGGTTCGTCCAGGCTGACCAGGATCAGCAGGCGCGGGTGAGGCACCGGCACCAGTCCCAGAAACGATGCCACGAGTCTGGCGGGGTCGTACCCGCCCTGGGGCGCCGGCTTCTGGGCCGTGGCGGTCTTGCCGGCCACCGCGTACCCGGGGATCCGGGCCTCGGTCCCGGTGCCGGACTCGGTGGTGCCCACCATCATCTGAAGGACCCGCGCGGCCACCTCGGGCCGGATCACCTGCCGCACCGGCTGCCGGCCGACCACCCGGACCATCCGCCCGTCGGCGTCCCGGACCGCCCGCACCACAAACGGCCGCAGCACCACGCCGTCGTTGGCCAGGGCCGTGGCGGCGGCCGCCAGCTGCAGGGGAGTCACCGACAGCCCCTGCCCGAAGGAGATGGTCTGCAGGCCCGGCCCCAGCCACCGCTCCGGCGGAGGGACGATGCCGGCCGACTCTCCGGGCAGGTCGACGCCCACCGGCCGGCCGAACCCGAACGCGCGGATATAGGTGTACAGGCGGTCCTTGCCCAGCCTGGTCCCCACCAGCGCCGCGCCCACGTTGCAGGAATACCGGATGATGTCGGCGGGGGTCACCCAGCCGTGCCGCTGGCCTCCCGAGTCCCGGATGACGGCCCCTCCCGGCGCGCTCAGCTGGCCGGTGCACAGGACCTGCTGGTCCGCCGTCACCACCCCGGCGTCGAGGGCGGCGGCCAGCACGAAGATCTTGAACGTCGAGCCCGGCTCGTAGACCTCGGAGATCGCCCGGTTGGTCCACAGGCGCGGCTCGGCCCGGACGCCGGCGTTGGGGTCGAAGCCGGGGGAGGACGCCATGGCCAGCACCTCGCCGCTGCGCGGGTCCAGGACCACCACCCAGCCCCCGGCGGCGTCGTGGCGGCGGACGGCGGCGGCCAGTTCGCGCTCGGCGATGTGCTGGAGGACCTGGTCGACGGTCAGCAGCACCTCCTGCCCGTTCCGGGGCGCGCTGAGGACGCGCTGGGTCTCCACCAGGATGCGCCCCAGCCCGTCGCGGGCGGCCACCGCCCGGCCGGCGGCGCCCCGCAGGGTGCTGTCGTAGGACAGCTCCACCCCCGCCAGCCCCTGGTTGTCGATGCCGGCGAACCCCAGGACGTGCGCTCCCAGCGGACCGTTGGGGTAGGCCCGGCGCTGCTCGGTCAGGACCCCGACCTGCTCGGGCCGCACCGCCGCCCGGACCCGGGCCACCACCTGGGGGTCCACCTTGCGCGCCAGCCAGGCAAAGTGCCGGCCGGCCCGCACCCGCCGTTCGACCTCGGCCGCCGGCTGGCCCACCAGCGGCGCCACCACGCGCGCGAAGGCGGCCGGGTCAGGGATGGCGGTGGGGACCGCATACAGGGAGGGCGCGTCCACGTTGACGGCCAGAGGCCGGCCGCGGCGGTCCAGGATCCGCCCCCGGCGAGGCTCCAGGACGATCGCCTCCAGCTGCTGGCGGGCGGCCAGCTCCTGCAGGCGCCCTCCCTGGACCACCTGCAGCTGGACCAGCCTCCCTGCCAGCACGGCCAGGGAGGCCACCAGGACCGCCCGCGTCGCCGCCAGCCGCCGCCGGACCAGGCGGCGGTGGTCGGCGACCAGGTGGGGTGAGGCGGCCACAACCGCAGGAGCCGGCCGGAGCCGGCTCCTGCGAGACGATCGGGCCCGGCGGCGGTCCACCCCGATCAGGGCGCCGGCTCGGCGGCCGCCGCCTCGGTGCGGACCAGCCACCCCACTACCCGGTCCAGGACCGACGGCTCAGGACCCCGGGCCACCGCCCGCGCCGGCGGAGCCACCGGCAGCGAGGCCACCTGCTGGGGACGGGGAGGCACCATGCCCAGCTGGGTGGTGGCGATCCGCTCGATGCGGTCGGGAGCGCGCAGCGCGGCCACCTCCGCCAGCAGCCGGGCGTTTTCCGCCTGCAGCGTCTGGACCTCGCCCTGCAGGGCGAGGATGGCATACCCGGTGCGGGCCGCGTGGGTGCGCTGGGCCACCAGCACCACCGCCGGCAGGACGACCACGGCCACCGCGACCACCACCGACGCCATGGAGCGCCTCCGCCGGCGGGCAGGGGTCGCCCCACCGCCCGCCGCCTGGGGCGGCAGCAGGACCGGGTACAGACGGGACTGCGGGACCAGCGCCAGCATCGCCCTGTCTAACCGCTCTCCTTTGCGAGTTGAAGGTTGAAGGTTGAAGGTCACAGGAAGGAAAGCCCGTCCGCCTCCACCCTCCAACCTTCAACCTCCAACCTTCAACACCTTATGGGGGGCCGGGCGCCGGGTATCGGCTGCCGGAGGTGCTCTCGATGCTGCGGAGGGGATCTTCGGGGTGTGTGTGGAGGTGCGAAGACCGACCCCGACGTCCCGGCCCCACCTCTATGATCTCTGTCCACCGTCCTCCTGCGCGCCCGGGGGCGGCCGACGGACCTCCGACCGTCACGGGCCACCGGCGATCCGCTCCGCCACCCGCAGCTTGGCGCTGCGGGCGCGGGGGTTGCGGGCGATCTCCTCGGCGGTGGGGGTGACGGGCCTGCGCGTCAGCACGCGCAGCCACCGTTTCCCCCCACAGGTGCAGGCGGAGGCCCCGGGAGGACAGGTGCACCCACGGGAGAGGCGCAGGAAGGTGTGTTTGATGGTTCGGTCCTCCAGGGAGTGGAAGGTAATGGCGCAGAGTCGACCCGCCTCCCGGAGTACCTCCGCCGCATCGGGAATGGCCGTCTCCAGATGTCTCAGCTCGTCGTTCACCGCCATCCTCAGCGCCTGGAACGTCCGCGTCGCGGGATCGATGGTCCGGGGCCAGGCACGCCGCGGGATCGCCTCCCGTACCACCCGGGCCAGCTCCTCGGTGGTCCGCAGGGGTCGGGCCCGGACGATGGCGCGGGCGATCCGCCGCGCCCACCGCTCCTCGCCGTAGCGCCACAGCAGGTCCGCCAGCGCGTCGGCGGGCAGGCCGTTGACCAGATCCGCCGCCGTGGTGCGCTGCCGCCGGTCCATGCGCATGTCCAACGGCCCCGGCAGGGCGAAGGAGAACCCCCGCTCGGGCCGGCTCAGCTGCAGCCAGGAGACCCCCAGGTCGAACAGGACGCCGTCCACCCGGTCCAGGCCCTGGGCCCGCAGCACGTCTTTGATGGCCGCATAGGTGTCGTGCACCAGCACCACCGCGCTCCCAAACCGGGCCAGCCGCCGGGCGGCCAGCTCCAGGGCGTCCCCGTCCCGGTCGATGCCCACCAGCAGCCCGCCGGGCCCGATGCGCTCCAGGATGGCCTCGGCGTGGCCGCCGGCGCCCACCGTGGCGTCCACGTAGACGCCGCCGGGGCGGGGCTGCAGCCACTGCACCGTCTCCTCCAGCAGGACCGGAACGTGCGCGGGCTCGCTCATGCCCGCCCCCCGCACGGGCTGCCCTCCGGTCCGCCGTCTACAGGCTCAGGTCCTTCAGCTCGGCGGCGATGGCCGTGGCCTCCGCCTGCACCCGGGCGATGTAGCGCTCCCAGTTCTGCAGGCTCCAGATTTCCAGCCGGCTGCCCACCCCGACCACCACCGCGTCCCGCTCGATCTTGGCGTAGGCCCGCAGGTGCGCCGGGATCGTCATGCGGCCCTGCCGGTCGATCTCCACGTCCTCGGCGCTGGCCAGCATGAACCGCACGAAGTCACGCCGGCTGACGGACAGGCCGCGCAACTTCCGTTCGTTGCGCGCCCACTCCTGAGGGGAGTAGACGGCCACGCACTCGTCCAGACCGCGGGTCACCACCACCCGGTTGCCTAGGGCCGCGCGGAACTTGGGGGGCAGGACGATCCGGCCCTTCTCGTCCAGCGAGTAGTGGTGCTCCCCTCTGAGCACGCATCCCACCGTTCACCACTTTGTGGCCTTCTATTCCACTCATTTCCCCGATCTCCTTCCTCCCAGACCTCGGAAGACAAAAAAATCCCGTGCGGTGCGCGGCCCCAGATGCTGGGCCCCGGACACGGAGGTCCTACCAGATGTGGGAGGACACAGACGGACAGGCCGGCCCCGGAAACACCCGCCGGGAATCAGACCCCGGCGGCGCGGGCCGGCGGAGGCCGATTCAGGAGCCAAACCAGCGCCGCAGGCGCTCCCGCTCGAACTCCACCTTCTGCCGGTAGGCCTCGGCGGAGGGAGGCGTGACCTCCAGCTGCGGAGCCGGCGAGGCGTAGAAGTTGCCCCGCACCATCGCCGCCTGCTCGCCGCCCACCTCGATGAAGCAGTAACCCTCCCCGGCGAAGGGGGCCCACGACCCGGTACCCGCGATCTCGGCGGCGATCTGTCCGGCGACGACCTGGGCCTGTTGCTCGGCAAACACCCCCGCCTTGGGCAGCGCCATGCCCGTGGCCAGGGGGATGTCCACCACGTCGCCCACGGCGAAGATCCCGTCCACGGAGGTGCGCAGCGTGCCGGGATCCACCTGGATCCACTCGCCCCGCAGGGCGAGGCCGCTGTCGGCGACCACGGCCGGCGGACGGTGCGGGGGCACCGCCAGCAGCACGTCCGCCTCCACGCGGCCGGAGTCGTAGACCACGGCCGTCCCCTCCAGCCGCAGGGGACGGCGGTTGGGGGCAAACCCGACCCCCTGGCGCGCCAGCTGGCCCTCCACCTGGGCGCAGGCCGCCGGGCCGGCCACCGGCAGCGACATGGGCTGGACCGTGGAGGTCTGGATCTCCATCCCGTCCCGCAGCCCGCGCCGGCGGAAGAGGTCGTCCAGCAGGAGCGCGGCTTCGTAGGGAGCGGGCGGGCATTTGTAGGGCACGCCCAGCACCGCCACGTGCACGCGCCCTTCGCGCAGGCCGCGGATCCGCGGGGCGATCCGCTCCACGTCGTCGGCGTCGTAGAGGTTGCAGGCCGCCGGGCTCCAGCCGGGGATCAGGTCGGGGCGCGGCTCCGCTCCCAGAGCCACCACCAGGTAGTCGAAGGGCAGCGCGCCCTCGTCGGTGGTCACCGTCCGGGCGCGGACGTCGATGGCCCGGACGGCGGCCCGCCGGACCTGCACTCCCCGGCCCGCCAGGGCCTCCAGCGGCCGCGTCCCCTCCCGGCGGGTGGCCCGCCCCACCAGCATCCACAGCTTGCGCAGGCCCATCAGGAACTCGCCGCGGCGGTCCACCAGGGTCACGGCGTGCTCGGGTCCCAGCGCCTGTCGGAGGGCGAGGGCGGCCGTGATGCCGCCGAAACCTCCGCCCAGGATCACGATGCGCTTGCCCATCCTCGTCCTCCCCGCGACGGCGCTCCTGCGCGGCGGCCCTGCCGCCACCGTCGTCCCGGCGTATTTCACCCGCGCCGGGGCGTTCCCCTACAGGGAGATCTCCTCTCCCACGCCCCGCTGGCGGGCGCGGGTGTACACGAGGTGCGCCGCGGCCACGTCCTCCACCGCCATGCCCAGGGACTTGAACAGCGTGACCTCGGCGTCGGCGGTGCGCCCGGGCACCCGGCCCGCCAGCACCTCCCCGATCTCGCCGACGATGTGGTCGGCGGTGATGGCGCCTTCCTTCAGGGGGATGAGCAGGTCCCCCGACTCCGCCAGGGCTCCGGAGCGCGAGTCCACGAACACCCGCGCCCGGCGCACCGCCTCGGTGTCCATCTCCCGCCAGTCGGGCCGCGCCGCGCCCACGGCCGTGATGTGGGCGCCCGCAGCCACCCACGCTCCGGCCAGCACGGGCGTGGGGGACGACGTGGCAGTGACGATCAGGTCCGCCCCGCGCACGGCCTCCTCGGCGGTGGCGCACGCCCGCGCCGCCACGCCCAGGCGTGTGGACGCCTCGGCGGCCAGGCGGGCGGCGCGTTCGGCGGTCCGCGACCACACCCGCACCTCCCGCAGGGGACGGACCAGGCTCAGCGCCTCCAGGTGGCTGCGCGCCTGCACCCCCGCCCCCAGGATGGCCAGCACCCCCGCCTCCGGCCGGGCCAGCGCCCGGGCCGCCGCCGCCGAGGTGGCGGCGGTGCGCACCTCGGTGATCAGCCGGCCGTCCAGGATGGCCCGCAGCTCCCCGGTGGCGCTGTCCCACAACAGGATCACCGCCAGGTGGGTGGGCAATCCCCGGTCGGCGTTTGCCGGGTAGAAGGTGACCGCCTTGGCGCCCAGCGGCTGCCCGGAGGTGCGCAGGTACGCCGGCATCAGGCCCAGGTACCCGCCGGGGCGTTCCACCAGCATCGCCAGCCGCACCGGCTGCACCACCTGCCCGGTGGAGAACGCCCGCAGGGCGTCGGCCATCAGGTCGATGGCATCTGCCATCGGCAGCAGGGCGCGGACGTCGGCCTCCCGCAGGATCAGGGCCATCGAATCCCTCCGCCTGTCCTGTTCGCCGCCCGCGCCCGGCCGCCTCCGCGCTCGCGTCCACCCCACCTCGGCCCGCCGGTCGCCGGAGGCGGCCTCCCCCCTGGCGGCCGGGCCCCGATGACCCATCCGGGTCATTGCCCTCCCGGCGGACCTCCGGTACGGTGAGGCCACCACGGCACAGGGAAGGAGACGGCGATGTCACAGCGCAGCGCCCACGACGACAGCAGCCCGTCCGCACCCGCGCGGGGAGCGGGCGGGCGGGGCCTGAACGCGGTCTCTCTGGTGGGTCGGCTGGCCCGGGATCCGGAGATCCGCACGACCGGCGACGGGGTGCAGCGGGCGTGGTTCGTGCTGGCCGTCCCGCGGGCGTCGCCCGGACGCGACGGCCGACGGGACGCCGACTTCATCCCGGTGGTGGCGTGGCGGCAGCTGGCGGCGGTGGTGGCCGCGCACCTGCGCACGGGCCGCCTGGTGGGGGTCACCGGCCACCTGCGGGTCGAGCAGGTGGACGCCGAGGGCGGACGGCGCACCGCCACCGAGGTGGTGGCCGACCAGGTGGTCTTTCTCGACGCCCCGCGGCGGGCCGCCCCCTCGGGCGGATAGGCGCGGCAGGAATCGGCCCGGACCGGCCGAAGCCTCCCCTACACCCTGCGGGGGCGCCAGAGCCCGGGGAGGGGGGACCCGTGGAAGAGCCGGTGGCGGCCGCCGGGCCGGCGGCGGAGGAGGATGAGCGCTTTTCGTTTGAGCGCTTCGCCCGCCATCCTTTCTTCCGCCAGGTCAACGCCTGGCTGGTCGCCCACAGCCGCATCCCCCGGGACGGCGCGGTGGTGGACCTGGCCTGCGGGCCGGGCGCGGTGACCGAACTGATCCTGCGCGAGATGGACGAGTCCGCCCCGGGCGCCTGCGTCTACGCCGTGGACCCCTCCCCCTCGGCGCTGGCCCGGGCCCACCAGCGGATCCGTTCCCGGATCGTCCGCTTCATCCAGGGGACCGCCGAACGGCTGGCGGCCCTGGTCCCGCCGGTGGACCGGGTGGTCTTCGCCAACGCCATCCACCTGATCGGCGACAAGGCGGCGGTACTCGACCAGATCTTCCGCTGCCTGAAGCCGGGCGGCCTGCTCGCCTTCAACACCACCTTCTTCCACGGCGCCTACCCCGAGGGCACCCAGCGCTTTTACCGCCTGTGGGTCCTGCGGGCGATGCGGTGGCTGGCCGAGCGGGGCCACACTGTCACCCGGGGCGTCAAGGCCACCGCCATGCAGTGGCTCACCGTAGACCAGTACCGGGACCTGCTGCGGGCCGCGGGGTTCGGCGAGCCGACGGTCACCCTGCACCAGCAGCCGCTCAGCCGCCAGAGCCTGCAGGACATCGGCTCGTTTTCCCTGTTCATCCAAGGCGCCCTGCCGGGTGTCCCCCTGGAGGCGGGCGCCGAGGCCCTGCGCCGGGGGGTGGACGAGGCGTTCGAGGAGCTGGGATTGTCGGCGGTCCCCCGCAACTGGCTCCAGGTGATCGCGCCCCGCCCCTGACGGTCCCGGCCCCACACAAAAGACGCGGGGACGCGGCCGACGCCGCGTCCCCGCGTGACGAACTCCCGGCAGCGACCTACTCTCCCGCACCGTCGCCAGTGCAGTACCATCGGCCCTGGAGGGCTTAACGACCGTGTTCGGAATGGGAACGGGTGTGGCCCCTCCGGCATGGCCACCGGGACGAACTGTCGATGTCGAAGGTCAAGGGAGGCTACAGCACAACCCCGACGGGGTCTGGGCCGTCGACCTTGACCTTGGTCCTTCGACATCACCTCGCGCAGGCTCCACACAGCTACTCCTAAAGCGGTGATCAAGCCCTCGCCCGATTAGTACCGGTCAGCTCAACGCCTTGCGGCGCTTACACCTCCGGCCTATCAACCAGGTCATCTCCCTGGGGGCTTACCCGGTTACCCGGTGGGTGGCCTCATCTTGGGGTGGGCTTCGCGCTTAGATGCTTTCAGCGCTTATCCCGTCCGG
>JBBIUY010000029.1:0-38570 GCA_037440005.1 Armatimonadota bacterium | reverse complement strand
TTGAAAGGAAAGTACGCGCTTCAAAAATGCAATCCTTTCGACGGATTATTTAGTTGATCTTCGCCCGTTCGGCGGCTAACCTCTCATCCTCGCAAAGAGAAGTGACGGCCCTCGCCGCAGAGGAAGAGAATCTCCTCACGGGGGAATGCCCAGCGGAGACAGACCCCGCCAGACCACCGACGCCCGGGGGACAGTCACCTGCGACGCCCGGGGACAGGCCCCTCCTGCAACCGGGGACAGTCACCGGTCCGACGCCCCCTGCTCTCTCGGCGGAGCAAATCCCTCGCCCACGGACGAATTGCCCGGGCCAACCGGCTCCGCACGTGGCAGCGGGGGACTGTCCCCACCTGGTGCCGGGGACTGTCCCCCGGGCCCGGTGGTGACTGTCCCCTCGATGGCCGAAACGGGCCATCCTCCCCTGACCATGGGAGGTGCTTTGCAGCGGAGGCGCATGGCGCCCTTCTCCAGCCGCATATTTTGGGATCGTCCGCCGGGGGCAATGAGCCGGGAGCGGTCAGCGCTCGCAGCCGATGCCGTCGTGGTCTCCATCGAAGCGGTGGGGGTCAGGCGGCAGCACCCGGAAACGGCGGTAAGGGATATCCGGACAGTCCAGGTCGGGTGGGGGCGGAGGGATGCAGACGTCCGGGTAGGCGGGGTCGCACTCGGTCCGCGCCGCGGGCGCCCACACTCCGCGGCCGGCCGCACGCGCCTCCTGTTGAAAGGTCCGAAAGAGATCCACGTACCGCACGTTCGGCGGAACGGTGAGGAGGACGGCGTACCCTTCCAGAAGCAGCATGGCGTTGAGCATGGCGCGGCGCACCTCCAGCGGGTCGCCCCGCAGGGGCCGCGTGGTCCAGACGTAGGCCAGCCGCCGGGCGTACCGGTCGTGCGACTGCACGTCGCTTTCCAGCCAGACCGTGCGTCCGACCGGCAGGCGCGTCCGAACGAAGGCCGCCGCCTCGACCGCAAATGGTTGGCCGGGCTCGGGAGCGTCCACACCGATTAGCCGGACCCGCTCGGAGAACCGGCCCGCGATGACATCGAGCGTATCGCCGTCGACCACCCGCCTGACGACGGCGCGCTCCAGAGCCGGCAGGGCGACTGCCGCCACCGAGGGTCCCGCCGGCCAGACCTGAGCCACGAGGAGCAGCGCTGCCAGGAGCGTGATCCAAGTCCGGCTCAACTGCATCACCTGGGCATCCGGCCACGACTCCTTCCTTTTCGACCTCTTCCCGGACCACCTCCGAATCATTCCCGGCATAGGCATACCGTATGCCCGAAGTCAGCAGGATTCCCGACCGGCCAGAGCTCCCGCCCTCATCCTCCCATCCCGGACAGGATCAAACGCAAGCCAGCCTCCGGCGGCCGAGCCAAGCCGCTACTTCAAGCAGGCCCCCTCACCCTCGCCCTCTCCTCCGTCGCGGGGGCGAGGGAAAGGGAGCCTGCGCTTGCGGACTGAGCGACGGAACACCCGACCGGTGGAGCCACGCTGGCGTTGTGCCGGACCGGTCAGCGCGCTTGCGAGGAAAGTGTCCAAAGCCCAGGGGACAGCTCAAGGTCAGGGCCAGGTTAAAGGGGGCCCGTCCCACCGGAGACCGGGCAGGCGCTCACCCGTCGCCGCGGAGCCGGCGTTGCCAGCGCAGGGCCAGGGCGCGTTCGTCGTCGCGGCGGTCGTATCCGGGCGCGGGGGGCAGGTCGGCGTCCAGGTGCCAGCGCACGGTCTCCTCCAGCCACCGGACCAGGGGCGTGGGGCGGAAGCCCAGCTCCGCCCTGATCCGCGCGGTGTCCAGGACGAACCGGTGGAGAAAAGGCGGCCGGTACCACGGGGCCTCCCGTCGGAGGTCCTCCGCGGGCACCGGCACCACCGGGTCGGGCACCCCGCAGATCTCGGCTGCCAGCCGGACGAACTCCTCCAGGGCCACGATCTCGTCGCCAGCCACATTGTAGGTCTTCCCGAACGCCGCCGGGTTGCCGGCGGCCAGGACCAGAGCCGCCGCCACGTCGCGGCTGAACGCCTGACGCCAGATGGCCGCCGGGGACCGGAGGGGCACCAGTACCGGGCCGCCGTCCCGGACGCGCTGGTACCAGAACCACCCGCGCAGGCTGGGGTCCCGCGGTCCCTGCACGATGGGAGGGCGCAGGATGGTGAACGGGACCGCCCGCTGCTCGCGCAGGACCTGCTCGCACTCCCGCTTGCCCTCGGCGTACGCTCCGTCGCCCCGCCGGGAGAGGTCGGCGGCCTCTTCGGGAATCGGCCGAAAGATGTCGGGCGCGGGCAGGTCGGGGTACACGGCGCCGCTGCTGGTGAGCAGGTAGTGGCCCGCGTCGCCGCCCAAGGCCTGGAGGACGGCTTCCACGTCGGGACGCGCGAAGGCGATGTTGTCCACGACTGCATCGAACCGCCTGCCGCGCAGGGCAGCGACGACGGCGCGATGGTCCCGACGGTCGCCGGCGATGTGCTGGATGCGGTCCCAGAACGGAGGGCGGCGGTGGCCGCGGCTGAAGACGGTGACGCGGTGACCGCGGCCCAGCAACATCTCCACCAGGTCCCAGCCGAAGAACTGGGTCCCTCCGATGACCAGGATGTCCACAAGGCGACCGGCCCCCCTCACCTTCACCCTCTCCCCCCTGCGGGGGAGAGGGGAGTTTAGAAGTCCCGCTGGGAAGGGGAAGTTTAGCACCCCCGCTGGGAAAGAAGAAACTCGACCTTGGATCTCACGCAGAAGCGGAGTAGAGTCTGACGCTATGCTCTCCTTCCCCCTCACCCTCGCCCTCTCCCCCCATGGGGGAGAGGGAAACTCACGGCGGGGGAAGGAGCAACTCGGACGGCCCGCAGGGGGACGAAGTACCTCAATGCGCAGCGGCGGGGAGATCAGTCGCCTCCCGGGCGAGAGGAGACCCGAATCGCCCCAAGGAGAGGGGGTCAGGACGAGACGGGGGCCGCGTACGCCTGCGGGTCGGCGAGGAAACGCTGCCGGCAGGACGGCGAACAGAAGTAGTAAAGGCGCCCGTGGTACTCGGCGGTGTGGCGGGCCCCCCGGGTGGCCACGGTCATGCCGCACACGGAGTCTACGGCTTCGTCCAGATGATCCCCCTCCGGGAGCCCCTGGGGCCGGGTCCGCAGGGACACAAACTCAGCCAGCACGGCCAGCGCGATCTCCTCCTGGGTGGACGGTCCCAGGTCCAGCCCGGCCGGGGCGCGCAGACGAGCCAGGGACGTCTCGGGGACCCCGCGACGACGCAGGACGTCCAGGACGGCGGCCGCGCGGCGGCGGCTGGCCACCAGCGCCACGTAGCGGGTCGGCGTGCGCAGGGCGTTCTCGGCGGCGTCCTCGTCCCAGTGCCCCATGGTGGCCACCACCACGCCGTCCTCCGGACCCACCGCGTCCGACGGCAGGCGTCCCACGTAGACCGCGTCGGCCGGCGGAGACCGTCCGCCCTCAGAGACCACCACGCTGACCCGGTACCCCAGGGCCTGGGCCAGCCGCACCAGAGTGCGGGCCACCAGGCTCTCTCCGAACACCGCCAGGTGGGGATCGGGCCGCACCGGTTCCAAGAACACGTCCACGGTTCCTCCGGACGGACAGGTGGTCACCGCCGGGATGACCCCCGGAATGGCTTCGACGTCCGCAGGCCCCACGCGCACCACCCGGCAGGTGCCCTCGGCGAGCGCCCGCAGCGCCTCCCGGACCACCACCGGTTCCGAGCAGGCGCCCCCGATCCAGCCCTCCAGCACTCCATCGGGCGTGACCACCGCCCGGTCGCCCGGGTGCGTCGAGGCGGGCCGTTCCACCCGGATCACGGTCGCGAGGACAAACGGGCGACCCACGCGACGCAGTTCGCCGGCGCGGCGTTCCACGTCCCACCGCATGGGCCTACTCCGCCAGTCCGGCCTGTTCCAGCGCGGCCCGCACCCGGTCGGGCGTGAGGGGCATGTCGATGTTGCGGATCCCGGCGTGGGCCAGGGCGTCGATCACCGCGTTGACGTACGCCGCGGGAGAGCCCACCGTCGCCGACTCGCCCACCCCCTTGGCCCCCAGCGGGTGGTGCGGGGAGGGGGTGACGGTCTCGTAGAGCTCAAACCGGGGCGTCTCCCATGCCGTGGGCAGCAGGTAGTCGGTGAAGTTGGCGCCGATGCAGTTGCCCGCCTCGTCGAAGGTGATGAGCTCCATGGCGGCGATGCCGTACCCCTCGCACAGCCCTCCCATGATCTGGCCTTCCACGATGGTAGGGTTGATCCGCACCCCGCAGTCGTCCACCGCCACGACCCGCAGAGGCTTCCACTGGCCGGTGCCGCGGTCGACCTCGACCACCACCGCGTAGGTGCCGAAGGGGAAGGTCATGTTGGGAGGGTCGTAGTAGCACACGTCCTCCAGCCCGGGCTCCATCCCCGCGGGGAAGTTGGTGTAGGCGGCCAGAGCGACCTCCTGGATGGTCTTGCCCCGGGACGGGGCGCCCCGCACGTAGAACCGGCCGGGCTCCCACTCCAGGTCCTGCTCGGAGACTTCCAGCAAGTGGGCAGCGATCCGGCGGGCCTTGTCCCGGAGGCGCCGGGCCACCACCGCGGTGGCGGCGCCGCTGGTGGGCGTGCTGCGGCTGGCGTAGGTGCCCAGGCCGTAGGGGGTGTGGTCGGTGTCCCCCTCCTGCACCTCCACGTCCCGGGCGGGGATGCCCAGCTCGCTGGCGACGATCTGGGCGAAGGTGGTCTCGTGACCCTGGCCCTGGGTGCGGGTGCCCAGCTTCAGAACGGCCTTCCCGGTGGGGTGCACCCGGAGCTCGGCCGAATCGAACATCTTCAACCCCAGAATGTCGAAGGTGTGAGACGGCCCCGCCCCCACGATCTCGGTGAAGGACGCCAGGCCGATACCCAGCAGGCGGCCCTGTCGGCGCGCCTCCGCCTGCTCCCGCCGCCAGCGGGCGTAGTCGAGCTTCTCCAGGGCCAGGTCCAGAGCCCGGTGGTAGTCCCCCGAGTCGTACACCCACCCGAACGCCGACCGGTAAGGGAACTGGTCTGCGCGGATGAAGTTGCGCCGGCGGAACTCGGCGGGGTCCAGCCCCAGCTCGTAGGCCGCGGTCTGCACCAGCCGCTCGATGAGGAACGACGCCTCGGTGACCCGGAACGAGCACCGGTAGGCGACGCCGCCGGGCGCCTTGTTGGTGTAGGCGCCGTCGGCCTCGCAGAACGCCGCCGGGATGTCGTAGGAGCCGCTGACGATGTGGAACAACCCGATCTTGAACTTGGTGGGCTGGGCGTCGGCGTAGAACGCGCCGTGGTCGCCCAGGACCTTCACCCGCAGGCCGACGATGCGGTCGCCCTGCAAGGCCAGCTCCCCGCGCATGTGGAAGTCCCGGGCGTACCCCGTGGAGATCAGGTTGCCGGTGCGGTCTTCCACCCACTTCACCGGCCGTCCCAGCAGCAGCGAGGCGGCGGTGGCGACCACGTAGCCGGGGTACACAGGCACCTTGTTGCCGAATCCGCCCCCGATGTCGGGGGAGACGATGCGGATCTGGTGCTCGGGGTACCCGGTGACCAGGGCGAACACCGTGCGGACGGCGTGGGGCGCCTGGGTGGTCATGTGGATGGTGGCCTTGCCCGTGGCCGGGTTGACGTCGGCGATGCAGCCGCAGCACTCCAGCGGCGCGGGGTGGCAGCGGGGGTAGTGGGTCTCCAGGGTGACGACCCGGTCCGCCTCCCGGAACGCCCGGTCGGTGGCCTCGCGGTCGCCCGCCTCCCAGTGGTAGATGTGGTTGGTGGTCTGCCCCGGCTTGTCGTCCCGGATCACGGGGGCTCCCGGCTCCAGCGCCCGGCGGGGGTCCACCACGGCGGGCAGCACCTCGTAGTCCACCTCGATGAACTGCACCGCGTCCTTGGCGATATAAGGGCTGGTGGCCACCACCGCGGCCACTTCCTGGCCCTGGAACCGCACCTTGTCGGTGGCCAGCACGGCCTGGGTGTCGCCGGAGAGGGTGGGCATCCACGCCAGCTTGTGGGCGGCCAGATCCTGGCCGGTGATCACCGCCACCACCCCGGGCAGGGCCCGGGCCCGGGAGGTGTCGATGGACCGGATGCGGGCGTGGGCGTGCGGGCTGCGCAGCAGCTCCAGGTGGAGCATGCCCGGCAGCTTGATGTCGTCCAGGTAGCGCCCGCGCCCCCGGAGGAAGCGGTCGTCCTCCTTACGGTGGATCCGCGTCCCGATCCCGCCGAGGTCCTCCATCTTCGTGGCCACGGTCGTCACCTCCCCCCGACCGCCGGCTGGCTTCCCAGGCGGCGGGCGGCCCACCGGACCGCCTTGACGATGTTCTGGTAGCCGGTGCACCGGCAGATGTTGCCGGACAGCGCCCAGCGGATCTGCTCCTCGGTGGGGTCGGGGATCTCGTCCAGCAGCGCCTTGGCCGCGAGCATCATCCCGGGCGTGCAGAAGCCGCACTGCAGTCCGTGCTCCTCCTTGAAGCCCTGCTGGATCGGGTGCAGCTCCCTGTCCCGGGCGAGCCCCTCCACCGTCGTCACCGCGCGCCCGTCGGCCTGGACGGCGAAGAGGGTACAGGACTTGACCGGCAGCCCGTCCAGCAGCACCGTGCACGCCCCGCAGCTGGTGGTGTCGCAGCCGACGTGGGTGCCAGTCAGGTCCAGGACCTCCCGCAGGAAGTGCACCAGCAGCAGCCGCGGCTCCACCGTGGCGGTGCGCGGCTGTCCGTTCACCGTGACCGTAATGGTGCGGTCCATGGACGCACCTCCTCACGCGGCCCGGGCCGCCAGGGCCTGCCGCAGCGCGCGGGTGACAAACACCCGGACCACCTGGCGCTTGTAGTCGGCGCTGCCGCGGTGGTCGCTGACCGGGTCGGCCTCCGCCGCCGCCTGACGACCCGCCTCCGCCGCCACGGCGTCGTCCAGACGGCGGCCCACAAGCAGCGTCTCGGCCTGGCGCGCCCGGAGGTAGGTGGGGCCCACGGCGGTGAGGCCGATTCCGGCGCGCGTCACACGGCCGTCCTCCAGCTCGAGGGTCACCGCCACGCCGACGGTGGCGAAGTCGCCCACCTTCCGCTCCAGCTTCAGGTAGGTCCCGAAGACGCGCCCCCGGGGGCGGGGGAACCGCACTTCGGTGACCATCTCGTCGGCCTGCAGGGCGGTGGCCAGCGGTCCGCGGAAGAAGTCCACAGCCGGGATGACGCGCTCTCCCCGACGGCTGCGCGCCACCACCCGGGCGTCCATCGCCACCGCCACCGCGCCCCAGTCCCCCTGAGGGTCGGCGTGGCAGAGACTGCCCACCAGCGTCCCCAGGTTGCGGACCAGCGGGTCGGCGATCTGGGGGGCGGCGGCGGCGAGCGCCGGGTAGCGTTGAGCCACCAGGGCGGAGCGCTCCAGGGTCCGGTGGCGGGCCAGGGCTCCCACCCGCAACCCCTGGGCGTCTTCCCGCACGTAGTCCAGATCGCCGATCCGGTTGATGTCGATGAGCCAGGCCGGACTGGCGAGGCGGAACTTCATCAACGGAATAAGGCTCTGGCCTCCGGCCAGGATCCGGGCCTCTTCGCCCTTGTCGGTCAGCAGGTCCAACGCCTCCCCCACCGCCGTGGGCACCGCGTACTCAAAGACAGGCGGATACACGCCGGCTCCCCTCCCCCCTGTGGCGGCCACGACCGATCGGGACGATGCAGCAGGCAGGACGGGCGCAGGGCGGCGGACGGCGCGCGAGGGATGGGGGGAGACGGCGGCGGAGTGGAGGAAACGGCGCAGATCGTCGCGCCGGACGCGGAGCGTGCGCACGCCGATGCGGTACCCGTGCAGCCTCCCGGAGGCGATCCACCGCCAGACCGTTGTGCGGTGCACCCGCAGCAGCCTGGCGATTTCCTCCACGGTGAGGTAGTCGTCGCCCTCGGCCATGGAACCGCGATTGTTGCAACAGTAGCACTCGTTGCGAAGTTTTTCAACAATTTTTTCGTAACCTTTCAAAAGATTCGAATCCCCGTTCGGCGAACAGGCGGGGAACACAGTCCGCTGCCCCAGGCGTCCGTGTGAGGCGCCTGAGGCTCGCCCGCCCCCCGTGCCCGGGCGCCGGGGATGAAGGCGACCGGGCCGGCCTGTCAGTACGCGTCGGGGCGGACGGTCCTGTACACCGCCTTCAGGCGGTCCAGGGTGAACCCGTCGGCCCGGCAGGCGTCGAGGATGCGCCGCTCCTCGGCGGCCAGGCGCGCGGCCGCCTCGGGGATCCGCGGGGCCAGGTCGGCGGGGACGACCACCACGCCATGCTGATCGCCGTGCAGCAGATCGCCGGGGCGGATCCACACTCCGCCCACCTTCACCGGCACGCCGAAGTCTACCAGGTGCACGTTGGCGTGGGACACGCAGACGTGGGCGGCGCACATCTGGAACCCCAGCGCGCGCACTTCGTCCAGGTCGCGCACCGACCCGTCGGTCACCACACCCGCACACCCCAGAGCCCGGTGGATGGTGGCCTGGACCTCTCCCCAGAACGCTCCCTGTCCCTGCGGTCGGTCCAGGTCGTGCATCACCACCACCCGCGGCGCCGGCATGCTCGCCACGTAGTCCCACCAGGCGAAGGTGCTGGCTCGCCGGTCCGGCGCCGGAGGGCGCTCCGCCCGGATGAGAGCCGTGACCGCATATCCCACCACCGGCCCCAGCTCGGCAAACAGCGCCCGGATCCCCGGGGCCAGGTAGCCCGCCTCCCGGGGACGGACGCGGAAGGTCTCGATGGCGTTGGCCACCGTGGGGCTGGACAGCGCCCGCAGGGCGGCCACCTGGTCGGCGGACAGCATCGCAGCCTCCTCCCCCTGACGTTTGAGGTGGAGGTTGGACGGCGCAGGTGCCGTCTCCTGGACCCGGGCGGTCTGGGAGGAGGCCTGCGACTCTCCGCCGACGGACGCCGGCCGGGCCCGGTGGGGCGACCGGGCGACCTGCGCCTTACCACAGCAGCGTCGTCCGGGAAGCGGCCAGCAGCCGCAGCCCGGCCAGCGCGCCGGCCGACAGCGCCAGCAGCAGGACGCTTAGGGCCACGGCGGCATCGAGGTCCGCCTCCAGGGCCGTCATGATGGCCAGCGACAGAGTCTGGGTGCGGCCGGGCAGGTTGCCCGCAAACAGCAGGGTCGCCCCGAACTCCGAGGCCGCCCGCGCCCAGCACAGGACCGCACCGCCCGCCAGGGCCGGGGTCGCCAGCGGGAGCGCCACGTGCCGGAACTGCTGCCAGCTCGACGCCCCGTCGATGGAGGCGGCCTCGGTGAGCTCGCGGGGCACGGCGGCGAACCCCACCCGGGCGCTCGCGATGTAAAACGGGCCCGCCACGAACAGCTGCGCCAGGACCACGGCGGCCGTCGTGAACGGGACCTCGATGCCGGCCGCGGCGAGGGCCGGACCCAGCAGCCCCCGGCGCCCAAACGTCATCAGCAGCGCCACGCCGGCCACCACCGGCGGCAGGACCAGGGGGAATTCCACGACCACCTCCACCAGCCTCCGGCCCCGGAACTCGCTGCGCCCCAGCAGGTAGGCGAGCGGGGTCCCCACCAGGGCCGCGATCCCCGCCACCAGGGTGCTGGTCACGGCCGTGAGGAGGACCGCGTCATGAGCCGCCGGCAGCCGGAGGGCGGGCTGCACCCGGGCCGAGGACAGCGCGAACAGGAGCAGGCCCGCCACCGGCAGGACCGCGTAGCCTACCGCGACCCCGGCCGGAAGCGCCACCCACAAATCCGATAGCGACCGGGCGGGGACAGGGCGAGGGATGGGCGCTGCGGGCATGGGTCAGTCCCGGGCGGGCAGGAACCCGAACCGGGCCAGGATCGCCTGGCCCGCCTCCGACAGCACGACGTCGATGAACCGGCGCGCGGCGACCGGGTGGGACGCGGTGCGCAGCACCGCGATGGAGTAGCGCGCGGTCACGTTCGCCCACCGGGGAATCTCGATCGTGCGCACCCGCGATCCGTACGCGCTGACGAGGTCGGACCGGTAGACGAACGCGGCGTCGGCCTCGCCCAGCGCCACCCGGGCAAGCGTTGCCCGGACGTTGGGTTCCTGGGAGACCACGTTGGCCAGCACGCGCCGGGCGAAGTCCGGGCCGTAGGCCGGGTCGCGGCTGAGAGCGGCGAGGACCTGCCGGGTGTAGGCGCCGATGGGCGCCTCCGGCGCCGCCACCACCAGCTTGAGGCCCGGCCGGGCCAGGTCCCGCACCGACGAGATGCCGGTCGGGTGGGAGGCCGGGACGGCCACCACGAGTTCGTTGCGGGCAAAGGTGAGCGGAGCCGTCCGCAGCAGCCCCGCCTCGTGCACCAGCCGCATGTTCCGCTCGTCGGCCGACGCGAACACGTCGGCCCGGGCTCCCTGCAGGATCTGGGTGCGCAGGGTGGAGCTCGCCGCGAAGTGCAACGCGACCCGCAGGCCCGGGTGCTGGCGTTCCAGAACGCGGCCGGCCTCGCCAAACGCGTCGCTGAGCGACGCCGCCGCGAACACCAGCACGTCCCCGCGCACGGGAGCGGCGACCGCGGCGGCCAGCGCGCCCGCCACGACCAGTCCGGCGGCCAGCGCGCCTCCCACGGCGGCCTGTCCCCTACGCCAGCGTCGTGACGGTCCCCGCATCGGCCGGGTCGTACCCTCCGATGGCCTCCAGCTCCCTGCGGAACGCCCGCGAGGTCAGCACGTCCAGAAAGTCGCGCACGGACCGCAGGGCCAGCAGGTCCTCGGGCACCACCAGGTCGTAGCGCTGCTCGACGATGGGCAGGAACTCCAGTCCCCACGCGCGCGCCACCGGCAGCACGCCCGGGCCCGCGTCCGCCAGCCCGCCGGCCACGGCCTCGGCCACCGCGAAGTGCGTGGGCAGTTCCCGGTCGTACCCGGCGATCCGGCGGGGGTCCACCCCGGCGCGCTGCAGCCAGCGGTCGAGCACCGCCCGGCTGCCGGCGCCGGCGTCGCGGTTGACGATGCGCACGCCCCGCCGGAGGAGATCCTCGGGAGACCGGATCCGGCGCGGATTGCCTGGGGCCAGCACCAGACCTTCCACCCACCGGGCGAGGCTCACCACCCGCGCGCGCGTCCGGCCCAATGCGCGCCGGATCGCCCGCACTCCGGTGGGGTCGTCCGGCGGACGGAGGTGCGTGCCGGCCACGTGCACGCGCCCGCGGGCGAGGGCCGCCAGCGCCCGGGCGCTGCTCGCCGGGATCCAGTGCACCGACAGCCCGGCGGTGCGTTCGGCCAGACCCGCGGCGACCCGCAGTGCCGGATCGCACCCGGCCACCAGCAGGGTTCGCTCCATGCGCCCGACGTCGGCCAGAGGTTCGATGCGCACCCGGCCGTCGTAGACGTCGTGGAGCAGGACACCGTCGGCCGGCGTGGCCGCGTCCAGGCCCGCCAGCGGCCAGGCCACCAGCCGGTCGCGCACCCGCCCGATCCGCACGCGCCGGACGGGCGCACCCTCCCCGGCCCACTCTGCGTCCACCGCCGTCTCGCCCCGGGGGACGAACAGGTCCTCGACGGCGCACTCCAGGGCCCGGGCCAGGCGCAGAGCCACTGCGGTGTTGGGCACGTAGCGGCCGGTCTCGACGGCGTGCAGCGCCTGACGGGAGATGCCCGCCCGCCGGGCCAGCTCCGCCTGTGACAGACCGCGGTCCTCCCGAACCCGGCGGAGGCGGTTGTCCAAGGCCACGGCGATATGATGACCCATAGTACCGTTGATGCTATCAAGAAGAGACGACAGTGTCAACTACAATCGACACAGCCATCCCAAAGGGGCTCCGAGGATGCAGGCTGTGAGGACGCCAAGGGGGTAACGGGAGACGGCCGCCCCTCACCGGTGGGCGGATCAGGTGTCAGACCCCACCGGCCGCCTCCGCAGGGAGGACAAGCGTATGTACGAGCACCGCACGCATCCGGTCCTGCCCCGGCGCAAGTTTTTCCGGCGCCTGGCCGGCCACGCCGTGGTAGCGGCCGCGATCACCCTCGCCTCGCTGGGGCTGGGGGTTGCAGGCTACCATGCTCTCGACGGTCTGTCCTGGGTGGACGCCCTGCTCAACGCCGCGATGATCCTCGGCGGCATGGGCCCGGTGGACTCTCTCCGCACGCCGGCGGCGAAAGTGTTCGCGTCCTTTTATGCCCTGTTTTCGGGGGTCGTCTTCCTGGTGACCGCCGGCATCCTCGTGGCACCGGTCGCCCACCGCCTGCTGCACCGCCTGCACGCCGAACTGGACGACGTCGCCGCACCCCACCCGACGGGACGGCGCCGGTAGGGCCGGACTCCTCGGAGGTCAGCGCCGCACCGCCAGGTCCAGCACCACAATGCGGCGGGACGCCCGCGCGCCGGCGAACACGCTCATGGCGGCCACCAGCCGATCGCCGTTCCTGTTCCACGAACTGTCGGCCACGATGGTGCGCCCACCGGCGTACTCGGGCGCGGCGGGGTCGTTGAAGGAGGTGAGACGCCGCTGGCGGCTGCCGTCAGCATCCATCAGCCAGTACTCAGTCCGCAGGGTCCGGCCGTAGTCGGAGAAGTCCGGCACCGGAATCGGGTAGCCCCGGTTGGTCATCCAGACGATGGTCTTTCCGTCGGGAGACACCTGGGCGTGCTCGTCCCACTCGCCGGGGGTATCGGTGAGGTTGGTCAGGCGGCCGCTCTGCAGGTCCATCATCCAGATGTCCAGGTCGAACGGGTGGGCCCGACCGATGCTCGCCGAGAAGATCACCGCCCGCCCGTCGGGGGTGAAGCCGTGGCTTTCGTAGAAGGTGTCCGGCCCTCCCCGGGGCCGCAGGGTGCGCACGCGCTCCAGGCGGGCCCCACCGCCGTCGATCACCAGGTCGGCCAGCCGCAGGGCCCACACCTTGCGCCGGCCGTCCTGGACGCGGGCCGCCCACAGCACCGTGCGCCCGTCGGGGGAGATGTGGGCGTGCAGGCTGGCCTCGCCCGGCCGCACGCGGGTGAGCTGCCAGGCGCGGCGGCCGTCCCGGGTGATCAGCCAGAGGTTGTTGTTCAGCCCGGCGCCCCCCTGGGTCAGGTAGCGCTCCTGACGCTCGTCCGCGTAGGGCAGATCGAGGGCCGGATCTTGCGACTGAAAGAGAATGTAGTCGCCGCCGGGATGCCAGGCCGGCAGGTCGTTGTGCTTGTGCGGGACCTGCGGGTGGCCGCAGGTCAGGCACCGCCGTCCGGACCCGTCCGGCCGCATGACCTCGATGTCGGCGTAACCGTCGGGACCGAACACCCCGGCGGCGATCCAGTCGTGGGCGTGGGACCAGTCCACGCGGCCCCCCACCCGATCCACCAGAATCCGCACGCCGACGAGTTCCCGCGCTTCGCCGGACCCCGAGAAGACCGCAGGGCGCAGCAGGAAGAGCATCCCCAGGGACCAGAGCAGGACAGGTACGCGACGCACGACCCTCCCCCCTTCCCTCACGACTGTGTACCCGGCGGCTCGTTCGGATATTCCCTCGGCCGCCCCTGTCTGAACATCACCAGACTCTGTATCTGGCCCTAACCCCCTGACCCGGGTCGTCGAGCTCGGCGCGTGGTCAATCCGCTCCGCCACGTCCCCGGGCGGTGGATCACTTTCGCGCGACAGTGCCGTGCGGGTCCGGTCACTTTCGCGCGAAAGCGCCGGACGCTAGAGGTCACTTTCACGCGAATACGCCCACGCGCGGCCGCCCGTACGGGAGGCACTGTCCCTGCCCTTTCCCACCAGCCGCTGACGTACCGTGTGCCCGCACGTGCAGGGGGTATAATCAAAAGGCCGGACTGCCCAGGAGGTGAAAACGATGGACCTGCGGGGTAGACGCGTCGCCGTGTTTGTGGAGGACCTTTACGAGGACCTGGAACTGTGGTACCCGGTCCTGCGGCTGCGGGAGGCGGGAGCAGATGTCGTCCTGGTCGGCCCGGAGAGCGGGGTCGTGTACAAGAGCAAGCACGGCTACCCGGCGCGTGCCGACGCAGGCATCTCCCAGGTGCAACCGTCGGAGTTCGACGCAGTGGTGATCCCCGGGGGCTACGCCCCCGACCGAATCCGCCGGCACCGCGCCATGGTGGAGTTCGTGCGGGCCGTTCATGACGCCGGCAAACCCGTGGCGTTCATCTGCCACGCCGGCTGGGTCTCCGCTTCGGCGGGCATCGTGCGCGGCCGGCGGGTCACGGGCTTTTCCTCCATCCGGGACGACCTGGTCAATGCCGGCGCCACGTGGGTGGACCAGGAGGTGGTGGTGGACGGCGCCCTCATCTCCTCCCGGGGGCCTGCCGACCTGCCCGCCTTCTGCCGGGCACTCATGGAGCAGCTCAGCCGCGCGCCCGTGGCCTGAGCACACCGGGACGGGGCCGTCGCCGAGTCGCCTCCGATCCCTGGCCCTTGATCCTGGTAGCTTGCATCACGGGTGACAAGCGCCAATGATCCTTGAGCAGATTCCCACGGCGCCCATCGGCACCAACTGCTACATTCTGGGCGACGAGCTGACGCGCCGGGCGGTGGTCATTGACCCCGGCAACGACGCCCCGGTGATCCTGGAGGCGCTCCGCGGGCACGGACTGACTGTGGACGCCATCATCGTCACTCACGGCCACTGGGACCACCTGGGCGCGGTACGGGCTGTCCGGCAGGCCACCGACGCGCCGTTTCTGGCGCCGGCGGGCGACCTGGAGATGATCCGCGGCGCCGGCACGTCGGCTTTGCTCATGGGCGTCTACATCGACCCCCCGCCGGATCCCGACCGGACCTTGGGCGAGGGAGACACCGTGACGGTGGGCACGCTGGTTCTGGACGTTCGCGCCGCCCCGGGCCACACCCCCGGCCACATTATCCTGGTCGGCCCGGGACTGGCCTTTGTCGGCGACGTGATCTTCGCGGGCAGCATCGGTCGCACCGACCTGCCCGGCGGAGACTGGCAGACCTTGCGGGAGACTCTGCGGACGAAGATCCTCCCCCTGCCCGACGACACGGTCCTCTACCCCGGTCACGGGACGGCAACCACGGTGGGCCAAGAGCGGATCTCTAACCCGTTCCTGGTGGACTTGCGTCCGACCCCCTGACGGCCTCGTAGGCGCCGCGTGCATTCCCCTCCGCGACCCGGCACAGCCCGCAGGCCAGTTTCACAGCCCGGCCCCGCCCGGGACCTCCGCCCGCAGGGCGACCTTCCTGAACAGCGCCCACAGGGTCAGGTCGTAGACGCCCTTGAGGGCCCCTGCCGCCACAAAGGGGGTGGCGCTGGAGGCCGCCTGCATGGCCAGGCCGGTCAGCAGGGGCGCCACGCTCGCCGCAGCGGGCCGGACTGCGGTGGTAAGCCCGGCCGCCACCGAGTGCTCCGGCGGGTCCACCAGGGCCAGGGTGTACACCTGGCGGGCGGGGACGTCCATCTGGGACAGGGCGTGCCGGGCCAGCAGGACGGCTGCCGCCGCAGGCCACGTCGGCATGAAGGGGACCAGGGCCAGCAGCAGGTTGGACGGCAGGTGGGTGAAGACCATCGTGGGGAGCAATCCGATGCGCCGCGCCAGCCGGGCCGAGGCCAGGTAGGACAGCGCCGAGAGCAGATTGGTGCCGAAGAACACCGGGCCCAACACCCCCAGGCCCACGCCGAAGCGCTGGTAAAACCACAGGGCCACTAGCCCCTGCACCACCAACCCGCCGGCCAGGGCGTCCAGGCCAAACAGCCCGGTCAGCCGCAGCACCACGCCCCGGAACCGCCCGAGGCCGCCAGCTCCCTCCCGTCCCGGCGCCTGCGCCTCCACGCGCGGCGACAGACCCGCATACAGCGCCGCCAGCGCCAGCCCGCTGGCGGCAAATGCCCACAGGAGGATGCGCTGCGCCGCGATCTCCGCGAGCCCGACGCGTCCCAGGAGGGCGGGCACCGCCCCGGCCGCCAGGGACCCCAGGGAGAGCGCCAGCGTGCCCACCAGGTTGTACCAGGCAAACAGACCAACGTCCGGGCGCCCGTCCCGCCACGCGGTCTGCGGCAGGATCGCCTGCTCCAGCGGGAAGAACGGGCCAACTTCATATCCGCTGGGACTGATGGTGCCGCTCAGCGCCGCTAGCACGAGTAACCAGAACGGCCCGGCCGCCGCGAACGCCAGCCCGGTGGCCGACGTCAGGAGCGCGAACAGGAGCAGCGTGCCCCGCCGACCCCATCGGTCGGCGATCAGGCTGACTGCCGCGGTCGTCCCTGCGCCTCCAAGCAGCGCCGCGGTGAACACCGCGCCGATCTGCGCCGGCGCGTACCCTAACCCCGCGAGATACAGAGCCAGGACCACCGACAGAAAGCCGTAGACGAAGGTGCGCAGACCGCGGGCCGCAAAGAGCAGGGCGGTGTCGCGGCTCACGTCCCGCCGGCCACCCGGTGTTGACACCATCGGTACAGGGCGTCGTAGACGGGCGCCTGCAGGGCCAGTTTGGTGTGGTCGTCGGTGCCGTACAGGAGCGCGAAGCCATGGGCGACCGCCCGCAACCCCGCAGCCTCCGGCTCGAGGGCGATGTCTGCGGGAATGTCCGCCCCATGCACGATCCGGCCCAGCAGCGCCAGCGCCGGATCCGGCAGGCCGTAAGCCACCAGGATCGATTCAAAGCTGCATCGTCCGGCCACGTGGCCCAGGGGGACGCCGGGAACGTCGAAGGGCACGGCTCCATCCCGTTGGGCGACAGGCAGCACATCCTCGGCAGCGACGAAGAGAAACTCGGCCTGCGGGTCGATGAACCGACGGATCAGCCAGGGGCAGGCGATACGGTCCACCTTCGCATCCCTGCGGGTGACCCAGCGCACGGCTCCTCCCACCTTCGCAAGCCCCCGCCATGCGGTCGGGACAGGCGCCTTGTTCCGACATCCGTGCCCATTCTAGCAGGTGTACGCGACTACGACTCCCGATCGCCCCGGGTCGCGTATCGGTCGTTTTGACGGTCCCGCTGCCCATGAGGCCCACCCCAAGGCGAGCGGCTTCCGGCGGCTTCGCGCGACAGCGCCATTGAGCCCACAACCCCTCCCGCCGCCGTCTCACATTCGTGCGAAAGTGTCCCCGGCCCACTGCAGGGCACAAGCAGGCCTCGGACACGTTTGCACGAAAGTGACAGGGGGTGCGCCAGGAACGAGTGGGGTCCGAGGATCCCTCGGGGACCGCCCAGCCCGGCGGGGGACGAGAGTCGACCGACAGGGCGCCTATCGCGGCTGGGGCGCCGCGGGCCGTCCGGCGACCCAATGCGAGAGAGCGCGCATCCGTCCCACCAGCCGGACCAGTTCGCGGACCAGGGTCGGGGGGTCGGATCCTCGCCGGAACGCCTTCGCCAGCTCCCGGTAGTACCAGAGGGTACCTGCCCGCCCGCCGCCAAACCGCCTCCAGACCTTGCCGCCCACGGTCTCCAGATCCCGCACGATGGCCGCGGCGTTGTTCACCTTGTCCGCCAATGACACCAGCCGGGCGTCCCGGGGTGCCGTCCGCAGGCGCGCCAGATAGTCCAGCTTGCGCTTCCGCCATGGGCCTTTTCGGGTCGTCAGCCTGTCGCTGCACTCGGCCACGATGGAGGCCACCCGGGGGCCGAAGCGGCGGCGGATTTGCGCCAGCGTCTTCCGGCCACCCTGATCTTCGACCGCGTCGTGGAGGAGGGCGGCGATGGCCACATCCTCGTCCCCGCTGTGCTCCAGGACAGCCCCGGCCACTCCCAACAGGTGCGCCAGGTAGGGGATCTCCGAACCCTTGCGGGGCTGATGGTGGTGGAGATGGTGAGCGTAGCGGAACGCTTCCACAAACCTGCGCCCCAACCTCGGCCGTCGCCTCTTCATCCTCTTCCCTCCTGCTTCCGGCAGGCACCCGGCCGCGTTGCCTGTGCACAACCCGCCCGTTGGTACGATTTGTCCCCGCCTCAGCGAACCCTTCGCCCGACAGCCTGGTGTGCGGGGCCGCCGCAAGGAGGAATTCCACCCGCACGAGGATATGTGATGCGATGACCGCGTTGGTTGAGACGACTGCTAGCGGCACGCTCCGCCGGAGGGCCTGTCCCCGCCGACCCGACGGCCCAACCCGGCTGGCGCCGGGCCTGGGGATGTTCCTCCCTCTCGTGCTGGCCTGGGCGGTCCTCGCTCCGCACCTTCCTCCCAAGGGGGTCCAGGCGGCTCCACCCGCGGCCACCGCCTTTGGTGTCATGCTGGGCGCGCCGGGGATGGACCTGGCCCAGCGCGTCGCCCTGGCCCAGGCCCTAGGGGTGTCCGTCGTCCGCCCCAACGACGTGCGGCTGCCCGGATGGCGGGGACCCGACCCGGAGGTGCGGGCGTTTTCCCGAGCGGGGTTTGAAATCGCCCTGACCGTCCGCAACGCTCCGCCCGGGCCGCGCGTGCCCGCCACGCCCCCCGCGGACATGCCCTCTTTCCAGCGTGCGGTGGGCGCCATCCTCGACGTCCACCGCCCTGCCCTCCTGGTGGTCGAGAACGAGGAGAACTCGGACGTGTTTTACCACGGTACACCGGAGCAGTACGCGGCCGAGCTGCGGGCAGCGTGCCAGGTCGCCCACGCTCGGGGGGTGCGCTGTACCAACGGCGGGCTTGTCAGCGGTCTGGTGGCCCTGCTCGTCTACGACGGGTACCGCGCCGCGGGCCAGACAGCCCGGGCCGACGCGTTCGCGGCACGCGCGTTCAGCATTCCGCAGCGGCAGCGCCTGAACACCCCTCAGGCACGCGAGCAGCTGGCGCGGGGCCGGGCGCTGCTGAAGGTCTACCGGGCCGCCGGGGCGGACTTTCTCAACATCCACTGGTACATCCCTGACCCTCAGGCCCTCCGCGAAGCCGCTACCTTCCTGGCCGACCAGGTGGGTCTGCCGCTGATCACCAACGAGATCGGCCAGCGGGACGATGACCCGCAGACCACAACGGCGCTGCTGGCCGCGGTGGTCGACCTGCGGCTGCCGTATGCGATATGGTTCAGCATCGACACCGGGGCCGCCCGGGCGCTGATGAATCCCGACGGGTCGCTGCGGCCCACCGGCGAAGCGTTCCGCGCGTTCGTCCGCGCCGCCCGCGGCAAGTGATCAAACCAGCTCCTCAGCCGGCCCATCGCCACCGGTGACGACATGCTCTGCGGGTCCGGCTGGGGGGCATTCCCCTCGCGATGACCTGACTTCTCCGACCCGGCCGACCGGGGGATGAGGAGCCCCGGGAGCGCCAGAAAGAATAGTCGGTGGAGTTGGCAGGCGGACGCCACTGCAGGCGAACCGATGGGCCAAACCGTGGGCGAGTGCGCACGCGAGTGAGATAACGAACTCACAGGCCGGTAACACCCTGACACCATGCGGACCGAGCGGGAGATCTGGGAGCAGCGATACCGGACTGGCGACCGGGTGCACGACGGCCTGCCGTCAGCCCTGCTGACGCGGTGGGTCCACCTGGTACACCCCGGGCGGGCGCTGGACGTGGCCGCGGGGCTGGGGCGCAATGCGCTGTTCCTGGCGTCCCGGGGCTTTCAGGTGGACGCGGTGGACATCTCCTCCACCGCGCTGGCGGAAGCGGCCCGCCGTGCGCGCCGCCGGCGGCTGCGCGTCCGGTGGATCGAAGCCGACCTGGACCGCTATCGGCTGCCCCGAGCGCGCTACGACCTGGTGGTCGTGAGCTTCTTTCTCAAGCGGCGCCTGATCCCGGCCCTGAAGGCAGCGGTCCGGCCCGGAGGCCTCCTGGTGATGGAAAACCACCTGGTCGGACCCGAGCCCGACCCGGGGCCGGGTCCGTCGCATCGCCTGCGGCCGGGGGAACTGTGGCGGTGGTTTCGCGGCTGGGAGATCCTGGAACTGGCCGAGGGGCTGTTTACAGAGGGTGGGGAGAAGATGTGGTTGGGGCGGGTGGCGGCCCGGCGGCCACGCGAGAGGAAGGCGTCGGCTCGCAGGCCCCGCTGACCTCCTGGCTCCGCGCAGGACGAGATGCGGGGACTGGAGCACTGTCACGGACCCGACTGCGACGGCGGGGAGGGTGGCGGGGTCTGGAGCGGCCGCAGTTCATGCCGGGTGTAGCCGGCCAACCGGCGCCCCAGCTCGTCGACGACGTCCCGGACCAGCAGCAGGTCCACCGACTCCGCCGACCGGCCCGGGATCCACACCGCGCCCGAGCGCAGGCAGGGCAGGTCTACCCGTCGCTGCGACTCCAGCAGGCCCTGCCACCGGATCACCTCGCCGGTGGTCACCGCGGCGTCCACGACCAGTGACGCCACCTGCCAGGCGGCGCAGGAGACGCGACCCGTCTCCCGGTCGGTGCTCAGGCTCACGGATGGTGGACTGTAGGAGTGGATCACCACCTGCATGCGCAGGACGGCGTCCGCAGACGCCGTGGGCTCGACCAGCGTCAGCTGCGGAAGCAGCCGCCGGATGCGGGCTGAGGCCTCGCTTCGCAGCAGCAGGGCCACCGGCGCGGGATCACCGGCCATGTCGGCGGCCACCACCGCCACGGTGCGGACACCCTGCAGGTCGGCCTCGGGAGGCACCTGGACCGCAACGGTCTGGCAGCCCGCGGTGGCGATCCCGACAGCGGTGACCACTACGCCCAGGCGCAGTCTCATCGTCCGCCGATACCCGTCGGAGGCTTTCCCGTGCGGAGGGCCGCCTAGACTGCGAGCGGTATTCTCACTTTCGCGCGAAAGCGCCCGCGGTAGCGGGGCCGCGGGATGCCGGGATGGGGAATCGCCGGCGGATTCGCGCGAATGTGGATTCGTAATCTTCGTAGAACTCTTCTTCAATGTCCTGACCGGCGGAGTCCTCCGGAGGCGAGGGACGTCGGAAGGATCACGCGCGCCGCCTCACAGGGTCAGGGGGACGCCGATCCGGGGAAGGCGCACCGGCGGACGGCCGCCCAGCAGGTCGGCGAAGCGTTCGGGGTGGGTGGTGTGCACCGGGATGACCTGCGCGGGGGCGATCTCCCGGATGAGGTCCACCAGCTCGGGCCCGCTGATGTGGCCCGACGAGTGGTAGGGTGACGGCGCGTCGCCCACCCCCAGCGGGCGGAGGCGAAAGTAATCCAGCCAGTTGCGCAACCGGCTCAGTTCGAACAGCTGCTCCTCGTTGTGGGGCTCGCTGGCCGAGTAGATCCACACCCCGCCGGGGGGATCGATGTCGATGAGTTCGGTGATATCGAAGAACGAAAAGCACAGGATGACCTCGCCCCGCCGCGCCCCCACCTCGGAAGCGGTCACCTGGTCGGGGAACCACTCCCGGACCAACTCCACCCACCGGTCGGGGCGCAGCAGGCGCCGCCGGTACACGACCAGCCCCGGCTCGGATGCCGGCGTGGGGATGGCCGGGTCGACCGCGTGCATCGCCCGCAGCAGGTAGGCGTCCTTGTCGGTGATGACCAGGCGGCGCCCGGTCCGGCGGGCGATCTCCAGGAACGCCAGCAACCGCTCCACGTTGCGCGGGCCAAAGTCGGCGACCACCAGCTCGCCCCGGGCGTTCTCCACCGCTCGCAGGGCGGCGTCGAACGCCTCCTGCTCGCTCGCCCCCGGACCGCGGTCGATGTTGGTGCCCTCGCACACCAGGGCCACCGGCTGCAGGGCTCGCGCCTGCGCCACGAAGGCGTCGGTGAGGTCGGCCCGGCGACCGTGGCGGCGTAGGTCGCCCGTGTAGACGACCCACCCGGCCGACGTCCGCACGGCGATCGCGGCGGCGCCGTAGATGGAGTGGTCCACGGGGAAAAAGCGCACCGGTAGACGGGCCACCTCGGCCGCGGTCTCCAGCCGATCCGGCGGAAAGTACCGCCCGCGGTCCCCGGTCGGCGACAGGTTCCAGAAGTCGTGAGGGTCCAGGGGCACCGCGTCGGCCACCCGATAGGGGCGGCGGACGAACGGAAAGTCTTTAGGGGGCGCCGACCCGACGGTGCCCTCCTCGTCGGCAATCTTGGGGATGGCGTAGGCCATCTCGCCTTCGAACTGGTGGGCCGCTGCGTCCTGGATCGCCTTGACCAGGTAGGCCGTCATGGCCGTGCAAACGACGGGAATGCGAGGGTCTAAGAACGAGACGTACCCGCAGTGATCCACGTGGGCGTGGGAGAGCAGTACGGCCGACGCCTCCAGCTCGCGGTGGTGGGGGAACCGCCGCGCCCGCTCCCAGGTCCGCCCCGCGGGATCTACCAGGTCGGACCGGTAGATTCCGCGCAGGGGCGGCAGCAGGCCCATGTGCATCAGGTCCACCAGCCCCGCCCGGGAGCGGGGCGGCAGGAACTCCTCAAAGAAACGGCCGCGGGCGTCGAAGGAGGTGCCAAAATCCAGCAGGACGGCGACCTCGCCGTCCTCCAGCAGGATCTTATTGCCCCCGATGGTGGTGGCACCGTCGTAGACGGTGACGGTGGTGGACATCTCCCAGGCCCGCGTCAGGGTGCGGCCGTCCGCAGGCCCAACCCGTCCCGCAGCGGCTCCCGCCTCAGGACCGCCATGTCCATCCTCTCCCGGCCCGTGCCCTCGGCCACAGCCGCCAGCGCTTGCTGGGCACGACGGTGCGGGATGTGCCCTTTCAACACCGCGCCCACAACACTACAAGGGGCGTCGTTGAGGACGATCACCTCGACCGGCACGGCGGCGGGCTCCTCCAGCCGGCTAGGTCCATGTTCACATGATAGCGGTCACGGGTGGATTATAGCGCGGGGGACACGGGGAGTGTCTGCTGGCTACGCGCTGAAGGTGGCCCCCGATCGCAGGCGCGCTGTTTTCCTGCGGGCTGATACAGCCCGGCAGGCCTCTCGTCCTGTGCAGGGAACCACACACGGAGAAGAGGGGCAGGGAGGTGACAGGGTGACCGCGAGGCGCATGATCGTGGCCATGGCGCTGGTGCTGGTCCAGGCGGCGCCTGCTGCGGCGTTCGTCGTCAGGACCGGTGATGTCATCACCATCTCGGACAGCGTGTCCGACGACGTGTACGCGGCCGGGACGACGATCACGGTCGCCGGCACGGTGGACGGTGACCTTGCGGCGGCAGCCCGGACGGTGGAACTGACAGGCCGCGTGACCGGCGGAATCCTAGCCGCAGCCCGAGACGTCCACGTCGGAGGTCGGGTCGACCGCGCCGTGCGCGCGGTGGCGCAGACCGTGTCCCTCTCGGGTGAGGTGGGAACCGATGCGGTGGTGGCGGCCGGAGAGGTGAGCGTGCCCGAGGGAGCGCGGATCGGCCGGGATCTGATGGTCGCCGGCGGGGACATCCGGGTGGCCGGAGATGTGGGCCGGTACCTGCGGGCGGTGGGCGGGACCGTGGTCGTCGCCGGACGCGTGGGCAAAGGACTGCGGGTGGACGCCAGACGCCTCGTGATCATGCCCACGGCGGTGATCGGCGGCGACGTACGCTATTCGGCGAACGTGGAGGCCGACATCCAGCCGGGAGCGCGGATCGGCGGCACGGTCGAGCGTGTCCCCCGCCCGCCCCGGCGCCCGGTGCGGGTGCTGGGGATGCCTGTGCCATACGCTCTGCGCGTGTGGGAGGCTCTGGGGCTGCTGGTCCTGGGCTTGGTAGCGGCGGCTCTCATGCCGCAGGCCGTGCGGGAAGGAGGGCGGGTGGCGATTCGGAGACTGCCAGTCAACCTGGCCGCCGGGGTCGTGCTGGTGGCGGCGGTCCCCGTCCTGGCGGTCCTCCTGGCGGTGACGGTGATCGGCCTGCCGCTGGCCGCAGTTCTGGTGCTGCTGCTGGCGGCGGTGGCGTACGGATCACAGGCGCTGGTGGCTGCGGGCGTGGGACAGGTCCTGCTGACGCCACTAACGAGACACCGGCCACCGGCTCTGCCCCTGGCCGTGCTGACAGGCTCGGTGATCCTCGGCGTCTTGTATGCCCTTCCCTATGGCTGGGTCGCCCGTCTGGCGGCGGTGGCCATCGGGGTGGGGACGGCGGGGCTGGCGGGGTGGAAGCAGCGGGCGAAGCGCTGACCGGGCCAAGAGGTTTGCAGACCGCAGTCGTCACGTCCCCAATTGGAGGGTCCCCTCTCTGTGCGACTTGCCCCCCGCGCAATAGGGTGATTATTTGTAAGCTTAGCTACTCCAACGGGTGACTGTCACCGTTGTCTCTTACAATAGCGACCGCAGGTGACCTGGTAATAACCTCTTAAAGGTCCCTGAGCTTAAAGGTCCCTGAGCGGCCCTTCGAAACCAGGCTCCCGCCTAAGAAGGATGATCTTGGCATCAGTCAATGGGGGCCGCCTTTCGACGAATGAGCAGGACCGATCTGCCGCTACCTCCTCCACAGTCTAGACAGGTACTCGCGCCGGTACCGGTCCCGCAGCTCGGGCGGAACCCCTCGGCCCTCCCGGTCCACGTGGCCCAGGACCAGCGGCGGATGTCCGGCGCGCACCAGGTACATTGCCGTCTCGGCGATCAACGCATTCACCACGGCGCAGGCCAGAGGCGTGGAAACAGCAGCCACCTTCTGGTTCAGCCCGTCAACGTCCACGACCGCATCGCCAAAGGGGGCCTGAGTGTCGATAACCACATCGGCCACCTCGAACAGCCGGCGTCCGCTGCTGTGGCGCGACGCGACCTGCCGGGAGTGCTCCACCGAGGTCACCGCCACCACCGGCAGACCCCTGTCCTTGACCAGCACAGCCATCTCAACCACCACCGGGTTGACGCCCGAGTGAGAGCACAGCACAAAGGCATCGCCCGGGTGCACTGGATGGGCGTCCAGGATGACCCGTCCATACCCCTCGGCGGCCTGCAGGAAGCGGAACTGGTGGACGCCACCTTCTCCGCCGTTCCGCAGGTGCGGACCCAGGGCCGGTTCCACGATGGGGTGCCAGCCGACGAACGACCCCGTGCGCGGGAAGGCTTCCAGGGCCGGGATGCTGCCGTGCCCGGTTCCAAACAGGTGCACCAGACCGCCGGCAGCGATGGTCCGAGCGCATAGACGCGCCGCCTCCTCCAGGGCCGACAGCTGGGTTTGCTGCAGGCGCTGCAGCCGCCGGCTCAAGTCGGCGAGGTAGTCACGCGCGCCCATGGGCACCCTCCCGTTCCGCGTAGGTGTACAGACCTTCCAGGGTGAGCGCCACGAGGTCCCGCTCCAGCCCCTCCCGTGCCGGAGGCGGCAGCGCCTGACGTGTGCGCCCGTCCACGGTGGCAGCGCACAGGCTGACCGCCCGCAGGCCCAAATAGCGGGCGATGGAGTAGACGGCGGAGGTCTCCATGTCCACCCCTGCCACGTGCCAGGACACGAAGCGGTCCAGCAACCCGTCCGGGTCTCGGCCCGGGTTGGGCGGAAGCATCTGGGTGTAGAAGCCGTCACAGGTGCCGACCAGCCCCGCCGTATACGGCCGGCCGGAAGCATCCAGGGCGGACCGAAATGCCGCGAACAGGTCGGGATCGGCCACCGCCGGGACTTCCAGGGGCAGGTAGGTGCGGCTGGTGGACTCGAACCGGCACGCGGCGTGCGCCAGGATGAGCGTGCCGGGTTCGGCGAGCACGGCCATCATGGTGCCCGCGCGCGCGACGGCCCGCACCCCCAGCATGGCGAGTTCTTCCAGAACGATCGCCGACGCCGGCGCTCCGATTCCAGTGGCAACCACCGAGACCGGTAGATCTCGATACTGGCCGGTAAGCACCGAGAACTCCCGCTGCTGACCCCGCAGCGTCGCACCCTCCAGCCGCTCGCGGAAGAGGTCAACGCGTGCGGGGTCGCCCACCAACACCACATGGGACGCCACGTCCTGCGGTCTGACCTTGAGGTACCAGGTCTGCTCCATCGATCTCTCCTACCGGGCTGCCGCCCGTAACATCTGGCGGGCTTCGTCCAAGTCCACCACCGTGCCCATGTAGCGCTGAATATCCTCCAGGCTGGCCTCGTGGAGATGGGGGTGGTTGGATCCGGTGCACTCGCGCACCAGAGCCACGTCGTAGCCGTAGGCGAAGGCGTCCTGGATGGTGGCCCGCACGCACACGTGGCTTTTGACCCCCACCACCACCAGGCGCTGGACGCCGCGTTCCCGCAGCAGCAGGTCCAGGTCGGTGCCGAAGAAGGCACTGTAGCGCCGCTTGCGCACCTCCACCTCTCCCGGCAGCACCTGTACACCCGGAGCGGGAGCGGCGTCGTGGTCACCCACGATGCAGTGGACCGGCAGCTTGCGGTGCTCGAAGTCCACCCCGGGCCGGTGTCCTTCCATACAGTGGACCACCGGCACACCGGCCTCCCGCGCCACCTGCAGCAGGTCGCGGATGCGGGCCAGAATAGGTGCGTAGGAGGGGTGGTAGTTGCGACCGCGCGGGTCGAAAAAGTCATTGATCACGTCGACCAACAGGAGCGCAGTGCTCATATCGTCTCCTTTAGGCGGGCGGCGGACCGAAGACCGTCCGGTACCGATCCAGCGCCGCCGGCCATGTCGGCAGGTTCGTCTGGCACCCCCACGCCTCCACGACAAAGGACGCCACCACCGCCCCCAGTCGTGCCGCCGCTTGCTCGTCCCACCCGCGCAGCATGGCTGCGACTGCACCGGCGGTGAACGCGTCCCCGGCGCCGGTGGGGTCGACGACAGCGGCAGGTACTGCGGGGACGTGGGCGGAGCCTGCGGAGGTGATGACCTGACAGCCCTGCTCTCCCTGGGTCACGAAGACGGCCCGCGGCCCGCGACCGATCAGATCTCCCGGACCGAGAGCGCCCAGAGCGGCACACACATACCGCGCCTCCTGAGCGTTCATGAACACCACGTCGCTGCCGGCGAGGAACTCCGGCAGCACGTCCGTGGGGTACGCCGTGAGATCTCCCTTCAGCTGCCAGGCCACCGGGACCCGGGCGGCAGCTGCCTGCCGGGCGACGGCCGTGGTGAAGCCGGGCGGGGCGACGGTCAGCACAGCCATCCGCACGCCGGCCAGGTCCAGGGAAGCCGGACGTGCACCCTCGTCCATCGCCCCGGGATCGAAGAAGAGACTGGTCGCGCCGTGCGGGGGGACGAACAGGAAGGTCCGAGACGTCCGGCGGTGGGGCGCCACGGCCACGCAGCGGGTGTGCACGCCGCAGTGGTGCAGATAGGCCATATAGGCGGAGCCCTCTGGATCATCGCCCACCACCGTGACCACGCCCGCGGACACGCCCAGCCGCGTCAGGGCCACCGCCACGTTGGGACCGCACCCCCCAAAGGTCGGCCCGTCCCACAGATGTTCGATGATGCCCGTCCACCCCGGCCCGGTCTCCCGCTGGATGCGGGCGATGTAGTCGATGCTGGGGTATCCTGCCACCAGCACCTCAGGGCGCGAGGACGCCGCCACGGACCTGCCTCCTCCACGACACCCACGTGAGGGCGGCGACGATGGCCAGAAAGGGCAGCATCTGGGTGATCTGCGGGGGGACGCCCACGGTGGTCTGCAGGCGGATCTGGAGCGCGTCGAACAGGCCGAGGACCAGCCCGCCCAGCGCCGTCGGCCAGGCCCGGGCCTGTCCGAAGAAAACAGCGGCCAGGGCCATGAAGCCCCGGCCGCCGCTCATGTTGTAGGAGAACAGCTGCAGGTTGCCCAGCGACATTTGCGCGCCCGCCAGGCCGCAGAGGGCTCCGGCGATCATCAGCATGGCGTACTGCACCCGCGCGACCGGCACGCCCACCGACGCCGCCGCCTCCGGGTGCTCCCCCACCGCCCGCACCCGCAACCCCGCCACCGTGCGCGAGAGGAACAGGTGGGTGAGAACAACCACCGCCCAGGTGAGGTACACCACAGGGGTGTGGCCGTCCAACACCCGTCCCAGGACCGGCACCCGATCCACGCCGGGGATGTGGACGGTCCCCAACCCGCGCAGCCCCTGGGGGGCGAACGCACCCCGCGTGCCGAACAACACCTGCAGCAGGTACCCGGTCCCGCCCAGTGCGAGGATGTTGACGGCCAGCCCGGCCACCACCAGGTTCGCCCGCAGGCGGAGGACGAAGACACCGAACACCAGGGCCAGGGCCGCCCCCGTCGCCACGGCCGCCGCCACGCCCGCCCAGGCGCTGTGGGCGTAAAAGGACCCCAGGACGGCGGCAAACGCCCCTGCCAGCATCTTCCCTTCCAGGGCGATGTTCACCAACCCAGCCCGCTGGCTGAGTACTCCTCCCATGGCGGCCAGGATGATAGGGGCCGTCAGACGCACGGTCGCGAATCCCAGGTCAGCCAGCCAGGGCATGCCGGCGCCTCCGGGTGAAGTCCAGTCCGTACTCGGCCGTCACGAAGAAGATGATGGTGGCTTCCAGAATCAAGACCAGGTCCTTGGGGATGTCCATGAACAGTTCCACGGTGGCGCCTCCACTGCGGAGGGCTCCCATCAACACCGCCGCCGCCAGCGCCCCCAGCGGGGTGTTGCGACCCAGCAGCGCGATGGTAATGCCGTCGAAGCCGTAGCCCGGGGAGAACCCGTCCACAAACCGGTAGTTCACCCCCAGGACCTGCCCGGCCCCGGCCAGACCGCCTATGAACCCCGACAGCAGCATCACCTTCACGATCACCGCTCCGACGGGGATGCCGGCCCAGCGGGCAAAGACGGGGTTCGAGCCCACGGCCCGCAGCTCGTAGCCCAGGGGTGTGCGCGTCATGATCAGGTGAACGGCCACGACCACCGCCAGCGCCACCACCAGCGCCAAGTTCAGCTGGGAGGGGGGCAGCAGGCGTGGCAACACCGCCGCCGGCGAGATCTTCGGGCTCATAGCGTTGGCCAGCCCCGGGACGGCATAGGGATAGTTGACTAGGTACGAGGTGAAGAAGATCGCCACGTAGTTGAGCATGATGGTGGTGACGATCTCGTCCACCCGCAGGTAGGCCCGCAGCACGCCCGGTCCCAAGCAGAACAGCGCGCCCGCCACGCCAGCGGCGAGGAGAGCCAGCGGGATGACCACCGGCCCCGGCAGGGCGGTAGCGGTGAAGCCGACCCACGCGGCTGCAAAGGCTCCGAGGTGCAGGGCGCCTTCCACCCCCACGTTGAACACCCCGGCGCGGAAGGCGACGGCGGTGGCCACTCCCGTGAAGATCAGCGGCGTGGCCGTCAGTAGGGTGTCGGCGACGTTTTGGACGCCCACGAAGGCCACGGTGAAGAGCGTGCGGTAGGCCTGCAAGGCCGGACGGTCCGACGCAACCATCACCGCCGCGCCCACCAGCAGCGCGGCCAGGAAGGTGACCGCAAACCTGGCCACTGATGCGACCCACTCCCGGCGGACCGCGATGGCGATCATGCCGCCTTCCCGGCCATCAGCAGACCCAGGCGCTCCCGGCTTGCGCCGGCAGCGGGCAGGTGGGCGACGATCCGGCCCGCGAAGATGACCGCGATGCGGTCGGCCAGTTCAAGGATCTCGTCCAGGTCCGCCGAAACCAGCAAGACGCCGCCGCCCCGGTCACGTAGCGCCCGCAGCTGGTCGTGCACGAACCGGGTGGCTGCCAGGTCCAGTCCCCGGGACGGGTGGCTGGCCACCAGCACCACGGGTGCGGATGCCAGTTCCCGGGCCACCACGACCCGCTGGAGGTTGCCTCCCGACAGGGTGCGGGCGGCCGCTGCCGGGTGCGGCGCCCGGATGTCAAACTGCCCCATGACCGCCAGAGCCCACGAGCGGATGCGACCCGCCTCCAGCAGACCACGCCTGACGAAGGACGGATAGCGGGTCGCGAGGAGATTCTCCTCGACAGTCATCGGCAAACTCACGCCCTGGAGGTAACGGTCCTCGGGGATCACGGCGAGCCCCGCGGCGCGCCGGGCGCGCACCGGAGCGAAGGTCACATCGTCCTCGCCCAGCAGCACGCGGCCCGTCTCGAGCGGGCGCACCCCGGCGATGACCTCCACGAGCTCCTTCTGCCCGTTGCCTTCCACTCCGGCCACTCCCAGGATTTCCCCGCGCCGGACCTCCAGCGTCACACCGTCCAGCACCTGAGCACCGCGGTCGTCCCGGACGCGCAGGTTCTCCACCCTCAGGACGGGCACGCCCGGAGGCTCCTCGCGGGCATCCCGGCGGGCCGGGAGGGCCTCGCCGACGATCATCCTGGCGAGCGCCTCGGGCGCGGCCTCTGCGGTGCGCAGCGTCCCCACCACCCGTCCACGGCGCAGGACCGTCACCCGGCTCGATATGGCGAAAACCTCCGGAAGCTTGTGCGTGATGAAGAGGATGGTTGTGCCCTCAGCCGCCAGCCGCCGCAGGACGGCGAACAGGTCGGTGGTTTCCTGCGGCGTCAGCACCGTGGTGGGCTCGTCCAGGATGAGCAACCGAGGGCGACGTAGGAGAACACGCAGAATCTCCACGCGCTGCTGCACACCGACGGACAGATCGGCCACGGTGGCGCGGGGGTCCACCCGCAACCCGGTGCGGACGGCCAGGTCCTGCACCTCGACGGCCGCCCGGGAGCGGTCAAAGACCGGGCCGCGGCGGGGTTCCCTCCCCAGAGCGACGTTTTCGGCGACCGTGAGCGAGGGCACCAGCTGAAACCGCTGGTGCACCATGCCGATGCCCAGCCGGATGGCCTCCTGCGGCGAGGAGATCTCCACCGGCCTGCCCTGCCAGTAGATGCGTCCTCCATCGGGGCGTTCCAGCCCGCAGAGGATGCGCATCAGCGTGGTCTTTCCGGCGCCGTTCTCGCCCACCAGCGCGTGAATCTCTCCCGCCGTCACCTCCAGGGTGACCCGGTCGTTGGCCAGGACTCCGGGGAAGGCCTTGGAGATCTCCTCCAGCCGGACAAGAGGGCTCGCGGACATGGGGGGATGCCGGGGGGCCGGGGACCCGGCCCCCACCGGCTACTTCTTCTGGGTGATGTCGGTCACGGTGATCTTTCCGGCGATGATGTCTCTGCGTAGCTGCTCGACCCGGTCCAGGTAGGCCTTGGGGATCAGGTGGCGGGTGAACTTCATCTCGCTGAGGCCCACCCCGCCCTCCTTCAGCCCCAGGGTGATGACGGTCCCGCCCCGCAGCTGTCCCCGAACCAGCTTCTGGATCAGGTCGTAGACCGCCAGGTCCACCCGCTTGAGCATGCTGGTCAGCACATGGCCCGGCGCCAGATAGTCTTGGTCGGAGTCGACGCCGATGGCGTACCGGCCAACCTCCTTGGCCGCGGCAATCACGCCTTCGCCGGTGCCTCCGGCCACCTGGTAGACGATGTCGGCTCCCTGATTGAACTGCGCGAGGGCCAGCTCTTTGCCCTTGGCGGGGTCACCGAAGGTGTTGGAGTAGCTCACCAGCACCCGGGTCTCCTTGTCGATGAACTTGGCGCCTTCCTCGTAGCCCACGATGAACTTGTCGATGCCCACCGACTTGGTACCCCCGATGACCCCGATGATCTTCTGCGGGTTGGTCCCGGGGATCTTCGGGTCCTTGGTCACCATGGCGGCCAGCGCACCGGCCAGGAAAGATCCCTCGTGCTCTTTGAAGATTACCGAGACCACGTTGGGCTTGTCCACGGCGATGTTGAGGATGGAGAACATCACCTGGGGGAAGTCCGGCGCCACCCGGGCCAGGGGCTCAAAATGGGTGAACTCCAGGGTGATGACCAGGTCAAAGCCCGCCCGGGCCGCCTGCCTGAGCAGTTGTTCGCCCTGTCCGACGGGATCGCGGGACTCGATGGCCTTTACCTCCACACCGAAGTCCTGGGCGGCTTTGGTGAGGCCAGCGAACCCGGAATCGTTGTAGGACCGGTCGCCCAGCCCGCCCTGGGCGATGACCAGGGCCACTTTCTTGGTGGCGGGTCCTGCCGTACTCGCCCCGGTTCCGAGAACGACGGTCAGGAACAGCACCATCACGACCGCACACGCCTGCACGACCTCTCTCACCCTCACGCTCTCCCCCTCTTTTCAGTCCCGCTGCGCTACCGTCGCAGCCGGACCGAGTAGCGGTAGAAATCCGCCCGGTACAAGGCCCGCACGAACTCCACGGGCTGTCCCGTCTCCGCGTACACCGTGCGCGACACCAGCAGCAGCGGCGCGCCGGCTTTCAGCCCCAGCCACCGGGCCTCCTGCCGGGTTGCCGCCACCGCCTCGATGGTTTCCTCGGCCTCCGCCAGCCGGACGCCCTGGGCCTCCAGCAGCGCGTACAGGGAGCCGGAGCGCTCCAGCGCCTGGCGGTCCACTCTCACCCCCCGCAGGTAGCTGTCGTGCAGCGCCGCAGGCTTCCCGTCGGCCAGCCGAAGCCGGCGGACCCGCAGGACACGGGCACCCGGGTCCAGCCCCAGCGGCCCGGCCACGTCTGAGCTGGCCGGCACCTCGCCGAAGAACAGCACCTGCGCGCCGGGAACCATGCCGCGGGCAGAGACGTCCTCGGTGAATCCCGTCAGGCGGCGGAGCTCGTGTCGCATGCGGGGAAAGGCCACGAAGGTCCCCCGGCCGCGCGAGCGGGTGATCAACCCGGCCACCTCCAGTTCCCGCATCGCCTGCCGGACGGTCATCTTGCTGACGCCAAGCCTGGAAGCCAGCAGCGACTCCGGCGGCAGGGCGTCGCCGGGCCGCAGCCGCCCGCTTTCGATGAGGTCCCGGAAGTGCTGCTGGATCTGGTAATAGATGGGAACCGCGCTGGCCCGCTCGATGCGGGTGGGAAGGACGGCCAGGTGCGCCATGACAGGTGGGCGTCCCAAAGAGATTTGGACGTCTAGACGTCTAGCTTATTCTCTCCCTGGGAGAATTTTCCCTGCTGGCTTCCTCTGTCCGGGAGAAGGTGCTGCGGGTGACGGGGGGGTGGCTCCGCGATCTTCCCCCTGACGGTGCAGAAAGATAGCTACAGACGCGGACGGTCCTCAGGGGCGGCCGCGGGCGCGCTCGCGGGCGGAGGCGGCCCGCTCCAGCCCTTCGGCCGAGCGGCCCTCGGACATCACGGCGGCCACGGCCTTGCCCAGCTCTCCGGGGTGGATGCCCAGCTGCCGGGCGATTTCACCGTAGCCCAGGCCGGCGTCCCGCAGGGCGCGGATGTCGTCCACGGTGCGGCCGGACAGCATCGCCAGCTGGAGGACCATGATGATCTCGCCCCACCCCATCCCGTCGGCCCGCATCTGCCGGACCAGCGACTCCAGGTCGGCGAAGGACGAGCCGTACACCGCCGCAATGCGCTGGAAGATGAGGGAGTCTCCGCCGTTCTGGGCGAAAGCGGACGGGGTCGGTCCCGCCAGCGCCACGAGGACGGCTGCAACGCACGCCAGCGCCCGCATCGAGACCACCTCCGGGTCACACGCGTGGGATCAACCGCTATTATAGCGCGCGCCGCGCGCGGCGCGTTCCGCAGATGTCCGTCAGGATGACAGGCCCAGCGATCCGGCCAGCAGTTCCACCAGGTGCACGGCCCGCCGGCCGGTGCCGTGGGCGATCTGCTGGCGGCAGGACACGCCCATGGCCACCACCGGCACGTCCGGGGGCAGCGACCGGACCGCCGGCAGCAGGCGCCGCTCGCCGATGGCCAGGGACAGGTCGTAGTGCTCCCGCTCAAACCCGAACGATCCGGCCATGCCGCAGCAACCGGCGTCCACCTCCTCCACGTGGAAGCCGGCCGCCTGGAGGACCTCCCGCGCCGGCCGCAGGCCCACCAGGGCTTTCTGATGACAGTGGCCGTGGAGAAACACCTTCCGCTCCGGGGCGGCGGAAGCGGCGGGCCAGCCGTGCTGCTGGACGTGGCGGTGGAGGAACTCGTCCACCAGCAGCGCGTGGCGCGCCACCAGGTCCGCCCGGTCCCCGGGCACGAGGTCGGGCACCTCGTCGCGGAAGGTGAGCAGGCAGGAGGGCTCGCACCCCACCACGGGCACGCCGTCTGCCGCGTAGGCCGCCAGCCGGTCCACGTTGTCGCGGGCGTGAGCGCGGGCCGCTCCCAGCAGCCCCTTGCTGATCATCGGCCGCCCGCAGCAGGTCACCGGCGGGACCTCCACCTGGTAGCCCAGGTGCTCCAGCAGCGCGACGGCGGCGCGGCCCACCTCGGGGTAGTGATACCGCATGAAGGTGTCCGCAAACAGCGCCACCCGGGGACGCCCGTCGGCCGCCGCGGCCCTCCGCGGGGAGGCCCTGCCCCGCCACCAGGCGTCGAACGTCGGCCGGGCATAGGCGGGCAGGCGGCGGCGCCGGTCAATGCCCACGGCGCGGTCCAGCAGCCAGCGGACGGGCGCCGACTGCACCAGCCACGTGGACACCGGGGCGCTCTGCGATCCCAGGCGGCTCAGACGGTGGACGTGGGCGAACAGCCACGCCCGCAGGGGCACCCCGTGGGCCTGGTGGTGGCGGGCCAGGACCTCGGCCTTCAGCCGCGCCATGTCCACGGTGGCGGGACACTCGGCCTTGCACCCCTTGCACTCCAGGCACAGGTCCAAAGCCTCGTACACGGCCCGGCCGACCAGTGCGTCGGGGGGCAGCACGCCCGACAGCGCCGCCCGCAGCAGGTTGGCCCGGCCGCGGGTCGAGTGCATCTCCTCCCGGGTGACCATGAACGACGGGCACATGGTGCCGTCGGCGAGCTTGCGGCAGGCGCCCACCCCGCTGCACATCTCCACGGCCCGGGCAAACCCGCCGTCCCGGCTCCAGTCAAACGCGGTGGGCACCTCCACCGGGCGGTATCCGGGGCCGTAGCGGAGGTTGTCGGTCATGGCCGGCGGGTCCACGATCTTGCCGGGGTTCAGGAGGCCGTGGGGGTCGAAGGCGCGCTTGATCCGGCGGAACGCCCCGTAGATGACCGGGCCGTAGTAGCGCTCCAGGAACCACGAGCGCACCAGGCCGTCCCCGTGCTCGCCGGAGAACGCCCCGCCGAACTCCAGGACCAGGGCGCCCACCTCTTCGGCGATGGCCCGCATGGTGGCGATCTCGCGGGCGTCTTTGAGGTTGATGTAGGGGCGCACGTGCAGGCAGCCCACGCTGGCGTGGGCGTAGACGGCCGCCCGGACGCCGTGGCGGTCCAGGATGGCCGTCATCCGGCGGATGTACGCGGCCAGACGCTCGGGCGGCACCGCCGTGTCCTCCACGAAGGTGATGGGCTTGCTGTCCCCGCGGATCCCCTGCAGCAGACCCTGGCCCGCCTTGCGGACCTGCCAGATGTTGTCCTGGGCGGCGGGGTCGTCGGCCCGCACCACCGCGTATCCCGCGCCTGTCGCCTGCAGCGCCCGTTCCAAGCTGTCCAGGCGGTCGCGGACCTGCTCGGGGCGGTCGCCGGAGAACTCCACCACCAGCAGCGCCGCCGGGTCGCCTTGCACGAAGGTCATGCGGCGCGCGTAGTCCAGCTGCGCCCGGGTCATCTCCAGGACCTGGCGGTCGATCAGCTCCACCGCCGAGGGACCCAGGGGCAAAATGGCCGGCACCGCCTCCAGGGCGTCGAACAGGTCGGCGAAGTGGACGACGGCCACCCCGGCGCAGGACGGCCGGGGGACCAGCCGCACCGTGGCCTCGGTGACCACGCCCAGGGTGCCCTCGGAGCCCACCAGCAGCCGGGAGAGGTTGAACGGGCGCAGCAGGAGTTCGGGCAGGTTGTAACCCGCCACCCGTCGCATCAGCCGCGGGTAGCGCCGCTCGATCTCCTCCCGATGCGCCTCCACCTCCTCCAGCACGGCCCGGTACAGGGCTCCTTCCCGGGAGGGCTCCCGCCTCTTCGCCTGCAGCGCCTCATCGTCCAGGGGGCCGACGGTCAGCTCGGCGCCGTCCCACAGCAGCACCCGCAGGCCCACCACGTGGTCCACCATCTTGCCGTACACGATCGAGCGCATCCCCGCCGAGTTGTTGCCGATCATCCCGCCCAGGGTGGCGCGGTTGCTGGTGGCGGTATCGGGTCCCAGCCGCAGGCCGTAGGCCGCCGCCGCGGCGTTGAGGGCGTCCTGCACCACCCCCGGCTGCACCCGCGCGAGGCGGGCCGAGGGGTCGATCTCCAGGATGCGGTCCATCCACCGGGAACAGTCGATCACCACCGCCCGGCCGATGGACTGTCCCGCCAGGCTCGTGCCGGCGCCCCGGGGGAGCACCGGGACGCCCTCCTCCGCGCACAGGCGCAGGGTCGCCGCCACGTCGTCCGCATCCTGAGGGATCACCACGCCCAGGGGCAGGATCTGGTAGATGCTGGCGTCGGTGCTGTACAGGACCCGGCTCACCTGGTCGAAGCGCACCTGCCCGCGGACGGTGCGGGCCAGGTGGCGACCCAGGCGCTGGAGGCGGGAGGCGTCGCCGGTCACGGCGCGCGTCCTCAGTCGCCCGCAGGAAACCGCCGGGCGTCTGAGGGCGGGAGATCCCGGATCCGGAGGGACGGCCGCCGGTCGGCCATCGGTCCTAGGCGAACAGGGCCTGGGGAAGGTAGGCGGTGACGATCCAGTTGGGCTTGTCCACCACCTCGCTGATCTTCAGGTCCACGGCCACGCTGCACAGGACGTAGGCGTCCTCGGGCGTCAGGTGGTGCGTCCGGGTGAGGTAGGCGATCATGTGGCGCACGGCCTTGCGGGCGGCTTCCATCAGGTCGGGCGAGATGCCGGTGGTGGCGTAGTAGCCCCGCGCGTCGTACTTCCGGGTGAGCGGCCCCGGGGTGATGAACTGGGGCTCGGGGACCGACAGGTCGCGGCGCACCCACAGGCGCACCGCCACGTGCATGGGCGCCTCGATCCCGGTGACGCACACCTCGCCGTCGCCCTGGGCGGCGTGGCAGTCCCCGCAGGAAAACAGCGCCCCCTCCACCTGCACGGGCAGCAGCAGCCGCGTCCCCCGGGTCAGGTGACGGATGTCCATGTTGCCGCCGAACGTGCCCGGAGGCATCACCGGGTGCTCGCCGGGCTCGGCGGGCGCGACGCCCATGGTGCCGCAGAAGGGATCCAGGGGGATGCGGATGTTCTCGTGGAGGGTGGTGTGGTCGCCGGCCGACAGGTCCCAGATGCGCAGGTAGGGGGTGGTGAACTCGTCTTCCAGCAATCCGAAGCCGGGGATGATGCCGGTCCACCCCCAGCCCTTGGGGTGCAGGTCGAGGATCTCCACCTCCAGCGTGTCGCCGGGACGGGCGCTGGCGACGAAGACCGGCCCGCCCAGAGGATAGATCCGGCTCCAGTCCAATCGCGTCAGGTCGTCGGCGGTGGAGCGGGGCGTGATCTGGTTGTCGGTCACCTCCCGCAGGTCGAACACCACCGTGTCGCCGGAGGACACCTCCAGCGCGGGAGCCAGGCGGTTGTTCCAGGCGTAGTGCACCTTCTCGGAGGGCAGGAAATGGGTTCGGCCCATGGGGCTCACCTCCGCCATGCAGGATCCACCGCGGGGATCGCAGGTCCACTTCGGCGGACCGGGGCGGGTCCCTGCCCGGGCGACGGCCGGCCCTACTCTTCCGTGATCTCCCAGGCGTGCTCGATGGCCACGCAGCCCCGCAGGGTCTGGGCCACCGGGCAGCGGCGGTCGAACACCGGCAGGATCCGCTCCACCTGGTCCCGCCGGCCCGCGGGAATCCTCAGGTGGTACGTGACCCGGATGCGGGTGACCTTCAGCACGCCGTCCGGAGCCTCCACGGTCCCCTCGGCCTCGGTCCACAGTTTGTCGGGGTAGCTGGGTATCCCGCGCGCCTCCAGCGCGCCGGCCAGGGTGCCGGTCAGTCAGCCGGCGGCGGCGGCCACCAGATAGTCCAGCGTCGACGGCAGCTGCTCGTCGGGGGTGATCTGGTAGAAGGACGCCACCTCCGAGTGGACGCCGAAGTAGACGGGCTGCTCAAAGGGCGCTATGTGGGCGCGCCGGCGGGGACGCTTCTCCTGGACGACCTTCACGCGGGCGACGTAGACGGGCTCGGCCATCGCGCACCTCCGGACAGTCTTTCCTTGTAGAATAGGCATGTGAGAGCCCCTCGGGAACTGGTCCTCGTCTTTGTTATCGTCGCCTCGACGGCGATTCTTCCCGCGTCCACCCCGGGGGCCCTCCCGGGCGTCGGGGGGTTCCGGGTGATCTTCCAGGCCGACAGCGTCTACCACCACATCGTGGTGGCCGAGGACAGCGTGGCCCGCTACCTGCGGTTTGACAGGTCCTTCCAGAGCGGCATGTACCTGGCCGATCCGTTTGACAGCCCGTTCCTGTATCCGGCCTACGCGCACCTGGGTTTGATCTTTCAGCCCCGGCCCCGGCGGGTGCTGGTGGTGGGCCTGGGCGGCGGGTCGATCCAGAAGCGGTTCTGGCGGGACTACCCCGAGATGATCGTGGAGACCGCCGAGCTGGACCCCCTGGTGGTGACGGTGGCGCGGCGCTTTTTCGCCGTGCCCGACGACCCCCGCCTGCCGGTGACCGTGCAGGACGGACGCCAGTTCCTCCTGCGGACCGGACAGCGGTACGACCTCATCGTCCTGGACGCCTACTTCGCCGACTCCATCCCCTTCCACCTGACCACGGTGGAGTTCGTGCGTCTGGTCCGGTCGCGCCTGGCCCCCCAAGGCGTGGTGGTCTCCAACATCATCGGGGCGCTGGACGGCCCCCGCAGCGCCCTGTTCAGGGCCATGTACAAGACGTTCGCCCAGGTGTTCGCCGGGCTGTACCCCTTTCCCACCGCGTTCCGGCCCTACCTGGATGCCGACACCATCCGCAACATCCTGCTGGTGGCCACCGCCGAGGCGGGGCTGGACCGGGACCAGGTCCTCGCCCGCGCGCGGCAGGTGGCGCCCCGGGTCACCTACCGGGACTTCGTGCGGTACGCATCCGACTACTACGACAGCCCCATCCCCACCGCCGACGTGCCGCTGCTGACCGACGACTACGCGCCGGTGGACACGCTGCTACCCGTGTGGGGGTGGACGCCGCCCCGCCGCTGA
>JBBIUY010000028.1:0-39237 GCA_037440005.1 Armatimonadota bacterium | reverse complement strand
CGCTAGGACGGACGGCCGACCAGGGAGGCGAAGCGGCGGGCGTCCTCCCACATGGCCACGTTGTTGAACAGCACGTAGAACGTCACCCGCCGGGCGCCGCACCACCGGCGCAGCTGCTCCAGGTCCTCGTCGGTGTACCGGTACCGGTAGCCCGTCCGGCCGTGGAGCCGGAAGTAGCGGATCGGGCCCGGAGCGGGCGGCAGGGTGAAGGGGTCGGTGCAGTGGATCAGGTCCAGTTCGGCGCACAGGCGCGCCACCACCGCCGGATCCCACGCCCCCCGGGGCTCCCACCCCAGCCGCAGGCCTCCCCGGTCGATGGTGGTGAAGAACGCCCGCAGCCGGGAGGTGTTCTCCGGCGTGGGCGCAAAGCTGGCGGGGCACTGGAACACCACCACGGTGGCGCCCAGGGCCCGGGCCACCTCCCGGGTGGCCTCCCACGCCTCCAGCACTTCCCGGGAGGGGCGGAACCCCCCGTAGCGCCCGGCCGCCCGCGGGGGGATGGCCCGCCCCAGCCTCCGGTAGGTGGGGCTGGTGGGCGGGTGGGTGATCAGCTGCCAGGCCTTCATGGTGAACTCAAACCCCTCCGGAGCCCGCTCCCGCCACCGGCGCACGGTGGACACGCGGGGCAGGCGGTAGAAGGTCTGCTGGATCTCCACCAGCCGGAAGGTCCGCACGTAGAGGTCAAACGCCCGGGGAAACCCGCAGCACCCGACCTTGATCACGGGGGTCCGGCGCCCAGGGAGTCGTCGATCCAGGAGAGGTAGGCGGGGTTGCCCGCCACCACCGGCAGGGCGATCACCTCGGGGACGGTGTAGGAGTGCAGCGCCCGGACCCGGGCAGTCAGGGCTTCCACCCGGTCCCGGCGCGTCTTGCACACCAGCAGCAGTTCGCCGGCGTCCTCGATGCGCCCCTGCCACCAGTAGGTGGACGCGACCCCCGCCACCACGTTGACGCAGGCGGCCAGGCGCTCTTCCACCAGGGCCCGGCCGATCCGGCGGGCCTCCTCCGGATTCCCCACGGTCACCAACACCACCACGTGTTCGGTCATGACTTCCCTGAGGAGGCGCCGGTCTCCGGGACTTCCGCCAGGGCCGCCTCGAAGGCGCGGCGCGCGTCGTCGGTGGTCACCACGAACAGGATGTCCCGCAGCGTCGTGGGACCGGCCTGGAGGTGAGCCACCACCTCCCGGACCATCAGGCGAGCGGCCTCGTCCATGGGAAACCCGCCCACCCCCGTGCCCAGGGCGGGGAAGGCCACCGAGGCCACCTGCAGCCGTTCGGCCACAGCCAGGCTGCTGCGGGTGGCCCGCCGGATGAGGTCGGCGCTGGTGACCAGGTCAGGCCCCATGGTGGCGGCGTGGATCACGTACCGGCACGGCAGCCGCCCCGCGCCCGTGGCCACCGCCTCGCCCGCGCCGATGGGACCGTGGGCCACCGCCTCCCGCTCGATCTCGGCCCCGCCGGCGCGCTTGATCGCCCCCGCCACCCCGCCCCCCATCCGCAGATGGGTGTTGGCGGCGTTGACGACGGCGTCCACCGCCACCTGGGTGATGTCGCCCCGCTGGACCCGGAGGAGCGTGCGGCCGACGGTCCGTTCCATCGGCGCGTCGTCGGCGCGGCCTGCTAGTCCTGCTCGCGCCACCAGTCGGGGGACACGTCCTTGGTGCGGGTGTACGTGCGCACGGCGGGCCGCGTCCCCGACCGTTCCTTGGCCACCCGGGCGCGCAGTTCCTCGTACTCCCGCAGGTCGGTGAGCACCTTGAGGGTGTTCCAGGCCGCCTCCTCCACCTGCTCCCCGTCGTGCAGGATCAGCTGCACCAGCGGGTCGATGACCCGCTTGTTGCGGATCTTGGCCATCAGCCGGATGGCCAGGCGCTTAACGTCGATGTCGTCGTCCTGCAGGGCCGCCACCAACCGATCCAGGGCCGCCTCCCCAAAGAGGGCATAGCTGGCCTTGAGGGCAAACCGGCGGACCTTGGGGCTGGGGTTGCGCAGGGCCTCCTCCAGGACGCCCGCCACCTGCTCCCGCGGCCGGGCCGCGAAGGCCTCCACCACCTCGGACGGCAGCAGGATCTCCCGGTCCGTCGGCTGGGTGGCGGGAGGCTCCAGCACCCGCCGCTCTTCCAGGCGGCCCAGGGTGGCCACCACCGCCTCCTGCATCCCCGGATCGTCCAGGAACAGGTGCACCAGAGGGGCGGCCACCCGCTTGTCCCCGATGCGCCCCAGCACGGTGATGGCCGTGACCCGCACGTACTGGTTGTCGTCCCGGAGCAGGGTCAGCAGCGGGTCGATGGCCCGGGTCCCTATCTCCACCAGGATCTTCCAGATCTGGTTGCCGATCCGCCGACGCAGGGCGCGGTCCCGGAAGGCGCCCATCAGGGGCAGGACCGCATCGGCCCCGATCCGGATCAGGGCGTCGGTCGCCGCCAGCTGCAGGGAGCGCTCCCGCCGGGTCAGCACCCGGATGAGGGGCTCCACGGCGTCCCGGTCGCGCATGTCCCGCAGGCCGTTGACGGCCTGGAGGACCACCTGCTCGGACCGGTCGGCCAGGGCCCGGCGCAGCCCCTCCATGGCCACAGGCCCCCCGATGCGCCGGAGGGCGGTGACGGCGCTCTTGCGGACGTACTCGTCGGGATCGGCCAGGGCCTCGATGAGGGCCTGGGCCGCCCGCTCGTCGCCCAGCTTGCCCAGCTGCAGGGCGGCGTCGCTGCGCACGGTCACGTCGTGGCTGCGCAGCTGCGCCAGCAGCCGCTGCAGTTCGGCATCCGAGATAGGGGTCGGGTCGGCCACGATGGCCTCCTTTTATCTGAGTAATCTTCTCCCGGGCGGGGGAAGACTCCTCTGCTTGCATCGCCCCCGGCGCGCCGGTATACTGATCCCAAACCGGCCCGGCGGCGGGGGCCCGCGGTCCGGACGGGGCCCGCGCCCGGCCATCCGTCGGAGGTGGATCTCCCCCGGTGACGGAACGCATACATCCGGGAGCCGCTGCTGCACCGCGCCCCCGTTTCGCCCACGCCAGCGAAGCCGAGTTCGCCCGTCTCCTGGACTTCTACGGCATCCGGTGGGAGTACGAACCCCGCAGTTTCCCCCTCCGATGGGACGCCCAGGGACGGGTTGTGGAGAGCTTCAACCCCGACTTCTACCTCCCCGACCTGGACCTGTACATCGAGCTGACCACCCTCAAGCAGAGCCTGGTGACCAAGAAGAACCGCAAGCTGCGCCGGCTGCGGGAGCTGTACCCCCACGTCCGGGTGAAGATCTTCTACGGTCGGGACTACCGCAATCTGCTGTTCAAATACGGCCTCACCCGGCCGGCCGCGCGCTCCTCGTCCTGATGGCCCTCGCCGAGGACATCGCCCGGGTCCTGATCCCCGAGGCGCGCCTGCAGGACCGGATCCGCCAGCTCGGCGCCGAGATCTCCCGGGACTACGCCGGCACCACCCCCGTCCTGGTCAGCGTGCTCAAAGGCGCCCTGTACTTCATGGCCGACCTGACCCGCGCCATCAGCATCCCCATCGTCATCGACTTCATGGCCATCACGTCCTACGGCGACCAGCAGGCCACCAGCGGCGCGGTGCGGCTCATCAAGGACCTGGACGAGCAGATCACCGGCCGCCACGTCATTCTGGTCGAGGACATCATCGACACGGGCCTGACCGCCAGCTACCTGCTCCGGACCCTGCGGGCCCGGGATCCGGCCAGCCTGTGCATCTGCACCCTGCTGGACAAGACCGCCCGGCGGATCGTCGACACGCTCCCGATTCGGTACCGGGGGTTTGAGGTGCCCGACGAGTTCGTGGTGGGCTACGGCCTCGACTACCGCCAGCTGTACCGCAACCTCCCGTTCATCGGGGTCCTCAAACCGGAGGTCGTGGCGGCACCTCGATGATACACCATCCCGCCTTCGGGGGAAAGCCGGGCGGGGCTACTTGCGGGCCAGCAGCCGGCGCTGGGCCAGCTCCAGGCGGAAGACGAAGCGCACGAGTCGCTGGCGGTCGTCCTCGGCGATGGCGGCGAACTGGCTGCCCACCAGCCACCGGGACCCCCCCAGGACCTCGCGCACGTGCTTGGCCCGGCAGCGGGCCCGAATGGGCTGGCGGCCGTCGGGAACGTTGAGGACGATGTCGAACTCGTCCTCCTCAGCCAGGGGCGGCGGGTCGGTGAACAGCAGGCTGACGCCGCCCCCGCTCACGTCCTTGGTGACCGCCCGGTAGGACCGGTTCCCGGCCAGCAGGTCGGCGTTGAGGCTGGCATCCTGGCGGACGTAGTCCCGACGCTGGGTCTGGGTAGGGTCTCCGGCCAGCCGGACGGTCAGGGCCGGCTCCGGCGCCTCCCCCGCCCCGACCACGGTGCCGTCGTCCTCGTACAGCCCGTCCCGGCGGACGAAGATGACCCGCACCGGCGTGCCCGGCAGCGGGGTCTCCCCTCGCATGGCGGTCAGGAGGCGCACCGACGCACCGTCGAGTGCGAGCACTTCCCCCGGATAGGACTCCCCGGTGGAGACCACCTCCACCAGTACCCGTTCGCCGACCTTCAGCTGGTGCATGCCCACGCCTTCTCCCTTCCCGCCGCCTGCGGCGACGCGCCACGGCCCGGGCACGCAGCGACGGTGCAGGCCGGTCGGGGGGACACGCGGCGGACGACGCTTCCGACTTCTGCCTGCCCGTGGGCAGCGCGCGCTAGACACCGCCGACCGGACGCGGGCGTCGTTTCGTTGACCGCCGGGGGGTGGATTTTTATAATGAACGTGCGCTGGGGGATCGTCTAGCGGTAGGACGACGGGCTCTGGACCCGTTAGCGGGGGTTCGAATCCTCCTCCCCCAGCCATCGGCGGCGTTCCCGCGACCGTGCGGCTCCGCGTACAGGCCCGCCTTCATTCCGCGCGGGTAGTCCTCCGCCGTATCCGGACACCACGGCGCCGGGGCGATCCCTTGCGACCGGCCCCGGACCAGTTCACGCCCTCGCCGGTGGCCTTCCGCAGCCTGTCGGCCAGCTGGGCCTGGTGATACTGGATGTGCCGGATGTTGACGATCTGGTGCTCCAGCTTGGACATGCGGTACCACCGGAATCCGCTGCGCGGGGCGGACAGGTCCATGGCGTCCACGGCGCCGTCGACCATCTCCCGGCAGGCCTGCCAGTAGGCCAGCACCTCCTCTTTTCCGTACGGCCGCCGGGTCCCCAGGGGCGCTTCCAGCCGCTGGATGCCCGGCTGATGGTTCTCCCACGGGCGGAAAGACCGGTTGGTCGGCATCAGGTACAGGTGGGTGTAGTACAGGGTGTGGTAGGCGATCCGCCAAAAGGGGTTGGCGTGGCCGTCCCGCCGGCGCCACAGGTCCTCGGGGCAGCGTCGGATCGCCTGCCCCAGCATCGTCAGGGCGGCGTGATACTGACTTTTCAGGGCGGCGCGCAGCACCGCCAGTGCGATGGCCTCCCGGGCTACATCCGGACGTCCCATCCCTGCCCTCCCGCCGCGGTCACGCCCCCAGCAGCTCCTGCAGCGCCAGCGCGTCCCGCACCGCGGCCCCCTCGGCGTCGTTGTTGAAGTACGCGTAGATGTCCCGGGTCCCCCCGCCCAGCCGGCGGAGGGCCTCCGCCCACCGGCGCAGGCGGGCGCGGCCGAACTCTACCCCGGTGGGAGGGACGTGAAACCGGATGTAGACGAAGTCGGCGGTGGCCTCCTCCCGGGTCGGCTCCAACCCCACCATGATGCAGTAGGCCACGTGATGAGCGGCCAGCAGGTCGAAGACCTCTCGGACGTGCCAGGTCGGGTCGCGGAACTCCAGGGCGTACCGGCGCCCGGCCGGCAGCACCCGCAGGAAGGCCTCCAGCCGCGCCGGGTCGGCCTTCCAGCGCGGCGGGAGCTGGAACAGGATCGGCCCCAGCCTGTCGCCCAGGCGCCCGGCCCTCCCCAGAAACGTCCGCACCGGCGCCGCGGCCCCCCGCAGGCGCTTGACGTGGGTGATGAACCGGCTGGCCTTGAGGGCGAACAGGAACCCCGCCGGCACCCGCCGCGCCCACGCGTCGAACGCCCGCGCCGCCGGAAGCCGGTAGAAGGTGTTGTTGACCTCCACCGTGTCGAAGTGCCGGGCGTAGTACTCCAGCCACCGCTGTTGCGGCGCGTCCGCCGGGTAGAACCTGCCGCGCCAGTGCGGGTACACCCACCCCGACGTCCCGATCCGGACCTGCCCCATGGCCACAGCCAGCCCGCACCTCCCCCGACCTCAGGACGCCCCGGTGTCCCCGCCTGCCCCGGAGGGCCGGACGAGGTCCCGGCGGCATTCTACGCCCGGGGCCGGAAGAGGCGGTCTTTCATCTCCAACGCCAGCAGGATGCCCGCGTAGATGACCACCCGGAGCCACCCGTTGTCGGTCAGTCGTTCCACCCCCATGATCAGCGCCACCGCGACCGCGACGCCCACCAGCGACGGCACGGTGTACGGCAGCTGGCCCCACCCCATCGGCGATCCCCCCTGTCCCGCCCGCGGGCCCACCCGCCCCACCGGCGGGTGGGTGGGCCCGCGGGCCTGACCGCGGACTGCCCCCGGGCTCTAGCGGTCCCGTTCGCGGCCGCGGCGGACGTCGTCCACGAAGTCCTTGATGGCCCGGCCGACCTGTTCGGCCACCAGGCGGTTCAGGTTCATGGTGAACTGCCGCGCCAGCTCCACGAAGATGGCGACCCGGATGGCCGTCTCCAGCGTGCGGTCGTACGGACTCCACCCGTACGCCCACGCCGTCTTCACCGACCAGGGCAGAGCCAGGTGCCAGCTGCCCGCCGGGCGGACCGGACCGGCGGCCGGAGCCGCCGCCAGACCGGCCACCAGCAGCGCCACCGCCACAAGGCACGCCGCCGCCTTCGCCGTCCCGCTCATGATCCCGCCTCCTCTCCTGGGACGCCCGCCACCTGTCGCGCCCGGCCGGCCGCGCGGGGGGCGGGCTCGGTGGCAGGATAGGGCGGGACGGGAGCGTTGTCCGCATCCGGCCGCCAGACGGCGTCCGGCGCGGGGCCGGTGGCAGTCCCGGCCCGGTGAGAGGAGCGCAGATCAGGAGGCCTCAGGCGCCCGCAGCCAGGCCACGGCCCGGTCCAGCCGGGCGACCACGCGGTCGCGCCCCAGGACCTCCATGAGCTCAAACAGCCCGGGCCCCACCGTCTTGCCGGTCAGAGCGACCCGGACCGGGTGGATCACCTCCCGGCTGTGGAGTCCCAACTCGGCGGCCACGCCGCGGACTAGCGACTCGGCCGTGGCGCGGTCCAGCGCCTCCACCCCGGCGACGCGGTCGCGCAGCACCGACAGGCTGCGGACCACCGCGGGGCCCTGCAGGTGCTGCCGGACGGCCTGGGGGTCGTAGCGGACCTGGTCGGTGAAGAAGAAGTCGCCGTAGACCAGGATGTCCCGGCCCACCTTCAGCCGGTCTCCCAGGACGGCCACCACCCGGGCCACGTACGCACGGACGTCCGGCGAGCGCTCTCCCTCCACCAGGCCCGTCTCCTGAAGGATCTCCAGGCAGACGTCCACCACCCGCTGGGGGTTGCGCTGCAGCAGCTCGCGCATGTACACGCCGTTGAGCCAGGTGAGCTTGGCCTGGTCGAAGACCGGCGATGCCCGGCCCAGGTCCTCCAGGCGGAAGCGCTCCACCAGCTCGGACAGCGAATACACCTCCCGTTCGGGGTCGGGGTGCCAGGCCATCAGCGCGAAGAAGTTCAGCAGCGCCTCGGGCAGGTAGCCCTCCCGGCGGTAGTCCCGCAGCGCCGTGGCGGCCGCCCGCTTGCTCAACTTGCGCCGGTCCGGCCCCAGGATGACGGGCAGGTGGGCGAAAGCCGGCGGCGTCCACCCCAGCGCCCGGTAGATCAGCCACTGGACCGGCGTGTTGGACAGGTGCTCGCTGCCGCGGATGACGTGGGAGATGCGCATCAGGTGGTCGTCCACCACGTTGGCGAAGTTGTACAGCGGCGTGCCGTCGCTGCGGACGATGATGGCGTCGTCCAGGTGGGCTGGGTCGAACTCCACGTTCCCGCGGATGAGGTCGGCCACCACGATGGGCCCGCCCAGGTCCGGCACCCGCAGGCGGATGGTGGGCTGACGGCCCTGGGCCTCCCACCGGGCCCGGTCGGCCGCGGTCAGGTGGCGGCAGCGCCCCGAGTAGCGGTACGGCCGCCCCTGGCGGCGCGCGGCCTCCCGCTCGGCCTCCAGCTCCTGGGGGGTGCAGTAGCAGGGGTAGGCGGCCCCGGCGTCCACCAGGGCCCGGGCGTACCGCCGGTACAGGGGTCCCCGCTCGGTCTGGCGGTAGGGCCCCACGGGCCCGCCCACGTCGGGGCCCTCGTCCCAGTCCAGGCCCAGCCAGCGGAAGTCCTCCAGGATGGCCCTCTCGTACTCCTCGGTGGACCGGCTGCGGTCGGTGTCCTCGATGCGGAGGATGAAGGCGCCCCGCTGGCTGCGGGCGCACAGCCAGTTGAAAAACGCCATCCACGCCCCGCCGATGTGCAGGTAGCCGGTGGGGCTGGGCGCGTAACGGGTGCGGACGGTGGCCATGCCGCGCCGGCTCAGGTGAACAGCATGCTCACCGACTGGTTGAGGTGGATCCGGCGGATGGCCTCGGCCAGCAGCGGCGCCGCCGACAGCACGGTCATCTTGGGCAGCCGCTTGTCGGGGAGCACGGGGATGGTGTTGGTGACGATGACCTCCCGGATCTCCTCCCGGGACAGCCGCTCCACCGCCGGCCCCGCCAGCACCGGGTGGGTGGCGCAGATGTACACCTCGGGCCGGGCGCCGTGGCGCATCAGCACGTCCACCGCGCCCGTCAGGGTCCCCGCCGTATCGATGATGTCCTCGATCATGACGGGCGTGCGGCCGTCCACCTCGCCCACGATCTGCACCGGTTCTTTGACGTCCTTGCCCACCCGGCGCTGGAAGATGATGGCCAGGGGCAGGTCCAGCCGGTCGGCCAGCTGCTTGCTGCGTTTGACGGCGCCGTCGTCGGCGGCGACGACCACGCCCCTCTCCAGAGCCTTCTCCCGCAGGTAGTCGGCAAACAGCGGCATGGCCCGCAGGTGGTCCACGGGAATGGTGAAGAAGCCCTCGATCTGGCCCGCGTGGAGGTCCACGGTGAGCACCCGGTCCACCCCCGCGGTGGAGAGCAGGTCGGCCACCAGCCGGCCGGTGATGGGTTCCCGGGGGGCGTCCTTTTTGTCCTTGCGGGCGTACCCGTAGTAGGGAATCACCGCGGTGATCCGGCCCGCCGACGCCCGCCGCAGGGCGTCCACCATGATCAGCAGCTCCATCAGGTTCTCGTTCACGGGGTGGCAGGTGGGCTGCAGGACGAAGGCGTCCACTCCCCGGGCGTTCTCCTCGTACCGGACGTAGATCTCGCCGTCGGCGAACCGGGTGATCAACGCCCGGCCGAGGGGGACTCCCAGGTGGCGGGCGATCTCCTCCCCCAGCTGCGGGTGGGCCGTCCCGCAAAACAGCTTCAGGGGGCCGTAGGCGTCGTCGGGCATACCCTCTTTACCGTACCACGGCCGGACCGGCTGTCGGGCGCACGGCCAGAGGGCCGCAGGCTTTCGCACCCTGCCCGGGAGGGGAAAGAGGAACGGGGGAAACCGTCAGCGGGCCTCGACGAGGAACTTGATGGCGGTGCGCTCCTCGCCGTCGATCATGACCTTGGTGAACGCCGGGATCGCCACCACGTCAATCCCGTTGGGGGCCACAAACCCGCGGGTGATGGCGATGGCTTTCACCGCCTGGTTCACCGCCCCAGCCCCCACCGCCTGCAGCTCCACCGAGCCCTTCTCCCGCAGAACCGCGGCAAGCGCGCCGGCGACGGCCTTGGGCTTTGAGTCCGCCCCGACCTTGAGCACCTCCGGCATGGGGCCTGCCTCCTCCACTGCTCCGGCTGCTGGTCGGTTCATTGGCCTTCCACTATTTCGTATACCCTCCGCGAAATCCTCCTGCACGGGGGGAGGGGGGCCCGGCGGCGCCGGACGCCTGTCCGGGGGACCCGGGGGTAACCGGCACACCCCCCGCAGGCGCCCGCCTGCCGGACGGATCAGGAGGCGGCGTGCCGGGCCAGGCGGGCGGCCAGGTCGGCAGCCCGGGAGGCAGCGGCCCGCATCTGCGCCGCCAGTTCCAGCAGGCGCGGGCGCAGGGCGTCACGGCTGTCCCAGGCGTCCCGCAGGACGGCGAACAGACGTCCAGGATCGCACTCCTCCAGGGACAGCACATGGGGCAGGTCCAACCGGCTGAACAGGGCGCGCACTTTGGGATCGTAGGCGAGCCCCACAGCCGCCACTCCCTGCTGGACCGCTCCGATGAGCGCGTGCAGGCGCATGCCGACCAGCAGGTCCACCTCCCCCACCGCCGCCAGCATCGGGCGCGGCGCCAGGCCCGCCACCACCGGGCCTCCCAGGGCCCGGGCCGCCTGCAGGGACACTTCCAGGTCCGCCGCCGGGTGGAACGCCAGCGCCACCACCCGGGCGTCCGCCTCCCCGGCCAGCCTGCCGACGGCCTCCGTCACCGCGGGCAGGCGGGCGCCGGATCCCCAGGGCCTGAGGACCAGTCCGATCCGCGGGCGGGGCATGGCGGCGAACACGTCGGCGACGTCCTCGGGGCGGGCGGGGGCCAGCCCGAAGGCGGGGTCCGCTCCCAGGTCCACCGGGCGAGCCACCCCCAGGGACTGGACGAGCCGCCGGGACTCCTCGTCGCGCACCACCAACGCATCCACCCGGGACAGGACGGCGGCGGCCAGCCGGCGGATCCACGGCCGGCGCAGCGGTCCCACCCCCGCCGCGTACAGCATGGTCCGCCGCGACAGGCGCGAGGCCACCGCCAGCTCGGCGAGGTAGTACAGGGCGCTGCGGGCGCTGGTGGCGTCCTGAATGAGGCCCCCGCCCCCGCTGAGGAACAGATCCGCCCCCGCCAACGGGCGGAGGGCGGCCGGACCGCGGGGGACCGCGTCCACGCCGTGGAGGCAACGGGTGCGGCCCGGGTCGGCCGAGACCACCACCACCTGCGCCTGGGGGAGGCGGGCGCGCAGGTCTTGCAGGATGCCGGCCAGGATGGCTTCGTCGCCGACGTTGCCGAATCCGTAGTAGCCCGAGATCACGACCCGCATTCCCGGCTCAGGGCCGCGGGCGCGATCCCCAAATCATGGGGCCGGCTCTGACCACCACCGCCGCCGCGGCGGCGCCCAGCACGCTGCCCAGGACCAGCCCGTTGGCGGTCCGCCAGAAGGTGTACAGAAGGGGTGTGTGGATGTGGGCGAAGCTGTTGATGATGCTGGCCTGGCCCACCGTTCCCACGGCCGCCAGGACCACCGCCGCCGCCTTCCACCCCCGCGCGGCGCACAGGGCGGCCAGGACCAGGGCGGGGTGACCCAGCAGGTACTCCTTGGTCCGCGGCCGCGCCACCAGCGCGTCCTCCAGCAGCTCCCGCAGCCTCTCCTCCGCCGCCGGCACCGGCAGCCCGAAGTTGCCGCTCCGCCCCAGCAGCACGACCGCCGCCAGGGCCGCCACCAGCACCCCCACCGCGTACCGCACCCGCAGGGGGCGGTCCGACCACGCCCACATACGGGCGGCGGCCTCGCGCCAGTGACGGGGCGGCAGGGCGGCGGTGGCGGTCACCAGGGCGACCAGGGCGACGGGGATCACGTGGGCCACCTTCACCCCCACGAACACCCGGGCGGCCATCATGAACTCCCACCCGGTGAGCAGCGCGGCCACGAGCACGCCCCCCGCCGTCGAGACCGCCGAAGCCACCCACAGGGTCCGCAGCGCGCCCGCCACCGGGCGACGGAGAGGACCACCAGGCAGCGAGCCGGCCACGGCGGCCACGGGCACGAGACAGGCCACCAGCAGGGCCAGCCCCTGCCGCCACAGGGCCGGAGGGCCGAGGGGGACCACAGCCGCGCTAGCCGCCACGGTCGCGGCCGCGATCCCCGCAAGCCACCGGCCCGGAGCCACGCCCACCGCGCGGCCCAGCAGGTGCAGGCCCCAGGAGATGGCCGCAACCGATCCCACCACCGCGCCCACCCACGCCGGCCACGGCACCGCCGGATCGGCCAGGGGGCGCGCCGGCCCCGGCCGCAGGCCCAACCGCCGCAGCTCGGCGCTGAGGCGGCCGACAAACTCCACGTTGAGGGCCGTTCCCGAAACCCCCGCGGTGGGCTGCAGGGGGCGCAGGTACAGGATGCGGATGTTGCGCTCCCGGGCGGCCCGGACGAACTTGTCCAGGTTGTCCTGGGGTGAGGCGGCCAGCAGCTCGTCGGGGGTGAGGCTGAACAGCCGGATCACCCGGGGTCGCATGAGGGAGGCCAGCTGGTCCTCGCCGCGCTGCTTGCGGCGGACGTTGAACACCTCGATCCGCCCATAGGTGTACCCCGCCGCCTGCAGCGCCCGGGCCGCCTGGGGCAGCAGGCGCTCGTAGCCCAGGACTTCCTGCAGCTCGAACACCACCGGACCCCCCCGCCCGGCGGCCGCCAGGCGGTCCACGCGGACGCGCAGGGCGTCGGCGGTCATGCCGGGGTAGTTCCGCAGGCGCAGGATCGGACGCAGGCCGACCCGGTCGTAGACGGCCAGGTCCTGGGGCCGGTAGCCCAGGGGGACCTGCTGCAGGTCCTCGGGCACCCCGGTGACCTCCAGCACTCCGCCGATCCGCCGCACCCGATGCGGCCCCAGCAGGTCGGCGAACCCGCGCTCTACAAAGGCGAGCTGGTCGGGCGGGCCGGCCACGTACACCGCCTGTGCACGGATCCGCGCCGCGCCGACCGCGTCCACCACCGGATCCCGCCCGCCCGCCCGTGCCAGGGCCGCCGCGTCGCCGCCGGTGCGGACCAGGACCTCCCCGGCCTGGGCCAGGCGCACCAGGGTCTGCTCGTACACCGCCACCGCCGTGGCGCCGCGCTCCCGCGCGGCCGCGAAGACCTCCAGGGGGTCGCGCCCTTCCCGCAGGGCGAGGGCCGTCCAATCGGGGCCGTCCAGGACGATCTCCACGTCCCGGTTGGCCGCCTCCGCCCCCCACCGGGCCTGCAGGGCCACCGCCGAGGCCACCAGACCCACGACCAGGCCCGCGCGCACCCATCCGCCCCCCATGCCCTCACCTCGCTACCGTGATGGCGCCCCCGCCCGCCGGGCGGCGGACCGCCGGCAAAGAGGACGGTCCCGGGAACGCACAGCAGCCCCCGGAGGGTCACAGACGGCGGGCCGGCGGGGAGGGCGCGGGGTCGCGCCCGGACTTACGACGCCGGGACGGCGCGCCTCAGCCACGCGTCGATGAAGCGGTCCAGGTCTCCGTCCAGGACCGCCTCGGCATCGCCGGTCTCCTGGCCGGTCCGGTGATCCTTCACCAGGGTGTAGGGGTGGAGGACGTAGGACCGGATCTGATTGCCCCAGGCCGCCTCCCGGAACTCTCCCCGCAACTCGGCCAGGCGCTGCTGGCGGCGCGCCGCCTGCAGCTCGGCCAGCCGGGCCCGCAGCAGCCGCAGCGCCGTCAGGCGGTTGGCGTACTGGGACCGCTCGTTCTGGCACTGGACCACGATGCCCGTGGGCAGGTGGGTGATCCGCACGGCGGTTTCCACCTTGTTGACGTTCTGGCCGCCGGCGCCGCCCGCGCGGTAGGTCTCGACCTTGAGCTCGTCGTCGCGGATCTGGACCTCTTCCTCCTCGACCTCGGGGATCACGTCCACCAGGGCGAAGGAGGTGTGGCGGCGGTGGGCGGCGTCGAACGGCGACAGGCGCACCAGGCGGTGGACTCCCCGCTCGCCCTTGAGGTACCCGTAGGCGTACGGGCCGCTGACGATCAGGGTGGCGCTCTTGATGCCCGCCTCTTCGCCGGGGGAGAGGTCTGCGATCTCGGTGCCAAACCCCCGCCGCTCCGCCCACCGGGTGTACATGCGCAGCAGCATCTGCGCCCAGTCCTGCGAATCGGTGCCTCCGGCGCCGGCGTGCACCGACAGGATGGCGTTCCGGGCGTCGTGCTCCCCGCTCAGCAGCGTGGTCAGCTCCAGCTGCTGCACGCGCCGGTGCAGGTCCTGGGCTTCCCGGATCAGTTCGGCGGCGTCCAGCCCCGCGGGATCCTCGGCGGCCAGGCGGGCCAGTTCGTGCAGGTCGTCGGCCTCGCGGCGCAGCGCCTGCCAGGTCTCCACCGGGGCGCGCAGAGCGCTGAGCTCGCGGGTCACCGCCCGGGCGCGGTCGGGGTCAAACCACAGGTCGGGCCGCTGCAGCTGCTCTTCCAGGGCCGCGATGCGGGCCCGCCTGCCCTCCACGTCAAAGGTGCCTCCCGATGTCGGCCAGGCGACGCCGGTCGGCGTCCAGCAGGGTCCTGATCTCCTCGATGGTCATCACGCGCGCTCACCGGGGTGGACCGGGCCGTGATCCGGCCCACCCGCGGATGGATTGTAGCACACCGGGACCCCCTCCCTCCTCCCCCCCGTCACCGCACCGGCGCCACCACGGAAAACAGCACGTTGCCCAGGGCGTGGGGGAGCACGAGGCCCGCCGGGGTGCCGGCGCGGGCCCGCAGCCAGCCGAACGCCGTCCCGGTCAGGAGAGCCCACGCCCAGGATTCGGGAGGGAGGCCGCCCTGCAGGCCCACCCCCACGGCCGTGGTCACCGCCACCGCCGCGCCTGTCCCCACCCAGCGGGACAGCGCTCCAAACGCCACGCCCCGCAGCCACACCTCCACCGACGCGGCCACCACCAGCTGCCGGGCCAGAGCGGCCACAAGTTCGGCTCCCCCGGGAAGGACTCCCACCGCGACCCCGTGGGCGCGGAAGGACGCCATCATCACGGCCCACAGGCCCGCCACCGCCCCCGTCCCCGCCACCGTCACCACCCAGGCGCCCCACGCCCGCCGTCGTGCGCGCGGAGGGCGGACCACCGCTTCCAGAGCCGCCGCCACCGCGCCCGTAACCAGAGGCCAGACCCACCAGGGGGCGGGTGTCCGCATCACCGCCGCCGCCGCCCCTGCGGGCAGGATCAGGGCCGCCAGGGCGTCCCACGCCCCGGGCCGCTGCAGCAGCGCGCGGGCGGACGCCGCCAGGCGGGGGACGGCGCCGGCTCCCGCCAGCACCACCGCCGCCAGCAGCAGGCTGTCTCCGTACCGTGCGTACGGCGTCAGGGGGCCGCCGGTCCCCACCGAAGCCACCAGCACCGCTTCCTCCCCCTGCGGGACCCGCGCGCGGATGCGGCCGGCAGGGTCGACGACGAAGGAGAGGCCAGTGTTCGCGGCGCGGACGAGCCACCGTCCCTGCTCCACCGCCCGGAAGACGGCGTGGGCGGCGTGCTGGGCGGGCCCGGCGGTGCCGTCAAACCAGGCGTCGTTAGTCACCACCGCCAGCAGGTCCGCGCCGCCCTGGACCAGGGCGCGCGCGACGCCGGGGAAGATGGACTCAAAGCAGATCGCCACCCCCACCTTGCCCGCCGGCGTCCACAGCGGGTCGTGCCGGCGCCCGGGGACGATCCCGGCTTCGCCGAACGCCACCAGTCTGACCTTGTCGTAGCGGCTCACCGCCAGCCCCGACGGCGCCACCGCCACGGCGATGTTCGACCGCCCGCCCTCCAGGCTGGTGGCGATGATGGTGGCCCGGGCCTGGTGGGCCCACCGCCCCACCTCCGCCAGGGCTCCCCGCGGGCCGAACAGGTCGGCCGGCACCGCCGTCTCGGGGAACACGACCAGGTCGACCCCCTCGCGGGCGGCCCGGGCCACCAGCCGGCGGAGCAGAGCCTGGTGCTGGTCGGCGAGGGCGGGATCGAACTTCTCCCGCTGGGGGACGTTGGGCTGGATGGCGGCGACGCGCAACGACGCCGACGCGGGAGCGGGCGGGCGGGACCCCCACAGGACCGCCGCCAGGAGCAGGGCCAGGGGCGGGATCAGGGGAGCCGGCCGGCGGGTGGCCAGCACCCCGGCCGTTCCCGCCGCCACCAGGGCCACCAGAAAGGACACCCCGAACACTCCGGCCACCCGGGCGATCTGCACCACCGGGAGCAGCCGGTGCTGGGTCAGGCCCAGCAGCGCCCACGGGAAGCCGAACGCGCCGCCGCTGCGCAGCAGTTCCAGCCCCGTCCACGCCGCCGCCACCGGCCAGACCCACCGCCACGGCGGACGGTCCCGTCCCAGCCACCCCGCCACCGCCGCGAACGCGCCCGGATACAGCGCCAGGTAGGCGGTCAGCAGGAGCCACGGCAGCCACCCGAAGACCCGCAGCCACAGCAGGGTCCCCCCGAACCCCACCAGGCCCATCAGGTACCCCAGGGCGAACGCCCGGCGCGGGGGCTGGCCCCGGACGGCAACCAGCAGCGGCGCCAGACAGACCCACGCCAGCCACCCGGCGTCCAGGGGAGGAAAAGAGGCGGCGAACAGCAGTCCCGACGCTCCGGCCGCCGCCCAGGGCAGGGCCGGCCGGGGGTCCGCCCCGGGCGGGGCCCCTACTCCTCGCGGCCGTGGCACTTCTTGTACTTCTTGCCGCTGCCGCACCAGCACGGGTCGTTGCGGCCCAGCTTGCGCGGGCCGTCAGCCAGCGCCGGGGCGGACGCCCGGGCACCTCCGGCGGCCACCGGCCGGCGCGCGGGCGCCGGCAGCGGGCGCGAGGGGGGGAGCTGTCCCTCCACCTGCACCCGGAACAGCACCTGCACCGTCTCTTCCTGGATCTCCGTCAGCATGCGCTGGAACAGGTCGTAGCCTTCCCGCTGGTACTCGATCAGCGGGCTGACCTGGGCGTAGGCCCTTAGACCGATGCCCTCCCGCAGGCTGTCCATGGCGTACAGGTGGTCGATCCACTTGCGGTCGATGGTCTGCAGCAGGACCAGCCGCTCGATCTCCCGCAGGGTCTGCGGGCCGACCTCCTGCTCCTTGCGCTCGTAGGCCGCCAGGGCCGCCGACCGCAGGGTCTGGGCCAGGGCGTCCCGGGGCCCCTCGGGCAGGACGACCTCGCCCAGGGGCGGGATCAGCCGCGCGGCCGCCTCCCGCAGCCCCGTCAGGTCCCACTCCTCGGGGCGCGCGTCGGGAGGGCAGTGGGCGTCCACCAGCCCGTCCACCAGCCGCTCGATCATGTCCAGGATGTTCTCCCGGAGGTTCTCGCCGAACAGGACCTTGCGCCGCTCGCCGTAGATGACCTTGCGCTGGACGTTGAGGACGTCGTCGTACTCCAGCACGTGCTTGCGGACGTCGAAGTGGTACTGCTCGACCTTCTTCTGGGCGTTCTCGATCTGGCGGGTGACCAGGGGGTGCTCGATGGGCGTGTTCTCGTCGATCCCCAGCCGGTCCATGATGGCCGCCACCCGCTGGCCGGCGAACAGGCGCATCAGCTCGTCGTCCAGCGCCACGTAGAAGCGCGACGACCCCGGGTCGCCCTGGCGGCCGGCGCGGCCGCGCAGCTGGTTGTCGATGCGCCGGGCCTCGTGCCGCTCGGTGCCGATCACGTGCAACCCGCCCAGCGCCCTCACCTTCTCCGCCTCGGCCGGATCCGGCGGGTTGCCCCCCAGGATGATGTCCACCCCGCGGCCGGCCATGTTGGTGGCGATGGTCACCGCTCCCAGCCGGCCCGCCTGGGCGATGATCTCCGCCTCCCGTTCGTGGTGTTTGGCGTTGAGGACCTGGTGGGGGATGCCCCGGCGGCGCAGCATCTCGCTGAGGGCTTCGTTTTTCTCGATGCTGCGGGTGCCCACCAGGACCGGGCGGCCCTCCCGGTGCCAGTGGGCGATCTCCTCCACCACCGCCCGCCACTTGGCCCGCTCGGTCTTGTAGACCAGGTCCGGCAGGTCCTGGCGGATCATGGGCCGGTGGGTGGGGATCACCACCACCGGGAGGTTGTAGATCTTCTGCAGCTCCTCCTCTTCGGTCTTGGCGGTGCCGGTCATGCCGGCCAGCTTGCGGTACATCCGGAAGTAGTTCTGGATGGTGATGGAGGCCAGGGTCTGGCTCTCCCGCTCGATGCGCACGTTCTCCTTGGCCTCGATGGCCTGGTGCAGACCGTCGCTGTACCGGCGGCCGAACATCAGGCGTCCGGTGAACTCGTCCACGATGATGACCTGGCCGTCCTTGACCACGTAGTCCACGTCCCGGCGGAAGCAGGCGTGGGCCCGCAGGGCCTGCTGGATGTGGTGCATCAGGTCCACGTGCTCGATGTCGGCCAGGTTCTGCACGCCCAGCGCCCGCTCGACCCGGGCGATGCCCTCCTCGGTCAGGTGGGCGGTGCGCAGCTTCTCGTCCACGGTGTAGTCCCGGCCGGGGGTCAGCCGCTCCACCAGCCGGGCGAACTCGTAGTACTTGCGGGTGGACTCCTCCAGCATGCCCGAGATGATCAGCGGCGTGCGCGCCTCGTCGATGAGGATGAAGTCCACCTCGTCCACGATGGCGTACACCAGGTCCCGCTGGACCAGGTCCTGGGGCCGCAGGGCCATGTTGTCCCGCAGGTAGTCGAAGCCGAACTCGCTGACGGTGCCGTAGGTGACGTCGGCCTGGTACGCCTCCCGCCGGCTGATGGGGCGGAAGTGGTTGAGGCGGTCGTCGGCGTGAGGGTGGGGGTCGGTGTAGCCGGGGTCGTACAGGCCGCTGAACTCGTGGGTGATGACGGCCACCGACAGGCCCAGGAAGTGGTACACGGGGCCCATCCAGCCCGCGTCCCGCCGGGCCAGGTAGTCGTTGACGGTGACCACGTGGACGCCCGCGCCCGTCAGCGCGTTCAGGTAGACGGGAAGGGTGGCCACCAGGGTCTTGCCCTCGCCGGTCTTCATCTCGGCGATCTTGCCCTGGTGGAGCACGATGCCGCCCAGCAGCTGCACGTCGAAGTGGCGCAGGCCCAACGTGCGGCGGGCGGCTTCCCGCACCACCGCGAACGCCTCCGGCAGCAGGTCGTCCAGGGTCTCCCCCGCGTCCAGCCGCTCCCGGAACTCGGCGGTCTTGCCGGCCAGCGCGGCGTCGGACAGGACCGCCAGCTCCGGCTCCAGACGGTTGATCTCGGCAACCAGGGGGGCCAGCCGCTGCAGGTGGCGGGTGTTGGCGTCGCCCAGCAGGCGCGCCAGAATGCCGGCCATGACATGGCTATTATACTGCAGACGGCGTGGGACGGCGGGAACGTCGGGCTGCGGGGAGGGCTACCGCCCCAGCAGCCACGACACCGGACGGTTGGTCGCGTCCAGCACGGCCCGGACCACGGCTTCCCGGGGGTCGTCTCTGACCACCGACGACCCCACCAGCGTTTCGTCGTCCCGTCCGGCCAGGGAGACGGCCACCACGGCCACCTGGCGGCCTCCCACCGGGGTGAGGGTCACCCCGTCCAGCAGAAACAGCCCCTCGGCCCGCAGGAAGAGTTCCAGGGCCCGCAGGGTGGCCTGGGCGACCAGTTCCAGGCGGTTGGCGCGGGCGTGGGGACCGGTGGCGATGCCCTCGTAGAGCAGGCCCTGGTCCTCCAGGTGCACCTTGACCTCGGCGGACTGACGCAGGGCGGAGACGGTCAGGCCCACGAACTTCAGTCGCGCCGGGGGAGCCGGCGCCTCCTCGGCGCGCTGCTGGGCGGCCACCCGGACCTGCCGCGGTTCCAGATGCACGCCCAGCTCCGCCGCCAGGGCGGAGACCACGTCCGCGGCGATGACCCGGGGGCTGCGGTCGGGGCCGCCCAGCACGTGCACCATCTGGATGGCCCCGGCCTCGTCGGTCTCCACCCGCACCGCCTGCACCCCCCGCAGCCGCCGGACCACGTCCTCGGCCGCCCGGCCCAGCGATCCCCTCTCCTCCGCGTCGGCCATGTCGTCTCCCGCAAGGCGTCGGCTACGTCTCGGGCTCGATCACCCCGTACCCGCCCTCCCGGCGGCGGTAGACCACGTTCACCTCCAGGGTGGAGGCGTTGCGGAACACGAAGAAGTCGTGGCCCAGCAACTCCATCTGCAGCGCGGCGTCCTCGGCGGTCATGGGCTTCATGGCAAAGCGCTTCACCCGGACGATCGGCAGGGCCGCCGGCGGGCGGCGGAGCCGGGCCTCGGCCCGGGCGCGCCGCCGCCCCCGCCGCCGGGACTCGTCCAGGCGCCGCTTGAGGATCAGGCGGCTGCGGTACCGCTCGATCTGCCGGCGCAGCTTGTCCGCCACCCGGTCCAGGGAGGCGTACATGTCCGGGGACGCTTCCTCCCCCCGCAGCAGCAGCCCGTCGCCCCGGATGGTCACCTCCGCCACCTGGGCGCGCCCCACGCCGCGCCGGCGCTCCACGCTGAGCACCACCTGCGCCTCCTGGGCGTGGTCCAGATACCGGCCAATCCGGCCCACCTTCTCCTCGGCGTACTCCCGCAGGGCCGGCGTCACCTGGAGGTGCTTGCCGGTCACGATCACGTGCATGGCGCTCCGTCCCTCCACCCCACGCCGTCTCGCCGCCTGCGTCCTCAGGTACGCAAACGCCCCGGCGGGGAACCTCCCTGTCCCCGGCCGGGGCGACCATGGCCGCACTTACTCCGACACCTTGACCACGTTGGCCGCCTGCGGCCCCTTGGCGCCCTCCACGATGTCGAACTCGACCAGCTGGCCCTCTTCCAGGGTCTTGAAGCCCTCCATCTGGATGGCCGAGTAGTGGACGAACACGTCCCGCCCGTCGTCCCGGGCGATGAACCCGTACCCCTTTTCGGGGTTGAACCACTTCACCCGTCCCCGGTATGGCATCGTCCTGCCTCCTGCTCCCCGTGGATCTTCCTGCCCTGCCCGGCCGTCACCCCTCTGCTCTCGCCCCCCGGTGTCATGTCCGACTGCACTCCTGTTGACCTGTTCTCCCCCCCGCCACCCCATCCCTGCCCGGTCCGCGGCCTCAGGGCGCCCACCCCCGGGGGACGAACAGGGTCTCGGCCAGGCGGATGGCGTAGCGATCCGTCATCCCCGCCAGGAAGTCGCCCACCACGCGGCCCGGGGTCTCGCCGGAGGCGATCAGCTCCCGGTACTCGGGCGGCAGCTCCTGGGGGTGCTCCAGGTAGTAGCCGTACAGCGCCCTCACCAGCCGCCGGGCCTTGACCACCTCCGCCATGGTGGCCGGTCCCCGGTACACCCGGTCCACCAGGAAGTCCTTGAGGAGGTTGAGGGCCTCCCGGACCGGATCGCTGAGCCGGATGACCGGCGCGCCGGCGCTGGCTTCCACCAGGTCGGCCACCATGCGGCCCAGCCACTGCCCCCGGCGGTCGCCCAGGACCCGGCGGACGGCGGCGGGCACGTCCGACTCGGCGATCAGCCCCGCCCGGATGGCGTCGTCGGTGTCGTGGTGGACGTAGGCGATCCGGTCGGCCAGGCGGACGACCTGACCCTCCAGGGTCCGGGGCAGGCGGTCGAGGCGTTCCGGGTCCGCGTCGGGCAGGTCGGCCAGTCCCTTGGAGTGGCCGCCGATCCCGTCCCGCACCTCCCAGGTGAGGTTCAGCCCTCGCACCGCCGACCCGTCGGACCTGACGCGCACCTCCAGCAACCCCACCACCCGCAGGCTCTGGAGGTCGTGCCGGAAGCCGCCCACGGCCGCCATGGCCTCGTTGAGGGCCTCTTCGCCGGCGTGGCCGAAGGGCGGGTGGCCGAGGTCGTGGGCCAGGGCGATGGCCTCGGTCAGGTCCTCGTTCAGGCGCAGCGCCCGGGCGGCGGTGCGCGCGACCTGCATCACCTCCAGGGTGTGGGTGAGGCGGGTGCGGTAGTGGTCCCCCTCGGGCGCCAGGAACACCTGGGTCTTGTGCTTGAGGCGGCGGAAGGCTTTGCTGTGAATGATCCGGTCCCGGTCCCGCTGAAAGCAGGTGCGCAGGTCGTCCTCGGGCTCGGGGACCTCCCGGCCCCGGGACCGGGATGCCAGCGCCGCCCCGGGCGCCAGCCACTCCCTCTCCCGCGCCTCGATCGCTTCCCGGACGGTCATGGCGCCGCCGCGGCCCCTACACGTCCGCGCTGACCGCCACCTTGTCCCGGAGCGCCGCGTGGGCGGCCGCCAGGCGCGCCACCGGCACCCGGTACGGGGAGCAGGAGACGTAGTCCAGCCCGATCCGGTGGCAGAACTCCACCGACGCCGGCTCGCCCCCGTGCTCGCCGCAGATGCCCACCTCCAGGTCCGGGCGCCGGCGGCGGCCCAGCCGGGTGGCCATCTCCATCAGCCGCCCCACGCCCTCCTGGTCCAGAACCGCAAAGGGGTCCTCGGAGAGGATGCCCTTCTGCAGGTAGACGTGCAGGAACTTGGCCTGGGCGTCGTCCCGGCTGAACCCGAAGACGGTCTGGGTCAGGTCGTTGGTCCCGAAGGAGAAGAACTCGGCCATCTCGGCGATCTGGTCGGCGACCAGGCACGCCCGCGGGATCTCGATCATGGTCCCGAACATGTAGCGCACCGGCACCCCGGACTCTTCCACCATCTGCCGGGCGATGGCCTCCAGCTGCTGGCGGACCACCCGCAGCTCGTTGGGGTGGCCCACCAGGGGGATCATGATCTCGGGGACCACCTCCACCCCTTCCTCCCGCCGCAGCTCGATGGCCGCCTGCAGGATGGCCCGCACCTGCATCTCGTTGATCTCCGGATACAGGATCCCCAGCCGGCACCCCCGCAACCCCAGCATCGGGTTGAACTCGTGCAGGGCCCGCACCCGGTGCAGCAGGGCCTCCTTCTCCCGCAGCCTCTCCCCGTCCCCCCGCAGCCGCAGTTCCGTGACCTCCACCAGCAGGTCTTCCAGGCGCGGCAGGAACTCGTGCAGCGGCGGGTCCAGCAGCCGGATGATCACCGGCCGGTTGCCCATCTCCCGGAAGATGCCCTTGAAGTCCTCCTTCTGGAAGACCAGCAGCTGGTCCAGGGCCGCCCGGCGCTCGGCCTCGGTGGCCGCCATGATCATCCGCTGCATGATGGGCAGCCGGTTCTCTTCCATGAACATGTGCTCGGTGCGGCACAGCCCGATGCCCTCGGCGCCGAACGCCACCGCCGTGCGGGCGTCCCGGGGGTAGTCGGCGTTGGCCCGCACCCCCAGCCGGCGCACCTGGTCGGCCCAGGAGAGCAGCTCCTGGATCTCCCCGGTCAGCTGGGGCTCGATGACGGGCACCTCCCCCAGGATGACCTCTCCCGTGCTGCCGTCGATGGTGATCACGTCCCCCTCCCGGACCACCGCGTCGCCGCTGGTGAACTGCCGGGCCTGCTCGTCGATGCGCACTCCCTCCGCCCCCACCACCGCGGGCTTGCCCATCCCCCGGGCCACGATGGCCGCATGGCTGGTCATGCCGCCCCGGCTGGTCAGCACACCCCGGGCCGCCACCAGACCGTGGATGTCGTCGGGGCTGGTCTCGGGCCGCACCAGGATCACCGGCCGCTGGGCCGCCACCCGCACCGCCTCGTCGGCGTCGAAGACCACGGCGCCGGAGGCCGCCCCGGGGCTGGCCGCCAGGCCGCGCCCGATGACCCGCCGGGGCGCCCGGGGGTCCAGGCGGGGGTGGAGCAGCTGTTCCAGGGAGGCGGCGTCCACCCGCAGCAGCGCCTCCTCCCGGGAGATCAGGCCCTCGTGGACCATGTCGACGGCGATCTTCACCGCCGCCTGGGCGGTCCGCTTGCCGCTGCGGGTCTGCAGCAGGTAGAGCCGCCCGTTCTCGATGGTGAACTCCACGTCCTGCACGTCCCGGTAGTGCTTCTCCAGCAGGTCGCACACCTGCAGAAACTGCCGGTACACCTCGGGCATGTCCCGGGCCAGGTTCTCGATGGGCTGGGGCGTCCGCAGGCCCGCCACCACGTCTTCGCCCTGGGCGTTGAGCAGGTATTCGCCGTACACCTTTTTCTCGCCGGTGGCGGGGTTGCGGGTGAACGCCACGCCGGTGCCCGAGGTGGGCCCCAGGTTGCCGAACACCATGACCTGCACGTTCACCGCCGTCCCCAGGTCGTGGGGAATCCGGTGGACGGTCCGGTAGGTCACCGCCCGGGGGTTGTTCCACGACTCGAAGACCGCCCGGATGGCCATCTCCAGCTGCTCCCAGGGGTCGTCGGGAAACTCCCGCCCGGCCTGCTCCCGCACCAGGCGGCGGTAGTCGTCCACCAGCGCGGCCAGGTCCTCGGCGGTCAGGTCCACGTCCTGGGTCACGCCCCGGGCCTGCTTGCGCGCCTGGAGGGCCTGCTCGAAGAGGTCGTGTTTGATGCCCAGGACCACGTTGCCGAACATCTGCATGAACCGCCGGTAGGAGTCGTAGGCGAACCGGGGGTTCCCCGTCGCCCGGGCCAGTCCGTCGCAGGTGCGGGGGGTCAGGCCCAGGTTCAGGACGGTGTCCATCATGCCGGGCATGCTGAACTTGGCGCCCGACCGCACCGAGACCAACAGCGGGGCGGAGGGGTCGCCGAACCTCTTGCCGGTGCGGTCCTCCAGGACGCGCATCTTGGCCCGCACCTCGTCCATCAGTCCCGGAGGAAACTGGCGGTTCCGCCGATAGTACTCCAGGCACGCCTCGGTGGTGATGGTAAAGCCCGGCGGCACCGGCAGCCCGATGCGACTCATCTCGGCCAGACCGGCCCCCTTGCCGCCCAGCAGGTCCCGCATGGTGGCGTCCCCTTCCTCGAACAGGAGCGTCCACCGTCCGCTGAACCTCCGGCGCCGCACCGCCGGCCGGACCGCCGCCCGGGTGCGGGTGGCGGCCCTGGCCGCGCTGGATCCGGAACGACGACGCATGTCCGCCATGGCTCACCTCTCTCTCACGGGTGTGCCCCCTCCGCCCGGACCGGCTCCCGCGCCGGCTGCGCCGGGGCGGCGGGGCCTGCCGGGGTTCCTTCCGGCGCCGCCGCGACCCGGGAGAAGTCGGCGACGGTCCGGTACAGGTCGACCACCGACCGCAGCAGCGCGAGCCGGTTGGCCCTGACCCGGGGATCGGGGCTCATCACCAGCACCTCGTCAAAGAAGCGGTCCACCACCGGCGGCAGGGCCTGCAGAGCTTCCACCGCCTCCAGGTAGTCGCCGGCGGCCGCGGCCTCCCGCACCCGCGGGGCCAGCCGCGCCACCTCCTCGTGCAGGGCCGCCTCGGCGGAGGAGTCGAACAGGGCGGGGTCCACCGCATCGGCCGCCTCGGGGGTCAGGATGCGCGCAGCCCGCTCCCACGCCACCAGCAACCGCCCCCACAGGGGCCGGCCCGCCGCCTCCTGCAGGGCCTGCGCCCTCTCGGCGGCGGCCAGCAGGTCCGCGTCGCTGACCGCCACGGCGGCGTCCACCAGGTCGGAGCGCAGCCCCCGGTCCACCAACGCCGTGCGCAGGCGCTGGCGGAGGAACTCCAGCGCCTGCTCCGCCACCTCGGGGGTCCCGAAGGGCTCGGCCGCCGCCCGGACCAGATCGGCCAGGGGAAGACGCTCCCGCAGCATCAGCACGATCTCCACCACGCCCTGGGCCGCCCGGCGCAGGCCGTAGGGGTCCGCCGACCCCGTCGGCGCCAGCCCGGCGGCCAGCCCGCCCACGAGCGTGTCCAGCTTGTCCACCAGGCCCAGCAGGGCTCCCAGGCGCGTGCGGGGCGGGCTGTCGGCGGCTCCGGCGGGCCTGTAGTGCTCCCTGATGGCCCGGGCCACCTCCGCCGGCTCGCCGTCCAGCTCGGCGTAGATCTGCCCCACCACCCCCTGCAGTTCCGGAAACTCCCCCACCATCCGGGTGACCAGGTCGGCCTTGCACAGGCCGGCCGCCCGCAGCAGGGCCTCGGTGGTGTGGCCGTCCAGCAGCATCAGCGCCGCCAGCCGCCGGGCCAGGGCGACGATCCTCCGGGTCTTGTCGGCCATGGTCCCCAGCCGCGCGTGGAAGACCACCCCGTCCAGCGCGCGGGCGTACTCCTCCAGCCGCCGGCGGCGGTCTTCCTGGAAGAAGAACCGGGCGTCGGCCAGGCGCGCGTGCAGGACCCACTCGTGGCCGCGGCGCACGGTGTCCAGGTGGAGCCGGTCGCCGTCCCGGACCGCGATGAAGTACGGCAGCAGCCGTCCCCCCTCGGCCTCCACGGCGAAGTACTTCTGGTGGTGTTGCATCACCGTCACCAGCACCGGCCGCGGGAGGTCCAGGAAGCGGTCGCTGTACGCCCCTCGGAAGGCCTGCGGGTGCTCCACGCTCATGACCACTTCGTCCAGCAGCGACGGGTCCAGCACCGGCGAGCCGCCCACGGCGCGGGCCAGGGCCCTGGCCTGGGCGGTGATCACCCGGCGCCGCTCGGCGGGGTCGGCCACCACGCCCGCGGCCCGCAGCGTTCGGGGGTAGTCGGCGGGGGTGGCTATCCGGTGCCGCCGCCCGCCGTCGAGGATCCGGTGGCCCACCGTGACCGCGCCGGCGCGGACCCCGGCCACCGTCAGCGGCAGGACCTTGCGTCCCCACAGGGCCACCACCCACCGGATGGGGCGGGCGAACCGCGTCTCCCCCTCCCCCCAGCGCATGGTCTTGGAGAAGGACAGCCCCCGGATCACCTCCTCCAGCGCGGCCGGGAGGACGTCGGCGGCCGGCCGGCCGGGTTCGGCCAGGACGGCGATCACGTACCGGCGGCCGTCGGCCTCCTTCACCTGCAGCCGGTCCACAGAGACTCCCTGGCTGCGCGCAAAGCCCCGGGCCGCCTCGGTGGGGCGGCCGTGGGCGTCGAAGGCCAGATGGGCCGCCGGCCCCCGCACCTCCCGCACGACCGGAGCCTGGCGGGGCGCCACCTGACGGACTAGGACCGCCAGGCGCCGCGGGGTGCCGCACGTCCGCACCGCCCCCGCCCTCAGGCGCAACTTCCGCAGCGCCTCCGTCACCCCGGCGGCCAGCTGCTCCAGCGCCGGGGCGATCTCCCGGGGGGGCAGCTCTTCGGTCCCGATTTCCAGCAGGAGGTCGGGCATGGCTCAGCGGGCCCGGGCGACACCCCGCGCCGCCCGCAGCAGGGGGTACCCCTGCTCCTCCCGCTGGGCCACGTAGCGCTCCGCACACCGGCGGGCCAGCGCCCGGCAGCGCGCCATCAAGGTTGTGCGTTCGGCCACCGTGATGGCCCCGCGGGCGTCCAGCAGGTTGAACAGGTGCGAGCACTTCAGCACGTGGTCGTAGGCCGGCAGGACCAATCCCGCGTCCAGCAGCCGCCCGGCCTCCGCCTCGCTGGCGTCGAAGGCCTCGCGCAGCGCGGGCACGGTGGCGTGGTCGAAGGCGTAGGCGGAGTGCTCCGCCTCCTCCCGCCGGCGCACCTCTCCGTAGGTGATCCCGGGCGCCCACTCGATGTCGAACACGGTGGACCGCCTCTGGATGTACATGGTGATGCGCTCCAGCCCGTAGGTGATCTCGGCGGCCACCGGGCGCACCTCCAGCCCGCCCATCTGCTGGAAGTAGGTGAACTGGGTGATCTCGTTGCCGTCCAGGAACACCTGCCACCCCAGCCCCGCCGCGCCCAGGGTCGGCGACTCCCAGTCGTCCTCCAGGAACCGGACGTCGTGTTCCCGGAGGCGGATCCCCAGGGCCTCCAGGCTGCGCAGGTACAGGTCCTGGACGTCGTCGGGGGAGGGCTTGAGGATCACCTGGTACTGGTAGTGCTTGAACAGCCGGTGGGGATTCTCCCCGTAGCGTCCGTCGGCGGGGCGGCGGGACGGCTGCACGTACGCCACCCGCCAGGGCTCGGGGCCCAGGGACCGCAGGAAGGTGGCGGGATGCATCGTCCCCGCCCCCACCTCCAGGTCGTAGGGCTGCTCGATGAGGCAGCCCTGGGCCGCCCAGTACCGCTCCAGGGCCATGATCACATCCTGAAAGGTCATCGAACGCGCTCGCAGGATGGCGGGGTGATCCGGGGGGCCGGCGTCTTCACGCCCGCGTGTCTTTATCCGATCCCCAGGGGCTCTTCGCTGCGTTCCCGGTCCCGACGCCTGACCGACGGCATCGGCACGCTGCTGAGGATGGCGGCGACCGCAAACGCCACCGCCCCGGCCACCGCCCAGGACACCGGCAGCTCGATCACCCGGTCCTCGGTCTTGACCCGGACCATCCCGTCCGGGCCGGGCCGGACGACCCCCCGCGCCTCCTCCAGGGCCGTGCCCAGCTGCAGCAGCGCCCGTCTCGCCCGCTCCAGGTCCAGCTCCACCGCCCGTCACCTCCACCCGCCACTATAGCACATCGCCCTCGCCCGGCCGTCGGATGCCCGCCCGATCATTCATCCCGTGCACCGCCTCCCATGGACCTGTCCGTCTGCGGCGGGCCGGCAGGCTCCGACCGGCGGCCCGGCAGGGCGCGGAACGTGGCCGCCACGGCCGGTACCCGCAGGGTCGTCTCCAACCGGTATTCCAGGCACCGGCGCAGCGCCCGCCCCACCTCGTCCCGCAGGCGCCGGTCCCAGGCGGCGTGCGGATCCGGCGGCGCGGAGGCGTCCAGCAGGTGCGCCAGGGCCCGCCCGGCGCGGGCGGACAGCGCCTCGGCGGCGGGGTCGCGCGCCCGGTGCGTCCCGCACACCACCCCGCCCAGGGCGTGGCTGAGGGCTCCTCCCGGGGCGGCCCGGCCGCACACCTGGCAGCGGTCCAGCCGGGGAGCGTATCCGCTGTAGGCCAGTACCCGCGCCCCCGCCCACAGGGCCGCCAGTTCCGGATCGCCCTCCTCGATGGCCCGCAGGGCCCGGTCCAGGACGTCAAACACCTCCGGGGCCGGCTGGCGGTCGGCGGTGGCCCGATCCACCACCTCCGCGGCGAAGAAGGCCGCCCCCAGCCGGTCCAGGTCCTCCCGCACCCGGGAGTGGGACGCCACCACCTCCACCTGTGTGACCACGTCCAGAGTGCGGCCGACTGCCAGCAGGGCCCGCACGTGGGAGAACACCTCCACCCGTCCGGCCAGACGGCTGCCGGGGCGGCGGGCTCCCCGGGCCACCGCCGCCACCTTCCCCTGATCCCGGCAGAACAGGGTCACCACCCGGTCGGTCTCGCCCAGAGGGGCGCGGCGGATCACGATGGCTTCGGCCCTGTACACCGGCATCGGTCAGATCGCCACCACCAGCAGCAGGCTGAGGATCACCATGCCGGCCACGGTGAGGACCGCCACGGCGTTGGCCAGCGGAGAGTTGACGTGGGCGCCCATCACCGCCCGGTCGTTCACCAGCAGGAGGATCACCACCAGGACGGCGGGCAGCAGGATGCCGTTGAGGACCTGGGAGAGGACCATGACGGGGATGAGCGGGAGGCCCGGGATCAGGATGACCAGGGCGGAGGCGGCCAGGACCGCGGTGAACAGGCCGTAGAACACCGGCGCCTCGTCCACGGACCGGTCCAGACCGGCCTCCCACCCGAAGGCCTCGCAGACGGCGTACGCCGTGGTCAGGGGGATGATGGCCACCGAGAAGACGGCGGCGTTGAGCAATCCGGCGGCAAAGAGCGCCGAGGCGTACCGGCCCGCCAGCGGCCCGAGGGCCCGGGCGGCGTCCGCGGCCGTGGCTACGGACACCCCGTGGGCGTACAGGGTCGCGCCGCAGGCCACCACGATGAAGAACGCCACCAGGTTGGTGGTGACCATGCCCAGGTAGGTGTCCAGCCGCACCTGGGGGTACTCCCGGACCGACAGCCCTTTGTCCACCACGGCGGCCTGCTGGTAGAACTGCATCCAGGGGGCGATGGTGGTCCCCACCACCCCGATGGCCATGGCGACGAAGGCCGGATCGGGCGAAAACGACGGGGTCACGGTGGCCCGCAGGACCTCGCCCCAGGGAGGGCGGGCCAGGACCGCCGACGCCACGTAGGTGACGTACACCAGGGTGGCCGCCAGGAACGCCCGTTCCACCCTGCGGTAGGTGCCCCGCACCACCAGGACCCACACCACGGCGGCCGCCAGCGGCACCGCCGCGTACCGGCTGACCCCGAAGATCTCGGCGGCGCCGGCCACGCCCGCGAAGTCTCCCACGGTGTTGGCCCAGTTGGCCACCACCAGGACGGCCATGACCAGGACGGTGACCCGGACCCGGAAGCGCTCCCGGATCAGGTCGGCCAGCCCCTTGCCGGTCACCGCCCCCATCCGGGCCACCATCTCCTGGACCACGGCCAGGGCGAAGGTGGAGACGAACAGCGTCCACAGCAGCCGGTATCCGTACGACGCCCCGGCCACCGAATAGGTGGCGATGCCGTTGGCGTCGTTGTCCACGTTCCCGGTGATGATCCCCGGCCCCATGACCGCCCCAAACGCCGCCAGGCGCGCCCACCGGGAGGCCGCCCACCCCGCCCCGGGCCGCTCCCGGGCGGGCGCGCCGGCCCCGTCGGACGCGCGCCGCCGGAGGGGGACGGTCACCGGCGCCTCCGGGCGCGCCGGCGAAAGCGGGGCGGCACCCGCCGGCGCCCCTTGCGCAGAACCACGTCCATGACGTCGTCCACCGTGATCACGCCCAGCAGGCGGCCCTCGGGGTCCACCACCGGCAGCGCCAGCAGGTCGTAGGTGGTCAGCGCCGCGGCCACCGTCTCCAGGTCGTCGTCGGGATGCAGGGTGACCACCTGGCGGCTCATGATCTCGGAGATGGGAGTGTCCGGCCCGGCGACGATCAGCGCCCGCAGGGGCAGGACCCCCACCAGGCGGCCGGCGCCGTCCACCACGTACAGATAGTAGATGTGCTCGGCCTGGGGAGCCCGGTGGCGCAGCCGCTGGAGGGTCTGCTCCACCGTCAGGTCCTGGGGCAGCGCGATGGCTTCGGTGGTCATCACGCTGCCGGCGGTCCCCTCGGGGTACTGGAGGAGCTGCCGGACGTCACGGGCCTCCTCCGGGGCCATGCGGCTGAGGAGCTCCTGGGCCCGGTCGGCGGGCAGGTCGGTGAGGACGTCGGTGGCGTCGTCGGGGGCCATCTCCTCCAGGATGTCGGCCGCCAGGTCGGCGGGCAGGCTGCGGATCACGTCGGCCTGCACCTGCGGCTCGGCCTCCGCCAGCGCCCGGGCGGCCCGCTGGTGGTCCAGGGTGGTCATCACCTCCACCCGCTCGTCCCGGTCCAGGTCGGCCATGAGCGCCGCCAGGTCGGCCGGGTGGATCTCCCGCAGCCTCTGCCGGGAGATGCTCAGCCGCACCGGGGTCTGCGGTCCCCCGAAGGCGGCCACCATCGTCCAGGGAATCAGCCGCTCGGGAAGCGGCCGGCCCAGCCAGCGGGCCGCCCGCCGGGCCAGGCCCTCCAGGCCCAGGCGCCGCAGCAGACCGGCGGTCCCCACGTCCACGGCCACCAGATGCAGGTCTCCGTCGGCGCGGGAGAGCTGCAGGTCGTTCACCCGGACCACCTTCAGCCCGTCGGTGTCCACCACCTGGGTGTCCATCAGGTCCCCCAGCAGCATCTCGTCGGGCTGCAGGGGCCGGGGCTGGAGGTGGCGGCGGGCGACCCGCAGCCGCACCTGCCCGGGGGCCAGGCGGTCCACGGCCTCCCAGGGGATCAGCGCCACTTTGCTGCGGTCTCCCCGCATCCACAACCCGGTGACCCGCGGCAGGGCCTCCCGCAGATCCACCGCCACATCCCCCAGCACCCCCAGGCGGACACCCTCGGCGTCGACGATGGGAGCGTGGACGAGGTTGCTGAGGTACACGCCGGCACCCCCGCGCGGCGGATGAGACCCGCGTCCTTGTCACCGTAGAATTACCGCCGGCCGGCGGGAACCCTCCCGCCGCGGAGGAATAGAGATCGCCTTTTCCGTCACTGAGGGTACAGGCGCCTGACCACGGCGTCCTGGTCGCGCCAGCGGGGGGTGGTCTTGACCCACAGGTCCAGGTAGACCCGGCGGCCCAGCAGCGCCTCGATCTCCTCCCGCGCCCGCCGGCCGACCTCTCGCAGCAGGCGGCCGTCCCGGCCGATGAGGATCTTCTTGTGGGAGTCCCGCTCCACGTGCAGGGTGGCCCGGATGTAGACCACGTCGGAGCCCTCCCGCGGGGTGAACTCCTCGATCTCCACGGCGACGCTGTGGGGGACTTCCTCCCGGGTCAGGTGGATGGCCGCCTCCCGGATCAGTTCCCGGGCCAGGAACTGCTCGGGCTGGTCGGTCACCATGTCGGGCGGGAAGTACCGGGGGCCGGGGGGCAGCGCCCCCACCAGGACCTCCACCAGCCGGTCCAGCCCGGCGCCGGTGAGGGCGGAGACTGGCAGGACCGCCGTCCACGACCCCAGGCCCTCGATCCGCTCCCGGGCGGCGGCCAGGGCGGCCGGGGCGGCCCGGTCCACCTTGTTGAGGACCGCCACCACCGGCGCCGACAGCGTCCGCACCCGGGCGGCCACCTCCACGTCCTCGTCGGTCACGCCCTCGGCCGCATCCACCACCCACACCACCGCGTCGGCGTCGCCCAGCGCCCGGACGGCGGTGTCCACCATCCACTGCCCCAGCCGGTGCCGCGGCCGGTGCAGGCCCGGGGTGTCCACGAAGACCAGCTGCGCGTGAGGCAGGGTCAGGACGGCGGCCAGCCGGCTGCGGGTGGTCTGGGGCACGGGGGCCGTGATGGCCACCTTCTGTCCCACCAGACGGTTGACCAGGGTGGACTTGCCGACGTTGGGACGCCCCACGACGGCCACGAAGCCGGACCGGTGTCCGGGGGCGGGAGTCTCGGATTCGGGAGCAGGACGATTCACCGCTCCAACGCCGCCGCTTGCTCCTTCACCCTCCAACCTCCAACCTTCAACCTCCAACCTTCAACGCCGTTTGAGAAGGCGCTCGGCCAAAAACGGCTCGGCCAGCAGGGCGCGCAGGGACCTCACCCGCACGCGGCCGGCGGGCGTGGCCACCACCACCCGCCGCACCCCGAACTCGGCCATCACCTGGCGGCAGGCCCCGCAGGGCATCGCCGGCTCCCGGCCGTCGGCCACCACCGCCACCTCCACCAGACGCCGGTGGCCGTCGGCCACCGCCCGGTGGATGGCGACCCGCTCGGCGCAGTGGGACAGGGAGTAGGACGCGTTCTCGATGTTGCACCCGGTGTAGATGGCGCCGTCGGCGGTGCGCACCGCCGCTCCCACCCGAAAGCCCGAGTAGGGGGCGTAGGCGCGCTCCCGGGCGGCGGAGGCGGCCTGCACCAGCGCCGCCAGTTCCCGTGCGCGATCTCCCCGGCGGCTCACGGCCGTTCCGCCACCGTCGGTTCCGGCACCGGCAGCGGCCGGGGAGCGGTGACGATCCCGCCCGACATCACCATCTTCAGGGCGTCCTCCACGGTCATCTCCAGCGGGAGCGCCTGGTCGTCGGGGACCAGCACCAAAAAGCCGGTGGTGGGGTTGGGCGTGGTGATCACGAACACGTTGAGCACCCGCTCCCGGGTCCCCGCCCGGGTCTGTCCCACGCTCTCCCCCGTCACGAACCCCACCGTGTACACGCCCCGCCGCGGCCACTCGATGAGCACCGCCCGCTGGAAGGCGGCCCGCCGCTGCAGGAACAGGCTGTCGCTGAGCTGCTTGGTGGCCGCGTAGATGCTGCGGGCCAGGGGAATGCGCAGCATCAGCCGGTCGAGCCCCTCCACCACCCGCCGGCCCAGCATGTTGGTGGCCAGCATGCCGGACAGCAGGATCACCGCCAGCAGGGTCAATAGGCCCAGCAGGGGAATCCGGGTGCCGATCAGGGGGACGAAGATCTGGCCCAGCAGGCCGTCCAAGACCCGCAGCGCCCACAGCAGGACGTTGAGGGTGACGGCGAACGGCAGGACGACGATGAGGCCGGTGAGGAAGTAGCGGCGCAGGCGAGCGCGCATCTACGGGCCCTCGCTCCCGGGCGCAGCGACCCCGCGGGGGCGGAACGGCCTCACGGCCGCAGGGGACCCGCCGGCACCTTGCGGCTGATCCGGACGCGGGCGATCCGGTGCCCCTCCAGCTTCTCGACCACGATCTCCACGTCGCCGACGGTCACCGTCTCCCCCTGCTGGGGGACGTGGCCGAGCAGGGCGTAGACGAACCCGCCCACCGTGTCCACCTCGCCGGTGGGCAGGTCCAGGCCCATCAGCTCGTTGACCTCCTCCAGGCTCATGCGCCCGTCCACCACCGCCGTGCGGGCGTCCACCTGCTCGAAGAGCTTCTCCTCCACGTCGTATTCGTCCAGGATGGGCCCCACGATCTCCTCCAGCAGGTCCTCCACCGTCACCAGGCCGGCCGTGCCGCCGTACTCGTCCACCACGATGGCCATGGGGGTCCGCTTGCGGCGCATCTCCCGGAACAGGTCGTCCAGCCGCTTGCTCTCGGGGACGAAGAACGCCGGCCGCATCACCTCCCGCACCGGGAGGCTGTTGTGCCCGGCCCGGATGTGGCTGAGCAGGTCCTTGACGTGCACCACGCCCACGATCTGGTCGATGGTCTCCCGGTAGACGGGAATGCGGGAGTGCCCTTCCTCGATGATCACCCGCAGGACGCCCTCCAGGGGGGTGGTGTCCTCCACGCACACCATGTCGATGCGGGGGACCATCACCTCCCGGACCACCTTGTCCCCGAACTCGAAGATGGAGTGGATCATCTGGCGCTCGTCCTTCTCGATGACCCCCTCCTCCTCGCCGAGTTTCAGCAGCAGCCGGATCTCCTCCTCGGTCACCAGGGGGGAGGCCAGGTCCACCCGGCCGCCCAGGGGGCGCACCAGCAGGTTGCTCACCACCGACAGGGCCCGGATCACCGGCGCCAGCACCACCGTCAGCGCGGCCACCGGACGGCTGACCCACAGGCTCAAGCGGTCCGCGTGCTTGGCGGCAAAGGTCTTGGGGGTGATCTCGCTGACGATGAGCAGGCCCACCGCCATCGCCGCCAGGGCCGCCCACGGACCGCGGCGGATGCCCAGCAGGTCCACGAACAGGCTGGCGGCCAGCACCGACGCCGCGATGTTGACCAGGTTGTTGCCCACCAGCAGGGCCGTCAGCACCCGCCCCGGATCTTCCAGCAGGCGCAGCACCCGGGCGGCGCGGGGGTCGCCGGCGTCCCGCTGCTGGCGCAGCCGGAGCCTGTTGGCGGCCAGGAGGGCGGTTTCAGAACCCGAGAAGAACGCCGACAGGACTAACAGCACGCCCAGCAGGAACCAGCCCCACGGGCTACTCGACGGGTCCAACGACGACGGTCACTCCTTTTTGACGCGGGCGCGTCGCTTCTGATTATAGCACGCCCCGGCGGGGCGCCGCCCTCGGGCGTCGTCACTGATGCAGGATCTTGGACAGAAACTGACGGGTCCGCGGATGGGTGGGGGAGGTGAAGAAGTGCTCGGGAGGTCCCTCCTCCACGATCACCCCCTCGTCCATGAACACCATGCGGTCGGCCACCTCCCGGGCGAACCCCATCTCGTGGGTGACCACGATCATGGTCATGCCCGCGTCCCGGGCCAGCCCCCGCATCACGTCCAGCACCTCCTGGATCATCTCCGGGTCCAGGGCGGAGGTGGGCTCGTCGAAGAGCATGATCTTGGGCTGCATGGCCAGCGCCCGCGCGATGGCCACCCGCTGCTGCTGGCCGCCGGACAGCTGGGCGGGGTAGGCGTGGGCCTTGTCGGGGATGCCGACCCGCTCCAGCAGTTCCAGGGCGACGCGCTCGGCCCGCTCCCGGGGCCACCGCCGGACGACCATGGGGGCCAGGGTGATGTTCTGCAGGGCCGTCAGGTGGGGGAACAGGTTGAAGGACTGGAACACCATGCCCACCTCGCTGCGCACGGCGTCGATGTTGCGCACGTCGTCGGTGAGCTCGATACCGTCCACCACGATGCGGCCCCGGTGGTGGCTCTCCAGGCGGTTGATGCAGCGGATCATGGTGGACTTGCCCGACCCCGAGGGGCCGGCCACCACCACCACCTCGCCCGGCCACACCTGCAGGTTCACGCCCCGCAGCACGTGCAGGCGGCCGAACCACTTGTGGACGTCCTCCAGGATGATGATGGGCTCCCCGGCCCGCGGCCGGTCCGCCGCCTGCGGACGCTCCTGGACCACCGACGCGCTCATCCCGTCCTCCCACCCCTCAGTATAGCCCGCTACCGCTCCCCCAGGCCCATCACCTTCTCCAGCCGGCGGCTGGCCGCCGACAGGAGCGAGGTGAAGACGAAGTACACCGCCAGCAGGAAGACGTACACCTCCCGCACGTCGTGCAGGTAGCGGGTGATGGCCAGCAGCGCCCGCCCGGTGCCCACCAGCTCGCTGAGCCCGACGATGACCGCCAGGGACGTGTCCTTGAACAGGCTGATGAACTGCCCCACCAGGGCGGGGATCATGTTCCGGATGGCCTGGGGCAGGACCACGTGGCGCAGGGTCTGCCACCCGGACAGGCCCACCGCCCGGGCCGCCTCCACCTGTCCCCGGGGCACCGACTGGATCCCGCCGCGGACGATCTCGGCCACGTACGCCGAGGTGAACACGGTCATGGCCACCATGGCCCGCTGGACCCGGCCCAGGGCGTCTCCCGACAGCAGGGTGACGAACACCGAGAACCACAGCAGGACGGCGATGAAGGGGACCCCCCGGATCACCTCGATGTACACCGTGGCCAGCAGGCGGACCACCGGCAGGCGGCTCACCCGCCCCACCCCCACCACCACCCCGATGGGGAACGACGCGCCGATGGCCACCACCGCCAGCAGCAGGGTGAGGTACAGCCCGCCCACCTGGTCCAGCCGCACCGGCCCCATCACCCACCCGGCGGCCACCAGGACGGCCACCCACGCCGCGGCCAGGCGCCGCCCGGCCACCCGCGCCCGCAGGCCCACCACCGTCAGCCCGCCCATGGCCGCCACCAGCCCGCCGGCCCAGTAGGCGCGCCAGACCATTTCCACCGGCATCAATCCCACCAGCCAGAAGCGCAGGTTCTCGGTCACCACCGCCCAGTGGGCGCGCGCCGCCCACCGGGCCAGGGACGCGGCGGCCGCCAGCAGCCCGGCGGCGGTGGCGACCGTCAGCAGGGAGTTGCCCACCCCGTCGAAGAGGTTGCGGCGCGCCCACTCCCGGACGGTGAGCCGCTCCGCCGGCGGGGCCAGGACGTCGACGCGGGTCGCCACCGGGAGGCCTCCTACAGGGACCCGGGCAGGGCCAGCCGGGTCCGCACCAGGTTCAGGGCGCCGGCGATGGTCAGGGACAGGGCCAGGTAGGCCAGGGTCACCACGGTGAACGCCTCCAGGGACCGGAACGACTGGCTGCTGACCGTGTTGGCGGCGGTCAGGACCTCGGCGTAGCCGATCCCGATGGCCAGGCTGCTGTTCTTGGTCAGGTTGAGGAACTGGTTGCCCAGGGGCGGGATGATGATCCGGAACGCCTGGGGCAGGACCACGTGGCGCAGGGCCTGGCCGTAGGTCAGCCCCAGGCTGCGGGCCGCTTCCATCTGTCCCCGGGGCACCGCCAGGATTCCGCCCCGGACGATCTCGCCGATGAACGCCGAGGTGTAGACCGCCAGCCCCACCACCAGGGCGGCCAGCTCGGGGGGAAGCTGGTAGCCTCCGTCCACCACCAGGCGTCCGAAGCGCTCCACCACCACCCCGCCCACCGCCAGGCCCGAGTTGGTCAGAACCACGGGGCCCCACCGCAGGGGCGGGTGGGCGGGGGAGCCGTCGGGCAGCTGGAGGAAGACGGCGAAGTACCAGAAGAACAGCTGGACCAGGAGCGGCGTGTTGCGGAGGATCTCCACGTAGGCCAGGCTCAGCCGCGCCACCAGCCAGTTGCGGGACAGCCGGGCCACGCCCACCAGGATGCCCAGAGCCGTGGCCAGGGCGATGCCCACCACCGCCACCTGGATGGTGTTGAACAGGCCGGCGATGATCGCCTCGGCGTTGCTGTCGGTGGGCTCGAAGGGCTTCAGGCGCAGGGTCTGCAGGTCCAGGGTGACGGTGAGGGCCGAGAGTTCAAAGCCCGCCGGCTGGAAGAACACGCCCCAGTCCAGGCGGATGTTCTGGCGGGCGAAACTGGCCCGCAGAGCCCGGGTGGCCGCCCACAGCCCGGCCGCCACGACCGCCAGGACGACCACCTGGGCCGCCGCGGCCAGGACCCGGGTATTGCGCCACACCGGCGGCCTGCGATCTCCCGGCCGCTGTGCCATCTGACCCCTTTCCGCTGCCCGGCGATCCGGGTGGGGCGGGCTCCGGTCAGCGGGAGCCCGCCCCTTCCCCCTCACCCTCCCCCTCTCCCCCACAGGGAGAGGGACATGCGGTCGGCCGCTGCCGCGGCCTTTACCGACCTGGGAACTCCGTCTTCGGCAGTACCTCCTGCCCCCTCACCCTCCCCTCTCCCCCGCGGGGAGAGGGATATGTAGGGGGCCGCTCCCGCGGCCCTTATCGGAAGGGACGGCTGGTCATGGCGCCGCCCCGGCTGGCCAGGTCGTTGCGGGTGCCGGCCCGGGCGATGGCCGTCTTCTGCCGGGGGCCGAAGTACCGGTCGTAGATCTCTCCGTAGTTGCCCACCAGCCGCAGCACCCGCAGCATCGCCCCACCCTTCATCTCCAGGAAGTTCTTGACCACCGGATCCCGGCCCGACAGCTCGGCGATCCGGGCGGCGTCGCGGGCCACGGCCTGGGTGATGCCCAGCTCCTCGCCCAGGATCACGCCCCAGACGGTCCAGTTCACCACGTCGGCCCACTTGGAGTCGTTCTCCTGGTACATGGGGGCCAGGGGCTCGTCGCTGAACTCCTTGCCCACGATCTTGAAGTCCGCCGGGTTGGGCGCCGTGGCGCGGAAGGCGGTCAGCTGGCTGGCGTCGGTGGTGAACACGTCGCACCGGCCCGCCACCAGGCCGTCGAACGCCTGCTTGGCCTCGGCGAAGGTGATCAGCTGGAACCGGAACCCGCGCTGGCGCATCTGGTCCGTGATGTTCCGCTCGCTGGTGGTGCCCGAGTGGACGCAGATGCGGGCGCCGTTGAGGTCGTCCAGCCCCGCGATCCGCGAGGTGGCCCGCACCAGCAGCCGCTGGCCGTCGTAGAAGGTCACCGGCCCGAAGTCCACCTGGTCGTCGCGGCTGATGGTGACCGTGGTGGTGCGGAAGACCACGTCCACCGATCCGGAGACCACGGCCGGAATCCGGTTCGCCGAGGTGAGGTTGACGAACTCCACGTCGGGCACATCCAGAAACGCCGCCACCGCCCAGCAGAAGTCGGCGTCAAATCCCACCATCCGCCCGGACACCGGGTCCGGGAACGAGAAGCCCGGGGTCGCCCCCGAGACCCCGCAGATCAGCTTGCCCCGCGCCCGCACCGTCTCCACCCGGCTGCGGGGCTGAGCCAGCGCCGTGTAGGACACCGCGGCCACCGTGATGGCCACGGCCAGCAGGTAGGCCACACCCCTGCGCACGCTCCCACCTCCCCGTGGACGCCTCTGGATCCGCAGACCGCGACACCGGACGTCGGCCCCGTGCATGCGGGAGGTCTGAGGTCCGGGCCGGCGTCCCGCCCGCTTGTTTCCACGCAGCGCGGCCGTCCCCCTGTAGGCGGGGTCTAGGG
>JBBIUY010000027.1:0-42785 GCA_037440005.1 Armatimonadota bacterium | reverse complement strand
CGGGGCGGCGGTCGGGGGAGCCGCCGGAGCGGCGGGCGCCGGAGCGGCCTGCCCGGGGGCGCCGATGAGGGCGATGGGCGCGCCCACCGGCGCCGAACGGCCCTCCTCCACCAGGATCTGCAGCAGCACCCCGGCCTCCTCGGCCTCGATGTCCACGTTCACCTTGTCGGTCTCGATCTCGGCCAGGGGCTCTCCCGGGGCGACCGGCTCGCCCGGACGCTTCTTCCACCGGACGATCCGGCCCTCGGTCATGGCGTCGCCCATCTTGGGCATGATCACTTCGGCCATCTCAGGCTCCCCTCGGCCCGACCACTCCCCGGCCGCCTCAACCGGCCCCTCACGCCCGTCCCAGCGTCCGGCGGACCGCGCGGACGATGTCCTCCTCGGTGGGCAGAGCCGCCAGCTCCAGCGGGCGGGCGTACGGCATCGGCACGTCGGCGCCGGTGACCCGCTCCACGGGGGCGTCCAGCTCGTCAAACGCCTCCTCGTAGATCCGCATGGCGATCTCCGCGGCGGCGCCGAAGGGCTTCCACTGCTCCTGGACCACCACGGCCCGGTGGGTGCGGGAGACCGACTCGGCCAGGGTGGCGGCGTCCAGCGGCCGCAGCGTCCGCAGGTTGATCACCTCGGCCTCCACGCCGTCCCGGGCGAGGTGGTCGGCGGCCGCCAGGGCCAGGTGCAGCATGCGGCTGTACGCCACGACCGTGACGTCCCGTCCCGGCCGCGCCACCTCCGCCTTCCCGAAGGGCAGGGCGAACTCGGGGTCGTCGGGAACCTCCCCCTTCACGCCATATAGGGCGGCATTCTCCAGGAAGATCACCGGATCCCGCCCGCGGATGGCGGTGCGCAGCAGCCCCCGGGCCTCGGCGGGGGTGGCCGGGGCCACCACGTACAGGCCCGGGAAGTGGGCGTAGGTGGCCTCCAGGCTCTGGGAGTGCTGGGCCGACAGCTGGACGCCGGCGCCGTTGGGGCCCCGGATCACCAGCGGGACGTCCACCTGCCCGCCGGAGAAGTAGCGGACCTTGGCCGCGTTGTTGACGATCTGGTCCATGGCCAGCAGGGAGAAGTTCCAGGTCATGACCTCCACCACCGGCCGCAGGCCCAGCATCGCCATGCCGATGGCGGCGCCGATGAAGCCCAGCTCCGAGATCGGCGTGTCGATGACCCGGCGGGGGCCGTAGCGGGACAGCAGGTCGGCGGTCACCCGGAAGGTGCCCTGGTAGACGCCGATGTCCTCCCCCAGCAGGATCACCGCCGGGTCGCGGTCCATCTCCTCGATGAGGGTGGTCCGCAGCGCGTCGCGGTAGGTCAGCTCGGCCATGACGGACGGGATGCGTTAAAGCGTCGAAACGGTGGAGCGTTGGACTCCAGCACCGGAGGACGGACCCCCGTGGTCGCGGCCGGACGGCCCCCCGGTCCACCGTGTGGGCATCATCGGTCCTCGGCGTACACGTCCCGGTACAGCTCCTCGGGGGGCGGGGGAGGGCTCTCCTCGGCGAACCGCACGGCCTCCAGCACCGCCCGGTCGGCGTCCTCGTGGATGCGCCGGACCGCCGCGTCGTCCAGCAGCCCCGCCTCCCGCAGCCGCTGCTCCAGCAGCAGGATCGGGTCGCGCTGGCGCGCCTGGGCCACCTCCTCCTTGGTCCGGTAGGGCTGGAAGAGGTCGGCGGCGCCGTGGCCGGCAAACCGGTAGGTCAGCATCTCGACGGCATAGGGGCGTCCGCTCTCGCGCACCCGGGCCACCACGCGCCGCGCCAGGCGCCGGACGGCCAGGAAGTCCATCCCGTCGGCCCGCTCGGCCTCGATGGCGTAGGCGGCGAAGCGGCTGGCCAGGTCGGTGATCGCCGAGGACCGCTCTACCGACGTGCCCATGGCATACTGGTTATTCTCGACGATGTAGACGATGGGGCACAACCCCTCCCGTCCCCACAGCCCGGCCATGTTCAGCGGCTCGTGGAAGGAGCCGCTGTTCATGGCCCCGTCGCCCAGAAAGCACAGGCACACCCGGTCGGTCCCCCGGTACCGCAGGGCGTAGGCCGCGCCGGTGGCCAGGGGGATGTGCCCCCCCACGATGCCGTAGCCGCCGTAGAATCCGCGGGGCACGTCGAACAGGTGCATGGAGCCTCCCTTGCCTTTGGCCAGCCCCGTGACCTTGCCGAACAGCTCGGCCATCACGGCGCCCGGGGAGGCGCCCCGGAAGAGGGCGTGGGCGTGGTCGCGGTACCCGGTGAAGAAGATGTCGTCGTCCCGCAGGACGCTCAGGAATCCCGCCGCCACCGCCTCCTGGCCGCTGTACAGGTGCAGGTAGCCCCCGATGTGCCCCCGCCGGAACTGGCGCTCCGCCTCGTCCTCGAACCGGCGGGCCAGGACCATCCGGGCGTACCACTCGACCGCCGACGCCAGCTCCTCCCGGTCGGCCTCCTGGGGAGGCGCGGCCCGGAGCGAGCGCGACCCGTCGGCACGCGGGGCGTCAGCCATGGCGCAGATCACCCGTCAGCGAAGGCGTCCGGGACGACGACAGGACAGCGCGGCACGTAGCGCACTAATATTACCATATGGGGTGGTGTCCACCAAGATGACGTCGCCGCTCGCGTCGCACGCCGACCTGGTGGACCGGGTGCGGGCCCACCTGCACACCCTGCGCCGGGTGCTGGATCAGGCGGCCGCCGAACCCCTTACCGAGGCCCAGGCCGCCGACCACGCGCGCCTGCGCCGCGCCCTGGAAGACCTGGAGCGCCGGGTCCAGGAGATCCTGGGGTAGCGCCGGTCCTGTACGCAGGGCAGGCGCCGCCTGCGGACCCCGGCCCCCTTTCCCGACTACTCCCGTTGGAGCGCTGGAACGTTGGAGCGTTGAAACGTTGCACCGTTGAACGGTAGATCCCATCCCTTTTCCCTTTTCCCTCTTCCCTCATCCCTCTTCCCTCCGTATAATGTGCCCAACACCTGCAGGGCGGCATTCCGTGACCGATCCGGCCATCGGTGAGTTCATCCGCCAGATCCCCAAAGTCGAGCTCCACCTGCACCTGGAAACCTCCCTGCGGCTGCGCCGCCTCGCCCGCCGCCAGTCCTCCGGCGTCGGCCCGCTGGCGGCGGCCCTGGTGGCCGACCCCGCGCGCTTTTCCGGATACGACCGGCTGAGGAGGATCCGCCACCTCAGCCGCGCCGGCATCCCCGACGAACTGTACACCCCGGCCAACATCGAGGCGATCACCGAAGACCTGCTCCGGGAGGCCGCCGCGCACCGCGTCCGGTATGTGGAGGTGCGGGTGGGTGGCCGGCGCGGGTTCACGCTGCTGGGGGTCCGGCCGATGCTGGAGGCGATGGCCCGGGCCCGGGACCGGGTCGCGTCCGCCCTGGGGGTGCGGTGCGGGTTCATCGTGACCCTGGTCCGCGAACGGGGGCCGGAGGAGGCGCTGCGCCGCGTGCGGGAGGCCCTGGCCTGTCGGGACTGCGGGGTGGTGGGGGTGGACCTGGCGGGGGACGAGCGGAACTTTCCCCCCGCCCTGTTCGCCCGGGCCATGGACCTGGCGCGGGAGGGCGGGCTGGGCATCACCGTGCACGCGGGCGAGTTCGCCGGCCCGGCCAGCATCTGGACCGCCGTGTACCAGCTGGGCGCGCAGCGCATCGGCCACGGCATCCGCGCCGTGGACGACCCCGACCTGCTGGCGGCGCTGCGCGAGCGGCAGGTCACCTTGGAACTCTGTCCCAGCAGCAACGTGGCCCTGGGCCTGTGCAGGTCCCTGGCCGCCCACCCGGCCCGCCGGCTGCTGGCGGCCGGCGTGCCGGTGACGGTCAGCAGCGACGACCCATTGCTGCTGGGGACGGACATCTCCCGGGAACTGACCCTGCTGGCTGCGGCCTGCGACCTGAGCCCGGAGGGCGTGGCGGGCCTGGTCGTGCAGGCCGCCCGCGCCGCCTTCCTCCCTGCCGCCGCCCGCGCCCGCCTGGTGGAGGACGTGGAGTCGTCGCTGCGCGCCGCCCTGTCTGCGCGTTCGTCCGGAAGCCTTCCTTGACAGGGTGTGCGCCCCGTGCCACAATGAGCGAGGAAGTTGTTGAGTGCGCAAGTCGAGAATCGTCGGCGGATCCGGGGGAGCCATGGCCGATCTGGACATCAGGGACCTGACGGTGCAGGTGGAAGACAAGGTCATTCTCAAGGGGGTGACCCTGGCCATCAACCGGGGCGAAATCCACGCCCTGATGGGTCCCAACGGGTCGGGCAAGTCCACCCTGGCCAACGTCCTGATGGGCAACCCCTTCTACCAGGTGGTGCGGGGCGAGGTCTTGTACAAGGGCGAGGACCTGCTGGCCATGCCCCCCGACGAGCGGGCCCGCAAGGGGCTGTTCATCGCCTTTCAGTACCCGGTGGCCATTCCCGGCGTCACCATGAGCAGCTTCCTGCGCACCGCCGTCTCCGCCCGCCGGGGCTACCAGAAGGAGCTGATGCCGGTGGGCGAGTTCCAGAAGCTGCTGCGCCAGAAGCTGGAGGAGCTGCGCATCGAGCCCGCCATCGTCTCCCGCTACGTCAACGAGGGCTTCAGCGGCGGGGAGAAGAAGCGGGCCGAGATCCTCCAGATGGCGCTGCTGGAGCCCGAGATCGCCATCCTGGACGAGACCGACTCCGGCCTGGACATCGACTCGGTGAAGGTGGTGGCCGACGGCGTCACCCGGATGTTCGAGCAGGCCCGGGGACAGCTGGGGATCCTGGTGATCACCCACTACTCCCGGATCCTGCAGTACATCCGGCCGTCCCAGGTCCACGTGATGTTCGACGGCCGCATCGTGGTCTCGGGCGGTCCGGAGCTGGCCGACGAGCTGGAGCAGACCGGCTACGAGGGGATCAAGGCCCAGGTGGAGGTGGTGGCGGCCGAGGTCGCCACCGCGGGCGCCGTCCGCCGGGCCGGCAAGGTGTTCTGGGTGGCCCACTGACGCGCGACGGGAGGGCAGCCGATGGCGGTCACGAATCCGCTGGGCATCGACCTCGACAAGTACAAGTGGGGCTTTCGGGAGCCCGAAAAGTACGTCTACAAGGCCCGCAAGGGGCTGGACCGGCGCGTGGTGGAGGAGATTTCCGCGCTGAAGGGCGAGCCCGACTGGATGCGGGCGTTCCGGCTGCACGCCTACGAGCACTTCATCCGCCGCCCGATGCCCACCTGGGGAGCGGACCTGTCCCAGATCAACTTTGACGAGATCTACTACTACATCAAGCCCACCGACAAGCAGGTCCACTCCTGGGAGGAGCTGCCCGAGGAGATCAAGCGCACCTACGACCGGCTGGGCATCCCCGAGGCCGAGCGCAAGTTCCTGGCCGGGGTGGGGGCCCAGTACGAGTCGGAGGTGGTCTACCACAACCTCAAGGAGGAGTGGGAGCGCCTGGGGGTCATCTTCGTGGACACCGACACGGCGGTGCGCCAGTACCCCGACCTGGTGCGGGAGTACTTCGGCACCGTGGTGCCCCCCGAGGACAACAAGTTCGCGGCCCTCAACAGCGCCGTGTGGTCCGGCGGCTCATTCATCTACGTGCCCGAGGGCGTGCGGGTGGACATCCCCCTGCAGGCCTACTTCCGCATCAACGCCCAGAACGTGGGCCAGTTCGAGCGCACCCTGATCATCGTGGAGTCCGGGGCCTACGTGCATTACGTGGAGGGCTGCCTGCCCGCCGGAGAGCAGGTCAGCACGGGCGACCGCTGGGTGAATGTGGAAAGCGTTCAGCCGGGCGACCAGGTGGCGACGGAAACGGGCCACAAAGCGAAGGTGCGCGCGGTGATGGTCCGGCCCTATCGGGGGGATCTCGTGGAGATCCGGTCGGTCTCCCGCTATAACACCTTCCGGCTGACGCCCGAGCACCCCGTTCTGGCGGTGCGGCGGGAGGAAGTCCTGGTGCGACGGCGGCCACGCAACGGGTGGCGTCCCGAAGTGGATACGAGCCGCCTGGTGCGGGCGCGGCCGGAGTACACGCCGGCGGGGGAGCTGCGGGAGGGGGACTTCCTGGTGTTCCCAAAGGTGAGACCCCAGGGCACCGATCCGCGGTTCACCCCCGAGCAGCTGAAACTACTCGGGTACTACCTGGCGGAAGGCTCGGCGTATGTTCACAAGGCCCTCAACCAGCCGGTGGTGGCCTTCTCCTTGGGCGAGCACGAGGTGCAGGCCGTCGAGGAGGTCCAGCGCCTCATCCAGCAGGTCACGGGGAAGAAACCCCAGGTGGTGCGGGTGCCGGGCAAACACGCGGTGACCGTCTCGGTCTACTCCCGGGAGCTGATGGAGTTTTGCCTGGAGCACGCCGGCAAAGGAGCGGCGGAGAAGCGGTTGAGCGAGGCGATCATGGCGCTTCCACCGGAGCAGGTGGCGCCTCTCCTGGAGGGTTACTTCGCGGGGGATGGGAACCGCTCGCCGCGGCCTTCGGGGGAACTGCGTCGGATCGCCACGGCCTCCGAAACCCTGGCCCGCCAGGTTCAGGAGCTGCTGGCCCGCCAGGGTATCTACGCCAGCATCCAGGTCCGCAAGGGAGGCCCGGACCACATCCAGGGCCGGCGGATCTGTCGCCGGGACCAGTTCGTCCTTACCTGGACCCCCGGGCGGCGCATGGGGGAGGTGCGCGACGCGGGGGACTACTTCCTGGTCCCCATCAAGGCCATCCGGCGTGTCCCCTACGAGGGGTTCGTCTTCAACCTCGACGTGGAGGGTCCGAACTCTTACCTGGTGCGCGGCTTCGCGGTGCACAACTGTACGGCGCCCATCTACACCACCGACTCGCTGCACAGCGCGGTGGTGGAGATCATCGTCAAGGAGGGCGCCCGCTGCCGCTACACCACCATCCAGAACTGGTCCACCAACGTCTACAACCTGGTGACCAAGCGGGCGGTGGCCTACCGGGACGCCACCATGGAGTGGATCGACGGGAACCTGGGGTGCCTGACCGGCGACACCCGGGTGCTGCTGAACAACGACGTGAAACCCATCAGCGAAGTCGCGCCCGGCGACGTCGTCTACGCCGTGGACGGGGATCTGACCCTCACCCGGCATAAGGTGGTGGCCACCCGCTACAGCGGGCGCCAGAAGGTCTACCGGCTGCGGACCGACAACCACCGGGAAATTCGCGCGACGGCCAACCACCCGTTCCTGACGCTGTCCAAGCGGGGCCGGCACCTCTTCCTGGCGTGGAAGCGCCTGGACGAACTGACCACCGACGACCTGGTGGCCATCGCCGGCAGCGTGCCGGACAGCGGGACCGCCCGGGTGTTCGACCCGGTCCCGGCGCGGGGGACGAAGCAGCTCATCCCCCCGCGGGTGAGTTCCGACGATTTGATGTGGCTGCTGGGGGTCTACGTGGGGGACGGGTACGTGGACCGCGCCCGGGTCTACTTCGCGGTGCCGCCGCGGGATCCCGCCCACCCCAAGCTGCTGCAGCTTCTGAGCGCGGTGTTCGGCATCGATGACCCCGACGTCCAGGGAGGCGTGGTCCGCGTCAACTCGGTGCAGCTCCGCGACTTCATCCTCGCCGCGGGCTTTGCCGGGACGGCGCGGGAGAAGCGGGTCCCCCGCTGGGTCTACACCCTGCCCCGCTCCCAGCGGCTGGCGTTCATCGAGGGGTACGTCGCCGCCGACGGCTATCGCCGGGCCAACCACACGAACCTGTCCATCACCAGCGTCAACCGCGCCCTGCTGGAGGACGTCAAGGCGCTCGCCGTCTCGTGCGGCCTGGACCCGCGGAAGATCAGCCGGTGGTCGCGGGTGGACAAGAAGCCTCTTGGAACGGTCGCCAAGGAGTACACCCCTTACTTTCTGTACTTTGGCGAGCGGGCCTTTGAGCGCCCCGTGCACTTCGCGCGGGTGGCGACCATCGAGCCCGAAGGCGTCGAGGACACCTGGGACCTGGAAATCGCCGACGCCCACAACTTCGTCGCCAACGGGTTCATCGTCCACAACAGCAAGATCACCATGAAGTACCCGAGCGTCTACATGGTGGAGCCCGGCGCCAAGGCCGAGATCCTGTCGGTGGCGTTCGCGGGCCGGGGGCAGCACCAGGATCCGGGCGGGAAGGTGATCCACGCCGCCCCCTACACCCAGTCGGTGGTGGTCAGCAAGTCCATCGCCAAGGACGGCGGGCGGGCCGGGTACCGGGGGCTGGTGAAGATCTACCCGGGCGCCAAGGGCAGCCGGTCGGCGGTGCGCTGCGACGCGCTGATCCTGGACGACCGCAGCCGCAGCGACACCTACCCCACCATGGAGATCGACGAGGTGGACGTCTCCATCACCCACGAGGCCACCGTGAGCAAGGTGTCCGACGAGCAGCTGTTCTACCTGATGAGCCGCGGGATCCGGGAAGACGAGGCCATGAACATGATCGTCCGGGGCTTCGTGGAGCCCATCGTCAAAGAGCTCCCGCTGGAGTACGCCGTCGAGCTGAACCGCCTGATCGCCCTGGAGATGGAAGGCTCCGTGGGCTAGGATGGCCGAGGTCCGCACCGTCCCCGTGCCCGTGGACCGCGCCGCCGTGGAGGCGCTGTCGGCGCGGCTGGACGAGCCCGCCTGGATGCGCCAGGGGCGGCTGGCCGCCTGGGAAGCCCTGGGGCGCCTGGCGCCCCCCTCTCCCGCCGACGAGGAGTGGCGGCGCACCGACCCGGCGGTCCTGTCGGTGGACGGCCTGCAGCCGGGCGGCCCCGACCCCGACGGCCCCCTGCCGGAGGCGCTCGCGGACCTGCTGGGCCGGTGGGCCTCGCCTGCCGGCGTGCTGGTGCACCGCAACGTCCGGGCCGTCCGCGCGTCCGTGGACCCCGCGCTGGCCGCCCGGGGTGTCGTCGTCGCCGACCTGCCCGCCGCGGCCCGCCAGCATCCCGACCTGGTACGCCGGTGGTGGATGACGGAGGCCATCCGCCCCCAGGACGGCTACCTCGCCGCCCTGCACGCGGCCGCAGGGACCGGGGGGGCCGTGGTGGCGGTCCCCGACGGGGTGGAGGTGGCCGCCCCCATTCTGGTGGTGACCTGGATCGAGGGAGACCGCCTGATCCTGGCCCCGCACCTGCTGGTGGTGGCGGGGCGGGCCAGCCGACTGACCGTGATCGCCGCCACCGGATCCGCCGGAGAGGGAAGCGCCCTGACGGTGCCGGCCGTCGAGGTCGTCCTGGACGAAGGCGCCCACGTGCGGCTGGTGACCCTGCACCAGGCGGGCCCTCACGTCCGCGAGGTGGGTGTCATCCGGGCGGTCCTGGGCAAGGACAGCGCCCTGCACACCCTGCAGGCCGCCCTGGGAGGGCGGGTCACGAAACTGCGGGTGGAGTCGATCCTGGCGGGGCCCGGAGCCAGTTCCGAGATGCTGGGGCTGGTGTTCGGGGACGACCACCAGCACGTGGACATCCACACCCTGCAGGAGCACCGGGCGCCCCACACCCTGTCGGACCTGCTGTACAAGAACGCCGTCCGCGACCGCGCCCGCAGTGTCTTCTCGGGGCTGATCCGGGTGCACTACGGGGCCCAGAAGACCAACGCCTTCCAGGCCAACCGGAACCTCATCCTCAGCGAGGGCGCCAAGGCCGACAGCATCCCCAATCTGGAGATCATGGCCAACGACCTGCGCTGCACCCACGGCTCCGCCACCAGCCGGCTCAGCGAGGAGCACCTGTTCTACCTCATGAGCCGGGGCGTGACCCGCTCCCAGGCGGTGCGCATGGTGGTCGAGGGGTTCTTCGCCGAGGTGCTGGACCGGGTGCCCCTGGAGCCGGTGCGGGAGCTGCTGGCCGAGCGGATCGAGGCCAAGATGGCGGTATGACCGAGGCGACGGCGGAGTTCGTGCCTGTGGCGGCGGTCGACGAGATCGCGCCGGGAACGGCCAAGGTGGTGACCCTGGAGGGGCGGCGGATCGCCGTCTTCAACGTGGGCGGCACCTTTTACGCCATCGACGACACCTGCACCCACGAGGAAGCGTCCCTGGCCAGTGGGACCCTGCACGGCGACATCGTGGCCTGTCCCCGGCACGGGTCGCGGTTTCACCTGCCCACCGGGCGGGTGCTCTCGCTGCCGGCCGTCTTCCCGGTGAACACCTACCCGGTCCAGGTGGCCGACGGGCAAGTCCGGGTGCGGCCGGTCCCCCAGCGGGGTCGCGGGATGCCCCACAAGCCCTGAGGGGCCGGGAGGGGGAGGAGAGGCCGATGGTGCCGGAGACGGTCCGGGCGGACTTTCCCATCCTGGCGCGCCGGGTGCATGGCAAACCCCTGGTCTACCTGGACAGCGCGGCCACCTCCCAGAAGCCCCGCCGGGTCCTGGACGCCCTGATCCGCTACTACACCGAGTACAACGCCAACGTCCACCGGGGGATCTACGCCCTGGCCGAGGAGGCCACCCACCGCTACGAGCAGGCGCGGGCCGCGGTGGCGGCGTTCATCGGCGCCCGGCGACCGGAGGAGGTGGTGTTCACCCGGGGCACCACCGAGGCCATCAACCTGGTGGCCTACACCTGGGCGAGGGCGACCCTGCGGCCGGGGGACGAGATCGTCCTCACCGAGATGGAGCACCACAGCAACCTGGTGCCCTGGCAGATGGTGGCCCAGCAGACGGGGGCGGTGCTGCGGTTTGTGCCCTTTGACGGCCAGGGCCTGCTGGACCTGGACGCCTACGAGCAGCTGCTGGGGGAGCGCACCCGGCTGGTGGCGGTCACCCACCAGTCCAACGTGCTCGGCACCATCAACCCCATTCGGGAGATCGCCGCCCGGGCCCGGGCCGCCGGCGCCCGGGTGCTGGTGGACGGCGCCCAGGCGGCTCCCCACATGCCGGTGAACGTGGCGGACCTGGGCGTGGACTTCTACGCCTTCTCCGCCCACAAGATGTGCGGTCCCACCGGCGCCGGAGCCCTGTGGGCCCGCTACGAGCTCCTGGAGGCCATGCCGCCGTTCCACGGCGGCGGCGAGATGATCCTGCTGGTGCAGCTGGAACGGTCCACCTACAAGGACCCGCCCCACAAGTTTGAGGCCGGCACCCCCAACATCGCCGACTGCATCGTGTGGGCGGAGGCTATCGACTACCTGCAGCGCATCGGCCTGGAGGCCATCCGGGAGCACGAGCGGCGCCTGGTGGCCTACGCCCTAGACCGGCTGGCGGAGGTGCCCGGGATCACGGTGTACGGTCCCCGGGACGCGAGCCTGCGGGGCGGTGCCGTGGCCTTCTGGGTGGACGTGGCCCACCCCCACGACGTGGCCCAGGTCCTCGACCAGGAGGGGATCGCGGTGCGGGCCGGGCACCACTGCGCCCAGCCGCTGCACCGGCGGCTGGGGGTGCCGGCCACCGTGCGGGCCAGCGTGTACCTGTACAACACCGAGGACGACATCGACGCCCTGGTGCGGGGCCTGCACCTGGTGCGCCGCCTGTTCGCTCCCCGGCCGGCGCCGGCGTAGCGCGCCGCGGGCCGCCCGGGTGCTCCGCGGGCCGCGGTGTGGTATGCTGACCGGGAGACCCGATGGGCCTGGACGACCTGTACCGGGAAGTCATCCTGGACCACTACACCCGGCCCCGCAACCGGGGGACCCTGGAGGACGCCGACATCGCCGTCGAGGGCGCCAACCCCCTGTGCGGCGACGAGCTGGCCATCTACGTGAAGGTCTCGGGCGACACGGTCACCGACGCCCGCTTTGTCGGCCGCGGCTGCTCCATCAGCCAGGCGTCGGCCTCGATGATGACCGAACAGATCAAGGGCAAGACCCTGCAGCAGGCCCGGGCCCTGGTGGCGCGCTTTAAGGGCATGATGCACGGCGAGCCGGCGTCCGAGGACGAGCTGGGCGATCTGGTGGCCCTGCAGGGCGTGCGCAAGTTCCCCGTGCGGATCAAGTGCGCGACCCTGGCCTGGGTGGCCCTGGAGCAGGGGATGGACGAGTTTGCGGCGGGGCGGGGCGCCGTCACCGCCCGGACGACCACCGAACGATGACGCCCCTCTTCCTCCCTTGTCCCCTTTTCCCTTTCCCCTTTTCCCTCCCCGGAGGATTCCATGACCCGTCTCGATCTGATGCGTGACCTGGCGGCCCAGCTGCGGGTGGACAGCATCCGGGCCACCACCGAGGCCGGGTCCGGGCATCCGACCTCGTGCCTGTCGGCGGCCGACCTGATGGCGGTCCTGCTGGCCGGCCACCTGCGCTACGACGTGCGCGCCCCGCGCCACCCCGCGCGCGACCACCTGGTGTTCTCCAAGGGCCACGCGGCCCCGCTGCTGTACGCCATGCTGAAGGCCGCCGGCGCCATCACCGACCAGGAACTGCTGTCCCTGCGCCGGTTCGGCAGCCGCCTGGAGGGTCACCCCACGCCGGTCCTGCCCTGGGTGGAGGTGGCCACCGGGTCGCTGGGGCAGGGGCTCGCCATCGGGGTGGGATTGGCCCTGGCCGCGCGCTACCTGGACCGCCTGCCGTCGCGGGTGTGGGTGCTGTCGGGGGACAGCGAGATGGCCGAGGGTGCGGTGTGGGAGGCGGTGGAGCACGCGGCCTACTACCGGCTGGGCAACCTGATCTGCATCGTGGACGTCAACCGGCTGGGCCAGCGGGGACCCACCATGTGGGGGTGGGACACCTCCGCCTACGCCCGGCGCGCCCGGGCCTTCGGCTGGCAGGCCCTGGAGATCGACGGCCACAACCTGGAGGAGATCGACCGGGCGTTCGCCCAGGCGGCGGCGTCCGCCGACGGCGACGTGCCCACCATGATCCTGGCCCGCACCCGCAAAGGGCGGGGGGTCGGCGCGGTGGAGGATGCCGAGGGCTGGCACGGCAAGGCCCTGCCCCGGGACCTGGCCGCGCGGGCCATCGCCGACCTGGGGGGCGAGCGGCACCTGACGGTGGAGGTGTCCCCGCCGCCTCCCCTGACCCCGGCCCCGCGGCCTCCGGCCGGTCTCCTGCAGCTGCCGGCGTACCGGGTGGGCGACAGCGTGGCCACCCGGCGGGCGTACGGCGACGCCCTGGTGGCCGTGGGCGCCGCGCGTCCCGAGGTGGTGGTCCTGGACGGCGAGGTGAACAACTCGACCTACGCCGAGGACTTCGCCCGGGCGTTCCCGGAGCGGTACTTCGAGATGTTCATCGCCGAGCAGCAGATGGTGGCCGCGGCGGTGGGGCTGCAGGTGCGGGGATACGCGCCGTTCGCGTCGACGTTTGCGGCGTTCTTGACCCGGGCCTACGACTTCATCCGCATGGCCGCCGTCTCCCGGGCGTCCCTGCGGCTGGTGGGCTCCCACGCCGGGGTGTCCATCGGGTGGGACGGCCCTTCCCAGATGGGCCTGGAGGACCTGGCCATGATGCGGGCCGTGGGCGGGAGCACGGTCCTGTACCCGTGCGACGCGAACCAGACCGCCGCCCTGGTGGCCGAGATGGTGGACCGCCCCGGCATCGTGTACCTGCGCACGACCCGAGAGAAGACCCCGGTCATCTACCCGCCGGGACGGCGGTTTCCCGTGGGCGGCAGCTGCGTGCTCCGGCGGTCGGACCGGGACGCCGCCACGGTGGTGGCCGCGGGGATCACGGTCCACGAGGCCCTGCGGGCGGCCGACCGGCTGGCGGAAGACGGGATCGCCGTGCGGGTGGTGGACGCCTACTCGGTCAAGCCCCTGGACGCCGCCACGGTGCGGCAGGCGGCCCGGGAGACCGGCGCGGTGGTGACGGTGGAAGACCACTGGCCGGAAGGGGGACTGGGGGAGGCGGTCCTGGCCGCGCTGGCGGGGGCGGGCGAGCCGCTGCCGCCGGTGCGGGTCCTGGGGGTGCGGGAGATGCCGGGCTCGGGAACTCCCGACGAGCTGCTGGACGCCGCCGGGATCAGCGCCCGGCACATCGCCGACGCGGTGCGGGCGCTGGTCGCCTCCCGGAAGGCGGCGGTGCGGTAGCGGACGGGGGATCGGCATGCCCGAGACCGGAGGGCGGCCGCAGGACCGCCGGGAGAGCGTGCCGTAGTGGAGAGAGTTGTGAAGGAGGGGACGCGGCGTGGCTGATCCGCAGTACCTGCCCCGCAGCCAGGTCCTGCCCCTGGACAGGGCCCTGGAGATCATCGACGCCCTGCCGGGCGGGGGCGTCATCCTCACCAAGGTGGAGGAGGTCCTGAACTGGGGGCGGGCGGCGTCGGTGTGGCCGCTGACCTTCGGGCTGGCCTGCTGCGCCATCGAGATGATGCAGGCCTACGCCACCCGGTTCGACCTGGACCGGATGGGCGTCATCCCCCGGGCCACCCCCCGGCAGGCCGACTGCATCATCGTGGCGGGGCGGGCCACCATCAAGATCGCCCCCATCGTGCGGCGCCTGTGGGAGCAGATGCCGGAGCCCAAGTACGTGATCTCCATGGGCTCCTGCGCCACCTGCGGGGGGCCCTTTTACTACGACAACTACTCCATCCTCAAGGGCATCGACCAGGTGATCCCGGTGGACGTCTACGTCCCCGGCTGCCCGCCGCGGCCCGAGGCCCTCATCGAAGGGTTTTTGAAGCTGCAGGACAAGATCAAGAAGGAGCCGTTTCTGCGGCGGCGCATCCAGGCCGCGGCCGCCGCCCAGGCCGGCGGCTAGCCATGCCCCTGCACACCGAAGAGCTGATGCTCAACATGGGTCCCCAGCACCCCAGCACCCACGGGGTGCTGCGGATGGTGGTGACCCTGGACGGCGAGAACATCGTGGACGTGCAGCCCGACATCGGGTACCTGCACTCCTCGGTGGAGAAGATGATGGAGCACCGCACCTACCTCCAGAACATCGCCCTGGTGGACCGGGGGATGGACTACCTGGCGGCGATGGCCAACGAGGAGGTGTGGGTCCTGGCGGTGGAGCGCCTGGGCCGCATCGAGGTGCCCGAGCGGGCCCGGTACATCCGCACCATCATGCTGGAGCTGCAGCGCATCAGCAGCCACCTGCTGTGGCTGGGGACCTTCGGCATCGACCTGGGCGCCTTCACCGCCTTCCTGTGGTGCATGCGCGAGCGGGAGCGGATCATGGACCTGTTCGAGTCCGCCACCGGCGGGCGGCTGCACCACGTCTACTTCCGCATCGGCGGCGTGTACGACGACCTGCCCGAGGGGTGGACCGACCGCTGCGCCGAGTTCTGCGACTACCTGCTGGACCGGCTGCCCGAGTACGACGAGCTGCTCACCGGCAACCCCATCTTCCTGGCCCGCACCCGGGGAGTGGGGGTGCTGCCCCTGGAGCGGGCCGTGGCCATGGGCGCCTCGGGGCCGGTGGCGCGGGCGTCGGGCCTGGCCTACGACGTGCGCCGGGCCCACCCCTACGAGGTGTACGACCGGGTGCAGTTCGACATCCCCGTGCGGACCGAAGGGGACTGCTACGCCCGCTACCTGGTGCGGCTGGAGGAGATGCGCCAGAGCGTGCGCATCATCCGCCAGTGCCTGGAGCAGATGCCCGCGGGCGAGATCCGGTCCAAGGTGGCCGTCACCCTGCGGCTGCCCAAGGGAGAGGTCTACGCCCGCACCGAGTCGCCCCGGGGCGACCTGGGCATCTACCTGGTCAGCGACGGCGGGGAGCGGCCGTACCGGGTGAAGATCCGCGCCCCGGCCTTCAGCAACCTGTACGCCCTGACGGAGATGATGCGCGGGTGGAAGGTGGCCGACGTGATCGCCATCCTGGGCAGCATCGACATCGTGCTGTCCGACGTGGACAGGTAGGAGGCGTTGAAACGTTGGAACGTTGGAACGTTGAAACGTACTGACCGGTTCGGGGGTAACGGTCCAACGCTCCAACGTTCCAACGCTCCACCGTCTCGGGGTCTCGGGGTCTTCGATGAGCATACAGCCTGACGGTCGGAAACACCTGGCCGCCCTGGCGTGGGAGGGGGCGCGGGGCCTGGTGGTGGGCCTGCGGGCCACCTGGCGCGCCCTGGTGGAGCGCAAGGTCACCGTTCCCTACCCGGTGCAGAAGGTCAACGTGTCGCCCCGCTGGCACGGGCTGCTGGCCCTGCCCATTGACCCCGAGACCGACAACGACCGCTGCATCATCTGCTTCCAGTGCGAGCGGGTGTGCCCGGACCGGTGCATCCACATCGAGGCCGCCGGCAAGGGCAAGGACCGGGTGCTGACCCGCTTCGACATCGAGATGGACAAGTGCTGCTACTGCGGGCTGTGCGTGGAGGTGTGCCCCACCGAGGCCATCGTCTTCGTGCCCCACTACGAGGCCAGCACCTACAACCGCGCCAACCTCCTGTACACCCTGGACGACCTGCACCGCGCCGCGCCCAAGGAGCCCATCGCCACCGGCGTGGTGAAGGTGCGGAGGTAGACCGTGAGCTGGGAACTGGCGGAACGCCTGAAGGCCCGCTTCCCCGAGGTGGAGCTGTTCCCCCGGCCCGGGGGCGAGGCGGCGGAGCCGGGGGGCCGCGGTCCGGGCCCCGGAGGGCAGGCGCCGGCCCCCGGGGCGGGAGGTGAGCCGTCCCCCGGCGAGCGCCCCCAGCCGGCCCGGCGGCCGGCCCACGAGCAGCCCCCCCAGTACCTGACCCCGGGCGTGTACGTGCCCCGGGACAGGCTGCTGGACGTCTGCCGGGTCCTGGCCACCGACCCCGAGTTCGGCCTGACCTACCTGTCGTTCGTCAGCGCCATCGACTGGCCCGAGCGCGGCGAGATGGAGGTCCTCTACCACCTGTACTCGCACCGGACCCGTCAGGAGCTGGCTTTGAAGGTCCGGGTGCCCCGGGACGATCCGCGGGTGCCGTCGGTGACCGGGATCTGGGACGGAGCCAACTGGCACGAACGGGAGACCTACGACCTGCTGGGGGTGGTCTTCGAGGGCCATCCCAACCTGCGGCGCATCATGATGACCGAGGACTGGATCGGTCACCCGCTGCGAAAGGACTACGTTTACCAGGACCCCCCGTGGCTGGTGGAGATCGCCCGGGAGCGCCAGAAGGACGTCGAAGGCCTGGGCCTGGGCGAGCGGGCCTGATCCCCTCGCAGACAGACCATGGCCGCGCCCCGATCTCCCGGACCCCCGACGTCGGACGCCGTCCGTTCCCGCCTGCCCCCCGGCCAGTACCTCACGGAGAAGTGGCCGGTCCTGCACACCGGCGGGGTGCCCCGCTGTGACCCGCAGCGGTGGGACTTCCGGATCTGGGGGCTGGTGCAGACGCCGGTGCGCCTGACCTATCCGGAGATCCGGGCCCTGCCGGCGGTGCGCCTGCGCTGCGACATCCACTGCGTGACCGCCTGGAGCAAGCTGGACGTGGAGTTTGAGGGCGTCCCGGTGCGGGCCGTGCTGGACCTGGCCGGCGTGCAGCCGGAGGCGAAGTTCGTGATGGTGCACGCCGAGCAGGGCTACGAGACGAACCTGCCCCTGGAGTACCTGCTGGCTCCCGACGCCCTGCTCGCCTACCGGGCCGACGGCGCCGACCTCACCCCCGAGCACGGCTGGCCCCTGCGCCTGGTCGTCCCCCGCCTGTACTTCTGGAAGAGCGCCAAATGGGTGCGGGGGTTGGAGCTGATGGCCCGGGACCGCCCCGGCTTCTGGGAGCGCAACGGCTACCACAACCACGCCGACCCCTGGAAAGAAGAGCGGTTTGCCCCGGCGTGAGCCCCGGGCCGGAGGAGTCCGGGCAGACCTGCCGGTGCCTCAGGGGAGCAGGTCGGGGACGGGGATGGGCCGTGTGGGCGCCAGAAGCGGCGCCACCGACTCCCCGGGCCTGACGGCCAGGACGGTGCGGTAGGCCGCGTCCACCGGGTCGCGGTAGACCTCCAGGACGCGGTCGGGCAGGTTCACGATCCAGTATTCGGGGATCCGGGCCGCCGCGTACACGTCCCGCTTGCGGGAGCGGTCGAAGTCGACGGTGGTGTCGGCCACCTCCACGACCGGCGGCGCGGTGGTCGGATGCCGGTCGGCCCGCGCGCGGGGCGGTCCCGCCACCACGGCCAGGTCGGGCTCGGGCTCGGAGTCCGCCCCCAGCGCCAGGGGCATCCGCACGCGGATGAAGTAACGGTCTCCCGCCACGGCCTGCAGGGCGCTGTGGACCAGCTCCACGGCGGCGGCGTGGGCGGCGCTCTGAGGCGTCATCTCGACGATCTCCCCGCGCACCAGCTGGAGGCGGGCGTCCGGGGCGAACGCTCCGGCCGCCACCAGCCGTTCGTACTCCTCCCGGGTCCACTGCTTGGTCCGCACGCTCACGAGCGCCCTCTCAGGCTTTACCATACCACGGGGGCCGCGCCGACGGGAGGGCGGACGTCGGGGGCCACCTCCGCCCGGCCCCGATACGGGTCCGTGATGGTGCCGGAGGTATACTGGACTCATCATGGTCGGGCTGTGGCCGGGCTTTCTGGCCGGGCTGGCGGGCGGGGTCCTCGCCGCCGCCGCGGTGGCGGCCGGCCTGTTCACCGGCGGCGTCCCCGCCGTGGCCCTGGCCCTGTGGGACCGGTGGCTGCGGCTGGTCCCGCTCCGCCTGTTTTCCCTGCTGCTGGTCACCCTGAAGTTCGCCGCCAAACCTGCGGCCTTCTGGGGGATGCTGGCCGCGCTGGCGGTGGGGTGGGGAGTTCTGGGAGCGCTGGTGGCCCGCCGGGCCTCCCGCCCGTGGCGCGCCGCGGCGGCGGCGTGGGCGGTCAGCTCCGGCCTGCTGGCGCTGCTGGCCCTCGGTCCGGCCAGCGGGTACCTGGCCGCCCGGTGGCAGGCCCAGGGAGTGGAAGGCCGTCCGGTCCTGACCGTCGCGCTGGCCCTGGCGGCGTACGGAGGGATCTTCGCCCTGCCGTATGCCGGCCTGCTGGGGCTGCTGCGGCGCCGCCCGCGCCTGCGGCCGGTGGCCGGGGGCGCGTGCGGGATCACCCGACGCCGCCTGCTGGGCCGCAGCGTGCTGATGCTGGCGGCCGCGACGGCGGCGCCCGCAGCGGCCCAGTGGCTGCTGGGCGCCTGGGTGAAGGCCGTGGCGGCGGCCCAGAGCGCGCTGGCGAAGGTGACGGGCCTGCCGCCGGAAGTGACGCCCACGGACCAGTTCTACGTGGTCAGCAAGAACCCGCCGGGGTTCGACCCGGTCCTGGACGCCCGCCGGTGGACGCTGGAGGTCAGCGGCCTGGTGGGCAGGCCGCTGCGGCTGACCTACGACGAGCTGCGGGCCCTGCCCGCCGTCGAGCAGTACCAGACCCTGGAGTGCATCAGCAACGAGGTGGGCGGCGACCTCATCAGCACCGCCCGGTGGAAGGGCGCGCGGCTGCGGGACGTGCTGCTGATGGCCGGCGGGCCGGCGGCCACCGCGGTGAAGGTGGCCTTCCGGTGCGCCGACGGGTACACCGAGTCCCTGCCCATCGGCGACGCCCTCAACCCCACCACACTGCTGGCCTACGAGATGAACGGCGAGCCCCTGCCGCCCCGCCACGGCTTTCCGGTGCGCCTGCTGGTCCCCGGGCTGTTCGGGATGAAAAACCCCAAGTGGATCACCCGGATCGAGGTGGTCAACTACGACTTCCGGGGCTACTGGGAGGCGTCGGGGTGGAGCGACGAGGCGGTGGTCAAGACCATGTCCAAGTTCACCACCCCCACCCGGACCAGCCTCCCCCCGGGCGAGGTGGGGCTGGGCGGCGTGGCCTACGCCGGCGACCGGGGCGTCCGCAAGGTGGAGTACAGTACCGACGGCGGACGGACCTGGCAGCCGGCCGAGGTCAAACCGCCCCTGGGCCCGTTCACCTGGGTCCTGTGGGCCGCCCTGTGGACGCCGGCCGGCCCCGGCGAGTACGTGCTGAAGGTGCGGGCCACCGACGGTGCGGGTGTTCTGCAGCCGGCCCGGGAGTCCCCGCCGCTGCCCGACGGCGCCACCGGCTACCACACCCTGCGGATCCGCATCCGGCGCTAGGCGCGGGAGAGCGCGCCTTGACGCCCCGCGCGCGGTCTGCCTATAGTGGGGTCGGAGTCCCGCGCCGATGCGCTTTGTGCGGCACTTCTCCCTCGACGAGGCCAACCGGGCGCTGCGCGACGTCACGCCCCTGCTGCTCCGCCTTCGGGAGATCCACACCGCGGCCCGCCGGGCCCGCGAACAGCTGGACGTCCTGTGGAAGCGCCTGGAGTCGGGCGAGCCGGTGCTGGACGACCTCACCGCCGTCCGCGCCCGGATCGAGTCCCTGACCCGGGAGGCGGCCGACCTGCTGCGCCGGCTGGATGAGATCGGCTGCATCCTCCGGGACGTGGAGATGGGGCTGGTGGACTTCCCGGCGGTGGTGGAGGGGACCGAGGTCTTCCTGTGCTGGCGGCTGGGCGAGGAGGCCATCACCTACTGGCACGGGACCGCCGAGGGCTTCGCCGGCCGCAAGCCGCTGAGCGCCCTGCCCGGGAGCCGGGTCCACTGATGCGGCCGCGGGTCCGGCGGGAACGCCCCGTCACCTCCCGAACACCAGCGGGGACTTCCCACGTCGTCCTTTTTTGGGTGACCTATGGCTGACCCCTACGATCTCGTCGTCATCGGCGGCGGTCCCGGAGGGTACGTGGGCGCCATCCGCGCCGCCCAGCTGGGGTTGCGCACGGCCCTGGTGGAGCGCGACAAAGTCGGCGGGACCTGCCTGCACGTGGGGTGCATCCCCACCAAGGCCATGCTCCACACCGCCGAGCTGCTGGACCACCTCCGGGACTCCCGCCAGCTGGGCCTGACGGTGGACGGCGCGGGGGTGGACCTGGCGGCGGTGCACCGGCGCAAGGCCCAGGTGGTGGACCAGCTCCACAAGGGCGTCCAGTACCTGATGCGCAAGCACAAGATCGACGTCTTCGCCGGCGAGGGCCGCTTTCTCAGCGCCTCGCGGGTGGGCGTGGCTCTGGCCGACGGGTCGGAGACCGAGCTGACGGCCCGGCACGTGCTCATCGCCACCGGCTCGGCCCCCCGCAGCATCCCCGGGGTGGCCATCGACCACACCCGCATCATCGACAGCACCGACGCGCTGGCCCTGGAGGAGGTCCCGCGGTCCATCGCCATCCTGGGGGCGGGGCCGGTGGGGGTGGAGTTCGCCAGCCTGTTCCGGGCCTTCGGCAGCCAGGTGACCCTCATCGAGCTGCTGCCCACCGTGCTGCCCCTGGAGGACGAGGAGGTCGGCCAGGCTCTGGAGCGGTCGTTTGTCCGGCGCGGGATCAACGTCCTCACCCGCGCCACGGTCCGCGCGGCGGCGGTGGACGGCGGCCGCGTGCGGATGGAGGTGGTCCGGGGCGAGGAGACCTCCTCCCTGGACGCCGACTACCTGCTGGTGGCGGTGGGGCGCGGGCCGGTGACCGACGGCCTGGCCCCCGCCGAGGCGGGGGTGGCGGTGGACAGGGGCGCCGTGCAGGTGGACGAGCAGTTCCGCACCACCGCGGGGACGGTCTTCGCCATCGGCGACGTGCTCACGGGGCTGCGGCCGTACCGGCTGGCCCACGTGGCCAGCGAGGAGGCCGTCGCCGCCGTGGAGACCATCGCCGGCCAGCGCACCCGCGGCGTGAACTACGATGCGGTGCCGCGGCCGACCTACTCCATCCCCCAGGTGGCCAGCATGGGGCTCACCGAGCGGCAGGCCCGGGAGCGCGGCCTGGAGGTGCGGGTGGGGCGGTTCAGCTTCCAGGCCAACAGCAAGGCCGCCATCGAGGGGGCGCGGGAGGGGTTCGTGAAGGTGGTGGCCGACGCCCGGGTGGGGGAGATCCTGGGCATCCACATGGTGGGGCCCGCGGTGACCGAACTGCTGGCCGCGGGGGTGGTGGCCCGGACCCTGGAGGCCACCGTCACCGAACTGGCGGAGGCGGTGTATTCGCACCCGACGCTGGCAGAGGCCCTGAAGGAAGCCGCGCTGGACGCCCTGGGCCGGGTGATTCACGCCTAGGCGTCCCGGTGTCCGGGCGCCGGCGCGCACGACCACAAGGGGGCGGGAGGATGAGCGCGCGCAACGCCCGGGCGGCGGTGGACGCCCGCCACCGGACCCTGGGGCTGTCGGACCAGGACGTCCTGGACATGTACTACTACATCGCCCTGGCGCGGGCGCTGGACGAGCGCATGTGGGTCCTGCAGCGCGCCGGCAAGGCGATGTTCGTCATCTCCGGCCCCGGCCACGAGGGCTGCCAGGTGGGCGCCCTGTGGCCGATGGACAAGCAGCGCGACTGGTTCGTGCCCTTCTACCGGTCCGTCGCCGCCTGCCTGGTGAAGGGCATGTCCCCCACCGAGATCCTGCTCGGGCTGCTGGCCCGGGCCGCCGACCCCAGCAGCGGCGGCCGGCAGATGCCCGGCCACTACGGCCACCCCCGCTACAAGATCCTGTCCACCAGCAGCCCCGTGGGCACCCAGTACCCCCACGCGGTGGGCATCGCCTACGCGGCCAAGCTGCGCCGCACCGGCGAGGTCACCATGGTGGCCGTGGGCGACGGCGGCACCAGCGAGGGCGACTGGCACGAGGCCCTCAACTGGGCCGGCGTGCACCGCTTGCCCGTGATCTTCGTGGTGGAGAACAACTTCTACGCCATCTCGGTGCCGTTCCACAGGCAGGTGGCGGGCGGCAGCATCGCCGCCCGGGCGGCGGGCTACGGCATGCCCGGGGTGGTGGCCGACGGCAGCGACGTGCTGGAGTGCTACCGGGTGGCCAAGGAGGCCTACGACCGGGCCCGGCGGGGCGACGGCCCCACCCTGATCGAGTACCGGGTGCAGCGGCTGGGCTCCCACAGCAGCGACGACCAGCAGGAGCGCTACCGGCCCAAGGAGGAGATCGAGGCCGCCCGCCGCCAGGACCCGCTGCTCACCTTCCGGGAGTACCTGGAGCAGGTCGGGCTGCTCACCGAGGAGCGCCTGCGGGCCATCCAGGAGCGGGTGCGCCGGGAGGTGGACGAGGCCACCGACGCCGCCGAGCGGGCGCCGCTGCCCGAGCCCGAGTCGGCGGCCCGCTACGTCTACGCGCCCCCCCAGGACGACCCCGCCTTCTGGACCGGCGCCACGCCGCCGGGCGCGTGGGCGCAGTCGCCGGAGTTCCCCTGGCTGCGGCAGGAGTAGGGGAGGGACGGCCATGGCGGAGATGCGGTACGTGGACGCGCTGAACCGGGCCCACCACGAGGAGATGGAGCGGGACGAGCGGGTCGTGGTCCTGGGCGAGGACGTGGGCCGCAAGGGCGGGGTGTTCGGGGTGACGGCCGGCCTGTACGAGAAGTTCGGCGAGGAGCGGGTCATCGACTCGCCGCTGGCCGAGTCGTCCATCGTGGGCGTGGCCATCGGGATGGCGGCCAACGGGCTGCTGCCCATCGCCGAGATCCAGTTCGCCGACTTCATCCACCCGGCGTTCGACCAGATCGTCAGCGAGGCGGCCCGGATGCGCTACCGGTCCAACAACGCCTTCGGCTGCCCGCTGGTCATCCGCACCCCCTACGGGGGCTCCCACGGCACCGCCCTGTACCACTCCCAGTCGGTGGAGGCGTTCTACGCCCACGTCCCGGGGCTGAAGGTGGTGGCCCCCTACACGCCCTACGACGCCAAGGGGATGCTCAAGGCCGCCGTGCGGGACCCCGACCCGGTGCTGTTCCTGGAGCACAAGCGCATGTACCGCCTGGTGCGGGGGGAGGTCCCCGAGGGGGACTACATCGTCCCCCTGGGGCCGGCGGCGGTGCGGCGGGAGGGCAGGGACCTGTCGGTGTTCGCCTACGGGTGGATGCTGCACGAGTCCCTGGCGGCCGCCGAGCTGCTGGCCCAGGAGGGGATCGACGTTGAGGTGGTGGACCTGCGCTGCCTGCGGCCGCTGGACAAAGAGACCATCCTGCGGTCGGTGGCCAAGACCAGCCGGGCGCTGATCGTGTACGAGGACAACCGCTTCGGCGGGTTCGGGGCGGAGGTGGCGGCACTGATCGCCGAGGAGGCCTTCGGCAGCCTGGACGCGCCGGTGATGCGGCTGGCAGGCCCCGACGTCCCCGGCATCCCCTACAGCAAGCCGCTGGAGGAGTGGTTCTACCCGACGCGGGACCGCATCGCCGCGGCCATGCGCCGGCTGGCGGCCTACTGAGACCGCCCCCATGCCGTTCCGGGAGGAGTACCCGGTGCCATGCCTGTGGAAGTGACGCTCCCCCAGCTGGGGGAGAGCACCTTTGAGGGCACCATCGGCCGCTGGCTGAAAAAGCCCGGCGACCGGGTGGAGCGCTTTGAGCCGCTGGTGGAGATCATCACCGACAAGGTCAACGTGGAGATGCCGGCCCCGGTGGGCGGGGTCCTGACCCAGATCCTGGTCCCCGAGGGGCAGACCGTTCCCGTGGGCACGCCCATTGCCCTGGTGGAGACCGCCGCCCCAGCGGAGGCTGTTGCCGCCGGGGCGCCGGCCGCGGCGGCCGCGCCGGCCGCCCCGCCCGTCTCCCAGGAGGGGCCGCGGCTGTCGCCGGTGGTGCGGCGTCTGGCCGAAGAGCACGGGATCCCTCTGGAGGAGGTCGCGCGCCTGCGGGGCAGCGGCGCCGGCGGCCGGGTGACCAAAGACGACCTGCTGCGCTACCTGCAGGCCCGCCAGGCCGCTCCGTCCGCCGCGGCCCCGCCGGCTGCCGCACCGGCTCCCGCTCCGGCGGTCGCGCCCGTCCCCCCGTCCCCTGCGGTGGTCCTGCGCCCGGGAGACCAGCTGCTCCGGCTCAGCCCGCTGCGGCGCTCGGTGGCCCAGCGCATGGCCCAGTCCAAGCGGGAGATCCCCCACGCCTACGGCGTCATCGAGGTGGACGTGACCTCCCTGGTCCGCTGGCGGGAGGCCTACAAAGACCAGTGGCGGGCCCGGGAGGGCGTGAACATCACCTACACGGCCTTCTTCGTGCGGGCCGCCGTGGAGGCCCTGAAGGCGTTTCCCATCATCAACTCCACCTGGAGCGACGAGGGGATCATCCTGCGCCGGGACATCAACATCGGGATCGGCATCGCCCTGGACGAGGGGCTCGTGGTCGCCGTGATCAAGCAGGCGGACCAGAAGAACCTGGTGGGGATCGCCCGGGAGCTGGAGGACCTGGGGCGGCGGGCCCGGGAGGGCAAGCTCACCCTGGACGACGTGCAGGGGGGGACCTTCACCATCACGAATCCAGGGGTGTTCGGGTCGATCTGGTCCATGCCGATCATCGTGCCGGGCCAGGCGGCCATTCTGGCCACCGACGCCATCGTCAAGCGGCCCGTGGTGCGGAACGACGCCATCGCCATCCGGGACATCATGCACCTGGGGCTGGCGTTCGACCACCGGATCTTCGACGGCGCCGTGGCCGACCGGTTCCTGCACCGGATCCGGGAGAAGCTGGAAGGGTTCGCCGGCGGCGACGCGACGCTGACGGACTTCTGACCCCACAGCGCAGGCAGGTGCGACGACCTCTCCCGCGGGAGGAGAGAAGGACAGGCATGGCGGTCACCGGTCAGACATCCCAGCGGCCCGAGTGGCTGAAGGCCCGGCTGCCGGGCGGGCCCAACTACCGCGACCTGGTGCAGATCATGCGCACCCAGGCGCTGCACACGGTCTGCGAGGAGGCCCGCTGCCCCAACATCGGCGACTGCTGGGAGCGGCGCACCGCCACGTTTTTGGTCCTGGGCAATCTGTGCACCCGCAACTGCGCCTATTGCGCCATCGCCCACGGCCTGCCCACCGAACTGGACTGGCAGGAGCCCGAGCGGGTGGCGCGGGCGGTGGCGGCGATGGGGCTGCGCCACGCGGTGATCACCTCGGTGAACCGCGACGACCTGGCCGACGGCGGCGCCGCCATCTTCGCCGCCACCATCCGCCGCATCCACCAGTACCTGCCCGCGTGCACCGTGGAGGTGCTCATCCCCGACTTCAAGGGCGACCCCCGGGCGCTGCAGACGGTCCTGGAGGCCGGCCCGGAGATCCTGGGGCACAACATCGAGACCGTCCCCCGGGTCTTCCGGATCGTGCGCCACGGCGGCAGCTACGCCCGCTCCCTGGAGCTGCTGCGGCGGGTGAAGGAGTGGGGCTACACCGCCTTCACCAAGAGCGGCATCATCCTGGGCATGGGGGAGACCTGGGACGAGCTGCTCCAGACCATGGACGACCTGCGGGCGGTGGACTGCGACATTTTGACCCTGGGCCAGTACCTGCGCCCGGGGCCGGACTACCACCCCATCCACCGCTACTACACCCCCCAGGAGTTCGCCGAGCTCAAGCGCATCGGGCTGGCCATGGGCTTCCGGTACGTGGAGTCGGGCCCCCTGGTGCGCTCCTCCTACCACGCCGACGAGCAGGCCCGCGCCGTGCGCGCCCTGCGGGCCCGCGTCGGCTCCGCCTCCCTGGCCTGACCTCCGCCCGCCCCCCGCCGGACGCCGGCCGCGGGCCCGGACGCTCCAGTGGGCGCCCGTCTGCGGACAGAAAAGCTTCCGGCTGCCACACTGGGTGCGGCCGGGCGGGACACCCCGGCGAAGGAGGCGGGGAGAGTGAGCGATGGGCGGCGAGGCGGCGGTCCGGGCGGCGACTCCGGCCTGCGGGGAGCAGGCCGACGACCTGGCTCATCTGGTCTACCGGGTCACCTGGAAGTTCATGCACAGCGACCCTGTCCTGGCCCAGCGGATGCGGACAGCGGCGGTCACCGTCGCTGCCTGCCTGCGGGCCCGGGACCGGGTGGGGACATCCGGGCCGCTGGCGGATCAGGCGGCCGTGGCCCTGGGCGAACTGGAGTGCTGCGCCCGGCTGGCGCGGCGGGTGGGACTGCTGGGGGAGGCCGACCTGCGGCGGATGCGACCCCTGCAGGAAGAGGTCGGACGGGCCCTGGCCTCCGGGGCGGCGCCGGTCCTGGCCGCCTTGGCGCGGCCGGGGGGCGGGGAGAGCCCGTGATGCATCGCCTGCGGCAGGGCCGCCCGCCCGGGTGCGATCACCTTCCCGGCGACCTCTTCGCGGACGCCTGGTTCTCCGACCCCCAGACGGTGGTGGAGTGCATCCACTGCGGCCGCCGTTTTCCCCTGGGCGACGCGGTCTGGGTGCCGCTGCCTCAGGACCCCGTGGTGGCGGGGCTGTGGAGGTGCGCCCACTTTCCGGCCTGCGACGGGACCCTGATCGACTTCCTCCCCGTGCGCCGCCGCGAGCGAGGCGGCGGTGCGCGGCCGGCACCCCCTGCCGCAGGATCGCGGCGTGCGCCGCGGCGAACACCGAGGGGGTCGTAACCTGCTCGTCGAGGAGGGATCGCGCGTGCAGAGGGACGTGGTCTCCACCGAGTCGGCGCCGCGGGCCATCGGGCCCTACTCCCAGGCCATCCGCGCCAACGGGTTCGTATTCCTGTCCGGGCAGATCGCCCTGGACCCCCAGACCGGCCAGGTGGTGGGACAGGACATCAAGACCCAGACCCGCCGGGTCCTGGACAACATCGCGGCGGTCCTGGCGGCGGCCGGCTCGTCGCTGGACCGGGTGGTCAAGTGCACCGTCTTCCTCAAGGACATGAACGACTTCGGCCCCATGAACGAGGAATACGGGCGGTACTTCAAGGAGCTGCCGCCCGCCCGCACCACCGTCCAGGTGGGTCGGCTGCCCCGCGACGTCCTGGTGGAGATCGACGTGATCGCCCTGGCGTAGACCCCTGGACGTCAACTCCCGGGCCGCCCCCCACACCTGCGGGGTGATCCCGTCAGCCGGTGCGGGAGCGGGGACGCATCCCCGCGTCCTGGAAGCGGCGGGCGCCTTATTGCCGCTGTGCTAGAATGGCCCTGTGCGGGCGGCCCGGGACCGCGTCCACAGCCTCCGCTCTGCGGGGTCGGCTAACGGGAAAGCCACCAGCCTTTGGAGCTGGGAATCCAGGTTCGAGCCCTGGCCCCGCAGCCAGCGTCCGTCCGTGCCCGCGTACCCCCCGTCCGCCGCCCCGGACGTCGCCCCCGGCGGGGAGGACCGTCGGTGAGCAGCCGCCCGTCGGTGCCGCCGGTCGGACGCGCGGCGGACCGCCCGGACACCACCGCCCCCGACGGCAGTCTGATCTTCGTGGTCGTGACCGGTGCCCACGGGGCCACCCGCGCCAGCGTGGTGGAGGTGGTCCTGCCGGCCGGGGCGGTCTCGCGGCCGGTGGCCCACCGGACCGTGGAGGAGATCTGGTACGTCCTCTCCGGCCGCGGGACCGTCTGGCGCGCGCCTCCCGGCGTCGACCTGCCGCCGGTGTCGGTGGGCCCCGCAGACGCGCTGGTCATCCCGTGCGGGTGGCGGTTCCAGTTCCGTGCGGAGGGACCCGGGCCGCTGCGGTTTTTGTGCGTCACCGTGCCTCCGTGGCCCGGCCCGCAGGAGGCGGTGGCGGTGGACGCGGGCGGCCTGGGCCCGCCCACGGTGTGAGCCGTCCGGCGACCCTCACGGACCGGCGGGAGGGATGGCGATGCGTCTGCGGGCTGCGGTGCGCAAGATCCTGGAGCGAGAGCGGGTCTGCCGCCTGGCGACGGTCGGGCCCGACGGGACCCCCCACGTGGTCCCCGTCTGCCACGTGCTCCACCAGGGGCGGATGTACTTCGCCTCCGACAGGACGGCCCGCAAGGTGCGCAACCTGCGGGCCCGCCCCCGGGCGGCGGCGGTGGTGGACCTGTACGCCGAGGACTGGTCCCGCCTGGCGGGGGTGATGGTGGTCGGCCGGGTCTCCTTGATCGACCGCGGGCCGCGCTTCCGCCGGATCCGCCGGCTCCTCTACCAGAAGTACCCCCAGTACCCCGCCGACGCCGCCCTGGAAGAAGGGGAGGCGGTGATCGCGGAACTGGCGCCCGAGCGGGTGCTCACCTGGGGCCTGGACTGACCACGTCTAGCCCTCCGGGGTGGGGGGCACGGTGCGGGTGGTGCTGTCCGGTCCGCTCCCCCGCCTCCGGCGGCCCTCTCCCGCCGGCCCGCTGGTGGCAGCGCTCCTGCCGCTGGGGCTGTTCGAGTACCTGACCCGCCTGGCGCCCGCCGACCCCCTCATCCGGGTCCCCCACCACCACTTCGTCGTCGTCTCGGCCGCGTCCGTGGCCGCGGCGGTCCTGGCCGTGGCGGTGGGGCTGGCCGGCGCGCGCCAGCGCAACGTGGTGGTCACGGTCCTGGCCACCGCCTTCGCGTCGCTGGCGGTGCTGTTCGCCCTCCACGGGCTGTCCACGCCGGGATTTCTCCTGCCGCCCACCCCGGTGCCGGCGGTGGCTGCCCAGACGAGCGTCCTGATGGCGGCGGTGTGGCTGGCGCTGTCGGCCACGCCGTCCGACACCCTCCTGATGCGCCTGCTCGGCCGCGGGGGCGGGGTCCTGCCGGGGATCTGGGTGGCCGCGCTGGTGGTCCTGGACCTGGTGAGCCTGCGGCGGCCGGACCTGTGGGCGTGGCTCCCGCTGGCATCGCCTCCCCTCAACGCGGCGGCGGCGGCGACGGCCATCGCCTGCTGCGGGTACGCCTGGGCCCGGTACTGGGCGTCCTACGTGTACTCGCGGTTCCCCCTCCAGCTGGCCATCGTCTACGCCAGCGGCTGGCTGGCCGTCTCCCAGTGGATCATCACCTACGGGACCGTCTGGCGGCTGAGCTGGTGGATCTACCACCTGCTGCTCCTGGCGGCGACCCTGGTCCTGGCGGCCGGCCTGTGGCGTCAGTACGCCCTGGGCACGCCGCTGCCGGCGGCGGTGCGGGGCCTGTTCGTGGACGATCCCGTGCAGCGGCTGGAGGCCGGCCTCAGCGGCAGCATCCGCGCCCTGGTGGCCGCCACCGAGGCCCGGGACCCCTACACGGCGGGCCACAGCCACCGGGTCACCCTGGCCGCGGTCCGCCTGGCCGAGTCCCTGGGCGTGGGCCCCGACCGCCTGCGGGCCCTGGCCCAGGGGGGGATGGTGCACGACGTGGGGAAGCTCGGGATTCCCGAGAGCATTCTCAACAAACCGGGGCCTCTAACGCCCGAGGAGCGGCGGGCGGTCGAGCAGCACCCGTTGATCGGCTACGAGATGTGCCGCCGGCTGGGGTTCATGGACGAGGAACTGCAGGTGATCCGGTCCCATCACGAGCGGTGGGACGGCACCGGCTATCCCGACGGCCTGGCGGGAGAGCGCATCCCGCTGCTGGCGCGCATTCTGGCGGTGGCCGACGTCTACGACGCCCTCACCTCGGCGCGGTCCTACCGGGCGGCGTGGTCTGCGGCGCAGGCCCAGGCGTACATCGTCGAACAGGCCGGCCGGCAGTTCGACCCCCGCATCGTGCGGGCGTGGGTGCGCCTGGTCTCCCCCCAGGCGCCGGCGCCAGACCTCCAGCCTGCGGCGGCGGGCGCCGACGCGCCGGCGCCGTAGGGCAGGAGTCGGTCCGCATTCCACGGAATACCCCCAGAGCCTGGGAGGGGCCCGATGGAACCGGTGCACGCGGTGGTGCTGGCCGCGGGAGCGGGGACGCGGATGCGTTCCGAACGCCCCAAGGTCCTGCACCCGGTGTGCGGCCGGCCTCTGATCCGCTACGTGCTCGACAGCCTGCAGGACGCCGGGATCCCGGACCCCGTGGTCGTGGTGGGCCACGGCGGCGACCAGGTGCGGGCCGCCCTGGGGACCCGGGCGCGGTACGTGGACCAGCCCCAGCCCCGGGGCACCGGCCACGCCCTGCAGGTGGCGCTGCCGCACCTTCCCCGGGACGGGCGGCCGGTCCTGGTCGTGTACGGGGACACGCCCCTGCTGACCGCTCAGACCCTGCGGGCGCTGGTGGACGCGCACCGCCGCAGCCGGGCGGCCGTCACGCTGCTGAGCGCCGACCTGCCCGACCCCACCGGCTACGGGCGGGTGGTGCGGGACGCATCCGGCCGGGTCCGACGGATCGTGGAGGAGGCGGACTGCTCTCCCGAGGAGCGCCAGATCCGGGAGATCAACGCCGGCACCTACGTCTTTGAGCCGGAGCCTTTAGCCGACGCCCTGGCCCACCTGTCGCCCGACAACGCCCAGGGGGAGTACTACCTCACCGACACCGTCGGCTGGCTGCTGTCCCGTGGCCACCGGGTGGACGCCCTGAAGACGTCTCCCGAGGAGGTGATGGGGGTCAACTCCCGCTGGGACCTGGCGGCGGTGGAGACCCTGATGCGCCGCCGGCTGCTGGAGCGCCTGATGGACGCCGGGGTCACCGTCGTCGACCCGGCCACCACCTACGTCCACGCCGGCGTGGTGGTGGGCCCGGACACGGTGATCCACCCCCACTCCTTTCTGGAGGGAGCCACCGTGGTGGGCCGCCGGTGCGTCATCGGGCCGGGGGCGCGCCTGGTGGACGCCACCCTGGCCGACGAGGTGCGGGTGGTGGCGTCCACCGTGGAAGGGAGCGAGGTGGGCGAGGGCAGCTCCATCGGTCCGTACAGCCGGCTGCGGCCGGGGACCCGGGTGGGCCGCGGGGTGGAGATCGGCAACTTCGCCGAACTGAAGAACGCCACCGTGGGCGACGGCACCAAGGTCCACCACATGTGCTACCTGGGGGACGCCACGGTGGGCGCCCGGGTGAACATCGGCGCGGGCACCGTCACCTGCAACTACGACGGCCGCCGCAAGCACCACACCGTCATCGAGGACGAGGCGTTCATCGGCAGCGACACCATGCTGGTGGCGCCCGTGCGCGTCGGCCGGGGAGCGGTCACCGGCGCCGGGTCGGTGGTCACCAAAGACATCCCCCCGGGGGCGGTGGCGGTGGGAGTCCCCGCCCGGGTCATCCGCCATGTCACAGCGGACCCTGAACGCTGAGGCCGCTCCGGCGGCGTCCCGTCCGGGCGGCCGGCGGCCGCTGAAACTGTTCAGCGGCGGGGGCAACCCGGCCCTGGCCCGGGAGATCGCGGCCCTGCTGGACCTCCCCCTGGCGGAGATGACCCTGTTCCGCTTTGCCGACGGCGAGGTGGGGGTGCGCCTGGACGAGAGCGTGCGGGGGGAGGACGCCTTCGTCATCCAGCCCACCGGCCCGCCGGTCAACGAGAACCTGATGGAGCTCCTGGTGATCGTGGACGCCCTGCGGCGGGCGTCGGCGGACCGCATCACCGCCGTCATCCCCTACTTCGGGTACGCCCGGCAGGACCGCAAGACCCGGCCCCGGGAGCCGATCTCCGCCAAGCTGGTGGCCAACCTGCTGGTGGCGGCGGGATGCCACCGGATCCTGACCGTGGACCTGCACGCCGGCCAGATCTGGGGCTTTTTCGACATCCCCCTGGACCACCTCCCCGCCCGCCCCATCCTCGCCGACTACATCGCCCGCAAGGGCCTGCCCAACCCGGTGATCGTCTCCCCCGACGTGGGCGGCGTCCCCCGGGCGCGGGAGTTCGCCCGGGCGCTGGGAGCGCCCCTGGCCATCATCGACAAGCGCCGGGACCGCCCCAACCAGGTGAAGGAGGTCGTCCACGTGATCGGCAAGGTCCACCGGCGCACCGCCATCCTGGTGGACGACATCGTGGACACGGCCGGCACCCTGACCGTGGGCGCCCGGGCTCTGGTGCGCCGCGGCGTGAGCGCCGTGTACGCCTGCGCCACCCACGCGTTGCTGTCCGGCCCGGCGGCCGAGCGGCTGGCCCGCAGCCCGATCCAGGAGCTGGTGGTGACCAACACCATCCCCGTGCCCCCCGACAGGCGGCCCGCCAACCTCACGGTGCTGTCGGTGGCCCCCCTGCTGGCCGAGGCTATCCGGCGCGTCCACGAAGACCGGTCGGTGAGCCAGTTGTTCGACTGAAGGCGCGGGAATGCGGACGCGCGGACGTGGGGGCGCCGGCCCCACCGCGGCCGAGGCGTCGGGGGTCTGCGGCTGTCCCGTTTCCGCGCCGCCGGCCGGTGGTCTACAATAGCGCTATGAGTATCCCTCCCTACCTCATCGCCGGCGTCGTCGCCCTGGTCGTGACCTACGCCATCGCCTACGAGATGCGGTGGCTGGCCCAGCGCCTGGGCGCCGTCACGCCTCCCGGGGGGCGGCACATCCACACCCGGCCCGTGCCCCGCCTGGGCGGGCTGGCGGTCTGCGGGGGAGTCCTGGCGGCGCTGGTGCTGACCCTGCCGGTGGACCGGCCGGTGGCGCTGGTGCGGGAACCCCGCTACCTGGTGCTGGCGGTGCCCTACCGGCCGGTGCCGCCTCCCCTGGTGGGAGTCCTGCTGGGGGCGCTGGCGGTCACCCTGCTGGGCGCGGTGGACGACCTGCGCGCCCTGCCCGGGCGGGTGAAGTTTCCCCTGATCTACCTGGCCGTCAGCGTGCCGGTGTGGTTCGGGGTGACGACGCCGTTTCTGACCCACCCCCTGGGCGGGGGCGTCATCCCTCTGGGGTGGATGGGGGCGGCCTTCACCGTCTTCTGGCTGGGCTCGCTGGCCATCGCCGTGAACTCCATCGACGGGGTGGACGGCCTGGCGCCGGGGGTGGCCGCCATCACCGGCGCCACGCTGCTCAGCGCCGCCGCCCACCGGTCCGACGCCGTGACCATGACCCTGGCCGCCGCCGTGGTGGGAGCCTCGGCCGGGTTTTTGCGCCACAACTTCAACCCGGCGCGGATCTTCCTGGGCGACTCGGGGTCCATGCTGCTGGGCTACCTGCTGGGCGTCTCCGCCGTGTTGGGGCTGGCGAAGACCGCCACGGTGCTCAGCATGATGGTCCCGGTGCTGGCCCTGGCCCTGCCCATCCTGGACACCGGCTACGCCATCCTGCGGCGGGCCCGCCGCGGGGTCTCCATCTTCCTGCCGGACCGGGAGCACCTCCACCACCGGCTGCTGGACCGCGGCCTCAGCCAGCGCCAGGTGGTGCTGGTGCTGTGGCTGCTGTCGGCGGTGTGCGGGCTGGGCGGGCTGGCCCTGGCCGGTGTCAGCCGCGCTCGGTCGCTGGCGATGCTGGCGGTCATCGTGGCCGTGCTGGCTTTGCTGGCGTGGCGGTGGCGGCTGCTGAGGCTGCGGCCGGCGCCCGGGCTCTCGGGCCCCGCCGACGTCCGCTGATGCCCGCAGTCCCGCCGCGGCGATCCGCCCGGGGATGTCCGCGTCCATGGCCGTGATGACCGCTCCCCGGCCCCAGGTGGCTCCCGCCCGGCTGGACGGCGGGGGGCGGGCGCGGGTGATGGTGGTCTTCGGCACCCGTCCGGAAGCGGTGAAGATGGCGCCGGTGGTCCAGCGCCTGCGGGAGGCCTCCGACTTCGAACCGGTGGTGGTGGTCACCGGCCAGCACCGGGAGATGCTGGACCAGGTGACGCGCCTGTTTGGCATCGTCCCCGACTACGACCTGGACGTCATGCTCCCCGAGCAGTCCCTGGTGGACATCGTCACCCGGGCCCTGCCGGGTCTGGACCGGGTCCTGCGGGAGGTGCGGCCGGCGCTGGTCCTGGTGCAGGGGGACGCCCACACCACGTTTGTCGGAGCGCTGGCCGCCTACTACCACCGGATCCCGGTCGGCCATGTGGAAGCGGGCCTGCGGACCTACGACAAGTATCAGCCGTTCCCCGAGGAGATGAACCGGCGCATGACCACCGCCCTGGCCGACCTGCACTTCGCGCCGACCCCGCGCGCCCGGGACAACCTCCTGGCCGAGGGCGTGCGGCCTCAGGCCATCTTCGTGACCGGCAACACGGTCATCGACGCCCTCCAGCAGGTGGCGGGGCGGACCGACATCCCCCTGCCTCCGGGCCTGCCGCCCCTGCAGGGACGGCGCCTGCTGCTGGTCACCACCCACCGGCGGGAGAACTGGGGGGAGCCGCTGCGGGAGATCTACCTGGCCCTGCGCGACCTGCTGGAACGCTTCCCGGACACCACCCTGGTGTTTTCGGTCCACCCCAACCCCGCCGTCCGCCGCACGGTGGACGAGATTCTGGCCGGCCAGCCCCGGGCCCACCTCATCGAACCGCCCGAGTACGGCCCCTGGGTGATGCTCATGCGCCAGGCGTACCTCATCCTGACCGACTCGGGAGGCATCCAGGAGGAGGCCACGGCCCTGGGGCGTCCGACCCTGGTCCTGCGGCGGGTGACCGAGCGTCCGGAGGGTGTCGAAGCCGGCGTCCTGCGATTGGTGGGGACCGACCGCACCCGCATCGTGGAGGAGGCCTCCCGGCTGCTGCTGGACCGCGCCGCCTACCAGGCCATGGCCACCGCCCGCAACCCCTTCGGGGACGGCCGGGCGGCGGAACGCATCGTGCAGGCGCTGCGGTACTATGGGGGAAGGCGCTCCCGGCCCCCGGAGGAGTTCCCGGGGTAGGCGCGGCGGCGGAGGAGATCGGTGACGGCCCGGCGTCCGGCTGTCTTGCTGACGGTGACGGTGGCTGTGGCGGTGGCGGCCGCCGCAGCCGCCCCGGCCCTGGTGGACGTGCGGGCCACCCTGGCGGGGACGGTCCTGGCCGACCGGCTGGTGGCGGAGGGAGACCTGGTGGAGGACGGCCAGCCCCTGGTGTACGTGCGGACGGCGCTCACGGGGACGGTGGCGGTGGCCGCCCGGGCTCCCCAGGACGGGATCGTGCGGGAGGTCCTGGTGGAGCCCGGCCAGCGCATCGAGCGCGGCCAGGTGGTGGTGCGGCTGCAGCCGCGCTGACGGCCGCAGACTCCGGCGTCGGCGCGGCGAACGACCATGCAGGATCTGTGCCGGCCGTCGGCCGGCACGTCGCGGAAGGGAGGCGCGCAAGTGAGGCGGGTTGTGGTTGCGATGCTGGCACTGGCGGTCCTGGCGCCGCCGCTGACCACGCGGGCGGCGCCGCCGGGGATCCCCCCCATCATGCCGCTGGCCGAGGTGAAACCCGGCATGCGGGGGATCGGCCGGACGGTGATCCAAGGACAAAAAATTGAAGAATTCACCATTGACGTCATCGGCATCCTGCGGGGCGGGGGCGGCATCATCCCGGTGCGCCACCTGATCCTGTTCCGCACCAGCGGCCCGGTGATCGACCGCTCGGGCGGAACCGCCGCCGGCATGAGCGGCAGCCCCCTGTACATCAACGGACGGCTGATCGGGGCCCTGTCGGCCGGCTACCTGTTCCAGCCCGAGAAGCGCGACCTGGCTCTGGCCACCCCCATCGAGGAGATGCTGCCGGTCCTCGACCTGCCCGTGGGTGGCTCCTCCCGCGCCCAGGCGCTCCCTCCCTGGCCGCGGGTCTTCGTGGCCGATCCCCCGGTGCGCATCGGGTCCCGGACGGTCTCGCGGGTGGTCATCGCCGACACGCTGGAGGCGGCCCGGCGGATCGACGCCGCCGGCCTGCCCCACACCACGGCGTTCGTCCCCGCCACGTTTCCGGCGATGGTCTCGGGCCTGTCGCCGCGGGCGTTGAGGCTCGTGGAGCAGGTCCTGGGGCCGGCGCAGCCGCTGCTGCAGTACGACGACTCTCCCACGTCCTTCGTGGCCGCCCCCATCACCGGGGGCAGCTCGGTGGGCATCCTGCAGGTGCGGGGCGACATCACCTTCGGAGGCATCTGCACGGTCACCCTGCGGGTGGGCGACAAGCTGCTCATCTGCGGCCACCCCTGGGAGCTGCTGGGGGACGTGGAGTACGCCCTCACCACCTCCGACGTGGTGACCGTGGTCCGGACCCTGGAGCGCCCGTTCAAGGAGGCCAACCTCGGGGACCTGGTGGGCAAGATCGACCAGGACCGCGGGCCGGCCATCCGCGGGATCCTGGGCCAGATGCCCCGCATGTTCGCGGTGCGGGTGGAGGTGTTTGACCGGGACACGGGCAAGCGCGTGGTCAAGGGCATGCAGGTGGTGCGGCGCCGGGACCTGGCCAAGCTGTTCACCACCGCCATGACCCTCACCGCCATCGACCGCGCCCGCGACCAGGTCCTGGGCGGGGGGACGGCCACGGTGCGGATGACGGTGCGGGCCCGGGGTCTGCCGCGCCCCCTCACCCGGGAGAACGTCTTCTACAACAGCCGGGACGTGGCGCTGGCGGCCCTGCTGGACCTGCCCGACGCGCTGAACTTCCTCTTTTACAACGACCTGGCCGCCGTGGACCCCGTGGACGTGCGGGTAGAGGTGGGGCTGTCCACCCGCCGGCAGACCGCCGCCCTGGTGGAGGCTCAGGTGGAGCAGCGGGAGGTGTCCCCCGGCGACCGCCTGCGGGTGCGGCTGCGGCTGCGGCCCTATCAGGAGGCGGAGGTGGTGTCCCGGGTGGTGGAGGTGGCGATCCCGCGCAACTACCCCCGGGGGCCGGCGGTCCTGGTGGTGACGGGCGCCGGCAAGGAGATCCCGGTGGAGTTCCCGCTGGAACAGCGGCTGGCCCAGTTCCTGCTCAAGGAGCCCGAGCCCAGCCCGGCCACCACCCTGGAGGAGGCCATCCAGCTGTTCGAGGACTTCGGCAAGAGCACCGACATCCTGATGCAGCTGATCCCCTTCGGCCTGCCTCCCGAGGGCCGCGAGTTCGTGAAGTTCGACGTCTTCGCCGGGGAGATCGTCCGCACCGACTGGGTCATCCAGGGGCAGGTGCAGATCCCGGTGCTGGTGCGCTAAAAAGGCAGGGAAGAGGGAAGAAGGAAGAGGGAAGAGGGAGGACACGGGCGGGCGGATGAGGGCGGGCTTGCAAGGGCAGGCGCGACACGCCGGCTGCGCGCTTCCGGTGCGCGCCCGACGCCGCCTTTCATGCCTCTGCCCTCTTTCCTCTTCCTTCTTCCCTCTTCCCTCTTCCCTTCTTCCATCATGCGCCCTCTCCTGATCGCCGCCGGCGTCGTGGTGGTCCTGGCCGGGATCCTGGCGGCGGTGGTCCTCACGGGCACGCTGGCCGAGGCGACCCGCCGCCTGGTGGTGGCCCAGGCCGCCCGGCTCCTGGACCGGGAGGTGGCGGTGGCCCGGGTGGGCGGCGACCCGGTGCGGGGCATCGTCCTGACCGGCGTGCGGGTGGGCGGCCCCGCCGGCCTGAGGGCTCCCGTGCTGGACGCGCCCCGGGTGGTCCTGCGGTTTGAGCCGGTCCGCCTGCTCTGGGACGTCATCCGGGGCAGGGGGGTGGCGGCGGGCCTGGCCGCCGTCGAGCTGGAGCGGCCCACGCTGCGCCTGGACCGCGACGCCGCCGGCCGCTGGAACCTCCCGGCCCCGTCCCGGCCTCCGGCAGCGGGCGCGCGTCCTGTGAGGGTTCCGGTGAAGTTCGCCGAGGGCACCGTCGTCTACCGCGACGCCTTCGGGCGGGCCGTTCCGTTCGTCGCCCGGTTTGAGCGGGTGACCGGACAGGTCTCCCTGGAACGCGCCCCGCGGGTGGACGTCGCCCTGGACGCGGTGAACACCGACGGCCGGACCCCGGCGCTGGTGGCCCTGTCCGCGCGCCTGGTGCCGTCCCGGGGGCGGGCCGACGTCCGCCTCCGGATCCGCGGGGCGTCGGCCGCCCACTGGGGATCCTACCTGGTCCGCCTTCCCGGCGTGCGCTGGACGGCCGGCACCGTGGACGGACAGGTGTCGGTGTCCGTGTCCCCGGCGGATCGCGGGACCGCGGTGGACTACCGGGGAACGTTGGCGCTGCACGACGTGGGCGCGCAGACCGCAGCCGGCGCGGTCTTCTCGGACGTGCGGGGCCCGGTGGAGGTGGACACGGTGCGGGTGGCCACCTCCGGGCTGACGCTGGCCATGGACGGGTGGCCGGTGTGGGTGCGGGGAGAGGTCCGCCGCGCCCGCGGCGTGTACGTGGACGTGGCCGCCCGGTCGCCGGCGCTGGGGCTGCGGACGCTGCGCCGGTGGCTGGGGCCGGCAGCTGCCGTCGAGGGCACCGCAGCGGGCGAGGTGCGGGTGGTCGGGCCGCTGGACGCGCCGGTGGTGGACGCGGCGGTGGCGCAGGCATCCGGCCGGGTGGCCGGATTTCCCGTCGTGGGGTTCGCCGGCCGGCTGCACTACGCCGGGGGGACGCTCGCCGTCCGCGGGACGGCCGGCGTCGCGGGCGGGCGCCTGGCGGGTTGGGGGATGGTCACGCCGGCCACGGGCGCCGTCGTGGTCGCCGCGGACTTCTCCGGCCTCCGGCTGGGCGCCCTGCACGGCGTCCTTCCCCCGGGCCTGCCCCCGATCTCCGGCACCGCCGCCGGCAGGCTCCTGCTGGCGCGGGAAGGTCCAGAGCAGGTGGCGCACCTGCGGGCGGAAGTCTCCCCCCTGCGGGTCGGACCGCTGGTCCTGGACCGGGTGCAGGGGGTGGGCGGCATCGCGGCCGGCCGGGTGGACGCCGACCGGGTGGAAGTCCGCGTCGGTCCCGGGACGGTGCGCCTGACCGGCAGCGCGGCGCCGTCCGGGCAGATGGCGTTCTCTGTGGCGGCGACCGACGTCAGCCTGCGGCGGGTCGCGCCCGCTCTGGGCGCGCCGTGGGCGACGGGCACTGCGGACTTCTCCGGCCTGTTGAGCGGGACGCCGACGGCCCCCCAGGTCCGGGGCGAGGTGGCCATCTACCAGGGCCAGATCGGCCCGCTGCCCTTCGACAGCCTGGTCGGGCCGGTGGTGGCGGACCGCACGGGACTGCGCACCCCGGGACTGGTGGTCACCGACGGCGAGGGGACCTACCTCGCCTCCGGCTCCGTGGGGTGGAACCCGCCGTCCCTGGACGTGGTGGTGCAGGCGCGGTCGCTGTCGGCCCAGAGGCTGCTGGACATCGCCAAGGTCCCCCTGGACGTGGCCGGCACGGTGGAGGGCCGGGTCCGCCTCACCGGCTCGCCGTCGGACCCCGACGTGGACGGGGTGCTGTCCCTCACCGACGCAGTGGTGTTCGGCCAGCAGGTGGACCGGGCCATGGCTGCCGTCCGCCTGAGCGCCGACACGGTGCGCATCGACGAGGCGGTGCTGGAGGTCAACGCCTCCCGGGTGTGGCTGCGGGGCGAGGTGGGGCGCCGGGGAGACGTGGCCGTCGCCTTTGAGGCTCGCGGATTCCACCTGGCCGACGTGGCCGCCCTGCAGGCGTCCGGGCTGCGGGTGGACGGGGACGCGGACCTGTCGGGCACGCTGGGAGGGAGCCTGCGCGCGCCGGTGGTGGACGCGCGCCTGTCTTCTACCACCCTGACCCTCAACGGTCAGCCCTTCGACCGGGCCGAGGGCGTCGTCCACTACCGCCGGGGCCGGCTGGTCCTCCAGCCCCTGACGCTGGCCCAGGACCGCGGGCGGGTGGAGCTGACCGGAGCCGTGCTGCTGGTCCCCGACCCGGTGGTGGACCTGCACGCGGTGGTGGAGGGGATGCGGGTGAGCTCGCTGCTGGCCGTCGCGCGGGCGGCGCCTCCGGTGGCGGTGGACGGCCGCGTGGACGGCGAGGTCATCGCCAGCGGACGGCTCACCGACCCAGACGCGGCAGTGGTCCTGCGGGTGACCGACGGACGTCTGGGCGACCATCCGGTGGAGGAAGCCACCGTGGACGTGGTCCTGACCGACCGCGTGGTCACCGTCCGCTCCCTGGTCGTGCGCCCCGCCCGGGGCCTCCTGGTGGGGGCGGGGCGGGTGGACCTGACCGGGCAGACGGACGTGGAGTTCAGCGGCCAGGGGCTGGACCTGGACCTGCTGCGGTCGCTGGCGGGCCTGTCCGTCCCCCTGACCGGGTCGGCGGACTTCACCGTGCAGCTGTCCGGTCCCCCCGGGGCGCTGATGGTCGGGATCTCCGCAGCGGTCACCAACGGAGGCCTGGCCGGCGCGCGACTCGAGCGGCTGACCCTGCAGGCGTACTACCGCGACGGCGACCTGGTGGTGGAACAGGGTCTGGCCCAGGACGGCAGGCACAGGATCAAAGTCTCGGGCAGGGTGCCGGTGGACCTGCCGGCGGGCCGCGTGGACCCCCGGCGCCCGCTGGACGTGCGCGTGGTCCTGGTGGACGGGGACCTCTCCCTGGTGGCGGGGGTGAGCCCGTGGGTGGAGGAGGCCAGCGGACCGGTTCAGGGCGAGCTGACCGTCGGCGGGACGATCCTGCAGCCTCAGGTCGCCGGCGGCCTCACCCTGACCGGGGGTCGGCTGCGCATCCGGGGGGTGGAACCGGCCCTGCGGGACCTGGAAGCCACCGTTACCCTCAGCGGGGACGAGCTGCGCCTGGTGAGCCTGCGGGCGCGGGCGGGGGACGGGACGGTGACCGGTGAGGGCTCAGTGGCGCTGCGCCGGTTCGCTCCCGACCGGGTGGCCCTGGAGGCCCGGGTGCGGGGTGTCCGCCTGCGGGTGCCCGACCTGTTGGACGCGGTGGCGGACGCCGACCTGTCCGTCACCGGGTCCGCCGCGCACCCGACCCTCTCCGGCACCGTGGTCCTCAGCGGCGGAGACCTGTACGTGCCGTCTGCGGCACCCTCCCGCCGCGGGACCCGGGCCGGCGTGGACCCGGCCCTGGAGGTGGCCGTGCGGGCGGGAGAGGACCTGTGGGCGAACGTGGGCAGGCTGCGCCTGCTGGTCCACGGCGGCGTGCGGGCGTCGGGCGCGTGGTCGTCCCCGCGCCTGGCGGGGGAGGTGGAGTCCGAGCGCGGGTCCTTCACCGCCTTCAACACGGTCTTCACCCTGACCGACGCCCGGGCGGAGTTCGCCGAGTTCCGCGGAACCGTCCCCGAGATCGACGCGCGGGCGGAAACCGCCATGGGGGTGGTCACCCAGGTGGTGACCGCCACCGGGACCGAGCGCCGGCTGGAGACGGTCCGGGTGTTCCTGCACATCACCGGGACTCCCGACGCTTTGGTCCTGGACCTTGCCAGCGACCCGCCCCTATCCCGGGAGGAGATCCTGGCCGGCCTGGCCGGGCGGGTGGGGGTGACGCGGCTGCTGCAGGGCCAGGACGTGGAGGCGGTGGTGCAGGCGGAGCTGGGAGCGGCGGTCTTCGGGAGCGTGGGGCGGGCGGTGGCTCAGGCCTTCGGCCTGGAAGAGTTCACCATCACCTACGACCTGGAGCGGCCCCTGCTGCTGCGGTTGGGCAAGGCGGTGGTCCGCAACCTCTACGTGACCCTCACCTCCGAGCTGGGCGTCACCCCCCGCTACGTGTGGTCCCTGGAGTACCGTCTGACCCCGGCCACGGTGCTGAGCTTCTCGCTGGACAACCTGGGCGGCTACGACCTCTTCTACAGGGTGGTGAGGAGGTTCTAGAAGAGAGGGAAGAGGGAAGAAGGAAGAGGGAAGAACAAGCTGGTGCTGTTACCCCTCTTCCCTCTTCCTTCTTCCCTTCCCCCAGCAGGATTTTCTCCAGGCGTGTGCGAACACAGCGCGGGACGTTCCCGCACCCGCGGGGACCCGCCGACGTCCGTGCTGACCCGGTACCTGCAGGAGCTCCAGAAGGTCCACCTGCTCACGCCCGAGGAGGAGCGGCGGCTGTGGCAGCGGTTTCGCGTCGAGGGAGACGCGGACAGCCGCCTGCGCCTGATCGAGGCCTACCAGCCCCTGGTCTTCAAGGTGGTGATGCAGCTGCGGCCGCCCGACGGGGTGCTGCTGGACATGCTGCAGGAGGGCACGGTGGGGCTGATCGAGGCCGTGGAGAGGTATGACCCCCGCCGCGGGGTGCGCTTTTCCACCTTCGCGGCCTACCGGATCCGCGGCCGCGTCCTCAACGCATTGCGCCGGAGCGGGCCGGTGGAGTACTCCCTGGAGCAGGACGGCCACGACGACCTGCCCCTGGCGACCCGGCTGGCGGATCCGGACAGCGACCGGGCCCTCGCCGACGTGGAGGACGGAGCGCTGCTGGACCAGCTGCGGCAGGCCATCGAGGGGCTGCCGGACCGCGAGCGCGCCATCCTGCGGGGCACCTACCTGGAATCCCGCGACCCCCGGCATCTGGCCCGGGAGCTGCGGATCAGCCTGTCCCACTTCTACCGTCTGCACCGGCAGGCCCTGGACCGGATGCGCGCGCTGGTGGGCGTGGAGGTGCACACGCAGGGCAGGGCCCCCGGATATTAAGAAGGTGCGGGGGAGGAGGTTGCGGATGGCGGTGCGGGCGGCCGACGAGCAGATTCTGGTCCGGATCGGGTTTGCGCAGCGGTGGCTGGAGCGGGCCCGCCGGTACTACAGCGAAGGCAACCCGGCGCGCAGCGTCCTGACGCTGGCGCTGGCCCAGGCCGAGATGCGCTGGGCGCTGGAGGCCGCGGGCCTGGCGGCTCGCCGCCCGTCCCGGGCGCCCGCCGCGGCGCTG
>JBBIUY010000026.1:0-42891 GCA_037440005.1 Armatimonadota bacterium | reverse complement strand
CAAGATCCCGGGTACCGGTCACCGGGGGGGTTGACAGGCGCCGCGCTTGCAGAGACGACCCCAAATCCGCCTAACGGGCTGTTCCCCCATTTCCCAACGGGAACCCAATCTCACGGGAGACCCGAGCGGGGAAAATCCCACAGCGGGAAGATGATAGTCAAGGCGCGCCGGGTGCCGGCCAGCCTAGTCCCCCACTTCTCCGTGGGGACGGCCGGCGAGGGCGGGCGCGGGCAGCGCCGCCGGGGTGCCCTCGCGGAGGATGCGGGCGGCGTCTTCGGGGACCACGGGGTTGATGTAGAACCCCGACCCCCACTCAAAGCCCGCCACCTGGGTCAGCCGCGGCATGATCTCGATGTGCCAGTGGTAGGCGTGCTCCAGGGGGCTGTGGTAGGGCAGCGTGTGGACGATGAAGTTGTAGGGCGGATTGGCCAGGCAGACGGCCAGCCGGTGCAGCGTCTCCCGCAGGGCCTGGGCCAGGGGGTCCACCTGCGCGGGCGTGAGGCGGCCGAAGTCGGCCATGTGCTCCCGGGGCAGGATCCAGGTTTCGAAGGGAAACCGCGACGCGTACGGCGCCAGGACCACGCAGGCGTCGTTCTCCCAGATGATCCGCTCCCCGCCGGCCCGCTCCTGGGCCAGCAGGGCGCAGTAGATGCAGGACCCCTGGCGCCCGTAGAACCTCTCCGCCGCCTCCAGCTCCTCGGCCACCCGCTTGGGCACCACCGGCAGGGCGATGAGCTGGGAGTGGGGGTGCGACAGCGACGCCCCGGCGGTGCGGCCGTGGTTTCGGAACAGCAGGGCGTACTGGAACCGCACGTCGCCCCGCAGGTCCCGGTACCGGTGCAGGTACGCGCCGATCACCTCGGCCACGTGCTCGGGCGCCAGCATCCCCAGGTGGGTGGCGTGGTCGGGGGTCTCGATGATCACCTCGTGGGCGCCCACCCCGTCCATCCGGGTGAAGATCCCCGGCCGGGTGCGCTCGGTGCTGCCCTCGATGCGCAGGGCCGGGAACTTGTTGCTGACGACCCGCACCCTCCACCCCGGCGTGTTGGGGGCCGTGCCCGGGGCCCGGACGGCGTAGATCTCCGGAGGGGTGCGGTCCTCCCGTCCCTCGCAAAACGGGCAGGAGGCGCTGTCGGCGGGCTCCTCCTGCTCGCGCAGGAAGTCCGTGGGCCGCCCGGACCGCTCGGTGGCGATGATCACCCAGCGCCGGGAGATGGGGTCTTTGCGCAGCTCGGGCACCGCGTCACCTCCGCGTCTGGTCCGTGACCCCGGCGGCGACGGTCCGCTCGTACAGCTCCCGGTACCGCCGGGCCGCCGCCTGCCAGGAGAAGTCGGCCGCCATGCCGGTCCGCTGCAGCGCCCGCCACACCGCGGGGGTGCGGTAGGCCTGCAGGGCCCGCGCCAGGGCCTCCCGCAGCGCCGCGGGGCTGTAGTCGTCAAAGACGAAGCCGGTGGCCGTCCCCGCCTCAAGGGCCTGGGGGGTGGCGTCCGTGATCGAGTCGGCCAGCCCTCCGGTGCGGCGCACCACCGGCACGGTCCCGTAGCGCAGGCTGTACAGCTGGTTCAGCCCCGAGGGCTCGTAGCGGGAGGGCATGAGGAACAGGTCCGCGCCGGCCTCGATGCGGTGCGCCAGTGCCTCGTCGAAGCCGATCCGCACCGCCACCCGCCCGGGGTGCTGGCGGGCCAGGTCGGTGAGCATCCGCTCGTAGCGCGGCTCGCCGGTCCCCAGGACCACCAGCTGCGCTCCCAGGGCCAGCAGGTCGGGGGCGACGGCCACCACCAGGTCCACCCCCTTCTGCTCCACCAGCCGGCCCACCATGCCCGCCAGGGGCGTCTGGGGCGACACCTCCAGCCCGACCTCCCGTTGCAGGTGCTCTTTGCAGACCCGCTTGCCGGACAGGTCCTCCCGGGTGTAGCGCGCCGGGAGGTAGCGATCGTGGGCGGGATCCCACACCCGGTAGTCCACGCCGTTGAGGATGCCCACCAGGTGGGCGCTGCGTTCCCGCAGGACCCCGTCCAGGCCGGCGCCGTACTCGGGGGTCTGGATCTCCCGGGCGTAGGTGGGGCTCACCGTGCTCAGCATGTCGGCGAAGACCAGCCCTCCTTTGAGCACGTTCACCTTCCCCCAGTACTCCAGGCCCCGCACGGCGAACATGCGCGGGGGCAGCCCGGTCAGGGAGAACTGCCCGGCCGGAAAGATCCCCTGGTAGGCGAGGTTGTGGATGGTCAGCACCGTCGGCAGCGGGGGATACCGGCCGCTGGCCAGCAGCGGCGGGATGAGGGCGGTCTGCCAGTCGTGGCAGTGGATCAGGTCGGGCCGCCAGGCCTGGCGGTTCACCCACGCCAGGGCCACCTGGCACAGGCAGGAGAAGCGGGCCAGGTTGTCGGGGAAGTCGGATCCCCCCGCCCCGTAGATCCCGTCGCGGTCGAACAGGTCGGGCTGGTCCACCAGCCACACCGGCACGCCGGTGTCGGGCATGGCGCCGTCCCAGATCGCCGCCTGGACGGTCCGGTCGCCCAGCGTCACGTCCACCGATCCGGCGCGCCGCCACCCCGCCGTGTCAACCCCGCGGTAGCGGGGCAGGACCACGCGCACCTCGCACCCCAGCGACGCCAGCGCGGCCGGCAGCGCGCCGCCCACGTCGCCCAGCCCGCCGGTCTTGGCCAGCGGCACCGCCTCAGAGATGCAGAACAGGACCCTCACCACCTACCCCCTGGCCCGTTGGAGCGTTGGAACGTTGGAGCGTTGGAGCGTTGGACGCCGGGTCTGTTCCCTCTTCCCTCTTCCCTCGTTCACGTTGGACCGTTGGACCGTTGAAACGTTGGAACGTTGGAAGAGATCTTTCCCCTCTTCCCTCTTCCCTCTTCCCTTTTTCCTTTTTCCCTTTTCCCTTTTATCATCACCACATACACGTCCGTCACGTTCGTGCGGGTGGGTCCGCTGATCAGCAGGTCGGTCAGCGCCTGAAAGAACGGGTAGGCGTCGTTGCGGGCCAGCGCCTGCGCGGGGTCCTGCCCCACCGCCCGGGCGCGGGCGGCCGTCGCGCCGTCCGCCAGAGCTCCCGCCGCGTCGGTGGGGCCGTCGGTGCCGTCGGTGCCGCAGGCGGCCACCACCACGTCCTCCCACCCGTCGATGGCCAGCGCGGCGGCCAGGGCGAACTCCTGACAGCGGCCGCCCCGCCCCGGGCCGCGCACCGTGACGGTGGTCTCCCCTCCCGCCAGCAGGCACGCGGGCGGGCGAACCGGCCGGCCCTGCTCCCGCACGGCGCGGGCGATGCTCACGATCACCCGCGCGGCCTCCCGCGCCTCTCCCTCCAGGCGCGTGGTGAGAACCAGCGGGCGGAACCCCAGCCGGCCCACCCGGGCCGCCGCCGCCTCCACCGCTACGTCGATGTTGCCCACCACCTCCACGTGCACCCGCCTGAACAGCGGGTCCCCGGGCTTGGGGGTCTCCGGCTCCTGCCCCGCCGCCCCCCGCTCCAGGTGCGACCGCACCGACGGCGGGACCTGATCCACCAAGCCGTACCGCCGCAGGACGTCTAAAGCGTCCTCGAAGGTGGTGGGATCCGGGCTGATGGGGCCGGAGGCGATGGCGTCCAGGGTGTCTCCGGGCACGTCCGAAAGGATCACCCCCGCCACCCGGGCGGGGGACGCCGCGCGGGCCAGCTGGCCTCCCTTGATCCGGGACAGGTGCTTGCGGACGGCGTTGATCTCGCGGATGGTGGCCCCGGACCGCAGCAGCAGGTCGGTGACCGTCGTCTTCTCCCGCAGGGTGATCCCGCCCGCGGGAGCCGGCAGCAGCGCCGACCCGCCGCCGGAGATCACGCACAGGACCAGATCGTCAGCCCCCGCCTGCGAGACCAGCTCCAGGATCCGCTCGGCCGCGCGGGCGCCCCGGTCGTCGGGCAGCGGGTGGCCGGCCTCCACGACCTCGACCCGCCGCAGGGGCATCCCGTGCCCGTCCTTGACCACCACCACGCCGGCGGTGAGCCGTCTTCCCAGGACGCGCTCGCAGGCGGCCGCCATCGGCGCGCACGCCTTGCCCGCCCCCACCAGGTAGATGTGACGCAGCGTGCGCAGGTCGTAGCGGCGCCGGCCCACCCGCAGGATCGGGCCCTGGACCGTCAGCGCCCGGGCCACAGCCGCCTGCGGCTCCACCGCCCGGATGGCGGCGCTCAGCACGGAGGTCACCGCCCGCCGCAGGGGCGCGTGGGGCTTGCCGGTGAGGACGGCCGGGTCAAACACCGCACCGGGCCGACCGCCGGCAGGACGTCCTCCCCCGCCGTCGCCGGCGAGGCGCACCCCCGCCCCCGCGGCCGGCGTCCCGGTGGAAGGTGGTCAGGCGATCTCCCACAGGGGTCCGCTCCCGTTGGGGCGCACCGCCTCCACCACGACGCCGGCGATGCCTTCCCGCTCCAGCGCCCAGCGGGCGGTGTCCCGCGCCAGCGGCGTCAGGTTGTTGATGTCGCTGAGGTGCACCAGACACGCCAGGCGCAGCCGGCCGCCGGCGGCCGCCACCACCAGCCGGGCCGCGGCGTCGTTGCTCAGGTGGCCGGTGGGGCTGAGGATGCGGTTTTTGAGAAACCACGGGTAGGGGCTGACGGCCAGCAGGCGCAGGTCGTAGTTGGCCTCCACCACCAGGGCGTCCACACCGCGCGCCCGCTCCACCAGCGCCTCGTCCACCGCCCCCAGGTCGGTGGCGATGAGGACCGCATGAGACCCCCGGGAGATCACGTAGCCCACCGGCTCGGCCGCGTCGTGGGAGACGGCAAACGCCTCCACCTGCAGGTCGCCCACCCGGGTGGGGACGCCGGGGATGATGCGCCCGGTGGACACTCCCGCCAGAGACTCCCCCGCCGCCCGCAGGGTCCCCTCGGTGGCCAGCACGGACGCGCCGGCCTGCCGGGCCAGCGCGCAGGCGCCCCGGGCGTGGTCGTCGTGTTCGTGGGTGAGGAGGATGGCCGCCAGCGGAGAGGCGTCCGGGACTGCGGCCAGGTCCCGCATCGCCACCTCGGCGGGCACGCCGGCGTCGACCAGGATCCGCGTGTTCCCGCCGTGCACGAACACCGCGTTGCCGCCGCTGCCGCTGCGCATCACCCGCAGGCGAAACATCGTCCCTCCCCTCAACTCCCTGGTCCTTCCCACCCTCCGCCTCTAACTCCTCCGGGTCGGGGACCGGCCCCACACCCAGACCACGGCGACCGCCGCGGCCAGGACCGCCAGACGCAGCCCGTGGACGGTTCTCGACCGCGCCCGCAGGACCGTCGGCAGCGTATCCCAGGTGGCGGTCCCGCCGGCGACCTCCGCTCCCGGCGCCTGAATGCGCCCCGGCAGGTCCACGGTCGCCCGCACCCCTGCCAGGGCGTCCGCGGCGGCGGGGCCGGCGTGCAGGCTGACCTCGTAGGCGGACGCCACCACCCACGACCGGCGGGCCACGTGCACCTCACCCAGGGTCCCCACCGCCGGCCGGGTCAGACGGCCCAGGACCGGCTCGTCCACCCGCAGGTCCACCACCACCCCGCCCGTGTCCGCCCGCACGAAGGCGTCCACCCGGGCCGACCCCGCCAGGGCGCCCGCGCCGAGTCCCAGGACGATGCCGGCCAGCAGCCCCCGCGCCCACGCCGTCATCCGCCCACCTCCACGCCGGGCATGAGGAGCAGGGCGGGCGCGGCGACCAGGTCGGTCACCTGACGCAGCGCCTGCAGCCAGCCGGCCGCCGTCGTGGGAACCGGGACGTATCGGGGAGGACGGACGGTGACCACCGCCACGTCCGCCTCGGGGGGCAGTCCCGCCAGTTCCCGGGCCCGGCGGATCGCCGTCTCGAAGTCGCCCAGCTCGTCCACCAGCCCGCGGGAGAGGGCGTCGCGGCCGGTCCACACCCGCCCCCGCGCCACCGCCTCCACCTGGTCTGCGGGCAGGCCGCGCCCGGCGGACACCCGCGCCAGGAAGCGGCGGTAGATGTCCTCGGTCCACCGGCGGACGGCGGCCTCCTGGGCGTCGGTGTACTCGGCGAACGGGGACGCCAGGGTGGCCGACTCTCCCCGGAACAGGATCTCGCGCCCCACGCCGGCCCGGGTCGCCAGACCCCGCAGGCTGATCTTCCCCGCCACCACGCCGATGGACCCCGTCAGGGTGAGCGGGCTGCACACGATGCGGCGCGCTCCGCAGCCCACGTAGTAACCGCCCGAGCCCGCCACCGTCCCCAAAAACGCCACCACGGGCTTGCGCCGCTGCACCCGCACCACTTCCCGCCAGATCAGGTCCGAGGCCACGGCGGATCCCCCGCCCGACTCCACGTGGAGGATGACGGCCCGCACCGACGGCATGCGCTCGGCCGCCCGCAGGGCCCGCGCCACCGTGTCCGACCCGGCCAGACGGCTGCCCACCAGCGGCAGGGGCACGGGGAACTCCCGGCTCTCCCCGGGCACGATGGTCCCCAGGACCTGCACCACGGCGATGGCCGGGCGCCTCCGCCGCCGCAGGGGCGCCCGCAGGCGGCGGGACGCCTGGGGCCAGGGCAGGATCCGCGCCGGACGGCCGGCGGTCCCCAGCAGCTGCGGCAGCTCGTCCTCGTACGCCACCCGGTCCACCAGGCGGAGCTGCAGCGCCTCCTCGGCGGTCAGGATGCCCCGGTCGATGGCGGCGGCCAGCTGCTCGGGCGCCAGCCCCCGGGAGGAGGAGACGGAGGAAACGATCTCCTCGTGCCAGGTGTCCAGGATCGCCTCCAGCATCTCCCTCTGGGGCGGCGTCATCTTCGGGTACAGGACCCGGTGGGCGGCGGTCTTGTACTCGGCGATGTGGTGGTACTGAGCCCGGATCCCCAGCCGGTCCAGCGCCGCCCGCAGGAACGTCGCCTCCACCCGCAGGCCCCACAGCATCAGCTCCGCGCTGTCGGGGACCACCACCTCGTCCGCTCCGCTGGCCAGGTAGTAACCCGCCAGGTCGCTGACGGGCAGGAAGGCGACCACGCGCTTGCCGGCCGATCGCAGCCGCTGCAGGCCGGCGCGCAGGACCTGCAGGGCGGGCAGCCCCGCCCGCAGGGGCCCCACCCGGACCACCACGCCGCGCACCCGGGGATCCCCGGCCAGCGCCCGCAGCCTCTCCCTCCACTCCTCCAGGCTCACCTCCGGTTCGGCCGCCCACCCCCGAGCGAGCCAGCGGCGCAGCCGTCCCGGCGGAGGCGTCCGGCGCTCCGGCAGGGATCCGGACACCGTCAGGAGCACGACCTCGGGGGCGGGCAGCAGGCGTACCAGGGCGTTGCGGAGCAGCAGCCCCGCCGCCGCCAGCGCATCCAGCAGGACAGTCAGCACACCCATGGCGGGCCTCCCCGTTCACGCCGTCGGCCGGGCGGGGCGATCGGCATCGGGCGATCAGTCGTATCCCAGCTCGGCCAGGCGCTCTTCGTCGATGCCGAAGTGGTGGGCGATCTCGTGGACGACGGTCCGCCGGATCTCCTCGGCCATCTCCTGCTCGGTCGCGCACGCCTCCTCCAGCGGACCCTGAAAGAGGGTGATCTTGTCGGGCAGCAGGGGGTCGGCGGTGATGCCCCGGTGGATCAGGGGGACGCCTTCGTACAGGCCGAACAGAGTCTCCTCCGGGCCCACCCCGGCGGCGGCCAGCTGCTCGGGAGTGGGCCAGTCCTCCACCACCACCGCCACGTTGTCCAGCCGCGCGCGGATCTCCTCGGGAATCGACTCCAGGCCCCGGGCCACCAGCTGCTGGAACCGCCGCCGGGACAGGCGCATAGACCACTCCCACTGTAGCCCAGGCCGCCCGCCGCCTCAACGGCCGGGAATGGGCCTCCCCGGCCGTCCGGTTGACCGACACGGAGAGTCTGTGACACCATCGGGAGGAGAGTCCGGATGCCGGAGATCGAGTTCCTGTACTGGGAAGACTGCCCTTCCCACGGGCCGACCCTGGAGCGCCTGCGCCAGGCCCTGGACGCCGCGGGGGTGTCCGCGCTGGTGCGCCTGATCCGGGTGGACAGCGACGAGCAGGCCCGCGCGCTCCGCTTTCCCGGCTCGCCCACCATCCGCGTGGACGGGGTGGACCTGTTCCCCGCCCCCGGCGCCGCCTACGGCCTGACCTGCCGGGTCTTCCACACTCCCGACGGCCGGGTGATCCCGGTGCCCACGGTCGCGATGCTGCTGGACGCGCTGCGCTCCGTCCTGGGACGCCGCCCTCCGGAAGGTGAGGCAGCCCCGGTCGGACCGGACGCCGCCGGCTCCCGGTCGGCGGCCGCCGCGCCCGGGCCCCTGCCGGTGGGGTCCCGCCTCATCCCGTTCGCCCTCCGGGACGCCGACGGCCGCGTGCGCAGCACCGACGACTACCGCGCCGCCCGAGTCCTGGGGGTGATCTTCACCTGTCTGCACTGCCCGTACGCCCTGGCGTGGGAGGACCGGCTGATCCAGGTCCAGCGGGAGTACGGCCCCCGGGGGGTACAGCTGCTGCTGGTCAACCCCACCGATCCCCGGCGGCACCCCGAAGACAGCGAGGAGAACATGCGCCGCCGGGTCCGGCAGCGCGGGTATCCCTTCCCTTTCCTGGCCAACCCCGGCCAGGAGGTGGCGCGCCGGTACGGCGCCACCCGCACCCCGGAGGTGTTCCTGTTCGACGACAGCCGGATCCTGCGCTACCACGGAGCCGTCGACGACTCACCCGAGGACCCCTCGGCGGTCCGGCGTCCGTACCTGCGGGAGGCGCTGGACGCCCTGCTGGCCGGCAACGCTCCGCCGGACGCCGAGACCCCGGTGGTCGGGTGCCGGATCGTGCTAACCCAGCAGCCCCAGGGCCAGGCGCACGCCCGCACCCAGGAGGAGCAGGGCGCTCAGCACTGACAGCACCCGCAGGGCGGGCCCCGTCATCCACCGGCGCGCCCAGGACACGGCGGCGGAGAGGGCCACGCACCACACCCCCGCCGCGGCCATGACGCCGGCGAACACCCACGGCAATGCGGCGGAGCCGCCGGGCGCCTGGGCGGCCACCGCCCCGCCCGCCGTCAACCAGAACCCCACCGCCAGGGGGTTCGTCAGCGACAGGGCCGCTCCGGCAAGGACGTCGGCGCCGGCGCGGACCCGGGAAGGGCTCCGGGGCTGCCGCCGGGCCTCCTGCAGGGCCTGCCAGGCCAGGTAGAGCAGCAGACCCACTCCCGCCGCTCCCAGCGCCCGCGCCAGCCCGCCGCGCGCCAGCGACGCCGCCCCCGCCAGTCCCGCCGCCGCCCACAGGGCGTCTCCCAGCAGCGAGCCGGCCCCCAGGGCCAGGGCCGCCGGCCACCCCCGGGCGGCCCCGCGGCGGATCGCCTCGGCGGTGACCGCCCCCGGCGCGGCGCAGAACGCCAGCCCCAGGACAAACCCCGTCGCCAGCGGGCCCACGGCCGGCTCAGACATCGTAGTACAGGTAGAACTCCGCCGGGTGGGGCCGCAGGCGGACGACGTCCACTTCCCGGCTGCGCTTGATCTGGAGCCAGGTCTCGATCAGGTCGGGGGTGAACACCCCGCCCTCCAGCAGGAACGCGTGGTCTTCCTCCAGCGCCGCCAGCGCGCCCTCCAGGGAGCCCGGCACCTGCCGGATCCGCCGCGCCTGGTCGGGGGGCAGCTCGTACAGGTCCACGTCCATGGGGTCGCCGGGGTCCATCCGGCGGCGGATCCCGTCCAGGCCGGCCAGCAGCATAGCCGCGAACGCCAGGTAGGGGTTGGCCGACGGGTCGGGGGGCCGGTACTCGATGCGCTTGGCCCGCGGGCTGGTGGAGTACACGGGGATGCGCACCGCGGCGCTGCGGTTGCGCTGGGAGTACACCAGGTTCACCGGCGCCTCGTAGCCCGGCACCAGCCGCCGGTACGAGTTGGTGGTGGGCGCGCAGAAGGCCAGCAGCGCCGGCGAGTGGTGCAGCAATCCGCCGATGTAGTACATGGCCAGCTCGCTGAGCTGGGCGTAGCCGTCGGGGTCGAAGAACAGGTTCACCCCGTCCCGCCACAGGCTCTGGTGGCAGTGCATCCCCGAGCCGTTGTCCCCGAAGATGGGCTTGGGCATGAACGTGGCCGTCTTGAAGTGGGCCCGGGCGAACATCTTGACCAGGTACTTGTACAGCATCAGCCGGTCGGCCATGTCGGTGAGGGTGGAAAACCGCAGGTCGATCTCGCACTGGCCGGCGGAGGCCACCTCGTGGTGGTGCACCTCCACCTCCAGCCCCGCCTGGCGCATCTTCAGGACCAGCTCGCTGCGGAAGTCCTGGAGGCTGTCCAGGGGCGGCACGGGGAAGTAGCCTTCCTTGTGCCGGGGCTTGTAGCCCAGGTTGGGCTTTTCGTCCCGTCCGGTGTTCCACGGGCCTTCGGCCGAGTCCACCGCATAGAACGCGCTGTGGGCCCGCAGGTCGTAGCGCACGTCGTCGAACACGAAGAACTCCGCCTCGGGTCCCCAGTAGCTGGTGGTGGCGATCCCGGTGCTGACCAGAAAGCTTTCCGCCTTCTGGGCCACGTACCGCGGGTCGCGGGTGTACCGCTCCCGGGTCACCGGGTCGTACACGTCGCAGGTGAGCATCAGGGTGGGCACCCGGAGCAGCGGGTCCAGGCGCGCCGTCCGGGCGTCGGGCACCAGCAGCATGTCGGACTCGTCGATGGCCTGAAAGCCGCGGATGCTGCTGCCGTCAAAGCCCACCCCCTCCACGAACATGCTCTCGTCCAGCTCGTCGGCGGGGATGGAGAAGTGCTGCCATCCGCCCACCAGGTCCGTGAAGCGGAAGTCCACCATCTGCACGCCCTGCCGGCGGCAGAGGTCGATCACCTGGGAGGGGGTGGCCAGCGGGCGGTCGGACAGGTGAGGCCGGATCTGCTCTCTCATGGCGTCCTCCGTCGGCGCAGGGGGTGGGCGGTCATCGCTGCGCGGCCTCGGCCACCGGCCGCCGGTCCGCCGCATCCGCTCCCGGCAGCCGCCGCAGCAGCGCGTCCAGCTTCACCCCCGTCAGGGCCTCCACCACCGCGGGCAGCTGGGCCAGCACCCGGGTCACCTCTCCCGTCACCCGGGAGGCGCCCGCGCCTTCCCCGTTGCCGATGAGCACGATCTTGTCGGTGCGGGTCAGCGGCTCGGCCACCGCCCGGGCCAGGTCGGGCAGGATGCGGATGACCAGGTCGGCCAGGGCGGCCTCGGTGTACTGGGACCAGGACCGGGCCTTCTGCTCCATCGCCTCCGCCTCGGCGATGCCCTTCAGGCGCAGGGCGTCGGCCTCGGCGGCGCCGGTGGTCCGGATGCCCTCGGCCCGCCCGGCGGCCTCCGCCGCCAGCCGGTGCCGCTCGGCCTCGGCCAGCAGCTGGACGCGCTCCCGCTCCACCTGGGCCGGCTTGAGCACCTGGGCCTCCAGCTCCTTCTCCCGGCGCAGGATCTCCCGCGACTCCAGCTCGATGGCCTTGTCCTTCTCCACGATGCTCACCTGCATCTGCTCGGCCTTTACCTGCTGGCTGATCCGGTGGCGGTGGAGCTCGTAGGCCAGATCGGCCTGGGCCCGCTGGGCGGCCACCTCCGCCTCGTAGGCCGCCCGGCGCACCTCCAGATCCCGGCGCGCCCGCTCCACCTCCACCTCGGCGGCCAGGCGCGTCTGCTGGGCCTCCCGTTCGGCCTCGGCCTCGGCCTTGACCGCGTCCCGCTTGACCTGGGCGATGCGCGGCCGGGCCAGGGCCTCCAGATAGCCCTGGCTGTCGGCGATGGTGCGGATGGTGAGGGAGACGATCTCCAGGCCCATCGCGGCCAGGTCCCCGGCGGCCGCCTCCCGGGCCGTGCGCGCCAGGGTGTCCCGGCTCCGGTAGATCTCCTCCACCGTCATGGTGCCGATGGCGGCCCGCAGGTGGCCCTCGAGGGTCTGCTGGACCGTCCGCATGATGTCCTCGCGGGATCGGGACAGGAACTGCTGGGCGGCGGTGGCGATCCCGGCCTCGTCGCCCCGCACCCGCACCTGCGCCACCCCGTCCACGGTGATGGGGATGGCGTGGGCGGTATACACCTCGGCGGTGCGCACCTCCAGGGTCATCAGCTCCAGGGACAGCCGCTGGACCTTCTCTCGCACGGGCCACACGAAGGTGCCGCCGCCCAGGACCAGCCGGTAGCCTACCGTGCGCACCGTGCCGTCGGGCAGGCGCACCCGGCGGCGGCGGCCGGAGACGATCAGCGCCTCGTTGGGGCCGACCGTGGTGTACCGCACCGCCCACAGCACCAGCGCTCCGACCGCCAGGACCGCTGCCAGACTCCACACCACCGTCATGCCTGCTCACTCCTCGCTGCGAATCCCGCCCCGGCCGACGTCCTGTCGGTCCGGTGCACCCGAACCTCCTCCGCCCGCGCCCTCCCGGCGCGCTCCAGCTCCCGTCCCACCAGCGCGGCCAGGACCCACACGTCCGGGGCCAGCAGCACCCGGCGGGAGCCGGGGGCGCCGTCACCGGGCGCGCACCCCACGATCCCGTCCACCTGCCACACGTCCACCACCCTGCGCCCGCGGCCGTCGGGGACCGACAGGGCGTAGCCACCCTGGACGGCGGCCGCGTCCAGCTCCGCCCACGCCCGGCCGTCCAGGCAGATCACAGTCAGCGGCCCCGAGGCGGGGACCACCTCCCGCAGCGCCCGCAGGAAGGCCGCCACCCCGGGCGCGGTCGGCCGGACGGGCAGGTCCGGGGTCGACAGCCGGCCGTCGTCCCAAAACAGGGGCGCCCACAGGCCCTGCCCCTCCACCACCGCGCACGCCGGGTGGTAGCGCAGGTCCCGCCACGACAGCGCGCGCACCTCCAGGTCGGCCCGCCCCAGGTAACCGACCAGCCGGTCGCGCAGGGCGGCCAGGGTCGTCGCCTCGATCAGGGGGCCGCCCGGCACGCGTGCGCACAGGCGCCCGTCCCGCACGCCTACAGGCACCGCCGGACCGGAGGGCGCCCGGAACACGAAGCGCGGCAGCCGGTTGCCCTCCAGCAGCCAGGCCAGCGCGGCCCGCGCCGCCCGCTCCAGGGACGGCACGTTGCCCGCCGCCAGCGGCAGACCGGCGATCTCGGTCCGGTAGCGTTCCTTCAGCAGGACCCGCTCCGACCGCACCAGGTCCCGGTAGACCGGCACGCAGGCGGTACGGGCCTGGTGCACGCCCGCCAGGTCCACCACCAGCTCGTACACCGCGCCTGCGGAGTCCGGCCGGGACGGCTTCTGCAGGCGCAGGTCCACCACCCGGGGCGGGGACGGGCGCTCGGAGCGACGCCGGCTCAGGCCCTCCAGGGTCGCCCGGGCCGGATGGGGGCGGGAGGACGGCGCGGAACGTTCCGCCAAAGACGGAGAGATCGGCCGGACGCCCGCGGGGCGCCGGCGGTGGATCACGCGGTGGGGGAGAACCACCCACAGGATCAGCAGCAGGACGAAGGCCAGCAGCCCCAGCAGCGCCTGGGTCACGACAGTCCTCCCGGGACGTCCGCGGCGGCCCCCAGGACGGGGACCAGGACCTCGGGATAGCACTCCACCCCGTGCTCGGGCACGTCCAGGCCCGCCAGCTCTTCCTCGCGGGAGGCGCGCAGGCCCACGGTGGCCTTCAGCAGGGCGAACAGGGCAAAGCCGGTGGCCAAAGACCACGCGGTCACCGTCGCCACGCTGACGGCCTGGGCCACCAGCTGCGCCCACGACCCGGCCACCAGCCCGCGCACGCCCCCGTAGGTGCCGTCGGCGAAGATGCCGACCGCCAGCAGGCCCCACAGCCCGCCCGCCGCGTGCACCGAGACGGCCCCCACGGCGTCGTCCACCTTCAGGGTGCGCTCCACAAAGCCCAGGCTCCACAGCATCACCACCGCTCCCACCGCCCCGATGACCACGGCCGCCCAGGGCGCCACGTAGGCGCAGGGCGCGGTGATGGCCACCAACCCCGCCAGGGAGCCGTTGCAGGCCAGGGTGATGTCCGCCTTGCCCGTGCGCAGCAGGGACAGGTACAGCGCCACCACGGCGCCGGTGGTGCCGGCCAGGAACGTGTTGACGGCAATCACCGAGATGCGCAGGTCGGTGGCGGCCAGGGTGGACCCGGGGTTGAAGCCGAACCACCCGAAGAACAGGATGAACGTCCCGGTCACCACGTAGGCCATGTTGTGGCCCGGGATGACGTTGGGGGTGCCGTCGGGGTTGTACTTGCCGATGCGCGGGCCCACCATGGCCGCCCCGGCCAGCGCCACCAGCCCGCCCACGGCGTGCACGACCCCCGAGCCGGCGAAGTCGCGCGCGCCCACCCCCTCCCCCAGAAACGGCAGGTACGCGGACAGCCGGCCCAGCCAGCCGCCGCCCCACACCCAGTGGCCGTAGATGGGATAGATGAGCCCCGACACCAGGAAGCTATAGGCCAGGTAGGCGGTGATCTTGGTGCGCTCGGCCACGGCCCCGGCCACGATGGTGGCCGCGGTGGCGGCGAAGACGATCTGGAAGAACCAGTACAGGACGGTGGTCACGTCGTAGCCGTCGCCGGCGAGGAAGAACCCGGAGTACCCGATCAGGGCGTTGCCCGCTTCCAGGCCGGGGGCGAGGGCGCTGCCGCCGAACATGAAGGCGAATCCGAAGGCCCAGAAGGCCAGGGAGGCCATGCAGAAGTCCATGAAACTCTTGGTGAGGTAGTTGACGGTGTTTTTGGAGCGGATCAGCCCCGCCCCCAGCAGCGCGAACCCCGCCTGCATGAAGAACACCAGGAAGGCGGCCACCAGCGTCCAGGTGAAGTTGACCGCGGCCGCCGGGTGCGACGCCAGGGTGGCTTCACCCGCCGGGTCGCCGGCCCAGGCGGGGACCGCCGCCGCCACCGTCCAGCCCGCTGCCAGCACCATCCGCGCCACGCCACCAGCCTCCTGCGGGCCTGCAAAAACAGACGGCGCCCTCCCGATGGAGGGCGCCGTGGCCCCGCGTGCAATCTACACTTTGGTCGCTACCCTAGCACACGGTCCGCCGCCGGTCAAGGGGGGACCGGGCGGGACTCGGGCGCCGCCGCGGCGGGCGCCGGGGTCGGCGTCCGGGGCGCCACCTTCCAGAACAGGGGCGCGCAGACGCCCCAGCGGGCGAGGATCCGGCTGGCCCGGCGGCTGCCGGTCAGCCGGGCGTGTTCGGCCACCAGTCCCAGCACCAGCGCCTCGTCGTCGGGGTCTTCCAGCCTGCTCCAGCCCACGTGCTCGGGGTTGCAGCGGACGGGCAGGAGTCCGGCCTCGTCCAGCACGTAGGCCACCCCTCCGGTCATGCCCGCGGCGAAGTTGCGGCCGATCTCGCCGAGGACCACCACGATCCCGCCGGTCATGTACTCGCACCCGTGGTCCCCGACCCCCTCCACCACGGCCACCGCTCCGCTGTTGCGGACCGCAAAGCGTTCGCCGGCGCGCCCCGCGGCGAACAGCCGGCCGCCGGTGGCGCCGTACAGCACCGTGTTGCCCATGATGACCCCGTCCTCGACGACCGCGGCGCACCCGGCGGGAGGGCGGATGACGATCTCGCCGCCGGCCATCCCCTTGCCCACGTAGTCGTTGGCCTCCCCCTCCAGCACCACGGTGATGCCCGGCACCAGGAATGCGCCGAAGCTCTGGCCGGCGCTGCCGTGAAAGCGCAGGGTGACCGTTCCGGGCGGGAGGCCCTCGTCTCCGTAGCGCTCCGCCAGGACGCCGGCCAGCCGGGTGCCCACGGCGCGGTCGGAGGGGGCGATGGGGTACGTGAGGTCCACGGTCCGGCCCTGCTCCAGCGCGGTGCTGATGTCGGCCAGGATCTGCTGGTCCAACCGCCCCTCGGCCCGGCGAGGCTGGCCCGCCCCGGCGCGGCGCGGGCGGACGCGGGCGGGGTCGGGATCGGCCAGGACGAACCCCAGGTCCACCGTGCGGGCCCGCGGGTGGTCCACCGGCCGGGGGCGCAGCAGGTCCACCCGGCCGATCACGTCGTCCAGGGAGCGGGCGCCCAGGCGCGCCAGCCACCGGCGCACGTCCTCGGCGACGCCCCGGAGGTAGGCGGCCACCATCTCGGGGGTTCCGCGAAAGCGGCGTCGGAGGTCCTCCCGCTGGGTGGCGATGCCCGCCGGGCAGGTGTTGAGGTGGCACTGGCGGGCCATCACGCACCCCAGGGCCACCACCGCCGCCGACCCGAAGCCGAACTCGTCGGCTCCCAGGCAGGCGGCGACGATCACGTCCCGCCCGATCTTCAGGCCGCCGTCCACCCGCAGCCGCACCCGGCTCCGCAGGTCGTTGCGGACCAGGACCTGCTGCACCTCCGCCAGCCCCAGCTCCCAGGGCACGCCGGCGTTCTTGATGGAGTCCAGGGGCGAGGCGCCCGTGCCGCCGTCGTGGCCGCTGATCTGGATGGTGTCGGCACCGGCCTTGGCGACGCCCGCGGCGATGGCGCCCACCCCCGCGGCCGCCACCAGCTTCACCGCCACCCGGGCCCGGGGGTGGACGGCCCGCAGGTCGTAGATGAGCTGGGCGAGGTCTTCGATGCTGTAGATGTCGTGGTGGGGCGGCGGGGAGATCAGGGTGATGCCGGGCTGCGCCCGCCGGATGCGGGCGATCTCCTCGGAGACCTTGTGGCCGGGCAGCTGGCCGCCTTCCCCGGGCTTGCTGCCCTGGGCCATCTTGATCTCCAGCTCCTCGGCCGACAGGATGTAGGCCGGCGTGACCCCAAAGCGCGCCGAGGCGATCTGCTTGATGCGACTGTTGGCCTCGGTGGGATAGCGGCGGGGGTCTTCTCCGCCCTCGCCGCAGTTGCTCCGGGCGCCCACCCGGGCGGCGGCGACGGCCAGGGCCTCGTGGGCCTCCCGGCTGAGGGCCCCGAACGACATGGCCGAGATGACGAAGCGGGCCAGGATGGCCTCCGCCGGCTCGACCTCGTCCAGGGGCACGGGGGTCTGGGGGACGGGCTCCAGCAGGTCGCGCACCGCCGTGGGCGGTCGGGAGGTCACCAGGTTGACCAGGGCCGCGCGGGCGGCGTCCCCGCCCTCCTCCCGGGCCGCCCGGTGCGCGGCCTTCACCACGTAGGGGTTGAAGGCGTGGTACTCCCCGCCCCGGCGGAAGCGCACCAACCCCGGATCCGGCAACGGGGCCTGGGGATCTTCCCACGCCGCCCGGTGGCGTTCCAGGACGTCGGCGGCGATCTCCCGGAGCCCGATGCCGCCCAGGCGCGACGGCGTCCCGGTGAAATACCTGTCCACCAGGTCCCGGTGCAGCCCCAGCGCTTCGAAGACCTGAGCCCCGCAGTAGCCGCCCACGGTGCTGATGCCCATCTTGGACATCACCTTCAGGAGCCCGGCCTCCAGCGCCGTCCGGTAGGCCGCCCACCGCTCGGCGGCCGGGCCACGGAGGTGAGGGTCGGCGGCCAGCGTCTGCAGGGCCAGCACGGGACAGACGACGCTGGCGCCGTAGCCCATCAGGCACGCCAGGTGGTGGACCTCCCGCGCCTCGGCGGTCTCCACCAGGATGCTGGTGCGCATGCGCAGGCCGCGGCGGATGAGCCCGTGGTGGACGGCCGCCACCGCCAGCAGCATCGGGACCGGCGCCCACCCCCGCCCCACGTCCACGTCGCGCAGCAGCACCAGCTCGCCGGCCGCCGCGGCGACCGCCGCGTCCTCCTCCAGGGCCGCCAGCGCCTCCCGCAGCCCCGCCTCTCCCCGGTCGGCGGGAAAGCGCGCCTGCAGAGCCCGGACCGCATACGGGCCGCGGTCACAGATCCACCGCAGCTCGTCCGGCAGCAGGACGGGCGTGGGCAGGCGCAGCAGGCGCGCGTGCTCGGGCGTCTCCTCCAGCAGCGACGGCCGCGGGCCCACCAGGACCGCCAGGGACATCACGGCCCGCTCCCGCAGCGGGTCGATGGGCGGGTTGGTCACCTGGGCAAACCGCTGCTTGAAGTACTGGTACAGCAGGCGCGGCCTCTCCGACAGCACCGCCGGCGGGATGTCGTCGCCCATGGAGAAGACGGGGTCCTTGCGCTCGGCCACCATGGGCCGGAGAATGCGCTCGACGTCCTCGGCCGTGTAGCCGAAGAGGCGCTGGCGCACGGGCAGAGGCACCCCGTCCGCCTCCGGTCCCGCGGCGGAGGACGGGAGGCGGGCCGGCAGGCTGACCAGGTGGCGGCGCACCCACTCCCCGTAGGGACGGGCCCGCGCCAGCTCCCGTTTGATCTCGTCATCCCGCACCACCCGGGCCCGGGCGGTGTCCACCACCAGCATCTGCCCCGGGCCCAGACGTCCTTTCTCGGCCACCTGCTCCGCCGGGACGTCCACCACGCCGGCCTCGGAGGCCAGGATCACGCGCCCCTCCCGGGTCACCAGGTAGCGGGCCGGCCGCAGGCCGTTGCGGTCCAGGGCCCCTCCCACCACCGTCCCGTCGGAAAACGCCAGGGCCGCCGGCCCGTCCCACGGCTCGGTCAGGCAGGCGTGGAACGCATAGAACGCCCGCACGGCCGGGTCTATGTCGGCGATCTCCTCCCACGCCTGCGGGACCAGCATCGCCAGCGCGTGGGGCAGGCGCCGGCCCGACAGCGCCAGCAGTTCGGCCACGTTGTCCAGCATGGCGCTGTCGCTGCCTCCCTCCTGCACCACCGGGCGCAGGTCCTCGATGCCGGCACCCCACACGGCCGACCGCAGGGCGGCCTCCCGGGCGCGCATCCACAGGACGTTGCCGGTGAGGGTGTTGATCTCCCCGTTGTGGGCCAGGACGCGGAACGGCTGGGCCAGGCGCCAGCTGGGAAAGGTGTTGGTGCTGTAGCGCTGGTGGAAGACGGCCAGGGCGGTGACGTAGGCGGGATCGGTGAGGTCCGGGTAGAAGCGCGGCAGCGCCGGCGAGGACAGCAGGGCCTTGTACACCATGGTCCGGCCCGACAGGGAGGCCACGTACAGGTCCACGCCCTCGCGCCGCGCGCGGTTTTCCAGGCGGCGGCGGCAGCGGTACAGACCGCGCTCGAAGGCGTCAGGGTCCACTCCCGCCGGCCGCGCCACGACCACCTGGGCGATCTCCGGCCGGGTGGCGCGGGCGTGGTCACCCAGGGCATCCGGGTCTGTGGGCACCGCCCGCCACCCCACCGGCGGCAGGCCGTCGTCGGTCAGGACCCGCTCCACCAGGGCCGCGGCGCGACCGGCCTCCGTCCGGGGGAGGAAGAGCATCCCGGCCGCTATGCGGTCGGGAGGCAGGTCCAGCCCCAGGTCCCTGCGCAGCAGGTCGTAGGGGAGCTGAGTCAGGACCCCGGCGCCGTCTCCCGTGCGTCCGTCGGCGGCCACCGCGCCCCGGTGACGCAGGTGGGCGACGGCGGCAAGAGCCTGCGCCAGGATGGCGTGGCTGCGGCGGCCCCGAACGTCGGCGACGAATCCGACGCCGCACGCGTCGCGCTCGATGTGGATGCCGTGATCCACCGCCGGCCTCCCCGCCGACACACCGAAGCCCGAGGGAGCGGGCCCCCGCCGGAAGGCGCACCTTCCGGATCGAGGAACCTCCCCCTCGGGCTTCTGTCCCGACGGTGTAGCCGGCCGGATCGCCGGCCTGCGCCGCTAGAACCAGTCCCGCGCCGGATGGACGCGGCGGAACCCTAGGCGCACTTCCTCAACGGCGTCCCACGCGCCGCCCGCAGGCGGCAGAGTTGCCTTCTCTGATAGCAGAAACCCGGGGCCCTGTCAAGGACCGCGGCCGGATTTACCGGGCCGCCTCCGGGCGCGCCCGCCCCGGGGCGGGGTCGGAGCGACCAGCGCCCCGGGCCGCCCCGTCGGTGATCGCCCGGCTGCGCAGGCACTCGACGCACAGCCACTTGGTCCCCCGGCCGAACCACTGGCACTTCACCAGGACCGTCTGGGTGTCGGGCAGGCCGCAGACGTGACACTTGCTCACCGGTCGCCCCCCCCGAGACCCCCGGGCGGGCCGCCGGGTGGGACACGTCCCGCCGGGGCGTGGAAGTGCCCTCCTTGTAGCACAGGGGTCGCGGGCCTGTCAACGGCCGGCGCCGCGACGCCGGCCGCCGCGGCGCGCGCTGCGGGCCGTCCGCAGCCGGGCCAGCAGGTACGCCCGCAGCGCGACGGCGTTGTTGTGCGCGGCGTCCCGGGCGGAGAACAGCAGGGTGATCGGACCCTCCCGCGCCGCCTCCAGCAGCGGGGCCCAGGACTCGGGGCGGGCGTCCAGCTCCGCGTGGTAGCGGCGGACGAACTCCTCCCACCGCCGGGGGTCGTGGCCGAACCAGCGCCTCAGCGCGTCGCTGGGCGCCACCTCCTTCAGCCACCCGTCGATCCGGAGGGAAGCGGCGCTCACGCCCCGGGGCCACAGCCGGTCCACCAGAAACCGCTTGCCGTCGGCGGGGGACGGGGGGTCGTACACGCGCTTGAGGGAGATCGCCGGGGCCACGGCGGTCTACCCCCTCCCGCCGGCAGGCGGCACCAGCCGGTACTCGGAGAAGGGGTCCCCCAGCCGCATGCAGCGGGTCCTCTCCAGCCGGGCGCCGAACAGCGCTTCCATCCACCGGTGCACCATGGCGCACACCTCGGCGTCCTGCAGGGCCAGCCGCATCAGCGGGCAGTTGTGCTCTCGCACCACGTACTCGCCGTTGCGCCGCTGCACCTGCGGCAAAAATCCCCGGTCGGCCAGGACCCGCACGGCCCGCTCCACCCGCTGGGGCCCGGACGTCCCCTCCACCAGGGGCAGGTCGCGGGCGATCCAGCGGTCGCCGATCCTGATCAGCACCTCCGTGAGCCTCTCGGGGGCGGCAGCCCGCAGCTCTTCCAGCAGGACCGCGGCAAACTCCTCGTAGGACTTGGCAAACAACCCATCGGCGGCCGGCGTGAGGGTGTACACCACCCGCGGGCGCCGCCGACCCGGCTGCAGGCCCGCCCGGGTCACGTAGCCCTCGGCCTGCAGGGCCGCCAGGTGGCTCACCACGGCGGTGCGGGTGAGGCCGACGTGGCGAGCCAGGTCTGCCACGGTCAGGTTCCCGTGCACCCTGAGCAACTCGACGATCCTGCGCCTCGTCGGGTGCATCGCCTTCATGTTATTGCCTCACCCTCATTTCCGTCAATAGAATCAAATACAGCAGGCTATATTGACAAAAAGCACACACGCGTGCTACCCTCTAGAGGCGCTGATGGCTCGACACTCGCTGAGGCTGGAGGGGATGTCCGACAGATCTCGCCACAGGCCGTGGCGGGTCCTGCCGCTGTGGGAGACGCTCCTTGTGGGGGCGGGCCTGGCCGCCGCCGCAGCCGGGGGCCTGGTCGCGGCGGGGGACGCCCTACGTGTCCTCGCCCACCACCCCCGCCTTTTGCTCTCTGCCGGTCCCGCCCACGGCAGTCATGCCGGTCACGTGGTGTCCCTGGCGGGGATGGGTGTGGCCCTCGCCGGGGTGATCGCCGGATCCCGCCGGGCGCGCCGGCCGGCGCGCGCACAGGCGGGGTCACGCTGACGGGGAGGGGGGAGGATCGATGCCGTTTGGGGGATTTCTCAACGTCGTGCCGCCCGCTGTCTTCCTGCTCATCCACATCGTCCTGTTCGCCATCGGAGTGGTGTTCGCCCGGCGGTCGTTCGGCGCCGGCCAGGGCACCCTGGGATGGGGGTTCACCCTGTTCGCGGTGGCCGAGGTCAGCTACATGACCTACCACCTGGACTGGACCGTCTTCCTGTTCGCCCACACCCTCGCCGAGGTCCTGGACGCCCTGGCGTTCATCCTCATCTTTACCTCCGCCAGCCAGAAGATGCTGGCGGCGCGGGGGGAGCGGTGACGGGCCGCCGCCTGGGACCCGCGCGGGCGGCCGCGATCCTGGCCGCATCCGCTCTGGCCCTGCTGGTGGCCGGCTGCACCCGGGGCGGCAGCGCCGCCCCCGTGGCCACGACCCGGGTGGAGATGCCGCCCAGCTACCGGTTCGAGCCCGCGGCCATCACCGTGCGGGCCGGCAGCACGGTGACCTGGCACAACGGCGACAACTTCACCCACTCGGTGAGCGTCCTGGGGGGCGGCTTCCCCTTCCTGAACCTGCGCCCCGGCCAGTCGGGCAGCCTGACGTTCTCGCGGCCGGGGGTGTACCACTACGTCTGCACCTACCACGCGCAGAACATGACGGGGACGGTCGTCGTGGTGGCTCCCTGACGGACCGGCGGAGGGCGTCCGCACCCTCCCGCTCCCCGGATACGGACGGCACGCCCTCCGCCGGTTCCGCCGTTGACGGGCTCATCCGGCTCCGTCACCATGGAGACCAGACCACTCGCAGAGGGAGGCCTCCATGCCTCACTACCGGTACCTGATCATCGGCGCCAGCATGGCCGGCGACGCCGCCGTGCGGGGGATCCGCGAGGTGGACACTGCGGGGACCGTCGGCGTCCTGGGCGCCGAACCTCATCCCCCGTACAACCGCCCGCCCCTGTCCAAGGGCCTGTGGAAGGGCCAGCCCGAGGAGCAGATCTGGCGCGACACCGCCGCGCTGGGCGTCGAGCTGCACCTGGGCCGCCGGGCGGTCCGGATCGACAAGGCCGGCCACCTGGTGGTGGACGACCGGGGGACCACCTACACCTACGAGAAGCTCCTGCTGGCCACCGGCGGCGAGCCGCGGCGCCTGCCCGCGGACCCCACCGAGGAACGGATCATCTACTTCCGCACCTACGATGACTACCGCCGCCTGCGGGAGCTGGCGGCGGCCGGTACCCGCTTTGCCGTCATCGGCGGGGGGTTCATCGGCTCCGAGATCGCCGCGGCCCTGGCCCTGCAGGGCACACAGGTCACCATGCTGTTCCCCGAAGAGGGCATCGGGGCCCGCCTGTTCCCCGCCGGGCTCAGCCGGTTCCTCAACGACTACTACCGCCAGCGGGGGGTGGAGGTGCGGCCGGGCGAGCGGGTGGCGGGGGTGGAGGTGCGGCGCGGGCGCCCGGTGCTGCGCACCGACCGCGGTCAGGAGATCGAGGCCGACGGGGTGGTGGCCGGCCTCGGCATCCGGCCCAACGACCAGCTGGCCGCCGGCGCGGGCCTGCGCACCGACGACGGGATCGTGGTGGACGAGTACCTGCGGACCAGCGACCCGGACATCTACGCCGCCGGAGACGTGGCGCGCTTTTACAACCCCGCCCTGGGTGCGCGGATCCGGGTGGAGCACGAGGACAACGCCAACACCATGGGCCAGGTCGCCGGCCGCAACATGGCCGGCCGCGGGCAGCCCTACCACCACCTGCCCTTTTTCTACTCGGACCTCTTTGACCTGGGCTACGAGGCCGTGGGGGACATAGACGCCCGCCTGCAGACGGTGGAGGACTGGGCGGAACCTTACCGGCAGGGCGTGGTGTACTACCTGCGGGACGGGAGGGTGCGCGGCGTGCTCCTGTGGAACGTGTGGGAGCAGGTGGAGCACGCCCGGGCGCTGATCGCCTCTCCGGGCCCGTACCGACCGGAGGACCTGCGGGGCCGCCTGCCGGCGTAAGGCCCATGGCCACAGGCGCGTCCCGCCCGGCCTGGGCGCAGCCCGACCGGCCCCACATCACCCGCTCCGGCCTGTTCCTGCTGGCCGCCGTGCTGGGCTTCCCGCTTGTGGCCGCGGCGGTGGCGGCGGCCGTCCCGCGCCTGGCCGCTCTCCAGATCCGCTCCCCGCAGGTCCTGGCGGCCAACCACCTGGTCACCCTCGGGTGGGGGACGATGATCGCCCTGGGGGCCCTGCACCAGCTACTGCCGGCCGCCGCCGTGGTCCGCCGGGAGCCGGGGCGGGAGGTCGTCGTTCAGTTTTGCGCCTACCTGGTGGGTGTGGCGGCTCTGGCCGTCGGGTTCTGGACCCGGCTGACCGGCGCCCTCATCGCCGGCGGGACGCTGGTGGTGCTGTCGGTGGCCTTTTCGGTGGTCGCGGCGGCGGCGGTGATCCGGCGGCGGACCCGGTGGCCTCCGGGGCTGGACCTGCTGGCCACGGCGGTCGCATGCCTGGGGCTGGTGACCCTGTGGGGTCTGCTGCTGGCGGCCAACTGGCGCCTGGCCTTCTGGCCGCCCCTGCTGGTCTGGGGGCTGCAGGTCCATCTGGCCCTGGGGCTGGCGGGGTGGTTCGGACTGCTCATCGCCGGCGCCTCGTACTACCTGCTGCCGCGCTTTGCCGGACTCCGGGACGCGCCGGCGCTGCGGTCCCGGGCGGTGCTGGCCATGGGGGTGCTGGCGGTGGCGGGTCTGATCGCCGGGGCGCCGACGGGCGGGACGATCACCCGCCTGGGGGTGGCCGCCCTCGGCATGACGGCGCTCCTGTACGCCCGGGATCTGGCCACATTCCTGCGGGCGTGGACCAAACCGGCTCCCGACATCACCCGCACCCACTGGCGCCTGATCGCCGCTAGCACAGCTGTCCTGGGCGCGGGCGCGCTGCTGGCGGCCGGGGGGTGGCTGCCCGGCGAGCGCCTGCGGTGGGCGGCCGCCGCCGTGGCCTGGTACCTGCTGGGGTGGGTCACGCTGGTGATCACCGGCCAGGCCTACAAGGTCACGCCGTTTCTCATGTGGTACTACCGCTTCGCCCTGGGCATGAGCGCCTACGAGGTGCCGCGGTTGGAGGCCCCCTACTGGCCCCGGGCGGGCGTCCTCCCGCTGGCGCTGCTGGCCGGCGGCAGCGTCCTGATCGCCGCCGGCGTCCTCCTGGCCCGCCCGGCGGTGGCCGCCGCCGGCGGAGGAGCCTACCTGGCGGGGGCGGCGGTGTTCTCGTACATCCTGGGATATTCCTGGGTGCCCGTCCTGTGGAAGGTCCGCCGGGCGGGGCGGCTGCCGGGACCCCCGTGAGACCCGGCGGCCGCTGCGCCCACACCCTCTGAGCCCGAGGCGGTGGCCATCCAGAGAGCGTACGCGGCGCGCGCCCGCTCCCTGTCGGCGCTGAGGAACTCCAGGATCGACGTGGCGACCCACGGCGCATCCTCGTCTCCCAGGTAGATCCGGTGGCTGCTCCACGGGTAGGCCTCCGGCCGGGCGACCAGCCCGGCCTGTACCGGGTTGGCGTGGATGTAGCGCACGGTGGTCAGGACATCCGCCTCCGACGTGCAGGCCCGTGACCAGAAACGGTCCCCGAAGACGTGCCCGGTGCCGTAGTACAGCCGGTTGACCCTCCGGGCATGGCGGTGAAGGAGAGCGTGCATGAGCGCAGACAGCGGACGCTCCCCGACCTGCACGAGCAGGTGGAGATGGTTGGTCATCAGGCAGTACGCGTGGGTCCGGCACCTATGGCGGTCGCAGAGGTGCCGCAGGTCGTCCAGAAAAGCCCGGTAGTCCTCCGGGCGCAGGAAGATCGGACTCCCCCGGTTCCCCCGCGTGGTCACGTGGACCATCGCATTCACGATCACGCCCCGCGGACGCCTGGGCATTTCCCCACCCCCGTCAGACCGCCCCCATGATACCGACACGACGCCCACCCGCCCATGACCGGCCGGGTCACCCCACCCTGGCCCCACCCGGCTAACTATGGGGACAGTCCCCCATCACAGGAGGGGACTGTCCCCCTCCCAACCCGGGGACAGTCCCCTCCCTGCCGGTCTCTCATAGGAAAAACCTCCACAGAAGAGTCTTTGGCCCCTGGCGAGGGGGTCATCTGCTGTGGCCGGGGACAGTCACCGCACGCGCGGAGGGACTGTCCCCCACCTGTCGGGGGGACAGTCACCGGACGGGCTAGCCGGACGATGGGGGCGGGCACCGGCCGGACGTTCAGTTAGGTCGTCCCCGGCGTGGGCTCCGCCAGAGTCTCCAGAAAGCGGGTCACGGCCTCGGTGAACAGGCGGGGCTGCTCCAGGTTGCTCATGTGCCCTGCGTCCGGGATGACCTCCAGCGTGCTCGTGCGGATCCGCTCGGCCATGATCCGGGCGCTCGACACCGGTGTCGCCTGGTCGTCGGCCCCCACCACGATCAGCGTCGGCACACGGATCTGCGCGAGCAGTGGCGTGCTGTCGGGCCGGTCGGCCATGGCCCGCAGGACGGCCACCAGCGACGCGGGCCGGGCCTCCATCAGGGCCCGCACGGTCCGGCCCACCCCGGGGCGGTGCTGCAGCGTCCGGGGGGAGACGACCACCGAGACGAACTCATCCAGGTAGCTCTCCGGGCCCTCCCGCTCGATGCGGTCGATGGCCTCCAGCCGGCGGCGCCGGCCGTCGGGGGAGTCGGCCTCGGCCCGGGTGTCCAGCAGCAGCAGCGCCCGCATCCGCTGGCCGTGGCGCGCCAGGTAGCGGAAGAGCACGTAGCCCCCCATCGAGAACCCTCCCAGCACCCACTCCCGCAGGCCCAGGTGCTCCACCAGCGCGTGCAGGTCGTCGGCCAGCTGGTCCAGCGACTGCGGGATGCCGCCGGAGTCTCCAAACCCCCGCAGGTCCGGCGTGATCAGGCGGTACCGCTCCGCCAGGGCGGCCTGGGGCGCCCACATGCGCCGGGAGAAGGGGAACCCGTGCAGCAGGACCACCGGCAGGCCGGACCCTCTGTCGTCGTAGGCCAGGTGCACGCCGTCGGGAGCGGTCACCGCGCCCATGTCATCTCCTCCCCTCATCGGCGGGGTGTCGGTGTCGTGCTGCGACGGCGGGGCCCGCGGTCCCTGCCTGCGCCGTCTGCCGTCACCGCAGCGCCTGCAGGGCCAGCCCCACCAGCCCCAGGGCCGCGGTCATCACCAGCGCGTACCGCGCCGTCACCCGCATCACCCGCCCCTCCTGTCCCGCCAGGCCGGTGGTGGCCGTGGCCAGGACCACCTTGGCGGGCGCCACCATCGACCCCAGCGACCCTCCGGCCGTCTGCAGGGCGGCCATCAGCACCGGGTCCATCCCCAGCAGCCGCGCCGCATCCCGCTGGACTGCGCCGAAGAGCACGTTGGAGTTGGTGTTGCTGCCGGTGATCACCGTGCCCAGCAGGCCCACCAGGGGTGACAGCAGAGGGAACAGGGGCCCCACCAGGGTCACCAGCCCCTGCGCCAGCAGCAACGTCATCCCGCTGCTGCCCATCACCGTGGCCACCGCCACCAGGAGGACGACGGCCGCCGACGTGGGGACGCCCTGGGCGGCCACCTTCGCCCACACCCGGGGCCAGCTCGCCGGCGCCCGCGCCCGCCGCCGGTACAGCAGGACCGTCAGAGCGGCGGCGTACAGCAGCAGCGCGCCCGGATGCCCGAAGATCTGCAGGTGCACCTCCCCGCCTTCCCCCGGCCAGCCCAGTTCCGTCGGCACCGGGGCAAAGCGGACTGTCACCACCACCGACTCCAGCAGCCGGCGCACGGGGGCCACGAACGTGGCGCACCCCACCACCCCGATCAGGGTGTAGTACGGCAGGAACGCCTCGTGAAAGCCCATGGCCGGGTGTCCCGCCGGGGCCGGACGCGGCGGCTCGCGCCGCCCCTCCGGCGGGGGCCAGGCCGGCAGCGTCCCCAGCCACGCCGGCCCGCGCCGGCGGGCCAGGCGCGCCAGCCCCATGCCCGCCGCCAGCCCCACCATGCCGGCCCCGAAAGACGCCACGATCCAGTGTTGAGCCAGCGCCAGCAGCAGCTGGACTCCCCCCATGACCGCGCCCAGGACGACGATGGCCCCGAACGCCCGGCGGAACGGCCGGGTTCCCGCGTGCACGTGCGCCACCGCAAAGCCGGTGGCCACCGCCGCGCCCCCCAGCAGGACCGCCGTCCAGACGCCCAGAGCCCGCGCGGGCAGTCCGGTCACCGCCCGCAGAGCCTGGAACGACGACGCCATGTCGCCCATGGTCACCGCCCAGGCGTGACCCACCAGGGGGACGGCAGCCGCCTGCAGGGGCGGAAATCCCAGGCCGAGCAGCAGCGGAGCCGTCACCGCCACGGGCACGCCGAACCCCGCCACCCCCTGCAAGAACGCGCTGAAGGCAAACCCGATGATCAGCAGCTGCAGGACGTGGTCCTCGGTGAGCCGGGCCACGGCGTCCCCGATGCTCGCGATGGCCCCCACGCCGTCGGCGATCTCGTACAGCAGGAGGGCCGCCCAGACGATGTACAGCACGTGGAGGCTGAGGACCGCCGCCCGCGCCAGCGCCGCGGCCAGCCCGCGGACCGGGGTGGCGTACACCAGCACCGCCAGCAGCACCGTCACGGCCAGGGCCGCCAGGGCCGCGCGGACGCCGGGCCAGCGCAGCACCAGCAGCCCCACCAGCAACACGGCCACGGGGGCGGCGGCCAGGATGACGCGCCAGGGATCGGTGGGCATCTGTCGGCCGTCTCGGTTAGGGACGGCGAAGGACCCGGACACGCGGCGGCGGCCCGCCCTGTCCGCGGGCCGCCGCCCACCGCGACGGGAAAGGCCGCCCGCCCGTCAGGCCGCCTCCACCGGGCGCGGGGCGCCGCGCGCCGGCCGCCGGCGGATCCCCCGGAGCACGGGCAGCAGGAACAGCACCGCGCTGGCCGCGATGAACAGCAGGGCGATGGGGCGGGTCAAAAAGAAGCTCAGGCGGCCCTGGCCCATGATCAGGCTCTGGCGCAGGGCCTGCTCGGTCATGTCGCCCAGAACCAGCGCCACCACCAGGGGCGCCAGGGGGTAGCCCAGCTTCTTGAACAGGTACCCCGCCACCCCCGAGCCGAGCATGATCCACAGGTCCAGGATCTGGTTGTTGGCGGCGTAGGCGCCGATGCTGGACAGGATCACGATCAACGGCGCCAGGATGCCAAACGGGATACGGTTGATGGCGGCGAACACCGGCACCATGGTCAGGACCAGGACGACGCCGATCACGTTGGCGATGTACATGGAACCGATCAGGCCCCAGACGAACTCCCGCTGCTCGGTAAACAGCAGGGGTCCGGGGTTCAGCCCCCAGATGAAGAACCCGGCCAGCATCACGGCCGCCGTGGGCGAGCCCGGGATGCCCAGGGTCACCATGGGCAGCAGCGCCCCGATGCCGGCCGCGTGGGCGGCGGTCTCCGGAGCCACCACCCCCTCCACCTCGCCCTTGCCGAACCGCTCGGGGTGCCTGCTGAACTGCTTGGCCAGACCATAACTCACAAACGACGCGGGGGTGGCCCCGGTGCCCGGCAGGACGCCGATCCAGAACCCCAGGATGGTGGCCCGCACCAGGGTGGCGATGTAGCGGGGAAACAGCCTCCAGGTCTCCCACAGGTCCCGGAAGCTGATCCGGCCCCGGATTCCCTCCAGGCGCAGGCCTTCCTCCACCGTGAGCAAGATCTCCCCCAGACCGAACAGGCCGATGGCAATCACCACGAAGTTGATCCCGCTCTGCAGCTCCACGAACCCGAAGTTCATCCGCGGCCGCCCGCTGACGATGTCAAACCCCACCGTGGACAGCAGCAGCCCCAGCAGGGTCATCAGGACGGTTTTGAGGGGGTGGCCGCTTTCCAGCCCCGCAAAGGTGGCGAACGCCAGCAGGAGCACCGCGAAGTTCTCCGGCGGGCCAAAGCGCAGCGCCAGCTCGGCCAGGGGCGGGGCGAAGAAGGTGAACAGGATGATGGAGACCAGCGCCCCGATGAACGAGGAGGTGAACGCCGCCGTGAGCGCGATCCCGGGCTTGCCCTGCTTGGCCAGGGGGTGCCCGTCGAAGGTGGTGGCCACCGACCAGGGCTCGCCGGGGATGTTGAACAGGATGGAGGTGATGGCGCCGCCGAAGATGGCGCCCCAGTACACCGACGCCAGCAGGATGATGGCCGAGGTGGGCGTGAGGGTGAAGGTCAGGGGCAGCAGCAGCGCCACCCCGTTGGTCCCCCCCAGCCCCGGCAGGACGCCGATGGCGGTCCCCAGGACCAGTCCCACCACCGCCACCAGCAGGTTGACGGGCGTGAGGGCGACGCCCAGGCCGTACAGCAGGTTGTCAAAGACCGACAGAAATCCCATGTCCTATCTCCCGTACAGGATGCTCTCCAGGACCGCCCCCTTGGGCAGCGGCAGCAGGAACCATCGCTCGAAGATGAAGAACAGGGCCGCCGGCACCAGCACGCTCACCAGCACGATGGTGAGGGGGCGGTGCCGGCCCACCAGCCACATGTAGCCGGCCAGGTACAGGGCGCCGCCCAGGTAGATCCCCAGGACGTTCATCAGCGCCACCACCGCCACCATGGGCAGGAAGACCGCCAGCAGCGGCCGCCAGGCGTGCGTCGGGATGAACGCCTTGCGATCCCGGGGCGCCGGCTGCACCCGCAGCCGGCCCACCAAAATCCCTGCCGCCGACACTGTTACCCCCACCGCCAGCCAGAAGGGGAAAAAGCCCGCGCCCGGGCCGATGGGCGTCCACCCGATGGGCAGCTGCACCGCCTGCCAGATCAGGACGCCGCCCAGGACCACCAGGGCGGCGGCCATGCCGACTTCCGCTGTGCGCATGGGCGTCCTCCGCGCAGGCGGCGGGCGAGGCCGCACCTCCACCCGCCGCCGCGTCGCCAGGAGCGGGCTAGGGGCTGATCAGCCCGCCCTTGGTCATCAGGGTCCGCACGGTGGCGTCTTTTTGCTCCAGCCACCGCACGTAGTCGGCGCCGGTGAGGAAGGCCTTGGTGAACGCGCCGCGCTCGATGAAGTCGGCCATCTCGGGAGTGTCCATCAGGCGGCGGAACACGTCCAGGTAGAACGCCACCGCCTCCGCCGGCATCGCCGGCGGCCCGAAGATCCCCCGCAGCATCTGGTACTCGATGTTGACGCCCAGTTCTTTCATGGTGGGGATCTCCCGCCAGCGGCCGAAGGGCACCCGCTCGCTGGCGAAGATGGCCAGGGGCCGCACCCGGCCCGCCTCCCAGTGGCCCACCGCCTCCAGGGGGTTGTTGACGGTGAAGTCCACCTGCTTGCCCACCAGGGCCGCGGCCACCGCGCCGCCGCCCGGGAAGGGCACGTAGGTGAAGTCCACGCCCCAGGCCTGCTCCAGCAGCACCATGATGATCTCGTCCTCCTGCTTGCTGCCGGTGCCGGCCATCTTGATGCTGCCGGGGGGCGCCGCCTTGGCCGCCCGCTCGAACTCCGCCAGGGTCTTCCATGGCGAGTCGGCGTGCACCCACAGGACGAAGTTGTCCAGCAACAGCCGCGCGATGGGCGTGAGCTTACGCCAGTCAAAGCGCGACCCGTCCCGCATCCGGATCACCTGGGCCAGCGGCGTGGCAAACAGGTTGTCCAGGGTGATCAGGATGGTGTGCGGGTCGCCGGACTTGTCGATCATCCACAGGAACGCCTGGGCCCCGGCTCCCGCCGGCCGGTTCACCGGGATGAAGGGCTGCGGGGAGAGGTTGTACTTCTGAATCAGCGGCGCCATGAACCGCGCCTGCTGGTCCGCCCCTCCGCCCGTGCCGGCCGGGATCGTCCACTCCACCGGGCGCCGGGGGGCCCACGCCGGCGCCCCCGCGGCGGGCACCGCCAGGGCCGCCAGCACAAGGACGAGACCCCCCACCACCGCGGGTCTCACCCGCTCCCACCGCATCGCCTCTCACCTCCCCAGAGGGATCTGCCCTGCGCGCCGTGCGCTCGGGGGCCGGCGCACTCCCGCCAGCCCCCAGACAGACAGGGGGGCTCACCCCCGTCAGGCAAGCCCCCCGCCCGTCCTCTCACATGGGTCGGGTACGTCACACCGGCGGCCGATCCTGCTCCAGCTCCTTCCGGAACGGAATCACGCCGGGGATCAGCCAGCGCTCCCACATCTCGTCCACCTTGGCCTGGAAGTAGTCGATGTCGTCATCGGTAAAGTGGGCGAACCGCCCCTGCCGGATCAGATACTCCCGCACCGGCTTGCGCTTGGCCCGCTTCTCGGCGATGGCCTTGGTGCGACCGTACAGCTTCAGGACGCCGTTTTCCACCTCGTACAGAGGCCACACGCCGGTCTCCACCGCCAGCTCGCCCAGCTCGTGGGAGAGCATGGGATCGTAGTCCCACCCTTTGGGGCAGGGGTCCAGGGAGTGGATGAAGGTGGGTCCCCCGATGCTCAGCGCCTTGCGCACGCGGTTCATGAAGTCCACCGCGTAGGACGCGCACACGGTGGCCACGTACCGGCACTCGGGGTGCCCGGCGGCCAGCATGCCCGCCACGTTCTTCTTCCACCGGGTGTGCAGGATGCGCTTCATCTTCCCCGGCGGACTGAAGGTGGTGTGAGCGCCGTAGGGGGTGAGCCCGGACAGCTGGATGTCGGTGTTGGCGTAGGACTCGTTGTCGTACAGGAGGATGAGGAAGTTGTACTGGGGATGGGTGAGGGCCGCCGAGATGGCCGACAGGCCCATATCGGCGCCGCCGCCGTCCCCGCAGAAGGCGATGACGTTGATGGGCTCCTCCTTCATCTTCCCCTTGCGCATCAGGGCCCGCAGGGCCGCCGCCGTGCCCAGGCCGGCCGAGCCCGAGCTCCCCAGCTGGGTGTGCATCCAGGGCACCACCCACGACGTGCTGTAGTAGGTGGTGTTGGCCACGTACATGCACCCCGTGCTGCCCAGCACGATGGTGCGCGGGCCGGCGGCCTTCACCATCAGCTTCATCACCAGGGCCGACTCGCACCCCTGACACGTGCGGTGGCCGGAGGTGAAGTACTCCTCCAGGGGGACCTTCTTGACCCCCTTGATCTGCTCCAGCGGCTGCGTCGGCAGCGCGGTCTCCACGGCATCCATGGGTATCACCTCGCCGGTGACGGTCGTGTCCGCCTCACTCCCGGATCCCCACCCAGGTGGTCAGCGGCACCGGCTTGCCGGCGGCCGCCTCGAAGAGCAGGTCGCTCATGCGCCGGACGTCGGGAACGGTGACCTCCCGCCCGCCCAGCCCGCAGATGAAGCCCAGCACCGGAGGCCGGGACGGGTGGGGGTACAGCGCCGCCCGCACCTCGGTGGCCAGCACGCCGCTCACGTGGGGCGCGCCGAAGGAGTAGTCCCGGTCGATAACGCCCACGGCCCGGTAGCGGCCCAGCACGTCGGCCAGCTCCTCGGCCGGGAAGGGCCGGAACCACCGCAGGCGCACAAAGCCCACCTTCTTGCCCTCCTTGCGCATCTGCCGGATGGCCACCTTCACCGGCATGGACAGGGTGCCCATGCCCACCAGCACCACCTCGGCGTCGTCGGTCTGGTACGCCTCGAAGAACGGGTTGCCGTAGGAGCGGTTGAAGATCCGCTCGAACTCCCGGTAGGCCTCCGGGATCACCACCGTCTTGGCGCGCTTCATGGCCTCGTCGTTGTGCTTGCGCAGCTCCATCAGCCAGTCCTCGTTCACCTGGGGCGCGACGGTGATGGGGTTGTCGGGGTGCAGCAGCAGGTCGCCGCGGTTGTAGGGGGGCAGGAAGGCCTTCACCCACTCCTGGGGCGGGATCTTCACCAGGGCCTGGGAGTGGGTCAAAAACGCCCCGTCGCAGGCGATGGCGCACGGCAGGAACACCCGCCGGTCCTCGGCCACCCGGTAGGCGATCAGCGCCGTGTCCAGGGCCTCCTGGGCCGTGTCCACCCACACCAGCAGCCAGCCCAGGTCCCGCACGGCCAGGGCGTCGTTGTGTTCCACCCCGAACGCCCCCGGGTCGTCCAGGGCCCGGTTGCCCACCATGGCCACCAGGGGGATGCGCAGGGCCGGCGTGACGGTGAGGGCCTCGAAGGCGTACATCCAGCCCACGCCGCTGCTGCCGCAGAAGACCCGGGCGCCGGCAGCGCTGGCGTGCTTGACGATCTCAAACTGCGAGTGCTCGGACTCGGCCACGATGTACTCGCAGTCCAGCTCGCCGTTGGCCACCAGCTTGGCCACGTACTGCATCACCGTGTCGTAGGGGCGGATGGGGTAGGCGGTGATGACGTCCACGTCGGCCAGCTTGCAGGCGACGGCGATCGCCTCGCTGCCGCTGATGAGGGCTTCCTTCTCCTTCTGGGCCTGCTCGATCACCTGGGCCATGGCGTCCTCCCGTCGGCGTACGCGCCCGCGCAGTTATCCTCCGGCACTGGCCTCGCCGGGCTCGGCCACCACGTCCTCCGCCAGCCGCTCCCCCAGCGACCGGTCCACCACCCCGGCGGCCACCAGCTGCTGGATCTCCTCCCCGTACTGGCCGCGGATCCGGAAGCCGTGCTGGCGCGGCGGCCGGTGGGCGATCTTCTCCTGCAGCCACGCCCGGTAGGCGTCCTTGTCCTGCTTCCACATCTCCCACTGGCTGCGGTTGTCGGTGAAGGCGGTCTCGTTGACCATGGTGATGCAATTCTCCACCGGGCAGACGGCCTCGCACACCCCGCACCCGCAGCAGGCCTCCATGTGGGCGTCGTAGTAGCCGTCCGGGGTCACGTCAAAGCAGGAGTCGGGGCACTGCAGCCAGCACAGGGTGCACTTGACGCACTTGTCGAAGTCCACCACCGGCCGCATGGTGCGGGTGGCGAACTTCTTGAAGGTGGGGTTGCGGGCCGGCCGGAAGCCGCCCACCTGGCCCGTCACCGGGTCGGCCACGGCCTGCCCCGCCGGGATGCCCGGGATGGCCAGCCCCTCCCGCAGCTCGTACCACTTGGGCAGCTCGAACGCGTAGGGCGTCTCCGGATTGCCCTCGGTGGGCAGGACCACCCGGGTCTGCAGGCGCTCGGCGGCCTTGCGGGCCGACGCCACCTTCAGCTCGTCGTTCCACTCCTCCCGGATGGCCTTCTCCACCGCCTCCAGGTCGAACAGGTCGGGCAGCACCCGGGCGATGGCCCCCAGGACCCGCACGTCGGTGTGGTCGTCCTTGTAGACCCACAGCCCCGAGAAGCTGGGGATGCCCCGCAGCAGGGCCAGCTGGTAGGGGTAGTCCTTGCGGTGGCACATGGAGATGATCGTGTCGAAGCCGTGCATGGTCGTCACGATCAGCGTGCCCCCGGGCTTGAGCAGCCGGTTGATGGGCTGCAGCCCGTACCAGGCCCAGGACTCCACCCCCTTGCACAGGGTGTCGTCCACCGCGATGGTGATGTCCACCTCCCGGGGCTCGTACTTGGCCATGCCCTCCTGGAGGGTCTCGGCGTCGGTGGCGACGATGGCGAAGTTCTTGGCCGGGATGCCGTTGCGCTCGGGGCTATCCCCGTACCGGCCGAAGGAGATGCCGGTCTTGCCGGCATGCCGGGCGGCCAGCACGATGCCCCGGCTGATGTTCTTGGCCAGGTTCTTCTGGAAGATCCCCCGGTAGACGATCTCGACGGCAAAGAGGCGGCCCACGGTCTACCCTCCCGTCCGGTGGTCGTCACTGCCCAGCAGCACGTGCTCGATCTCCTCCAGGTGCCGACGCATGGCCGCCTCGGCGGCCTCGGGATCGCGCCGGCGGATGGCCTCCAGGATCCGACGGTGGCCGTCCAGCGACCGCTGCAGCCGCCCGGGGACCTGCAGCGACTGCTCCCGGCTGGTGCGCAGCAGGTCCATCAGCACGTCCAGGATCCGCAGGATCACCCGATTGCGGGCGGCGGTGGCGATGGCCTCGTGAAACTGCGAGTCCTCCTCGATGGCCAGCTGGCCCATCCGGACCCGGGATTCCTGGCGCGCCAGGATGGCCTCCATCCGGGCCACGTCGTCGGGGCTGGCGTGCCGGGCGGCCCGGGCGGCCAGGTGGGGCTCGATCATCTTGCGCACGTCCAGCAGGTCGGCCAGCAGCCCCCGGTTGCGGACCAGCAGCGATGCGAGGGGATGCACCAGGGAGTCGGGGCTGAGGTCGCGCACCACGGTCCCCTCTCCCTGGCGGGGCTCGACCAGACCCATCAGTTCCAGGACCCGGATGGCGTCCCGGACGGAGGTGCGGCTGACGCCGAACCGCTCGGCCAGCTCCCGTTCGGGAGGAAGCCGGTCGCCGGGGCGCAGGCGCCCCTCCAGGATCAGCCGCTGGATCTGGGAGACGACTTCCTCATATATACGGGTGCGCCGGACGGGCTCCAGGTTCTCCGCCACGTCCGGGGAGGGGGGAGAAATTGTTGATCCTCTAACTGAGGAATGGTCCATTGGTCAGACCACTGATACTTTCGCACTCCAGCAAGCGAATGTCAAGGGGCTGGGTGGGGGGGGAATCACTCCAGGCCCCACGTCTCCCGCCAGCTCTGGGGCAAAGGCAGCTCGGCGATTCGGGCGTAAAACGCCCACATGCCCTGGTGGAGGGTCTCGTGCTGCAGCAAGGCCATCAGGTGCTGCAGGACCGTCAGGTGCCCGCCGGGCCCCCACCCGATGATCCGGGTGAGGACCTGGGAGCCCAGGCCCCGCACCGCGTCCTCCAGCTCCCCGTCCAGGTGGCGCAGGTAGGCTTCCAGGTGCTCTTTGGACTGCTCCAGTTCCCGCCGCCGCGGCCGGGTCGAGAGGTCCATCGTCCCGGTGCGCAGCGCCTCCAGGTAGCAGGCCTGGACGTCTGCGCAGTGGCGGATCTGGCGGACGAGGGTGCCGAAGTCGGGGTGGGGGGAGAAGTTCATCACCGCGTAGGGCAGGACCCGCAGCAGGTCATAGGTCAGCCGCCGGGTCTGGCGCCACGCCGCCAGCCACTGCTCGAGGGCCGCAGCCCCCTCGCCCGCCTCCGTCATGCCTGCTGCGCCTCCCGGAGGGCCGCCCGCCCCTCGCGCACCTTCTGGAAGAACTCCGGGTCTTCCTTGAGGGCCAGGGTACGGGGACGGGGCAGGTCGACCTCCACCTCCCCCACGATGCTGCTGCCGGTGCGCGCCGAGGCGCCGCGGCCCATCACCACCACCCGGTCGGCGAGGAACACCGCCTCCTCGATGGAGTGGGTCACGAAGATCACGCTCAACCGCCGCTGCTCCACCAGGTGCAGCAGTTCCAGGTTCATCCGGTCCCGGGTGATCTCGTCCAGCGCCCCGAACGGTTCGTCCAGCAGCAGAACCTGCGGGTCCAGGGTCAGGGCCCGGGCCAGAGCCACCCGCTGCTGCATCCCTCCCGACAGGACGTCCGGGCGGTAGTGGGCGAACTCCTCCAGCTGCACGGTCTGCAGGAGCCGCTCCACCTGGGCCCGGTACAGGCGCCGCGCCCACGGCCACAGCCACCACCGCCGGTCCCGCAGGCGCACGGGCAGCAGCACGTTCTCCTCCACCGACAGCCACTCGAACAGCACGGGGGACTGGAAGATCACCGAGCACAGCCCGGCGCGGACCGCTTGCCGGGGCGGCCGCCCGCACACCTCGATGGTCCCCGCGGTCGGTGGGCGCAGTCCAGCCAGCAGGAACAGCACCGTGGTCTTGCCGCACCCCGACGGACCGATCACGGCCACGAACTCCCCGGGCTGGACCTCCAGGCTGACGTTGACCACCGCGTCCAGCGCCCGGGGGGTGCCGCGCCGGGAGCGGGCCACCTCGTAGGTCTTGCTCACCTGGACCATCCGCAGGATCGGCGCCATGGGGTCGGAGGGGAGGCCGGGGACGCCGGCCTCCCCACGGGAACGTCACGGCATGACGCCGCTGGGGAACCGGGTGGTGTAGGCCGCCTTCACGTTGGGCATGGTGGTGAAGATGCCGGCGTTCACGAGATCCCTGGCCAGCTGGTCCCACGCCGCCGGGTCCACGTACCCCAACCCCCGCTGGCGGGTGGCCGGCGTCACGATGATGGACTGGAGAAACTCCATCCCCTCGATCTCGTGGGCGCGGTCAAGGTTCTTGTTGTACTTCAGGAGGATGTCCGCGGCTTCCTGGCGGTTCGCCAGGGCGTACCGGAATCCCCGGTAGTGCCCGGTGACAAACTGCTGGACGATCTGGGGATACCGCCGCACGATCTCCTCGGTGGTGAACACCACGTTCTCCGGCCACTTCATGCCGAAGTCGTCGGCGTAGGAGTACACGTAGTACTTTTCCTTCACCAGCCGGCGGGCCACCAGGACCTCGTTGTACCCCATGGCGTGGGCGAACTGATACTGCTTGCGCATCCAGGCGCCGATGGTGGCCGGGTCGCCCTGCTGGTTGACGATGCGGATCTGCTTCTCCCACCCGCGGCCGATCATGGCCTTGATCTGCTTGTCGTAGCCGATCCAGGTGGCCACCGTCCCGCGCACGTCCCGCACCGACCGCAGGGGCACCCAGGACAGCAGGTGGATGGCCGACTTCTGGAAGTCATGGGACACCACCACCAGCGGCAGTCTCTGCTTCTCCCGGGCCTCCAGGATGTTGTAGGGGTAGTCCACGCCGAAGACGATCTCCCCCGCCCGGGCCTTGGCCATCACCCGGTCGATGGGCGACAGGCCGGGCCCGCCGCCGATCACCTGCACCCGCAGGGAACCGAAGAAGCCCTTCTCCACGCCCACCGGGTCGCCCATGGACTCGTTGTGGATGAACCACGCCTCGATGATGGAGACCGGCTGTCCCTGCGCCCCGGTCCCGGCCGCCAGCGCCAGGACCAGACCCGCCACCAGCACCGCCCACCTCACCCCGCCCATGCTCCACCTCCCCGTGAGTCTCTGATCTCCCGCCCACCCCCGGCCCGCCGCCGGACGCGGCACCTCAGGTCCGCTCCCGGGCCATGCTCACGTGCCAGGGCACCAGCAGCCGCTCGGCCACCGTGACCGCCCCCAACAGCACCCACCCGATCAGGGTGCAGAAGACGGCGGCCAGGAACACCCGCACCGTGTTCCCCACGTACCGCGAGTCCAAGATCATGTAGCCCAAACCCTCAAACGCCCCGAACAGTTCGCCCACGATGGCGCCGTTCACCGCCGCCATGACGCCGCCCTTGAGGCTGGTGAAGACGATGGGCAGGGATGAGGGCAGCTTCAGCAGCAGCATCCGCTGCCACCAGGAGGCGTTGTAGACGTCCATCAGGTACTCGCGCATGGGGTCGATGGAGATGAACTCCTTGTGGGTGTGGTACAGGACGGCAAAGAAGGTGTACAGGCCGGCGATCATCACCTTGCTGGTGATCCCCAGCCCGAACCACACCACCACCAGGGACGCCAGGGCGACAAAGGGAGTGCTGTTGAGGGTCACCACGATGCGATACAGGAACTCCTCCACCGGCCGGGGCAGCCACACGAACAGCATGGCCCCCAGCAGCGCCAGGGCTGAGCCCGCCGCAAACCCCAGCACCGTCTCCTGGGCCGTCACCCGGGCGTAGGCCAGCACCAGCGGGGCGTCTCCCCGCAGCGCCGCCAGGATCTGGGAAGGCGCCGGCAGCAGGTACGGCTGGCCGTACAGGCGCGCCCCGACCTCCCACGCCGCCAGGACGACCGCCGCGAACACGGTCCACGACGCGAGGTCGGAGACCGCAGAGCGCCGCGGGCGGCCGGCGGCCGGCAGGCCAGGGCGGACGGAGGCGCGGGCGGTCACGGGAAGAATCGCACTGGCTCGTCCTCGCCGGCCCAGCGCACCGTGGAGCGGGCCGGTTGGGTCTCGGCCACCACCCGCCCCCGGGAGATGACCCACCGCCGGGCGGCCAGGGTCCGGATCGCGTCCACGGCCGTGGGAGCGTCGAAGACGACGAGGTCGGCCACGCATCCCTCGGCCAGCCCGTAGTCCACCGCCCCGACGCAGGCGGCGGCGCGGGTGGTCACCAGGTCCAGAAGCGTCTCCAGCTCGTCCCGGCCGGACAGCTGCCCGTAGTGCACCATGACAAAGCAGGCCTGCAGGGGATCGCCCACGCCCAGGGGATACCACGGGTCCATGATGGAGTCGTGGCCGATGCACACGTTGATCCCGTTGGCCAGCAGCTCCCGCACCCGGGTGAACCCCCGCCGGATCGGATAACTGTCAAATCGTCCCTGCAGGACGGAGTTGTCCAGGGGGTTGGTGACGATGTGGACTCCCGCATGGCGCATCCACCGGATGAGGCGGTAGGCGTAGGCGTTGTTGTACGAGTGCATGGCTGTCGTGTGGCTGGCGGTCACCCGTCCCTGCAGGCCCAGGCGGATGGTCTCCGCAGCCACCAGCTCTAGGAACCGGCTGTGGTCGTCGTCGGTCTCGTCGCAGTGCAGGTCCGCCGGCCGGCCGTACTCGGCCGCCAGCTGCAGGACGATTCGCACGTCGCGCTCGCCGTACTCCCGGGTCCACTCGTAGTGGGGAATCCCTCCCACCACGTCGGCGCCCAGATCCAGGGCCTGCCGCATCAATCGCTCGCCGTCGGGAAACGAGTAGATTCCCTGCTGGGGAAAGGCGACCACCTGCAGCCGGATCACGTCCCGCACCTCGTCCCGCAGGCGGAGCAGAGCCCGCAGGGCTGTGAGACGGGGGTCGCAGACGTCCACGTGGGTACGCACGTGGGTGACGCCGTGGGCCAGCATCCACTTCAGGGCGGTGGTGGCGCGGCGCGTCACGTCGTCTTCGGTCAGGGTCCGCACCCGCTCGGCCCAGATCTCGATCCCCTCAAACAGAGATCCGGTGCGGTTGTGGCGCGGCTGACCCACGGTGAGGGCCGCATCCAGATGGATGTGGGTCTCCACCAGCGCCGGGGTGACCAGGTTGCCTCCGGCGTCCAGCTCCGTCGGGGCGCGGGCGTCCACCCGAGGAGCGATGGCGGCGATGCGTTCCCCCCGCACCCCGATGTCGTGCAGCCCGTCCCTGCCCTGGATGGCGGCCCGGCGAATGATCAGGTCCATGGAGACGGCCCGCCCGGAAGTCTTCCGGAAAGTTCGGCGGGGCCCGCGGGCTTCCTGCCGCACCTCCGGGAATGCGGCCCGTCAGCCCGCGCGGCGCAGGTGGGCGCGGAAGTGGGTGATGATTCGCTGCCGCAGGGCGGCGATGTCGGCGTGCGGGTCGGTGACGTCCTCCCGGGGCAGGGCCAGCGGCACCGCCAGCTCCCATCCGCCGGACAGCGTCGCCCGGACCGCCCGGGCGTCCTCGATCAGGTCCACCGAGGCGCCCGGCGCCAGCTCGGCGGCCACGGCCAGGATCTGCTCCTGCACCCGGTCGATCCCCAGCAGGGTGTGCAGGACCTCCGCCACCTTCTCCCGCACCTCGGCGGGACTGCGCCCGCGGACCGGCGTGCGGGTGAGGGCCCGCCCCGCCGCCGGCTCCCAGATGGTGGCCGAGAACCGCCGGCCGGCATCCGGCCCGGTCACGGTCACCAGGAAACGCCGACCGAAGACCTCGACCTCCTCCGTCTCGGACACAGCCGCCCCCTGTGGGCGTTGGAACGTTGGAGCGTTGGAACGTTGGAGCGTTGGAGCAGTTCCCTCTTCCCTCTTCCCTTTTCCCTTTTAGAATGGTACCGTGCGTTCTCCTCCCGTCGTCGCCGTCACCCTGGGGGATCCGGCGGGCATCGGGCCCGAGATCGTGGTGCGCGCGCTGGCCGACCCGCAGGTGCGGGAGGCGGTGCGCGCCCTCGTCGTCGGCGACGCCTGGGTGCTGGAACGGGCGATGGAGGTCACCGGCGTGCGCCTGGACCTCGGGGGCGGCGGGGCGGTGGAACTGGTGGACCTCGCCAACGTGGACCGCCGGCTGCGCTGGGGACGGGTGCAGGCCTCCGCCGGAGCGGCCGCCGGACAGTTCGTCGAGCGGGCGGTCCAGGAGATCCTGGCGGGGCGGGCCGACGCGCTGGCCACCGCGCCCATCCACAAAGAAGCCCTGTGGCGCGCCGGATACCGGTACCCGGGCCACACCGAGATGCTGGGGGCCCTCACCGGCTCTCCCGATCCGCTCACCATGTTCGTGGTCCGCACCCTGCGGATCTTCTTCCTCACCCGGCATCTGCCGTTGCGGGAGGCGATCGAGCAGGTGCGGCGGGACCGCATCGTTGCCCTGCTGCCCCGGATCGCCGCGGCCCTGCGCCCCCTGGGCATCGCCCGCCCCCGCCTGGCGGTGGCCGCCCTCAACCCGCACGCCGGCGAGGGCGGCGCCCTCGGACGGGAGGACCAGGAGGAGATCGCGCCCGCCGTCGCCGAGGCCCGCCACGCGGGACTGGACGTGGAGGGCCCGGTGCCCGCCGATGCGGTCTTCGCCCGGGCCCTGGAGGGCCGCTACGACGCCGTGCTGGCCCTCTACCACGACCAGGGCCACATCGCCGCCAAGACGGTGGACTTTTACGGCGCGGTGAGCGTCACGTTGGGGCTGCCCTTCATCCGGACCTCGGTGGACCACGGGACCGCGTTCGACATCGCGGGGCGGGGGGTGGCCCGGGCGGACAGCATGAAGGCGGCCATCCTTCTGGCCGCCGCCCTCGCCACCCAGATGGCCTGGGCCGGGACGGCGCAGGACCGATGAGGAGGCCCTCACCGCCGGCGGCCTGGCGCGTCGAGGCGGCCATGCTGGCGCTGGTGGTGGTATGGGGGACCAACTTCCCCGTGGTCAAGGCCGCCTTCGGGGAGATCCCGCCCCTGCCATTCAACGCCCTGCGCCTGTCGGCGGCGACCGCCCTGGTCGCGGGGTGGCTGTGGGCTGCGCGCCAGATCCCGCGCCTGTGGGGCGGACTGGCCCTGCGTCTGGCGGCTTTGGGGCTGGTCGGCCACACCCTCTACCAGCTCGCCTTTGTCTTCGGCCTGGACCGGACCACGGCGGGCCACTCCTCCCTGCTCCTGGCCACGGTTCCCCTGTTCGTCGCGGCGCTGTCGGCTCTGTGGCGAATCGAACCGGTGCGCCCCCGCACCTGGGCCGGGATCCTGCTGGCCCTGGCCGGCCTGGCGACGCTCCTGGGCTGGGGAGGCCGGGGGGGTGAGGGGGCGGCCACGCTGACCGGCGACCTGCTCACCTTGGCGGCCTCTTTATGCTGGGCCATCTACACGGTGGCCGCCCGTCCGCTGCTGACGTGGATGACGCCGCTGCAGCTCACCGCGCTGACCATGGCGGCGGGCACGGTCCCTCTGGTCGTGGTGGCCGCCCCGGAACTGGCGGCCCTGCCCTGGACCCGGCTGTCCTGGCGCGCCTGGGCCGCCGTGGGCTTCTCCGGGGTGCTGGCGGTGGGGGTGGGATACGTGGTCTGGTACGCGTCGGTGCAGGCCCTGGGGGGTCCCCGCACCGCGGCGTACACCATCCTGATCCCGGTGGTGACCGTGGTGGCCGCGTGGGTGAGCCTGGGAGAGACCCTGCACCCGCGCCAGGCGGTGGGGGCAGCCGCGGTCCTGGCCGGAGTCCTCCTGGCCCGAACCACCGAGGGCCCCCGTCCCCCGTCTAGCGCCGTCTCCGACGGGCAGATGTCATAACGCAGGATGCCCGACGGCCGG
>JBBIUY010000025.1:0-43893 GCA_037440005.1 Armatimonadota bacterium | reverse complement strand
GCTGGCCGGGGGCCGGCGGCGGTCCCGCCGGCGCGGCGCCGGATCGGGGCTCGCCCACGCCCGCGCGGCCGCCTCCGGCCGCTGGTCCCTGTGGGCGCCGCCCGACGGCGGCCGGGTGCCGGACCGGGTGGAGTTGTGGGCCCGCCAGCTGCTGCGCCGCTACGGGGTGGTGTTCCGCGAACTGCTGGCGCGGGAGACGGTGGCGCCGCCGTGGCGGGACCTGGTGGAGGTATACCGGCGGTGGGAGGCGCAGGGCGAGGTCCGGGGCGGGCGCTTTGTGGCCGGCACCGTGGGCGAGCAGTTCGCGCTGCCCGAGGCGGTGCCGATGCTGCGGGAGGTGCGCCGCGCCCCGCCCGACCAGGAGGTGGTCGTGGTCGGCGCGGCCGACCCCCTCAACCTGGTGGGAATCCTCCTGCCCGGAGAGCGGGTGCCGCCGCAGGTGGGGATGGCGGTGGCCTACCGCAACGGCGCCGTGGTGGGCGCGGGCCCCCGGGGGGCGCTGGTGCGCCGGCTGACCGGCGCGCCGGGGCGGTGACGGTCAGCGGCCCCAGACCAGGGTGCAGGCGGCGTAGGTGAAGCCGCCGCCGAAGGCGGCCAGGACCAGCCGGCTGCCGTCGCGCACCCGGCCCGCGCGGACGGCCTCGTCCAGGGCCAGGGGGACGCTGGCGGCCGACGTGTTGCCGTACTCCTGGATGTTCACCACGAACTTCTCCATCGGCAGGTCCAGCTGGGCGGCCATCGCCTCGATGATGCGCAGGTTGGCCTGGTGGGGGACGATCAGGTCCACGTCCTGCAGCGTCCACCCGGCGCGGCGGACCGCCTCCCGTACCAGGCCGGGGACGGTCCGCACCGCGAGCTTGAAGACCGCCTGGCCGTCCATGGAGGCCCGGTGCAGCCGGCGCTCGATCACGTCGGCGGTGACCGGCAGGCGCGACCCTCCTGCCGGGACCTTGAGGACGTCCCCGGCGGATCCGTCGGCGCCGACCACGCCGCTGTGGAGGCCGGCCCCGCTGCGGGAGGGGCCCAGGACGGCGGCGCCGGCGCCGTCCCCGATCAGGACGCAGGTCCGCCGGTCCTCCCAGTCGATCAGCCGGCTGAGGGTTTCGGCTCCCACCACCAGCGCGTACCGCACCAGCCCGGCCTGGATGAGCTGGCCGGCGGAGATCAGCCCGTAGACGAAGCTGCTGCAGGCGGCCAGCAGGTCGAACGCGCCGGCCCGCCGCGCCCCCAGCCGGTCCTGGAGCAGGCAGGCGGTGGCGGGGAACAGCATGTCCGGCGTGGCGGTGCCCACCAGGATGAGGTCCAGCTCGTCCGCCGGGACTCCCGCCGCCTCCAGGGCCGAGCGCGCGGCCGGCAGGGCGAGGTCGGAGGTGGCCTGGTCGGGGGAGGCGATGTGGCGGCGGCGGATCCCGGTGCGGGTGGTGATCCACTCGTCGCTGGTGTCCACCAGCCGCGCCAGGTCGTCGTTGGTCAGGACCCGGGGCGGCACGTGGGTGGCCAGCCCCAGGACCGCGGCACGGACAGCGTCCACGCCCACACAGGTTCCCCGTCGGGGAGGGGGGACCTGCTGCGAAAGAGGGAAGAGGGATGAGGGAAGAGGGAAGAGACCGATCGAAGGGGTTATCGCAGTTTCCCTCTTCTATCTTCCTTACTTCCCTCTTCCCTCCCTCAGCCTGTACACCAGCGCGTCCTTGCGGCGGGCCACCGTGAGGCGCTTCTCCTCGGCCAGCAGGTCCAGGTGGCCGACCACCTCCGACAGGGCTAAGACCAGGTTCACCTCGTCCACGTCCGGGTACAGCTCCCGGCACAGCTCGGCCAGGGTCCGCGGGCCGCGGCGCAGCCGGGCGGCCACGTCCTCCTTGCGCTGCTCGTGGTGGGCGATCAGTTCGCGGATGCGCGCGTTGGGGTTGCCCAGCGCCGGGCCGTGGCCGGGGTGGGCCACGTCGCAGTTGAGCAGCAGCACCCGCCGCAGGGACTGCAGGTACAGGGGCAGGGTGGGCAGCCGGCGGCCGTCGGGGCCGAACTCCACCACCGGGTTGGGGCTGATGTCCGCCAGCAGGAGGTCGCCCGCGATCAGGACGCCGTCCTCGTGGTAGAAGCACACGTGCCCGTGGGAGTGGCCCGGGGTGTGCAGGACCCGCAGCCGCTCCCCGTCCAGCGCCAGCGACTGCCCGTCGGCCAGCATCCGGGGCTCGGGCACGGGTTCGTGGAGCTGGCGCAGCACCCGCAGGCGTTCGGCGAACCCGTCCAGGGCCGCCGGGGGCAGTCCGGCCTGGACCACGAAGGTCCGCAGGTGGTCCAGCACCCACCGCTGGCCGGAGATCTTCGGCCCGTCGGCGGGGTGCACGTGCACGGCGGCGCCGCTGCGGCCGGCCACCCAGGCGGCGTTGCCGGCGTGGTCGGTGTGGCCGTGGGTGAGCAGCACCCGGCGGACGTCCTCCAGCCGGTAGCCCGCCGCCGCCACGCCCGCCTCCAGGGCCGCCTGGGCTTCGGGCGTCCGCGGCCCCGCGTCCACCAGGGTCAGGGGCTCGCCGGGCAGCAGGTAGGCGTTGACCGGCCCCACCGGGAACGGCGTGGGCAGTTCGATGCGGTGCAGGCGCATCCGCCGACTGCTTTCCCGTCCGCTCGTGCGATCCCTCCCGGCGGGAGGACCGGCCCCCCGGCGCAGCGTAGTCGGTACCTCGCCATGGCCGTGGCGACGGCGGTGCGCCGGGACGTCCGGTCGGTCCCGGAACTGTTCTTCCGGCAGGCGGAGCGCCTGGGCCCCCGGGTGGCCCTGCGCCGCAAGGAGCTGGGGATCTGGCGGCGGATCACCTGGGAGGAGTACGCCCGCCGGGTGCGGTGGGTGGCCCACGCCCTGCTGGCCCTCCAGGTGGAGCGGGGGGAGCCGGTGGCGGTCCTGGGCGACAACCGCCCCGAGTGGCTGTACAGCGACCTGGGCATCCAGTCCGTCGGCGCCATCACCGTCGGCATCTACCCCACCAGCAGCCCCGAGCAGGTGCACTACATCCTCGACCACGCCGGCTGCCGGGTCGCCATCGTGGAGAACGAGGAGCAGCTGGACAAGGTGCTGGAGGTGCGCCCGCAGCTGCCGCGCCTGGAGCGCATCGTGGTCATGGACCGGGAGGGGCTGCGCGGATTCGCCGACCCGATGGTCACCTTCTTCGACGAGTTCCTGGACCAGGGGCGGGCGCACGGGGCGGCGGCCCCCGGCGCGCTGCAGCAGCGCCTGGACGCCCTGCAGCCCTCGGACGTGGCCCTGCTCCTGTACACGTCGGGGACCACCGGGCCCCCCAAGGGCGCCATGATCACCCACGGCAACATCCTGTGGGCCCAGGAGGCCAATCTGCGCCACGTCTTTCCGGGCGGCGTGCGCGACGAGGTGCTGTCCTACCTGCCCCTGGCCCACATCGCCGAGCGGTCCCTGTCGGTGTTCGCGGCGGTGTACGCCGGCTACACGGTCAACTTCGCCGAAAACCTGGACACGGTGCCCCAGAACCTGCGGGAGGTGCGGCCCACCATCTTCTTCGCCGTGCCCCGGATCTGGGAGAAGCTGCACTCGGGCGTCGTCCTGGCCGTGGCCGACGCCGACTGGCCCAAGCGGGCGGCGTTCGCCGCGGCGGTGGCGGTGGGCCGGCGCTACGCCCAGGCCTGCCTGGACCGCCGCCGGATATCCTGGCCCCTGCGGGCGGCCTACGGGATCGCCCAGGCGGCGGTCCTGCGGCCCCTGCGGCGCCGGCTGGGGCTGGACCGGGTGCGGGTGGCCCTGTGCTCGGCCGCCCCCGTCTCCCCGGACGTGCTGCGCTTTTTCTGGAGCATCGGGCTGCAGATCCGGGAGATCTACGCCCAGACCGAGAGCACGGCCGTGGCCACCGTGCACCCTGTGGGCGACGTGCGGTTGGGGACCAAGGGCAAGCCCGTGCCGGGGGTGGAGCTGCGGATCGCCCCCGACGGGGAGATCCTGCTGCGGGGGCCCAACGTGTTCGCCGGATACTTCCGCGACCCGGAGCTGACCGCCCGCACCCTGGAGGGCGGCTGGCTGCACACCGGCGACGTGGGCTACCTGGACCCGGACGGGAACCTGGTCCTCACCGACCGCAAGAAGGACATCTTCATCAACGCCTACGGCAAGAACATCGCGCCCCAGTACATCGAGAACAAGCTCAAGTTCAGTCCCTACATCGCCGACGCGGTGGTCATCGGCGACGGCAAGAAGTACCTGGTGGCCCTGATCGTCATCGACGAGGAGAACGTCTCCCGCTGGGCCCAGGACCACCGCATCCCCTTCACCACCTTCGCCGACCTCACCCGCAGCCCCGAGGTGCGGCGGCTGATCGCCGCCGAGGTGGACGCGGTCAACCGCACCCTCTCCTCCCCCGAGCAGGTGCGCCGGTTCGCCCTGCTGCCCAAGCGCCTCTACCAGGAGGACGGAGAGGTCACCCCGACCATGAAGGTCAAGCGCAAGGCGATCATGGACAAGTACGCCGGGGTGATCGCCGAGCTGTACGCCGAGGAGGCGGCGGGGGCGCGGTCGGGCGGGTGAGGCGGCCCGCCGGCGGCCTCTAGGCCCACCGCCGCCGGACCCGGTACCTCCGGTAGCCCTTGACCGACTCCTCCCGGCTGACCCCCAGGTACAGCTCCTGCACGTTGGGGTTCTCCCGCAGGTCGGCCGCCGTGCCCTCCAGGACCACCCGCCCGCCCTCCAGCACGTAGCCGTAGTGGGCCACCTCCAGCGCCCGGCGGGCGTTCTGCTCCACCAGCAGGATGGCCAGGCCGTCCCGGTTGACGGCCTCGATGGCCGCAAACACCTCCCGGACCACCAGCGGCGCCAGGCCCAGCGACGGTTCGTCCAGCATCAGCAGCCGGGGCTGCATCAGCAGGGCCCGGGCGATGGCGAGCATCTGCTGCTCCCCGCCCGACAGGGTGCCGGCCAGCTGGCGGCGGCGCTGGTCCAGCACCGGAAACAGCGCCGCGACCCGCTCCCGGGCGGCGCGGTCCGGGCGGGGGCGGGTCCACTCGCCCAGGGCGAGGTTCTCCTCCACCGTGAGCTCGGGGAAGATCCCCCGGCCTTCCAGCACGTGGCCGATCCCCGCTCGGGCGATGTCCTCGGGCTCCCACCCGGTGATCCGCCGTCCGTCGAACTCGATCTGGCCCTTGGTCGGCTGGCCGGGGATCAGGCCGCTGATGGTGCGCAGCAGGGTGGTCTTGCCGGCGCCGTTGCCGCCCAGGATCGCCACGATCTGGCCCGGGTGGACGTCCAAGGACACGCCCCGCAGGACCGTCAGCCGGCCGTAGTAGGCGGTCTCCACGTTGCGGACGGCCAGCAGCGGCCGGCTCATGGGCGGGCCCGGGCCGACGCGGGGGAAGCGGGCGGCCCGGGGTGTTCGGCCTCTCCCAGGTAGGCCCGGATCACCTCGGGGTGGGCCTGCACCTCCGCCGGGCGGCCCTCGGCGATCTTGACCCCGTGGTCGAGGACCGCGATCCAGTCGGCGATGCCCATCACCAGGCGGAGGTCGTGCTCCACCAGGATGACGGTGACGCCCATCTCCTCCCGGATGTCGCGGATCCGGAACACCAGGTCGGCCTTCTCCTCCGCCGTCATGCCCGCCGAGGGCTCGTCCAGCAGCAACAGCCGGGGCTCGCTGGCCAGCGCGCGCCCCAGCTCCACCAGGCGCTGGCGGCCGGGGGGCAGGTCGCCGACCCGGCGGTCCCGCACCGCCTGCAGGTCCAGAAAGTCCAGCACGCGCTCCGCCCGCTCCCGGTGGCGGACTTCCTCCCGCCGCCAGGCCGGGGTGGCCAGCGCGGCGTCCAGCAGCCCCGCCCGCACGCGCCGGTGGCGGCCCAGCAGGAGGTTGTCCAGGACCGTCATCCGCGCGAACAGTTCCACGTTCTGGAACGTGCGGGCGATGCCCAGCCGCGCGATCTGGTCGGGCCGGCGGCCCACCAGGTCCACCCCGGCGAACCGGATGCGCCCCCGGTCGGGGCGGTACTGGCCGCAGATGCAGTTGAACAGGGTGGTCTTGCCCGCCCCGTTGGGCCCGATGACCGCGATCAGGCTCCCCGCGGGCACCTGCAGGTCCACGTCGGCCAGGGCCACCACCCCGCCGAAGGCGATCGCCAGCCCCCGGACGTCCAGCAGCGGGTCGCCGGGGGAGGGTGTCCGGTGAGCGGTGAGGGCGCTGTCGATGACCATCCCTCTGCCGGCGCGGTCGTCAGAAGCCGGGCGGGTACTCGATGTCGGGGGTCAGGCGTCGGTACTGGCCGGCCTCCGAGCGGACGATGTAGATGCGCGTCACGCCGTGCCGGCGGCCGGGCCCGAAGGTCACCCCCCGCACCACCTCTCCGTCCCAGTTCCGGATGGTCTCCATGGCCGCCACGAAGCTCTCCCGGGTGAGGGTCGGTCCGGCCCGGCGCAGCCCTTCCAGGAACGGCTCGATGAACGAGACGCCGCCCACCGCGTTGAAGGGGTTGCGGGCCAGGGCGGGGTTGATCCGGGTGATGTTGGCCAGCACCTCGTCCACCTTGCGGTCGGTGCCCGGCAGCGGGAAGTAGGCGGCCAGGATGACGTTGTTCCACGCCTCGCCGGCCAGGGCGAACATGGCGGGGTCGGCCAGGGCGGAGGTGGCCACCAGCTGGGGCTGGTAGCCGATCTTGGTCATCTCCCGGACCACCAGGGCTCCGGCGGTGGGGTTGGCGTAGATCACCACCGCGTCGGCTCCCGACTGGCGCAGCCGCAGGGCGTGGCCGCTGAAGTCCCGGTCGGTGAGCTCGTAGGGGACGGCGGCCACCACCCGCGCCCCGGTCGCGGCGGCGCCGCGCTTGACGCCCAGCAGCCCCTTCTGGCCGAACAGGTCGTTCTGGTAGAAGACCGCGAAGGTCTTCTTGCCCATCGTCCTGGCCACGTACTCGGTCAGCAGCCGGCCCTCGTCCACGTAGCTCACGTAGGTCACGAAGAGGTACCGGGTGCCCCGGAATCCCGCCCAGATGGTGGCGTCCGCCAGCGGGTTGATCCAGATGACGCCCTGCTGGACGATGTAGTCCCGCACGGCGAAGGCGTTGGCCGAGCCCAGCAGTCCCACGATGGCGAAGACGCCGTGACGCTCCACCAGCTCCCGGACGTTGGCCACGGCCCGGGGCGGCAGGTAGGAGTCGTCCAGGGCGACCAGCCGGATCCGGCGTCCGTGGATGCCTCCGGCGTCGTTGACCAGACGCAGGTACGCTTCCATCCCCCCGGTGACGGGCACGCCCCAGAACGCCGCCGGCCCCGACAGCGGCTGCGACGTCCCGACGACGACCTCGGTGGGGGTGACGCCCCGCTCCTGGGTGACGGCCGGTCCCGCCCCGACCGCCAGGACCACCAGCAGCGCACCCAGCCCCCTCAGCGCTCTCCTCATGGCACCCTCCTCGACCCGTGGTGGTTGCCGACTGAAAACACTACCGCCCGCCCCCGCCCGGCCCCTGCCGCCCGATCTCCTCCCGCGGGGGGAGCCGTCAGGCCCGGCGCCGGAACTCCCGCCCCAGTAGCCCCTGGGGGCGGAGGACCAGGACGGCCACGATGATGCCAAAGGCCAGGGTGGTCCGGAAGCGCACCGACACGTACCCGCCAAACAGCGCCTCCACCACTCCCAGGACCAGCCCGCCCGCCACCGCGCCGGGAGGGCTGTCCATCCCGCCCAGGACCGCCGCCGCGAACCCCTTGAGGAAGGGGTCCAGCATCAAGAACGGGTCCAGCAGCAGCGCTGGGGCCAGCAGCAGTCCCGCCGCCGCTCCCAGGGCCGCCGACAGCGCCCAGGTGGCGGCCAGCAACGTGCGGGCGGGGATGCCCAGGACCTGCGCGGCCGCCATGTTTTGGGAGACGGCCCGCACCGCCAGGCCCCAGCGGGTGCGCTGCACCAGCAGGTACAGCGCCCCCATCACCAGCAGGCTGGCGGCGGCGGTGACGGCGCTGAGCTGGCTGACCACCACCTGGCCCAGGCGGTACACCCGGGTGTCGGACAGGGGGAACGGGAACACCTTGGTGTCGGCGCCCCACAGGCGCGTGGCCAGCCCGTTGAGGACCAGGGCGCACCCCAGGGTGATGACCACCTGGCCGAGCAGGGTGGACTCCCGCGCCGGCCGCAGGATCCCGTAATACAGCCCCGCCCCCAGGGCGGCGGCGGTGACCACCGCGGCCAGGGCGGCCACGGCGAACGGCCGGCCGGCGGACAGCAGGGTGAAGGCGACGAAGGTCGCGAACGTGGCCAGGTCGCCGTGGGCGAAGTTCAGGACCCGGGAGGTGCGGTACAGCAGCACGATGCCCAGGGCCACCAGGGCGTACAGGCTGCCGCTGGCCAGTCCCACGACGACGTACTGGGCGAAGAGGTCCATGGACGGACGTGACAACGTTACAACGTTGAAACGTTGAAGCGTTGGAACGTTGGAACGTGAGAAGGCGTGTGCGGGCGGGAGCGCCGCTTGACCTCTGCCCTCACGGTCCAACGCTCCAACGCTCCAACGTTTTAACGCTCCAACGCCTCACAGCGGCCACGTGGACCACCACCGGCGGATCCGCAGCCACCGGCCGTACAGGCCCAGGGGCTCGACGGCCATGACCAGGACGATCACCCCGCCGTAGAGGACCGGCAGCCACGCCCGCAGGCCGGCCAGCTGCCGGGGCAGCACCGTCAGCAGCGCCGCGCCCAGCAGGCTGCCCGGGATCGTCCCCAGCCCGCCCACCACGATCATGCTGAAGTAGTAGATGGAGTCGTACAGGGTGAACAGCTGAGGTTCCAGGTAGCCCAGCAGCAGGGCCAGCAGCCCTCCCCCGATGCCGGCGTACAGGGCGCACAGGGCGAACGCCAGGGTCCTGTACAGGGCCAGGTCCACCCCCATGGCCTCGGCGGCGATGTCGCTGTCGCGGATGGCCACGAACGCCCGCCCCACGTGGGAGCGGGTGAGGTTCCGGGCCACCCAGGTGAGCAGGACGGCCACCGCCACGGCCAGGTAGTACAGATCCGCGGCCTGCAGCCGCCGCGGGCCCAGGGCGAGGGGCGGGACGAACAGGCCGGTCCTCCCGCCGGAGAGGGCCTCCCAGTTGGTCAGCACCTGGTGGACCGCGACCCCAAAGCCCAGGGTGGCCACGGTCAGGTACGGCCCCGACAGGCGCAGGGCCGGGATGCCCACCAGGACGCCGAAGGCGGCGGCGGCCACGCCTCCGGCCACCAGGGCGGCCGGCCAGGGCAGGTGGGCCCGGATGACCAGCAGGACGGTGGCGTAGGCGCCGATGGCCACAAACCCGGCCTGGCCCAGGGAAATCTGCCCCGTGTAGCCCACCAGGAGGTTCAGCCCCAGGGCGACCACGGCGTGGACCGCCACCAGGGAGGCGGTGAAGACCGCGTATCCGGGCAGCACCGCCGGCAGTGCGGCCAGCGCGGCCAGCCCCGCCAGCAGGCCCGCCCAGCCCCACCCGCCCCGAACCAGGGCCAGGTCGTCCTCGTAGCGCTCGCGCAACTCCATGCGCTGTCGGAAATTCCTCACCGCGCCGCAGGGTCCTGTCGGTGCCGCCGGCGGCGCGGGCCGGGAGGTCGTCTGGAACGCGCGCGCGTGGTATGATACGCTATGCCATGCGATACCGCAGCGGCGCGCAGGCCTCTGGGGGCTTCCGGAGGCCTGTGCTGTCCCTGCGCGTCCCCGGACAGGCGCCCCCGGCAGGGAGCGGGGGCGGACGGAAGGAGCGGCCGGCGTGACCGTCAACAGGCTGAAGATCCTGGTCGGCGGCGTGCAGTTGCGCGACGGCGTGGTGACCGTCACCGACATCCTGGGGCGCATCTTCACCCGGGCCGGGCTGCACGTCCTGGCCATGGAGCGCGGCTACGCGTCCACCATCTACGGAGCGCACCAGTACGACCCCCTGGTGGTGTCCGAGGAGCCGCCGGTCTCCTGGGGCGACCCCCAGGTGGACATCCTGGTGGCGCTGGACTACGACAGCAACCCCGACGCCCGGGAGCAGCCCAACCGGGACACCATCCTCCGCCACGGCCGGCACCTGGTGGACGGCGGCGTGCTGGTGTACGACAGCAGCACCGGCGAGGTGCCGGCGGAGCCCTTCGAGCGGCGGGGCGTCAAGGTGTTCCCCCTGCCCGCCCGCACCATCGCCCGAGACGAGCTGAAGCTGGACGTGGTCAAGAACATGGTGGCGGTGGGCGCGCTGTTCCGCCTGCTGGAGTTCGACCCGGAGGGGACGTGGCTGCGGCAGCTGGTGGAGGAACGCTTTGCGCGCAAGGGGCCGCAGGTGGTGGACCTCAACCTCCGGGCGGCCCGCCGCGGGCGGGAGGTGATCGAGGCGATCCTGGCCGCCCGGGGCTGGCCGGGATCCGGGTACCGCCTGCAGCCCCGCCCGTCGCCGGAGCCCCGGGTCCTGATCTCGGGCAACGAGGCCCTCTCCCTGGGCGCCATCGCCGCCGGGTGCCGGTTCTACGCCGGGTACCCCATCACCCCGGCCTCGGCCATCCTGGAGTTCATGGAGGAGCACCTGCCCCGCTTCGGCGGGCGGGCGCTGCAGGGGCAGAACGAACGGGAGTCCATCCGGGCCGCCATCGGCGCCGCCCTGGCGGGCGTGCGCTCCATGGTGGGCACCTCGGGGCCGGGCCTGTCCCTGAAGGTGGAGGAGTTCGGGGTGGCCGGGATGACCGAGGTGCCCGTGGTGATCGTGGACACCCAGCGGGCGGGGCCGTCCACCGGGATGCCCACCAAGAGCGAGCAGGGCGACCTCTACCTGGTGATCTTCGGCGGCCACGGGGAGATCCCGCGCATCGTCCTGGCCCCGGCCACCCAGGAGGAGTGCTACACCCTGATGATCGAGGCCCACAACCTGGCCGACAAGTACCAGTGCCCGGTGTTCTTCCTCACCGACCTCAACCTGTCCGAGGGCCGCAAGACGGTGCCCGAGGCGGTCTTCACCCAGCACCCGGTCACCATCGACCGGTCCACCCTGGTCCGGGAGGCGGACCTGCGCCGGGACGGCGGGTACCGGCGGTTCGCCCTCACCCCCACCGGCATCTCCCCGCGGCTGGTGCCCGGCACGGTGGGCGGAGTGCTCAAGGCCAGCGGCTCCGAGCACGACGAGCGCGGGTTCGTCAGCACCGACCCGGCGGTGCGCAAGGCGATGATGGACAAGCGCGCCCGGAAGATGGAGACCTTCCTCCGGGAGGACGCCCGGCCCCCCCGGGTGGTGGGAGAGCTGGACGGCCGGCCGGCCCTGGTGGGGTGGGGCAGCACCCTGCCGGTGCTGCTGGAGGCCCGGCAGCGGCTGCGCCAGAGGGGCGTGGAGGCGGCGGTGGTGCATTTCACCTACCTGTGGCCGTTCCCCACCGCGCTGGCCAAGCCTCTCCTGGAGCGGGCGTCGGTCCTGATCGCCGTGGAGCAGAACTTCAGCGGCCAGTTTGCCGACGTGATCCAAGCCTGCTGCCTGCTGCCGGTCCGGCGCATCGTCAAGTACAACGGCCTGCCCGTCTACCCCGCCGACGTGGTGGGCGGGGTGGAGCTCATCCTGCACGCCAACGAGACCCACGTGCGCATCGGCACCGAAGCCCCGGCGCCCGTGAAAGTGTCCGAGGGAGACTGACGCCGCCATGACCGACGCCACGCCGTCCCGGGTGTCCCCGAAGATCTCCGCCAAAGTGTGGGAGGAGAACGCGGTCCCCCGCCACCGGATCCAGTGGTGTCCGGGGTGCGGGGACTTCGGCGTCCTGGCGGCGCTGAAGATGGCGCTGACCAAGCTGGAGGTCACCCCCTACCAGGTCCTGATGATCGGGGGCATCGGCTGCTCGGGCCAGATCCGCAACTACCTCAACGGCAACGGCTTCCACGGCACCCACGGCGGCGCCCTGGCCTACGCCCTGGGCGCCAAGATGGCCAACCCGGACCTGACGGTCATCGCCCTGGCCGGCGACGGGGACACCTTCGCCATCGGGGTGGAGAACTTCGTGCACATCTGCCGGCGGGACCCCGCCGTGGTCCTGGTGATCATGGACAACGGGGTGTACGGGCTGACCAAGGGGCAGCACTCCCCCACCCACGGCCGGGGCATGGACATCCGGGAGTGGTCGGAAGAGTCCCCGCCGCCGTTCGCCCCCCTGCGGCTGGCCCTGACCGCCGGCGCCACCTTCGTGGCCCAGTCGTTCTCCGGGGACCCCCGGCATGCGGCGGAGATCTACGTGCAGGCGCTGCAGCACCCGGGGTTCGCGGTGGTCAACGACTTCTCGCCCTGCGTCACCTACAACAAGTTCAACACCTACGACTGGTACCGGGAGCGGGTGGAGGAGGTTCCCGCCAGCCACGACCCGTCGGACTTCCACGCCGCCTGGGAGCTGCTGAACGACTTTGACCGGCGGGGCCGGCTGCCCCTGGGCGTGGTGTACCGCCACCCCCGCCCCAAGAAGGCCCACGGCCGGCTGCCGGTGTGGCCCGAGGAACTCCAGGGAGCCGACATCCGCCCCCTGCTGCAGGGCATGCGCTGACGCCGCGCGGACGCCGGAGCGGGACCCTCCAACCTCCAACCTTCAACGCCATTTAACGCTGCCGCGCCCGCTCCTCCTCGGCCAGCACCCGCCGCAGGATCTTGCCGATCAGGGACTTGGGCAGCTGGGAGCGGAACTCCACCGCCCGGGGGACCTTGTAGGGCGCCAGCTGCCGGCGGCAGTGCTCGATGATCTCCTCGGCGGTGGCCCGGGCTCCGGGGCGCAGCACCACGAAGGCTTTGACCACCTCGCCCTTGTAGGGGTCGGGGGTTCCCACCACGGCCGCCTCCAGGACCGCCGGGTGGGCGTAGAGGACCTCTTCCACCTCCCGGGGGAAGACGTTCAGCCCCCCGGTGATGATCATCTCCTTCTTGCGGTCCACGATGTAGAAGTACCCGTCGTCGTCCATGCGGGCCATGTCCCCGGTGAGCAGCCAGCCGTCCCGCAGCACCTGGGCGGCCTCCCGGGGCTGGTTCCAGTACCCCTGCATCACCTGGGGGCCGCGCACCGCCAGCTCGCCCACCTCCCCCGGCGGCAGCGGGCGTCCGTCGTCGTCCACGATGCGGGCGTCGGTGTCGGGGAAGGGAATGCCGATGCTGCCGGCCTTGCGGGTGCCGAACAGAGGGTTGGCGTGGGTCACCGGGGAGGCTTCGGTGAGACCGTAGCCTTCCACCAGCCGCCCCCCGGTGAGCTCCTCGAAGCGGGTCTGCACCTCCACCGGCAGGGCGGCGGCGCCGGAGATGCAGGCGGTGATGGACCGCAGGTCGTAGCGGCGGACCTGGGGGTGGGAGATCAGGGCCGTGTAGATGGTGGGTACGCCCGGGAAGATCTGGGGCCGGTACCGGGCGATGGCCTGCAGGACCATGTCCACCTGAAACCGCGGCAGCAGCACCAGCCGGGTCCCCGTGCTCACCGAGAAGTTCATGGCGGCCGTCATCCCGTAGGAGTGGAAGAAAGGGATGACGGCCAGGGTGGTGTCCTGGCCGGGCCGCAGGCGGGTGAACCACGCCCGGGCCTGCAGGACGTTGCAGACCAGGTTGCGGTGGGACAGCATCGCCCCCTTGGGGACCCCGGTGGTCCCCCCGGTGTACAGCAGGACCGCGGTCTGCTCTGGCTCCACCGCCGCCGGCGGGGAGGGCCGCCGGGCCTCCAGCAGGTCGGCGAACCGGCGGGTGCCGGGGCCGAAGGGCACCCGCACCCGGTGGCCTTCCCGCCAGGCCCGCAGCGGATAGAGGGCGCGCAGCAGGGGCGGGAAGTAGTCGTTGATCCGGGTGACCACCACCTCCCGGACCCGGGTGCGGGACCGCACGTCGGCCAGGCGCGGGTAGATCAGGTCCAGGGTGACCGCCACCTCGGCCCCGCAGTCGGTCAGCTGGTGCTCGATCTCCCGCTCCACGTACAGCGGGTTGAACGGAACCACCACCGCTCCGGTCCGCAGCGCCCCGTAGTAGGCGACCAGGAACTGGGGGCAGTTGGGCAGGTGCAGGGAGACCCGGTCCCCGGCCCGCACGCCCAGGCCCGCCAGGCCCGCGGCGAACTTCAGGGAGAGGTCCTGCAGTTCCCGGAAGGTCAGGGTGGCGCCGAAGAAGACCGTGGCGGGGCGGTCGGGGAAGCGGGCGGCGGCCTCGTCCAGCAGGGCGTACACCGGGATGGACGGATAGGTGAGGGTGGGCGGCACCCCCGGTTCGTAGAACCGCAGCCAGGGCCGCTCGGCCAGGGCCACGTCGGTCGTCACAGCCCGTACCCTCCCGCCGCCACCAGCCGCCGGGCGATCTGCCGGCGCAGGGCCACCGTGTCCGCGGGGGTGTAGCGCAGCAGCCGGCGCAGCCCCGCCAGCTGGGTCCGCAGCGTGTCGCCGTCGGAGACGGCCGCCAGCACGGTCTTCCCGGTGGCCTCCACCCGCAGCAGGCCGTCGTTGACGCACACCCGGGCGAGGTCCCGGGCCAGGTCCGCCCGGGCCCCGTCGCGCTGGACCGCGCGCAGGGCGCGCAGCAGGGCGCTCTCCATGGCGAATGTCTCGATGATCATGTCGGCGATGCCCGCCAGGATCTCCTGCTGCTCCTCCAGGGCCTCCAGGTGCTTCTGCACCGCGGCGCCGGCCGCGAACAGGACGGCCTTCTTGGCGCCGGCCACCGCCCGCCGCTCCTCAGCCAGGGGGCCGGAGGGGATCTCCTCGGCGGGCGGGGCGGTGAGGTCCTGGGCCACCCGGAGGGCGGCGGGAATCAGGTCCAGCCGGCCCCGCTGGGCGCGGCGCAGGAGCATGCCCGTGATCAGCAGCCGGTTGATCTCGTTGGTGCCCTCAAACAGGCGGTTGATGCGGCTGTCCCGGTAGGCGCGGGCCGCGGGGTAGTCCTCGATGAAGCCGTACCCGCCGTACACCTGCACCGTCTCGTCGGCGACGTAGTCCAGCATCTCCGAGGCGAAGACCTTGTTGATGGCGCACTCGACCGCGTACTCCTCCAGGGCGCGCATGGCGGCGGCGGGGTCCCCGTGCACGCCCGCCAGGGCGGCCTCCACCAGGCCCCCGGTGCGGTAGGCCATGCTCTCGGCGGCGTACAGCCGCACCGCCATCTCGGCCAGCTTGTGCTGGATCAGGCCGAACTCGACCAGGGGGCGGCCGAACTGCTGGCGCTCCCGGGCGTAGCCCACCGCCAGGCGCAGGACCTGCTTGGCGGCCCCCACGCATCCGGCGGCCAGGCGGAAGCGGCCCATGTTGAGGATGTTCATGGCGATCTTGAAGCCCTGGCCGACCTCGCCCAGCACGTTGTCCACCGGCACCCGGGCGTTGTCCAGGAACAGGGACGCCGTGGACGAGCCCCGGATGCCCATCTTGTGCTCCTCGTCGCCCACCGCCAGGCCCGGGGTGGTCCGCTCCACGATGAAGCCGGTGTGCTTGTCCCCGTCCACCTTGGCGAACACGATGAACACGTCGGCAAACGCCGCGTTGGTGATGAACTGCTTGGTGCCCGACAGCAGGTAGTGGCGGCCGTCGGGAGACAGCACGGCCCGGGTGCGGATGGCCATGGCGTCGGAGCCGGCGGTGGGCTCGGTGAGGGCGTAGGCCCCGATCAGCTCCCCGCGCACCATGGGGGGGAGGTAGCGGCGCCGCTGCTCCTCGGTGCCGAAGAAGACGATGGGTTCCATGCCGATGCCCACGTGGGCGCCGTAGGACACCCCGAAGGAGCCGGCGGCCAGGCCTTCGGCGGCCACCAGGGAGGAGATCATGTCCAGTTCGGACCCCCCGTAGGCGGCCGGCACCGCGATGCCCAGAAAACCCAGCTCGCCCAGCTGGCGGATGAGCTGGCGGGTCAGCGCCCAGTCTTTGTTCTCCAGGCGGTCCAGGCGCGGGGCGATCTCCCGCTCGGTGAACTCCCGGGCCGTCTGGGCGATCAGCCGCTGCTCCTCGGTGAAGTCTTCGGGGGTGAACACCCCCTCGGGGGGCGTGTCGGCGATGAGGAAGCTGCCGCCCGCTGCGGGCGCGCTGACGTCCTTTTCCATGGCGTCCCTCCGGGCCGGCTGGGCGCCGTGCCGGCTACGGCCGTTCGAAGATGCCGGCGGCGCCCTGGCCACCGCCCACGCACATGGTCACCAGCCCGTAGCGGGCGCCGCGGCGGCGCATCTCGTACAGCAAGGTGGCGGTGAGCTTGGCGCCGGTGCACCCCAGGGGGTGGCCCAGGGCGATGGCCCCGCCGTTGACGTTGGTGATCTCCTCGTTCAGTTCCAGCAGGCGGATGACGGCCAGGGTCTGGGCGGCGAACGCCTCGTTGAGCTCGATCAGGTCGATGTCCTGCAGGCGCAGCCCCGCCAGCCGCAGCGCCCGGGGCACCGCCTCCACCGGCGCGATCCCCATGATCTCCGGCGCCACCCCCGCGGTGGCGAACGCCCGGAAGATGCCCAGGGGCTCCACCCCCAGCCGGCGGGCCCGATCCGCCGACATGACCACCACCGCCGCGGCCCCGTCGCTGGTCTGGGAGGAGTTGCCCGCGGTCACGACCCCGTCGGCGGCGAAGACGGGCGGCAGCCGGCTCAGGGCTTCCAGGGAGGTGTCGTAGCGGACTCCCTCGTCCACCGCGAACTCCACCTGCCGGGACCGGGGGCGCCCGTCGCCGTCGGTCTCCCAGCGGGTGACGGTGAGGGGGACGATCTCCTCGGCGAAGCGCCCGCTGCGAATGGCGTCGGCCGCCCGCCGGTGGCTGCGGTAGGCGTAGGCGTCCTGGTCCTCCCGGGCGATGCCGTACTTCCTGGCCACCACCTCGGCGGTGAGGCCCATGGACAGGTACACCTCCGGCCAGTGCTCCACCAGGTGGGGGTTGGGCCGGAAGGTGTGGCCGGACTGGGCGGGCATCAGGCTCATGCTCTCGGTGCCGCCGGCGACGATCACCTCGGCAAAGCCCGCCATGATGCGCTCGGCGGCGGTGGCGATGGCCTGCAGGCCAGACGCGCAGAACCGGTTGATGGTCTGGGCCGACACCGACACGGGCAGCCCGGCCCGCAGAGCCGCGATCCGGGCCACGTTCATCCCCTGCTCCGCCTCTGGGACGGCGCACCCCAGGATCACGTCCTCCACCTCGGCCGGGTCCAGCCCGGGGACCCGCCGCACCGCCTCCCGGATGGCGACGGCGGCCATCTCGTCCGGGCGGGTGTCCTTCAGGGTGCCCCGCGGCGCCTTGCCCACCGCGGTCCGCACCGCGCTCGCGATCACGGCCTCCCTCATGACCCACGCCTCCCTCAGTTCCTCAGGGGCCGGCCCGTCTCCAGCATGTGCCGGATCCGCTCCTGGGTCTTGGGCTGGCCCAGCAGGCTCAAAAACGCCTCCCGCTCCAGATCCAGCAGGTACTCCTCGCTCACCTCGGTCCCCGCGGGCACGCGTCCGCCGCACATCACGTAGGCCAGCCGCCGGCCGACCACCTCGTCGTACTCGGTGATGTGGCCTCCGGTGCGCAGCAGGTACAGGACGGTCTCCAAGGCGGCCAGCCCGGCCTCGCCCGCCACGCGGATCGGCTGGGGAACTGGCGGCCGGTAGCCGGTCCGGGCCAGGGCCAGGCAGGCTTCCTTGGCGTCCCGGATCAGGTGGTCGGCGTTCATGGTGATGCCGTCGCACTCCCGCAGAAATCCCAGCTGGCGCGCCTCCTCGGCGGAGGAGGACACCCGGGCCCGGGCCACGGTCTCAAACACCCACCGCAGCAGGGGCAGCGGGTCGGCCCGCAGTCCCTCCGGCAGCCGGGCCATCGTCCGGCGCACCATCTCGGTGGTCCCCCCTCCGGCGGGGATCAGGCCCACGCCCGTCTCCACCAGCCCCATGTAGGTCTCGGCGGCGGCCTGCACCCGGGCGCAGGGCAGGCACACCTCGCAGCCGCCCGCCAGGGTGCGGCCGAAGGGCGCTGCCACCACCGGGCGGGGGCTGTAGCGCAGCGCCCGGGTGGCCCGCTGGAACTGGCGCACCGCCAGCTCCAGGTCGTCCCAGTTGCCCTCCTGGGCCTCCAGCAGCAGCAGCATGAGGTTGGCGCCGGCGGAGAAGTCGCGGCCCTGGTTGCCGATCACCAGACCCTCAAAGCGGTGGTCCACCTCCTCCAGGGCGCGGAACAGCATCCGCAGGGTGTCCTCGCCGATGGTGTTGAGCTTGGAGTGGAACTCCAGGCACGCGATGCCGTCGCCCAGGTCCAGCAGGCTGGCGCCGGGGGTGCTGTCCACCACCCGGCCCTGCTCCCGCACCCGGGTGAGCACGATCACCCCCGGCGGCTCGCGGACCGGCCGGTAGGCGCCGGCGGAGGGGTCGAAGTACTCGTCGCGGCCGTCCCGGCGGCGGTAGAAGCGGCCGTCGGCCTCCAGCACGGCCCGGACCAGGGGCGGCACAGACCGCCCCTCCGACTCCAGGCGGCGGACCGTCTCCTCCACCCCCAGCAGGTCCCAGGTCTCAAACGGCCCGTGCTCCCAGCCAAAGCCCCAGCGCATCGCCCGGTCCACGTTGACCACGTCGGGGGCCACCTCGGGCACCCGCTTGGCCGCGTAGACGAGCACGCCGCTGACCAGCCGCCACAGGAACTGGCCGGCCGTGCCCTGGTCGGCCAGCAGGGCGCGCAGGCGGCGGGCGGGGTCGTCGAAGAGCCGGGCGGTCTCCACCGCCGGCAGGGTCCCGCGCCGGCGTGGCCGGTACTCCAGGGTGGTCCAGTCCAGGGCCTGGATCTCCCCGTCCACCCGCCGGTAGAAGCCGCCGCCCGTCTTCTCCCCCAGCCAGCGCCGGCGCACCATCTCCTCCAACAGGTCGGGGACCTGAAAGACGTCCCGCTCGTCGTCGTCGGGGAGGTTGCGGTAGGCGTTGTGGGCCACCGCCACCGCCGTGTCCACTCCCACCAGGTCGGTGGTGCGGAAGGTGGCGCTGCGCGGGCGCCCCAGCACGGGCCCGGTCAGCTCGTCCACCTCCTCCACGGTCAACCCCAGCTCCTGCATCAGCCGCACCGTCAGCAAGAAGCCGTAGGTGCCGATCCGGTTGGCGATGAAGTTGGGGCGGTCGTGGGCGTAGACGACGCCCTTGCCCAGGATCCGTTCGCCCCACGCGGTGACCCGGGCCACCACCTCGGGGTCGGTCTGTGGCAGGGGGATGACCTCCAGCAGTTTGAGGTAGCGGGGCGGGTTGAAGAAGTGGGTGCCCAGGAAGTGGCGGCACAACGCCGGCGAGCGGCCCGCGGCGATCTGGTGCACCGGCAGCCCGCTGGTGTTGGTGCTCACCACCGTCCCGGGCTTCCAGTGGGACTCCACCCGCTCCAGCAGCTGCTGCTTGACCTGCAGGTCCTCCACCACCGCCTCGATGACCCAGTCGGCGTCGGCGATGCGGGACAGGTGGTCCTCCAGGTTGCCCACCTCCACCAGCCGGGCGCGGGCGGGGATGAAGAACGCCGGCGGCTGGGCCTGCAGGGCGCGCTGCAGCCCGGCGGCGGCCAGGCGGTTGCGGACCCGCGGGTCCTGCAGGGTCAGCCCCTGCCGGCGCTCGTCGTCGGTGAGCTCGGACGGGACGATGTCCAGCAGCAGGACCCGGACGCCGGCGTTGGCCAGGTGGGCGGCGATGGCGCTGCCCATGACGCCGGCGCCCAAGACGACGGCGCGTCGCAGTGGTGGGGTCATGGCGGCTCTCCGGAGGACAACGGTACCTTCACTGTACTCCCTCCTGCCGGCACCGGCAAGGACGGGGCCCTTCAGGGGACCAGGCGCAGCCGGGCGGCCTCCTCCTGCCGGATCCGCGCCGGGGAAAACGCCAGCGGGTGGTACCGGCCGGTCGCCCACAGAGGCACGAAGTCCCTGTAGTGGCGGTGGAACGGCAGCCCGCTCTGGCCGGTGGTGTGGATCGCCACCGAGCGGTCCCAGTCGGCCAGGTCCAGGATCTGCCGGTACGACGCCACCACCACCTGGTCGAAGGTGGACAGGTCGAAGCCGGCGTTGTTGACGGTGAAGGCGTCGCCTCCCACGGGAGGGGCGGCGGCGTTGAAGATCCAGGCCAGCGCCCGCACCCGTCCCAGGGGGTGGACGAAGACGGTCCGGTGCAGCCGGCCCCAGGTCCACCGGGTGGCGTCCGGCCCCAGGCGGGCGACCAGCAGGTCGTGGGCCCGCCGCAGGGCCTCCTCCACCACCGCGTCGCGGCCGGCGGGTCCCCACCAGGGCGAGCGGGGCTGGGCCAGCAGGGCCAGCAGCGCCACCTGCCAGGCGTCGGGGTGGTCCAGGTAGCGGCGGTACAGGTCCCGCCCCAGCAGGTCCTCAAACACCACCGGCAGCAGGGAGACCCGGAAGGCCTGGTAGACGGCCGCCGCCCGGCTGTCGGGGCGTAAGACCCCGTCCCACTGCCGCAACTCGGCCAGCAGCGCCCGCGCCCGCTCGTCGGAGACCTGCACGTCCGCCAGCGCCCGCACCGTCTGCAGGCCCGGCAGCGACAGCACGTCCTGCTGGATGGCCGCCATCTGGTCGGCGGTGGCCCGCCCGGCGGCGGCCAGCAGGGTCTCGATCCGCCGGGCCCGGAAGCCCGGATCCCACTCGGCGGCCAGGAAGTAGGGGTAGCTGTCGGGGACGATGCGGTTGTTGGCGGTGACGATGTACCCGCGGGCCGGGTTGCGCACCGACGGCAGGCGGTCGAAGGGGATCTCTCCCGTCCACTCGTACTCCCCGGTCCACCCGGGCACCGGGACCAGCCCCTGCCCCCGGGAGCGCACCGGGATGCGGCCGGGCAGCTGGTAGCCGATGGTGCCCCTGCGGTCGGCGTAGACGAAGTTCTGGGCCGGTTCCGACCACCACCGCAGCGCCTGCCGGAACTCCTCCCAGGTGCGGGCGCGGTTCAGCCGCAGCACCGATCCGGCGATGCGCCCGGGCTGGAGGGCCATCCACCGCAGGGCCACGAACGCGCCCAGCCCCTCCACCACCGAGTTGAGCAGGGGGCCGTGGCGGGTCAGCCGCACCTGCAGGACGTCGGGGCGGGCTCGCCCCCGGACCCGGATCTCCTCCCGCACCACCCGCACCGGTTCCCACGTTCCCCGGTACAGGTAGCGGGTCGGGTCGGCGGGGTCCAGCCGCTCCAGGTACAGGTCCTGCACATCCGGCCCGGCGTTGGTCACCCCCCAGGCGATCTCCTCGTTGTGGCCGATGACCACGCCCGGGACGCCCGGGAAGGTGGCGCCGATGACGTTGAACCCGCCGCCCTGCAGGTGCATCTCGTACCACACCGAGGGCATGGCGATCTCCAGGTGCGGGTCGTTGGCCAGCAGCGGCGCCCCCGTGGCGGTGCGGGAGGGCGAGACGACCCAGTTGTTGCTGCCCACCGCCGGCACCACCGCCGCCGCGTCCAGCAGCCGCGCCACGGCGGCAGGGTCCAGCGCCCGGTAGGCCCCGACGGCCTCGGACGGGACGATGAGGGGCATGTCGGCCCGATAGGGCGGCATCAGCGTCCGGGCTCCCTCCTCGCCGAAGCGGGCGATCAGGTGGGCGCGCAGCAGTTCGGCCTTCCAGTTGCCTCCCAGCACCCAGGCCATCAGCTTGGCGAAGGCCAGGCTGTCCACCGGAGTCCACGGTTCGGGAGCGGTCCGCAGCAGGACGAACTCCACCGGCAGCCGGCCCCGGTGGCTGTCCAGGAAGGCGTTGACCCCGCGGGCGTAGGCCTCCAGAGCGGCGGTCGTCTCGGGGTCCTGGATGGCCAGCTCCTCCTGGGCCGCCCGCCGCAGCCCCACCGTCCGCAGGAACCGGTCGGTGTCCAGGGTGACCTCTCCGAACAGTTCCGACAGGCGCCCCGAGGCGGTGCGGCGGTGCAGCTCCATCTGCCACAGGCGGTCCTGGGCGTGTACGTAGCCCTGGGCGAAGAACAGGTCGGGGGCATTCTGGGCGGCGATGTGGGGGACGCCCCAGCGGTCCCGCACCACCTCCACCGGCGCCCGCAGGCCGGGGACCATCACGGTGCCGCTCGTCTGGGGGAAGGCCCGGCGGACCGTGTACACGCCGCCGGCGGCGGCCGCCGCCAGGGCGACCAGCAGGAGGATCAGAAGGGCACCGATCAGGCGTCGCACGGGCAGCCCGCCACCCGATGAGTTCGCAGCCGGCCCGCCGCGTTCCTGGCGCCCGGCAGCTCCTGTGGTAGACTCGACCCGATGGCGGGGTCGTCTGGCCGGGAGGTGCTGCAGGTCCCCCAGGTGCGGGCCGCGATGGTGGCGGTGGCGGCCGGCGTGGGCATCCTGGCCTTCAAGTTCGCCGCCTACTGGATCACCGGGTCCGTGGCCGTCCTCTCCGATGCGGCCGAGTCGGTGGTGAACGTGGTGGCGGCCAACGTGGCCCTGGTCAGCCTGGTGGTAGCCGCGCGGCCGCCCGACGCCGGCCACCAGTACGGCCACGGGAAGGCGGAGTACATCAGCAGCGCCACCGAAGGGGTGCTGATCACCGCGGCGGGGGCGTGGATCGTCGCGACCGCCGTCCGCCGCCTGCTCCACCCGGTGCCCCTCCAGTGGCTGGGGGTGGGTGCCGGCGTGCTGGCGGTGGCCACGGCGGCCAACTACCTGGTGGCCCGCTTCCTGCTGCGCATCTCCCGCGCCGCGGGGTCGATGGCGCTTCGGGCCGGCGCCCTCCACCTGCAGGCCGACGTGCTCACGTCCCTGGCGGTGTTTGCGGGGCTGGGGCTGGTCTGGCTCACCGGACGCCAGTGGCTGGACCCGGTGGTGGGCGGCGCGGTGGGGCTGCACGTGCTGCGCATGGGCGTGCAGGTGGCCCGGCAGTCGGTGGGCGGGCTGATGGACAGCAGCCTGCCCCCCGACGAGGAGGACGCCATCCGTGGGGTGCTGGACGCCCACCGGGAGGAGATCGTGGACTACCACGCCCTGCGGGCCCGCCGGGTGGGCACCGACCGCTTCATCGACCTGCACCTGGTCCTGCACCGGGACCTGTCCGTGGGACAGGCCCACGCCCTGTGCGACCACCTGGAAGAGCACATCCGCCAGGTGCTGCCGGGCACCGACATCACCATCCACGTGGAGCCCTGCGGGCTGTCCTGCTCGCGCTGCGCCGCCTGAGACCGCTCCCCGTGGTGCCGGACCTTGACACGCCGCCGTTTAGGGGTATGATTTAGGGTAACCTAATTTAGGTGTGTCTAAAAACCCCTGCGGGAGCCACCGGATGAGACTCCGGGCCGTGCTGGACAGGATGGGGCGCCGGAAGGACCGCCCTCGCCCTCCGGAGGGGCCCGACCCCGGGCGGCGGGAGCTGCTGCGGGCGGGCCTGGGAGCCCTGGGAGGGATGGCGGTGGCCGCGGTGGCCCCGGTGTTGCGGTCGGCGTCGGCGGGGACGGCGCCGGGGGGAGCGCACCGGTCGGGCCACGCCGCCAGCCCGGCCCACGGCGCCAACCTGACGGTGGGGGAGGTGGACCTGCGGAAGGTGGGCTTTGACCCCCTGGCGTTCCTCACCACCTGGGACCGGGGGGTCGCGCGCCGCCTGCCCGACGGGCGCACCCTGCGGGAGTTCAAGATCGTCGCCTACGACCGGGAGATCGAGATCGCCCCGGGCCTGCTGTTCCCCGCGTGGACGTTCAACGGGACGGTGCCCGGTCCCACCCTGCGGGCCACCGAGGGGGACCGGGTGCGGGTGCACTTTATCAACGCCGGCACGCACCCCCACACCCTGCACTTTCACGGCATCCACCGGGCGGAGATGGACGGGGTGCCGGGGGTGGGGCCGGGGGAGATCCGGCCCGGGGGCACCTTCACCTACGAGTTCGACGCCGTCCCCTTCGGGCTGCACCTGTACCACTGCCACGCCCTGCCGCTCAAGCGCCACATCCACAAGGGCCTGTACGGCGTCTTCATCGTGGACCCCCGCCAGGGGCGGCCCCCCGCCCGGGAGCTGGTCATGGTGATGAACGCCTTTGACACCAACTTCGACGGGGAGAACGAGGTCTACGCCGTCAACACGGTGGCCTTCTACTACGCCCGCCACCCCATCCGCGTCCGCCGCGGGGAGCTGGTCCGGATCTACCTGGTCAACATGACCGAGTTCGACCCGATCAACTCCATCCACATCCACGGCAACTTCTTCCACGTGTACCGGACCGGCACGTCGCTGACCACCACCGAGTACACCGACACCATCATGCTCTGCCAGGCCGAGCGGGCCATCCTGGAGGTGCGCTTCCCTTACCCGGGCCGGTACATGTTCCACGCCCACCAGAGCGAGTTCACCGAGCTGGGGTGGATGGGGATGTTCGAGGCGACCGACGGTGAGGTCTGAGTCCGTCGCCGCGGGGCAGGTCGCCGGCGGGGGGGCGCTGCGCCGGTGGGCGTGGGGCGTCCTGCCCCTGGCCCTGCTGGCCGCCCTGGTGGCGGCGTTCCTGCGGGTGGGGGTGCGGGGAGTCTTTCAGGCGGCCGTGCCGCCGGTGGAAGAACTCACCATCGAGCGGGTGGTCCTGCGGCCGGGGACCATCGTGGTCCACCTGGTCAACGGCGGCCCCCAGCCGGTCACCGTCAGCCAGGTCCTGGTGGACGAGGCCTACTGGCAGTTTGACATCTCTCCCGGCGCCACCGTCCCGCGCCTGGGGCGCGCCGTCATCACCCTGGCCTACCCGTGGGTGCAGGGCGAGACCCACCACGTGCGGGTGCTGACCTCCACCGGCGTGGCGTTTGAGCACACCATCGAGGTCGCCACCGCCACCCCCACGGCCGACGCCCGCTACCTGACCACCTTCACCCTGCTGGGGGCCTACGTGGGCGTGATCCCGGTGGCCCTGGGGCTGCTGTGGCTGCCGTTTCTGCGGGAGCTGGCGGACCGCTGGCTGGCGTTCTTTCTGAGCCTGACCGCCGGGCTGCTGCTGTTTTTGGGCGCGGACGCCGTCCGCGAAGCCCTGGACCTGGCGGCGGCCGTGCCCGCCGCCTACCAGGGGACCGGGCTGGTCCTGGTGGGGGCGGCGGGCACTTTCCTGCTCCTGGCGGCGGTGAGCCGGCGGGCCGGGGGGGAGGGGGCGTCCCGACGGCTGGCCCTGGCTACTTTCGTCGCCCTGGGGATCGGCCTGCACAACCTGGGGGAAGGGCTGGCCATCGGCGCGGCCTACAGCGCCGGCAAGGTCGCCCTGGGGACGTTCCTGATTGTGGGCTTCACCGTCCACAACACCACCGAGGGGCTGGCCATCGTGGCGCCGGTGTCGCGCGATCCCCTGTCCGTCTGGACCCTGGCGGGCCTGGGCGCCCTGGCGGGGGTGCCCACCATCGCCGGGGCGTGGGTGGGCGGCCTCAGCTACTCGCCCATCCTGGCCACCCTGTTCCTGGCGGTGGGCGCCGGGGCCATCTTTCAGGTGGTGTACGAGATCGTCCGGTTGATGGGTGCGGAGCGCGCGGCCGCCGGCCACCGGGTGGCCGGATTCGTCGCCGGGCTGCTCCTGATGTACCTGACCGGGCTGCTGGTGGCGGCCTAGCGTGGCCATGCTCACCCAGGCGGTGCAGGACTACCTCAAGGCCATCTACAAGCTGCGCCGGGACGGCGGGGTGACCACCTGCGACCTCGCCCGCCGGCTGCAGGTGGCGCCGGCGTCGGCCACCAGCATGGTCAAGAAGTTGGCGCGCCTGGGGCTGGTGGAGCACACCCCCTACCGGGGCGTGCGCCTCACCCCCGCGGGCGAGCGGGTGGCCCTGGAGGTGATCCGCCACCACCGGCTGCTGGAGCTGTTGCTGGCCCGGCTGGGCGTGGCGCTGGACCGGGTGGATGCGGAGGCGGAGCGGCTGGAGCACGTGATCTCCGAGGACCTGGAAGAACACATCGCGCGCTCGCTGGGCGACCCCACCCACGACCCCCACGGCGACCCGATCCCCACCCGCGAGGGCGCGCTGCGCGACGAACGCCACCCCCTGCTGGCCGACCTGGCCGCGGGTCAGCGGGGCGTGGTGGCGCGCGTCAGCGACGGCGACCCCGCGGTGCTGCGGTCGCTGACGCAGCAGGGGCTGCTGCCCGGGGTGGCGGTGCGGGTGGAGAAGGTGGAGGCCGACGGGTCGGTGGAGGTGCGGGTCGGCCGCACCCCGGCCCGGGTGAGCCGCGAGCAGGCCCGGGCCGTCTCCGTGATGCCCGAACTGTCCCCCGGGGTCGCCCGCGGGCGCTCGTCGGCCACCTCCCCGGCCCGGAGGGCGTCCGCCGGTGTTTGACACGCCGGGGGCGGGCCGGTATACTCACCACTAAATCAGTCGGACGGGTGCCACGGCCGCGGCGGAGGAGCGCAGGCTCCTCCGGGCCGTCCTGTGACGCGCGGACGCACCGTTACCGTCGCCGCACCCACCCAGGAGCGCACGCGGCCCGCCATGGCGCCGCCCGAAGACGCGGTGGAGGCAGGCATGAGGACAGACCCAGCGGCACCTCGCTGGGTCTGCGCGTTTTCCGGCCTCCCCGCCGCCGGCGGACGACTGGGGACGCCGCGGGGCGGGCATGCACACAGGCACCGGCGCCCGACAGGACCGCCGGTTCCGGAGCGTGAGGCGAGATGAACACCGTGTACGAGTACCTGCAGGAGGCGCGCCATGACCGGAGGCTGCGGCGCACCACCCACCACTACATCTCCGACATGATCGAGTACTACGGCCGGGACCGGGTCTTCGAGGGCATCTACGGCATGGAGAAGCAGCTGGACGCCATCGTGGCCTACTTCCGGGCCCACTCCCTGTCCATGGAGCGCCGCCTGCTCCTGCTGGTGGGCCCCCAGGGGTCGGGCAAGTCCATGACGGTGGACCGCCTCAAGCGCAAGCTGGAGGAGTACTCCCGCACCGCCGACGGGGCCCTGTACGCCGTGGCCGGGTGCCCGTTCCACCAGCACCCCTTCGACCTGGTGCCGCCGGAGGTCCGGGAGGACTACCACGTCGCCTGGCACGAGGAGGCGGTGCCCTGCCCGGTGTGCGACCGGCTCATCGCCCGCCACGGTGGGTGGAAGCGGGTGCCGGTGGAGCGCATCTACATCTCCGCCCGGGACAAGATCGGAGTGGCCAAGCACACCCCCACCGACCTGCGCCGGGAAGACATCACCAACTTCGTGGGCAACATCAACTTCGCCATGCTCAAGGAGCGGGGCTCCACCTACGACCCCGAGGCCTACGACTTCGAGGGCAAGATCATCTGGGCCAACCGGGGGATCCTGGACTGGACGGAGGTGTTCAAGAGCCGCCGCCAGCTGCTGTCCCTGCTCCTGGAGCTGATCCAGTCCAAGCGCATCGACCTGGCCAACTTCCCCACGGTCCACGTGGACGAGGTGGTCATCGGGCACAGCAACTACCCCGAGTACCTGGTGTTCCTCTCCGAGGACATCATGGAGCCCCTGCGGGGGCGCATCCACAAGATCGACTTCCCCTACAACGTGGACCTGGAGGGCGAGAAGAAGATCTACAAGACCCTCATCGAGCGGGCGAACCGCATCCGGGGGGAGGAGAAGCACGTCCCCGAAGACGTCTACGAACTGGCCGCCCGCTACGCCCTCAAGACCCGGGAGGACTCCCAGGGGCTGCGGGGCCTGTCCCCGCGGTTTTTCGAGGACGCCTTCTCCTACGCCTACACCCTAGCCGGGCGGTGCATCGACCTGGACACCATCGCCGCGGCCATCGAGCGGACCTTTGAGCACCAGTCCATGAAGGACCTCAACCTCAAGGAGCTGCTCAAGCAGTTCGAGGAGACCAAGGTGGAGTTCATCAACCGCAAGGTGGACCTCATCGTCGAGGAGATCGTTCCCACCCACTTCTACGACTACGGTCAGAACCTGTACCTGAACTACCTGGAGGCCGCGTCCCGCAACGTGGCCGGCGAGCCCCTGTCCCCCACCGAGAAGGAGCTGGTGGAGGAGGTGGAGGGGATCATGGTGGCCAAGCGGCAGATCAGCCGCCAGGGGCGGGTGGCCTTCGAGAACGTGCTGCTGGAGCGCAAGGACGAACTGGCGCGCATGAGCTACAAGGACAACGAGCACCTGCGGCCGGTCATCAACGAGATCGTCTTCAACAAGATCAAGAACCTGCTGCGGCTGTACGAGAAGAGCGAGGAGCTGGACCACACCGGGCAGGAGCTGCTGGGCCTGCTGTACCGCAGCGCCGTGGCCCAGTACGGCTACTGCGACGTGTGCGCCCGGTCGCTGTTCAAGGTGATCGGGCGCAGCGTCTGAGGGGGCGGCCGGCGGTGAGGATTCACCGGGGGCGCATCGCCCAGTACAAGCACGACCAGCTGCTGCGGGAGTACCTCAAGCAGCACCTCCACGAGCTCATCCAGCAGAAAGAGCTCATCGTGGACGGCAAGGTCAAGACGCCCATCACCACCCTGGACCTGCCCCGGCTCAAGTACGGCGAGGACTCCCCGGTCCTGGCCCGGGGGGGCGGGCAGGGCGGGCGGGGCGGGGCCGCCGGGGGCGGTCCGGCAGGCGACGACGAGATCCAGGTCCTGGGCGGGCTGCTGGGCGGCGACCACCACGGCCGCGAGGTGCGGGTGGAGCTGGACTTCGACGAGTTCGTCCGCCTGGCCCAGGAGGTGCTGCTGGAGGAGATCCAGCTGCCGGTGTTCCACGAGCCGTCCCGCTCGGGCGAGGTGCGGACCGACGCCCTGCCCGAGCTGGACGACCTGGACCGGATCGGCCTGCGGCCGGACCTGAACCTGGAGGAGACCATGCTCCACGCGCTGCTGCGCGCCATCCGGGAGCGCGGCCGGGCCGAGTACGACGTGGAGCTGGCCCAGGACGGGTGGTACTTCGTCGAGGACCCCTCCGCCTACGAGAACCACCGGTCGGTGGAGGTGTACGTGCTGGACATCTCGGGGTCCATGCGCGGCGAGTACCTGGCCCTGGTGCGCAAGACCATCTTCGTCCTGTGGTACTACCTGGAGCGCCGCTACCCGACCAACCTGCGCCGGTACGTGGTGTTCCAGGACGTGGCCGAGGAGAAGACCCGGGACGAGTTCTTCTGCGTGGAGAGCAGCGGCGGCACCCACATCTCCGCCGGGTTCGAGAAGGCCATGGAGCTCCTGCAGGGCGTGACCGAGCACGACCGGTTCCTGTTCCTGTTCACCGACGGGGAGACCAGCAGCGGAGACTTCGACCTGGCCAAGCGCCGGTTCGAGGAGGCCCTGGGCCGCTTCGACCTGGTGTGCTACGGCCACGTGAACCCCGGCGGGCGGGGGGTGGGCGGGTTCTCCGAGTACGTCCAGGAGGCGGCCCGCCGCCTGCCCCGGGTGGTGTTCGCCAACCTGACCGACGCCGACGCCATCCGCGCCACCCTGGGGCAGTTTCTGACCTGCCTGCGGCGGGACCGGACCGGAGGCCAGCCGTGGACGCCTACCGGGACATCATCGAGCGCATCGAGACCCTAGCCCGCCGGCGGGGCCTGTCCTTCGACCCGGTCTACTTCCGCCTCACCGACAGCGACGAGATCGCGGAGGTGGCCAGCATGGGCCTGCCCAACCGGTTCATCCACTGGTACTGGGGCGGCGCCTACAAGGAGCTGGTGGTGCAGCAGAACAAGGAACTGTTCAGCATCCTGGAGCTGGTCCTGAACACCCGTCCGTCCTACGCCTTCCTGCGGCGCGCCAACACGTACCTGCAGAACGTGCTGGTCATCGCCCACGTCTTCGGCCACGTGGACTTCTTCCGGAACAACCACTGGTTCGCCAAGTCCAACAAGAACATGCTCAACGAGGCGGAGCGCCACGCCCGGCAGATCCGCAAGTACGAGGAGCAGTACGGCCGGGACCGGGTGGAGGGGCTGCTGGACGCCCTGCTGACCGTGGCCAACACCGTGAACGCCTTCGAGCGCAACCCCGCCGAGCGGCGCAAGCGGCTGATCTACTACCTGGAGGAGAAGGCGCCCTTGGAGCCCTGGGAGCGCCACACCCTGCAGATGATCCGGGAGGAGTCCGAGTACTTCGACCTCATCCAGCGGACCCACATCATCAACGAGGGGTGGGCCACCTTCGTGGAAGCCGAGCTGCTGCGGGACATCCTGGACACCCCGGCGTGGGCCACCCTGAGCGTCCAGCTGTCCAATCGCCCCGCGCCCTACACCATCGGCTACGCCCTGTTCCGGCGGGTCAAGCAGGAGCGGGGGTTCGAGGCGGCCCTGCAGATCCGCACCTACTACGAGGACATCCGGTTCATCGATGAGATCCTCACCGAGGATCTGGTGCGCCGGCTGGACCTGTTCGTCTACGACCCCAAGGACCGCCAGAAGAGTTACGACCTGCAGCAGGTCAAAGACATGCTCATCGCCCAGAAGCTGTACAAGGGGGAACCCCACATCGAGGTGGACCCCGCCTCCACCCCCCGGGAGCTGGTCCTGGTCCACCCCGAGGAGGACCGGCGGCTGGACCCCAAGCGGGTTGGGCTGTTCCTGCGCGCCGTCTACGGCCTGTGGCGCAACCCGGTGAAGCTGCGGACGGCGGGCAAGGTCTACACCTACGACCGGCGGGGGCTCAGCACGGTGTGAGCGGACGGAGACGCGGAAACGCGACCGCCCGACCGCGCGACCGCGGTATCTCCCTTCAACCTTCAACGCACTCAGCGCGACACCCCCAAGAGGTCCCCTCTCCCCCGGCAGGGGGAGAGGGCCAGGGTGAGGGGGCTCCAACCTTCTCCAGCGCAGTCAGCGCGACACCCCCAAGAGGTCCCCTCTCCCCCGGCAGGGGGAGAGGGCCAGGGTGAGGGGGCTCCAACCTTCAACCTCCAACCTTCAACCTTCAACGCAGTCAGAGGACAGTCACCACATGGTCAGCCCGCCGTCCACCACCAGGGTCTGCCCGGTGATGTAGCTGGCCCGGGGAGAGGCCAGGAACAGGACCGCCCGGGCCACCTCCTCGGGCTCGGCGAACCGGCCCACCGGGATCCGGCGGACAATCCTCTCGCGTTCCTCCACGCTGAGGCCCGCGTGCAGGGCGGTCTCGGTGTACCCGGGGGCGACCGCGTTGACCCGCACCCGGGGGGCCAGCGCCCGGGCCAGGGTCTTGGTGAGGGCGATCAGTCCCCCCTTGCTGGCGGCGTAGGCGGGGGCGCTGCCGCCCACCAGCCCCCGGATGCTCGCCACGTTGACGATGGCGCCCTCGGACTCCCGCAGGGCCGGGGCGGCCGCCTGGCTGCACAGAAACGCGCCGGTGAGGTTGGTGGCCAGCACCGCGTCCCAGTCGGCGGGGGTGACCTGGTCCAGGGGGGCGCGGATGGTGATCCCGGCGTTGTTCACCAGGACGTCCAGCCGCCCCCACCGGTCCAGGACGGCGGCCACCAGCGCCGCCGCCTCCTCGGGGCGGGAGACGTCGGCGCGCACGGCCAGGGCCCGCCGCCCCGACCGGCGCAGGGCCTCAGCCACGGCGTCGGCCTCGGCGGCGTGCCGCAGATACCCCACCGCCACCGCCGCCCCCTCCCGGGCGAGGGCGGCGGCGATGGCGCGGCCGATGCCGCGGCTGCCGCCGGTGACGAGGGCGGTCTTGCCGACGAACTCCACGCCGGGGGAATTCGGCCGCGGCGCCGGCCTCTCCCTGCGCCCCGGCGCCCGGGCCGGCGGGCCGGTTGCCCGGTCAGTGCACGGTTCCCTTGAAGTCGGAGGGCTTGACCTTCTCGAGGAACTTGCGGAACTCTTCCATCTCCTGGTCCAGCGGCTTCTTCAGGGCGATGGCCTGCTCGGCCACCTGGGGGGTGACGAAGATGGGCGCCTCCGCCCGCAGGGCCAGGGCGATGGCGTCGCTGGGCCGCGAGTCCACCACCACCGGCGTGCCGTTGGCCGCCAGGTGGATCTCGGCGAAGTAGGTGCTGTCCCGGACCTCGGTGACCACCACCCGGGTCACGATGGCCGACAGAGCCCGGAGGATGGAGCGCAGCAAATCGTGGGTCATCGGACGCGGGGGTTTGACGCCCTGCAGTTCCATGGCGATCGCCGTGGCTTCGGCCTGCCCGATCCAGATGGGCAGCGCCATGGTCTCCGCCTGGTCGACCAGCAGCACCACGGGGTTCATCTGCTGGTCGAGGGCGACACCGCGCACCTTCATCAGGACCACAGCACAGCCTCCCTCGTCGCGGCCTTCATTATACCCCCTCGCCCCGACAGCGTCAAAAGCCGCGGCGGCGCCGCCGGGTGAGGCTGTATTAACCCTATGCCCGCCCCGTTCCTCCTCTAGCCTCCCGCGGAGACTCTACCCCGGGATCCGCACAGTCGTGTCACAAGGCATCCTTCGGGGGCGCGGGGAATGAACCTCCCGTGGGGTGGGATGGCGTCCGCCTGGCGGCGGCGGTGGCCGCGGGGAGGCTCGCCGCGTCCCTCAGCCGGTGGCTGCGCCTGGGGGGCGGGACCACCGTGCCGGGGCGCGTGGCCCGCGTCCTGCACCCGGAGGTGGTCTCCCGCCTGGCCGCGCGCCTGGGCCGCGGGTGCGTGGTGGTCACCGGCACCAACGGCAAGACCACCACGGCGCGGCTGGTCGGCCACATCCTCGCCCGTGCGGGGATCGCGGTGGTCCACAACCGCGCCGGCGCCAACCTGGCCGCGGGAGTGGCCGCCGCCCTGGTGGAGCGGGTGGCCCCAGGGGACCGGCCGGAGGACCGGGCGGGCGTCTTCGAGGTGGACGAGGCGACCCTGCCGGCCCTGCAGACCTCCCTGCGCCCCCGGGTGGCCGTCCTCCTCAACCTGTTCCGGGACCAGCTGGACCGCTACGGCGAGATCGACCTGCTCTCGTCCCGGTGGCGGGAGGCCCTGGCGGAGCAGGCCGGGGGCGCGGCGGTGGTCTACAACGCCGACGACCCTCTGGTGGCCGACGTGGGGCGGGAGGTCCGCGGGCTGCAGATACCCTTCGGGATCGCCGATGTCTCCTGCGGGACCGCGGTCCTGGAGCACGCGGCCGACGCCCGCTACTGCTACCGCTGCGGCCGGCCCTACCGGTACGAGGTGGTGTACTTCGGCCACATGGGCCAGTACCGCTGCCCCCGGTGCGGGATCGAGCGGCCGGCGCCGGTGGTGGCGGCCCGCGACGTGGAGCTGCGGGGCCTGGAGGGGACCGCGTTCACCCTGTCCACGCCGGAGGGGGACCGGCGGGTGCGGACGGTTCTGCCGGGCCTGTACAACGTGCACAACGTCCTGGCCGCGGCGGCGGCGTGCCTGCGGCTGGAGGTGCCGGTGGACGTGATCGCCCGGGCCGTGGAGGAGTTCCGGCCGGCGTTCGGCCGCGCCGAGCGGGTGCGGGTGGACGGTCGGGAGGCCGTCCTGCTGCTGGCGAAGAACCCCGCCGGCTTCAACGAGGTGCTGCGGACGGTCCTCCACCCGCGCTCCGTCGGCGGGCGGGAGCCGGTCCTGCTGGTGGCCATCAACGACCTCACCGCCGACGGGCGGGACGTCTCCTGGCTGTGGGACGTGGACGCGGAGATGCTGGCCGGCCGGGTGGGCCTGGTGGTGGTCAGCGGGTTGCGCGCGTACGACATGGCGCTGCGCCTCAAGTACGCCGGCATTCCCCAGATGCACCTGGTGGTGCAGCCCGACCTGGAGGCGGCGTGGGAGGCGGCGGTTCAGGCGGCTGCGGACGGCTGCGTGTACGTGCTCCCCACCTACACCGCCCTGCTGGGCCTGCGGGCGATCCTGCGCCGGCGGGGGCTGGTGCGGGGGTTCTGGGAGGACTAGCCGGCTGCTATAGTGGTCCCGGCATGGACTTGCGGATCTGCCACCTCTATCCGGACCTGCTCAACCTGTACGGCGACCGGGGTAACCTCCTGACCCTGGCGGCCCGCGCGCGGTGGCGGGGCATCGAGGTTGTGGTGGATCCGGTCGGCATCGGCGACATGCTGCCCCCCGGGCGCCACGACCTGTACTTCATCGGCGGCGGCGAGGACCGCCAGCAGCGCCTGGCGGCCGCCGACTTGGTGGCCCGCAAGGCCGACGCCCTGCGCGACGCCGCCGGGCGGGGCGCGGTGGTCCTGGCCGTGTGCGGGGGGTACCAGCTGCTGGGCCACTACTACCGCCCGGCCGTCGGCGAGGACCTGCCGGGGCTGGGCCTGCTGGACGTGGTCACCGTGCACCCGGGCCCCCGGGCCCGGCGGCTCATCGGCAACGTGGTCGTCCGCAGCCCGCTGGCGGGAGGGATGACCCTCGTGGGGTTTGAGAATCACGGGGGCCGCACCTACCTGGGCCCGGGCGCCGCGCCGCTGGGGCGGGTGGTGGCCGGCTACGGCAACAACGGCGAGGACGGCACCGAGGGCGCGGTGCGCGGCCACGTATACGGCACCTACCTCCACGGACCGTTGCTGCCCAAGAACCCGGCGTTCGCCGACCACCTGCTCCGGGCGGCGCTGCGAGTGCGGCACGGGGAGGTGGCCCTGGCTCCCCTGGACGACGGGCTGGAAGCCGCCGCCCACGAAGCGGCGGCGGCCCGGGCGACGGCCGGACGGCGGTGATGTCCTCGCCGGACAGGGCGCGGGGCACCGTCCTCCGGGTGACGCTGGTGGTGGCCCTCACCGAGCTGGGCTTCGCCACGGTGGTCCCCCTGCTGCCCCTGCACCTGACCGAACGGCTGGGGGCCAGCGTGCGGCTGGTGGGGGCGGTGGTGGCCGCCTTCGCCCTGGTGGAGACCGTCTTCAAGACCGCCTGGGGGTCGGTGGCCGACCGCCTGGGCCGCCGCCCGCTGATCGTGGCGGGGCTGCTGCTGGGCAGCACCGCACCGCTGCTGATGGCGGTCCTGCGCCGGCCCCTGTGGTTTGTGCCCCTGCGGCTGGTGGACGGCATCGGGTCGTCCGCGGTGTGGCCGGCCGCCACCGCCATCGTGGCCGACGTCACGCCTCCCCGGCAGCGCGCCGCGGCCATGGGCGCGGTGAACATGGGGTTTCTGGCCGGGCTGGCCTGCGGGCCCGCCCTGGGACTGTTCGTCGCCGGCCTGGCGGGCTCGTACCGGTGGGGATTCTACCTGGCCAGCGCTCTGCTGGCGGCGGCGGCGCTGCTGGCCCTGGTGGCACTGGACGGGGACGGATCCCAGCCGGACGGACCTCCGGCCACGTCGGTGGTGGGCTACCACGGCATGGCGCCCGCCCCGCGGCTGGCCGAGGTGGTGAGCGGCGCGCGCCTGTCGCCCCTGCTGGTGGCGCTGCTGGGGGCGGCGTTCGTGCAGATGTTCAGCGCCGGGCTGCTGGCGCCGATTTTGGCCATCTACGCCCGCCGTGCCGTGGGTCTGTCCGAGCACGCCATCGGCACGCTGTTCTTGCTGCTGGTGCTGTCGGTGGCCGCGGCATCTGTGCCCGCGGGGCGGCTGGCCGACCGGTGGGGCAAGCGCCGCGCGGTCCTGTGGGGCATGGGGATCGGCGCGGCGGGACTGTGGCTGCTGACGCTGCCTCCTTCCCTGGCGGTCCTGGCGGCCGCCGCCGTGCTGATCGGGGTGGGGTACACCGTCGCCACTCCCGCCTACCACGCGCTGGTCAGCCAGCTGGCGCCGGCCGGCCGGGTGGGCCTGGCCATGGGCGCGTCCCAGACGGCCGAAGGGTTGGGGCTGGTGCTGGGACCGTTGCTGGGCGGTCTGCTGTGGGACGTCGCCGGCCACCGGGCCCCGTTCGTGGCCAGCGCCGCGCTGCTGTCGGCGGGCACGGCGGCGCTGGCCGCTAGCCTCCGCCGCCTGCCGGGCGCCTCGGCCGCGACAGCCACACCGCGCTGAGGACCAGCAGTCCGCCGGCCACCTGAGATGGCTGCAGGGGCTCTTTGAGGATCAGCAGGCCCAGGGCGGCGGCCACCACCGGCTCCACGGTGGCGATCAAACTGGCGCGGCCGGCGTGCAGGGACCGCAGTCCGGCCAGGTACAGCAGCTGCGGGGCCGCCGTCGCTCCCACCGCCAGGTACGCCAGGGCCGCCCAGGCCCGGGGCGGGTGGCCGAGGCCGACCTGCCCGGTGGCGAGCGCCGCCGTCCCCAGCGCCAGGGTGCCGAACCCTAGGGCGTAGGTGAGGGTGGGCGCCGGCGGGTATCGGGACAGGGCGATCTTGCCGAAGATGCTGTACAGCGCGTAGGTCAACCCCGCCGCCAGGCCGGCCAGCGCTCCGGGCAGGGGCACCCGCAGGGCCGTGAGATCTCTCCCTCCCACCACCAGCACGCAGCCGGCGAACGCCAGGGCCACCGCCGCCAGGGTGCGCCCGGTCAGACGTTCGTGGAACAGCGCCGCGGACAGCAGGACCACGAACGCCGGCGCGGTGTACAGCAGGATGGCCGCCGTCGCCACCGAGGTCTCCCGGATGGCGTACAGGTACACGAAGAAGAAGGCGGCGAAACTGACCAGGCCGTAGGCGGCGAACAGCGGCAGGTCTCCCGCCCGCACGCGCAGCCCGCCCGGGTGGGTCCGGGCGGTGAGCCCCAGCAGGACCACGAAGGCGATCGCCGCGCGGTAGAAGGCCGCCTCCAGCGGCTGCACGCCGGCCTGGAAGGCCACCCGGCCCGCGATGCCCAGGCTGCCCCACAGCACCGCCGCGGATGCCACCAGCGCGGGTCCCCGGCGGTCGCCCGGGAGACCAGGATTCCGCCGGTTCATCGGGCGGGCGTGGAGTCTTCCAGAAACAGTTCGTTCCGCCGCTGGAAGCTGCCGAGCAGCAGCCGCAGGTAGGGGCTCTCGTACTGGCTGCGGTAGGCCTGCAGGGCCTGGTGCTTGGCGGCCAGCAGGTCCGAAGCCAGCGGGTACGACGCCCACCGCCCCGCCTCCCGCAGCCGCGGCGGAGGCAGCAGCGGGCGGGCGGGCGCGTACCGCAACGGCCGCGGGAAGTCGCGGGCGTGGATGAGCACCCCGTAGCGGCGAGGCCGGGGCAGGCCCGCGGCGGCGGCGCGGTCCAGGGCCAGGGTCATGAAGGTGTGCACCGCCTGGTGGTCGGGGTGGTCGTCCAGCAGGGCGTGGGTGATGACCACCGTGGGGCGGGCGCGCACGGTCAGCTCCACCAGCAGGTCCAGCAGGTCCTCGCCCGTATACGGCGCTCCCGGGCGGTACGCGTGGGCGTAGGGCGACGCCGACGCTCCGGTGAACGGCGACGTGTACGGACGGCTCCGGTCCCAGTGGTCGGTCAGCAGTCGGTCCAGGCCCCGGTCGGGAAAGCCCAGAAAGGCCACCGCGGAGGCGGGCACACCCAGGTGCTGCAGGGCCAGCAGCGACTCCCGCTGGCGGAGGCGTCCCTCCCGCACGTAGTCCCCCGGCCGCGGGCGCAGCCGGCGGCCCAGCACGGCGGCCGACAGCCGGTTGCCGTCGCCGTTGGTGACGATCACCACGGTGACGGCGGCTCCCGCCCGGGTCGCGGCGGCCAGGTACCCGCCCGCCGCCAGCGTCTCGTCGTCGTTGTGGGCCGCCACCACCAGGATCCGGTCGTCAGGCCGGGGATCGGGCACCTGGCCCAGGTGCGCCGCCGACGTGGGGCCGGCGAACAGTCCCGAGAGGATGTGCACCATCGCCACCACCACCGCCACCACGCCCACCCGGTGCGCCGTGGTCGCGCGGCGCGCCACCGGAGACGGCAGCGCGATCTCCTCCACCGCCCGGAGCTTCGCCCGGTAGCCCCGCACCAGGCCGTATTTGTCTTCCTTGCGCCGGTGGGTCAGCCCGTCCAGGCACACCTCCCTCACCCGCCACCGGCACCGGCGCGCCAGCCCGTTGAGGGAGCGTTCCAGCCCGAACCCCACCCGCTGCAGGTGCGGGTGCGTCAGCAGGACCCGGGTGGGGAGCGCCCGCTGGCCGCTCAGGCCGGGCAGCACCGCCTGCAGCCTGTCGCCGCCCAGGGTGCCCACCACCATGTCAGCCTCCCCGGCCAGCACCGGGCCGGCCAGGGCGTCCACGTGGTCCGGGCGCAGTCCCAGCAGGTCGGCGTCCAGCAGGACGGTGACCGGGTGGCGCGCCCGGGCGGCTCCCGCCAGTACCGCCCCTGCCTTGCCCACGGTGCGGGGGAGCTCCACCACCACGTCGGCGCCCGCCCGCCGGGCGGCCCGGGCGGTGGCGTCGGTGGACCCGTCGGACACCACGATCGCCTCCGCCACGCAGGAGGCGCGGCGGGCCTCCCGGACGACGCCGGCGATGGTGGGCTCCTCGTTGAGGGCGGCGATGACCACCGAGGCCGGCATCAGCTCCCTCCGGCCCGGCGGGCGATGACGGACCACCCCGAGCCGACCCTCCGCTGGCGCACCAGGTCCAGCCCCCGGCGCCGCAGGCGCCGGACCACGGCGGCGTGGAGGAAGCGTGGAAGGGTGCCCGCGGCGCTGAAGGCGGCCACCAGCCAGCCCCCGTTCGAGAGGACCCGGGCCAGCTCCCCCGGATGCGGCGGCGCATTGTGCACCACCACCAGGTCGAACACGCCGGTCCTGAAGGGCAGACGGCCGGCGTCGGCGCAGACCACCGGGACGCCGGGAACTCGCCTGCGGGCGTGGGCCAGCATGGGCACCGACAGGTCGCAGGCGACGACGTGTGCGGACGGAAAGCGGCGTGTCAGGATCGACGCCGCAAACCCGGTGCCGGCGCCCGCGTCCAGGATCCGGCGCGGACGCGCGTCCACCGCCGACAGGGCGTCTTCCAGGGCGTCTCCGTAGGCCGGGTGGCGGGCGACGTACGCCTCGTAGCCCGGCGCCAGGCGGGCGTAGCGGCGCCGGCTCCACCGTCCCGCCAGGGCATGGGCGGCGGGACTGTCCGCCAGGCCCAGCAGGAGGTATCCCAGGTCGGTGACCGCCGCGGCGATCATGGGGTCACGCTCATTATACTCTCCCCCCGACCCGACGCCCTGCGAGCCCCCGGCGCAGCGCGGACACGGGGAACCGCCGCGGCGGCTGCGGCGCTGTCATGGGTGGAGTGCGGACACGAGGAGGGATGCCCATGATCCGCAGCATCGTTCTGGGTGCCGCCGCGGTGGCGCTGGTGGCGGCCGCGGCGTCGGCCGGAACTCCGGCGCCGTCGCAGGCGGCCGCGCCGGCCCCGTTCACCGTCCAGGCGAAGGTCCTGCAGGTGGGGGCGGGCTGGCTGCAGGTGCAGGTGCTCAAGGTGACGGCGGGGGGCCTGAAGGTCAACGCCCGGATCCGCATCCGGGAGACCGCCAAGACGAAGTTCCTCCGGGCGGGCAAGGCGGCGTCGGCCAAGGACCTCCGGGCCGGCGAGACGGTGGAGGTGGCAGGAACGGTGGTGCGCAGCGGGAAGACGGTCACCTACCAGGCGACCACCGTGACGATCCTGCAGTGACCGGGTGGGACGGAGGCGGGACGCCGGACGGCGTCCCGCTTCGCGGGCCATGTCGGATGTGCGCGTGGAGCTGGCGGCGCCGCTGACCGCAGGCGACTCCGTGGCGGCGGGCCGGGAGACGTCCAGGGAGCAGTTTGCGGACCTGCTGGCCGCGTGCTGGGACCGCGCCTTTCGGTTCGCCTACTACCTCACCGGCGACCGCTCGGACAGCGAGGACCTGCTCCAGCAGGCCGCCGAAGAGGCCCTGCGGGCGTTTCCCCGCTTCCAGCCCGGCACGCGCTTTGACAGCTGGTTGTTTCGCATCATCCACAACTCCTACCTGGACCACGTGCGCAAGAACCGCCGGCGGCGGGTGTTTTCCCTGGACGACCTGCCGGCGGACGCGGTCGGCGCCGGCGCGGACCCCGCGGCGGTTGCCGACGGCCTGCTGGACGGCCCGGTGCTGCGGGCCTTGCAGCTGCTGCCGCCGCCGTTTCGCGCCGTGGTGGCGCTGGTGGACCTGCAGGGCCTGTCCTACGAGGAGGCCGCCGCGATCCTGCGCTGCCCGGTGGGGACGGTGCGGTCGCGGCTGCACCGCGCCCGGCTGGCGCTGCGGGAGTGGTTGCGGCCTTATGTGGACGCCATGAAGCGGGGCGACCTCTGATGCGCCACCTCTCCGACCGCCTCTCCGGGTACCTGGACGGCACGCTGACGCCGGAGGAGGCGGCCGCGGTGGCCGCCCACCTGGCGGAGTGCGCGGAATGCCGGGGGATCCTGGACGATCTCCAGGCGGTGAGGAGCCTGCTGCGTGCGGTTCCCCATCGCGCCCCCCCTCCCTCGTTGCTTCCGCGCACTCTCGCCAGGCTGGAGGCCCTCTCCTCCTCCCGCGGTCGGCGCCGCCCGTGGTTGGTGGCCGCGGCGACCGCGGCGGTGGCAGGTTGGCTGCTCTTTCAGGTGCGGATCCCGCCCGCCCCCGACAGCGACCGGTCCGCGGGCGCGTGGTACTTCCACCAGCATGCCGCGTTCGCCGCCGCCCATCCCATGGCCGATCTCACCCTGGCGTACCTGGGGATGCTGCCCGACGAGGTCCACCGGCCCTCCTTTCCCCAGGGGTGGTGAGCCGCCGTGCGGCCGGCGTGGGCTCTGCTGGTGGCGGCGGTGGCGGCAGCTCCGCCCCAGGCGGCGGCGGTGCCCCCGGCGCTGCAGCGGGCGGTGCTGGCGTCCCGGGAGGTGGCCTATGCGGGCGAGCAGATCGTCGCCACGTGGACCGGACGGGCGGTCCGCACGGTCCTGGTGCGGGTGGAGCACGACCCGGACGGGTGGACGCGCCTGGAGTACCGTCCGGTGGGGGCTCCGCTGGGGTGGGTGGTCCTGCAGAAGGGGCGGGAGCAGGTCCGCTACGACCCCGCGCGCCGCACGGGCGTCCGGACGGCGGCGCCGGTCGGGCCGGACGACGAGCTGGGCGACGGACACCTCACCTGGCTGGCCGAGAACTACCGGGCGGAGACGCGCCCGGCGACCTGGCTGGGCCGGCCCGCCACCGAGGTGCGCCTGCGGCCGGTCCGCGGGGACCGCCCGGAGCGCCGGATGGTCGTGGACGACCGGACCGGCGTGGTCCTGCGCTCCGAGCGTCTGGCCCCCGGGGGTCTGCTGGGCGAGCTGACCGCGTTTGTGTCCTTTGACCTCCGGCCGAGGGGATGGCGGGCAGGCGCCGGGCCTCCGGCCGATCTGCGCCTGACCGCCGGACCGGCCGTGCGTGCGGTGACTCCCGAGGATGCCGCGCGGGCGCTGGGCGGACCTGTTCTGGCCGTGTCGGTGCCCGACGGATTCTACCTGGTAGGGACGTACCTGTCCGACGCGTCGGGACCGGTGCTGCAGGCCGTGTACTCCGATGGGGTCGCCACCCTGGTGGTGTACCAGCGGGCCGGGCGGATTGCTCGGCCGCCCCGGGACAGCCGTCCCGTGCGGACCGCCGGCGGGGTCGTGTGGGTGCAGTCCCTGGGCCTGCGGACCCTGGTCCACTGGGCCCACGGCGGACGTCTGCTGACCGCGGTGGGAGAGATTTCCCCCTCCGCCCTGGTGGCGGCCGCCGGCCGGTCGGGAGTGGCGGCCGCGCCCCGCCTGTGGGACCACCTGCTCGCCTGGCTGGCCGACTTGGTCAGGGGACTGTGAACGCCGAAGGAGGTGGTGTCCGTGCTGCCCAACGTCGGGTGGCCGGAACTGATTGTCATCCTGGTGGTCGCCCTGCTGGTCTTCGGTCCCCACCGGCTGGCTGAGGTCGGGGGCGCCGTGGGGCGCGCCGTCCGGGAGTTCCGCCGGGCGATGGAAGACGACGACCACCGTCCGCCGGGGCCGGCGGGCCGCGAGAAGGATTCCACCTAGCGCGACCTCTCCGGAGGTCCTTGAGCGCAGCGACCGGCGCGATCCCCTGTCAGATCTGCCGCCTCGTCCACCGGCTCCGGCCCGCCGGGATCTGCTATAATCCCTTCCGATCTTTTGTCCGGTCCGGAGGGAGCGGCTGTGAGCGAATCCCGGGTTGTCCTTCCCGTCTTCGGGACGACGGAGCTTGTCCTGCTGTGGGCCGTCCTGGCGACCGGCGCCGTGGCCCTGGCCTACGGGCTCGTGCTGCGGCGCCGGGTCCTGGCCCGGGACCCCGGTCCGGCGGCCATGGTGGGGGTGGCGGCGGCCATCCAGGAGGGCGCCCTGGCCTACCTGCACCGGCAGCTGCGGGCGATGCTGCCGGTGGTGGCGATCCTCACCGCGGGGTTGTACCTGCTGTACCGTCCGATCTACGCGGAGCGTCCCGCGCTGGCGGTGGGCGTGGCGGCGGCGTTTTTGCTGGGGTGTCTGGCGTCCTACGGGGCGGGGTACGTGGGGATGACGTCGGCGGTGGCGGGGAACGTGCGGGTCGCCCAGACCGCCCGCCGCAGCTACCGGGACGCCCTGCAGGTCGCGTTCCAGGCCGGGACCATCTCGGGGATGTTCACCGTCGGGCTGGGCCTGCTGGGCGCCACGGTGATCTTCCTGCTGTTCCGGGAAGAGGCGATGCGGGTGCTGGTCGGGTTCGGATTCGGCGGGTCCCTGGTGGCGGCCTTCATGCGGGTGGGAGGCGGCATCTACACCAAGGCCGCCGACGTGGGCGCCGACCTGGTGGGCAAGGTGGAGGTGGGCATCCCGGAAGATGACCCCCGCAACGCCGCCGTGATCGCCGACAACGTGGGTGACAACGTCGGCGACTGCGCGGGCATGGCCGCCGACGTGTTCGAAAGCTACGAGGTGACCCTGGTGGCCGCCATCATCCTGGGGGCGGCGACGGTGTTGGACCCGGCGTTCGTGGCGTGGGCGGGAGGCCCGGAGCCCGCCCGGATGCTGGCCCTCAAGCTGGTCATCTTCCCGCTGCTGGTGCGGGCGGTGGGCGTGTTCGCCTCGCTGGTGGGCACCTGGCTCGTGCGGGGCCGCGAGGAGGAGGTGGGCGACCCCATGCGGCCCATCAACCGGGGCTTCTGGGCCGCCGCCGGCCTGTCGGTGGCGGGATTCGGCCTAGTCAACGTCCTGTACCTGAGGGATCCCTCCACCGGCGCCCCGGACCTCCGGTTCTTCCTGGCCACCCTGAGCGGGATCGGGCTGGCGGTGCTCATCGGGTGGCTGACCGAGCTGTTCACCCATCCCGACCGCGGGCCGGTGACCGAGATCGCGTACGCGTCCCGGACCGGAGCGGCCACCCTGCTCCTGACCGGGCTGGGGACGGGTCTGGAGAGCACCGTGTGGGCCATCGGCACCATCGCGGCCACCCTGCTGGCTTCCTACGCGATCTTCGGCGGGTCGGTGGCCCTGGCGGCCTACGGGATCGCCCTGGCCGGACTGGGGCTGCTCACCACCACCGGGTTCATCCTGGCCATGGACACCTTCGGCCCCATCGTGGACAACGCCAACGGCATTTTCGAGATGTCGGGGGTGGGGCGGCAGGAGGCGCTGGCCGGGCGCATCGTGGCCCGGCTGGACCAGGTGGGCAACACCACCAAGGCGCTGACCAAGGGGTTCGCCATCGCCACCGCCGTGGTGGCCGCCATCGCCCTGTTCCGGTCCTTCGTGGACGAGGCGCGGCTGTTCGTCACGGTCGGGGAGGTGGCCGCCGCCGGAGCCCGGGCGCTCGCCGTGCTGGAGCGGGTGGGGATCCAGGTCAACCTGCCCCTGGTCTTCGTGGGCCTGCTCATCGGCGGGGCGGTGCCCTTCTTGGTCTCCGCCTTCCTAATCCGCGCCGTGGGCCGGACGGCGTTCCTGGTGGTGGAGGAGGTCCGCCGCCAGTTCCGCGAGATCCCGGGGCTGCTGGACGGGCGCGCCCGCCCCGAGTACTCCCGGTGCGTGGACATCGTCACCCGGGCCGCCCAGCGGGAACTGCTGGGACCGGGGATGGTGGCCATCGGCGTCCCGGTGCTGGTGGGGTTCGGCCTGGGGGCGGCCCCCCTGGGGGCGTACCTGGCGGGGGCGATCCTGACGGCGCAGCTGCTGGCGGTGTTCATGGCCAACACCGGAGGGGCGTGGGACAACGCCAAGAAGAAGATCGAGGACGGCTATCTGGGGGGCAAGGGGACCGACGTCCACCGCGCGGCGGTCATCGGCGACACGGTCGGGGACCCGCTGAAGGACACCGCCGGTCCCGCCCTCAATCCCCTGATCAAGGTCATGAACCTGGTGGCCCTCCTCATCGCTCCCGTGGTGACCCGGCCTCTGCCGGGGCCGGTCCGGGCGGCCGTGGTGGTGGGCGCCGCGCTGCTGGTG
>JBBIUY010000024.1:21529-45278 GCA_037440005.1 Armatimonadota bacterium | reverse complement strand
CGCTAGAAGGGGTCCCGGTCGGGCGGTCCGGCAGGACGGACGGGGCGCGTGGTACACTGGACCCCGCGGGCGGCCGGCGCGCGGAGCCGGCCCCGGGTGGAGGGAGGTCCGATGGCGCAGCCTGCGGCCCTGCACCGGCCGGGGGTGCAGCCGGAGGGCGGTGTGCAGTTTGTGGTCATCACCGGGCTGTCCGGCGCCGGGAAGTCGAACGCCATGAAGGTGTTCGAGGACCTGGGCTACTTCTGCGTGGACAACCTGCCCCCGGCCCTGCTGCCCAAATTCGCCGAGCTGTGCCTGCAGTCGGATCGCATCCACCACGTGGCCGTGGCCATCGACGTGCGCGGGGGGGAGTTCTTCAACGACTTCTTCTCCGCCCTCGACCAGCTGGCCGCTTACGGACTGCCGGCGCGCATCCTGTTCCTGGACGCCTCGGACGACGTCCTGGTCCGCCGCTACGAGGAGACCCGCCGCAAGCACCCCCTGGCGCAGGCCGGAGGCGTGCTGGAGGGCATCCGCGAGGAGCGCCGGCGGCTGGAGGCCGTCAAGGAGAGGGCCGACTGGATCCTGGACACCTCCACCCTGACGGTCCGGGAGCTGCGGGACACCATCGTGCAGACCTTCCTCCGGGGCGTGCAGCCCGGCACCCTGTCGGTCACCGTGCTGTCCTTCGGGTACAAGTACGGCATCCCCCTGGACGCCGACATGGTGCTGGACGTGCGCTTCTTGCCCAATCCCCACTACGACGAGGCCCTGCGTCCCCTGGCCGGCCACAGCCCCGCGGTGCGGGAGTTCGTCCTGGGCGCCTTGGCCACCCAGGAGTTCTTCCGCCGCCTGCGGGACCTGCTGGACTACCTGCTGCCCCAGTTCGTGGCCGAGGGCAAAGCCCACCTCACCGTGGCGCTGGGCTGCACCGGGGGCAAGCACCGGTCGGTGGTCCTGGCCGATGAGCTGGCCGCGCACCTGAGCGGGCGGGGCTACCGGGTGGCGGTGCGCCACCGGGACGTGGGCAAGGAGTAGCCGTGGGCCGCCCCGCGCCCCCGGGCTGGCTGCGCTGGCTGGCGCCGGGGCTGGGCGTCAAGCGCTACGTGGCCCTGATGGCCGCCGGCATCCTCGCCCTGTCGGCGGGGACGATGCTCATCGTCAACGTCCAGCCCCTGGGCTGGCTGGAGTCCCTGGTCTTCCGGGCGGCCGTGGGGGTGCTGGCGGTCACCGGGGGACGCCTGTCGGCCACCGCCGTGTCCGTCCTGCTGCTGGCCGGCGGCGTGGCTGCGGTGTTCGCCGGGTTGCGCGGGACGGTGCGGTCGGTGGCCGACGCCCTGATGCCCGCCGGCGGCCGCCCCCTGGTGGACGTCCTGGCCCGGCAGCGCCAGCGCCGCCGGGGGCCCCACGTGGTGGTCATCGGCGGGGGGACGGGGCTGTCCACCCTGCTGCGGGGCCTGAAGGCGCACACCGACAACCTGACCGCCGTGGTCACCGTGTGCGACGACGGCGGCAGCTCGGGGCGCCTGCGGAGGGAACTGGGCATCCTGCCCCCCGGCGACATCCGGGACTGCCTGGTGGCCCTGGCCGAATCGGAGCCGCTGATGACCCGCCTGTTCGAGTACCGGTTCCAGGGCGGGGCGCTGGACGGCCATGTCTTCGGCAACCTGTTCATCGCCAGCCTCGCCGGCGTGACCGGCGACCTGGAGACCGCCATCCGGGAGACCAGCAAGGTCCTCAACATCCGCGGCCGGGTACTGCCGTCGGCGGTCCAGGACGTGGTCCTGTGGGCCGAGTTCACCGACGGCACCACCGTCGAGGGCGAGTCGCAGATCACCCGGGCCCGCAAGCGCATCCGCCGGGTGGGCCTGCGGCCGACGGACGTGGCTCCGGCGCCCGAGGTCCTGGAGGCCCTGGCCGGGGCGGACCTGATCGTGCTGGGCCCGGGCAGCCTGTACACCAGCGTCATCCCCAACCTGCTGGTGCGGGGCGTGGCCGACGCCGTCCGGCGCAGCCGGGCCGTGCGGGTGTACGTGTGCAACGTCATGACCCAGCCCGGGGAGACCGACGGCTACGCGGCCAGCGACCACGTGCGCGCCCTGGTCGAGCAGGTCGGCCCCGGGCTGGTCACCCACGTGGTGGTGAACACCCAGCGCCCCCGCACCCCGGCCCTGCTGGCCCGGTACGAAGCCGAGGGGGCCGCGCCGGTGGAGCCCGATCTGGACCGGGTGGCCGCCCTGGGCGTGACGCCGGTGGCGGACGCCCTGCTCAGCGAGGAGGACGTGCTGCGCCACGACCCGGCACGCCTGGCGCGGGTGCTGATGCGCGTGCTGGAATCCGTGGCGGGCGAGACGGCGACGGCCCACGGCTGACGGAGAACCGACAGGGCGCGGCAGGGGTCGTCCGTCGGGCGCGCGAATCAGTAGTGCCGGTGTGCCTGCCGCCCGCGCGGCGGCCGAGCGGGTCCAGCGGGTCGTCCGACGATGCCCAAGGTCTTAGTGGACTGGCTGTACGTGGCGGTGTTTGCGGTGGCGGGGGCCGTGATGGCCGCCCTACCCCTGGTGGTGGTGTGGCTGCTGGCGCCGCGGGCGGACCTCCCCCAGAAGACCCTGACCTACGAGTCGGGCGTCGTCCCCTTCGGCCAGGCCTGGGCCCAGTTCAACGTCCGCTACTACCTGTTCGCTCTGGTGTTCGTCATCTTCGACGTGGAGGTCATCTACCTGTATCCGTGGGCGGTGGTGTTCCGCCAGCTGGGCGCCCTGGCGTTCGTGGAGATGCTGCTGTTCCTGCTCATCCTGATCGTGGGCCTGGCCTACGCCTGGCGCAAAGGAGCCCTGGAGTGGGTCTAGGGCGGGGCCGGGCGGATGCCCTCCCGCCCGTCCCGGCAGTCGCGCCCGCCGCCAGACGGCGCCCGTCCGCCGCCCGGAGGACTGATCCATGGCGTGGGTGATCGAGGCGCTGAAGGCGGTCGGCCTGACGGTGGCGGTCTTCACCTTCCTGGCCGTGGTGGGGGCCATGCTGGGGGTCTACCTGGAGCGCAAGATCAGCGGCTGGATCCAGGCGCGGCTGGGCCCCAAGCACGTGGGTCCCCAGGGCCTGCTGCAGACGGTGGCCGACACCGTCAAGCTCCTGCAGAAGGAACACATCACGCCCCGTCACGCCGACGTCCTCATCTTCAACGCGGCCCCCGTGGTGGTGGCGGTGGCGGCCCTGCTGGACTGGGTGGTGATCCCCTTCGGCACCCTGGGCGACCGGGTGCTGGTGGTGCGGGACCTGAACATCGGCGTCCTCTACTTCGCCGCCATGGCCTCCCTGACCGTGCTCGGCATCCTCTCGGGCGGGTGGGCCAGCAACAACAAGTACGCCCTGCTGGGGGCCCTGCGGTCGGCCTCCCAGATGGTCAGTTACGAGATCCCCCTGGCCCTGGGCATCATCTGGGTGGCCCTGGCGGCCGGCACCCTCTCCACGGTGGGCATCGTGGAGGCTCAGGTGCGGCAGGGCGGGTGGTTCCTGGTCCGCCTGCCCGACCCGGTGGGCTGGTGGGGCGCTCCCCTGGGCCTGTTGGCCGCCCTGACCTTCCTGGCGGCGGCCACCGCCGAGGTCAACCGGGTGCCCTTCGACCTGCCCGAGGCCGAGTCGGAGCTGATCGCCGGCTACTTCGCCGAGTACACCGGGATGCGGTTCGCCCTGTTCCAGCTGGGCGAGTACGGGGAGATGTTCGCCATGGCCGCGCTGGCCTCGGTCCTGTTTTTCGGCGGGTGGGCCGAGCCGCGCCTGCAGCCGTGGATGTGGGTCGGCGTGGCCCTGGCGGCCCTGGCGGTGGCGGTGGTGATCGTGGCCACCGGGCGGGCCCGCAACCTGGTGGTGCGACCCCTGCTGATCCTGTCGCTGTTGGGCGCGGCCCTGGCGGCGGTGATGGCGTGGGGGGTGGGCGCGGGACGGACGCCGGTCCTGCCGTCGGTGGCGTGGTTCGCCATCAAGCTGTTCGCCCTGGTGTTCTTTCTGATGTGGATGCGGTGGACGTACCCGCGGCTGCGGCTGGACCAGCTGCTGGCGCTGTCGTGGAAGGTGCTGATCCCGGTGGGCCTGGCCAACCTGCTGGTGACGGGGTTGGTGCTGACCGTGGCCGGCCGGTAGGGCGGAGGCGGCGGTGGGGGAACTGGCGGTCTTCATCATCCTGGCGATGGTGACGCTGATCCCGGCCGCGGTGGTGGTCACCTCCCGCCACCTGGTGCGGGCCGCCCTGTCCCTGGTGCCCACCTTTCTGGGCGTGACGGGGCTGTACGTTCTGCTGCACGCCGAGTTCGTGGCGGGCATCCAGGTCCTGATCTACGCCGGCGCCATCACCGTGCTCATCCTGTTCGTCATCATGCTCACCGAGGGGGGGACGGGCGTCCGCACCCGGCAGATCACCGACCAGGTGCCCCTGGGGGCGATGGCGGCGGTGTGGCTGGCGTTCGTGGTCCTGGCCGTCACCCTGCGCACGCCCTGGCGGACGCAGCCGGGCGCGGCGCCCTCGTACGGGGTGGCGGCGGTGGGGACCGCCTTCCTCACCGACTACGTGCTGGTCTTCGAGGTGACCAGCCTGGTGCTGCTGGTGTCCCTGATCGGGGCGATCGTGATCGCCCGCCGGGAGAGCTGAGCGCGGAGGTGGGCGGCTGATGCAGGTGGGCTTGGCGCACTACCTGGTGGTGAGCACCCTGCTGTTTTGCCTGGGGCTGTATGGGGTGCTGACCCGCCGCAACGCGGTGGCCATCCTCATGGGCGTCGAGCTGATGCTCAACGCCGCCAACATCAACCTGGTGGCCTTCAACCGGTACGCGGCGCCGGCGGCGGTGGGCGGGCAGATCTTCGCCCTGGTGGTCATCACCCTGGCGGCCTGCGAGGCCGGGGTGGGGCTGGCCCTGGTCATGGCCGCGTACCGCGGGCTGGAGACCGTCCACGTGGACGAGATCAACCTGATGAAGTGGTGACGACGTCGGCTACAGGCGGACGCGCGGGAGCGGGGCGCCGGGGGCCCGGCTCCTGACTCCCGCACCGGAGAGATCTGAGCGGATGTTGTCGCTGGCCTGGCTGATTCCGATCCTGCCCTTCGGGGCGTTCTGGGCCATCGTGTTCTGGGGGCGGCGGCTGCCCGGCGAGGGCGCCTACGTGGCCGTGGGCTCCCTGGCCGTCTCGGCGCTGCTGTCCCTGGGGGTGCTGGTCCAGGTCCTCGGGGGGGCCACCGCCCAGGCGGCGCTCGGGTGGGCCGTGGGCGGGGACCGGGTGTATCAGGTGGGCTACCGGGTGGACCCCCTGACCGCGGTGATGCTGGTCGTGGTCACCGTGGTGGGCCTGCTGATCTTCATCTATTCCATCGGCTACATGCACGGCGACCCGCGCTACCCGCGCTTTTTCGCCTACCTGTCCCTGTTCGCGGCCGCCATGCTCACCCTGGTCCTGGCCGACGACTTCCTCCTCCTGTACGTGGGGTGGGAGGGCGTGGGGCTGTGCTCCTACCTGCTCATCGGCTTCTGGTTCGAGCGGCCGGCGGCGGCGCGGGCGTCCCTGAAGGCGTTCGTCACCACCCGGGTGGGCGACTTCTTCATGTTCCTGGGCATCCTGCTGCTGTTCTGGCAGGTGGGGTCCCTGCGGTTTGACGCCGTCCTGGAGGCGGCCCGGACGGGCCGCCTGGCCGGCCCGCTGCTCACCCTGGCGGCGGTCCTGGTGTTCGGGGGCGCCGTGGGCAAGTCGGCCCAGGTGCCCCTGCACGTTTGGCTGCCCGACGCCATGGAGGGCCCCACGCCGGTGTCGGCCCTCATCCACGCCGCCACCATGGTGGCGGCGGGGGTGTACCTGGTGGCCCGCACCTTCCCCCTGTTTGCCGCCTCCCCCGACCAGGCGGCCCTGCAGGTGGTGGCGGTCGTCGGCGGCGTCACCGCCCTCATGGCGGCCACCATCGGGGTCGTCCAGGACGACATCAAGCGCATCCTGGCCTACTCCACCATCAGCCAGCTGGGCTACATGATGATGGGCCTGGGGGCGGGCGGATACACCGCCGGCGTGTTCCACCTGGTGACCCACGCCTTCTTCAAGGCGCTGCTGTTCCTGGCGGCGGGGTCGGTCATCCACGCCATGCACACCAACGACATCAAGCAGATGGGAGGGCTGGCCCGGTTCATGCCCGTCACCTACTGGACCATGGTGATAGGCAGCCTGGCCCTGGCGGGGGTGCCTCCTCTGTCCGGCTTCTGGAGCAAGGACGAGATCCTGCTGGAAGCCGCCCACCGGGCTCCGGTCCTGTACTGGCTGGGGGCCGCCGGGGCGTTCGTGACGGCCTTCTACGTCTTCCGGATGCTGTTTTACACCTTCACCGGGTCCCTGCGCGCGCCCGGGGCGCACCCGCACGAGTCGCCCCGGGTGATGACGGTCCCCCTGGTGGTGCTGGCGGTGTTCGCGGCGGGGATCGGGCTGGTCGGCGCGCCCTGGCCCGGGGTGGGCAACCTCTTCCACCGGTTCGTGCACCTGGAGGAGGCGGAGGCCGCGTCCTTCGACCTGGCCGTCGCCGCCCGGTCCACCGGCCTGGCGCTGGCCGGCATCCTGGCGGCGGCGGTGGTGTACCGCTGGCGGTGGGTCAGCTCGGCGGCGCTGCGGCGGGTCCTGGCGCCCCTGTACGCGGTGCTGGTGCACAAGTACTGGTGGGACGAGCTGTACGCCTGGGCGGTGGTCCGGCCGCTATTGTGGGGAGCCCGGCAGCTGCGTACCTTCGACTTGTACGTGATCGACGGGATCGTGAACGCCGTGGGCGTGGTGTTCGTGGGGCTGTCGCGGCTGTACCGGGTGTTCGACCTGTACGTGGTGGACGGGGTCGTGAACCTGCTGGGGTGGGTGACCGGCCTGCTGGGGGCCACCCTGCGGTACGTGCAGACCGGCCGCGCCCACAACTACCTGCTGGCCATCGCCCTGGGCGTCATCGTCCTGGCCCTGGTGGGGCTGGTGCGATAGCCATGGGGGCGCGGGGGGCCACCGAGTTCGGCGGAGGGGACGCATGCTGCTGACGCTGATCATCTTCCTGCCCCTGGTGGGCGGACTGCTCATCCTGTTCACGTCCAAGACCAACGAGGCGCTCATGAAGGGGGTGGCGGTGGGGGCGTCCCTGGCCTCCTTCGTCCTCTCCCTGTTCATGGTGGCCCTGTTCGACGTGGGCGGCGGGATGCAGTTCGTGGAGCGGTACAGCTGGATCCCCACCCTGGGGATTCAGTACCACGTGGGGGTGGACGGGCTGAGCCTGCCCCTGGTGGTCCTCACGACGCTGTTGAGCCTGGTGTCCCTGGTCTACTCCTGGCGCATTGAGATGCGCCTGAAGGAGTACCTGTTCCTGTTCCTGCTGCTGGAGACCGGCATGCTGGGCGTGTTCGCCGCCCTGGACTTCTTTCTATTCTACATCTTCTGGGAGGTCACCCTGGTGCCCATGTACTTCCTCATCGGCATCTGGGGCGGCCCCCGCCGGGAGTACGCGGCCATCAAGTTCTTCCTGTACACCCTGGTGGGGTCCCTGGCCATGCTGCTGGCGATCCTGCTGCTGTACTTCCACAGCACCCCCCGCACCTTCGACATGCTGGCGCTGATCCGCCAGCAGCCCCTGGCCGGCGCGCCCGTCCTGGCCGCCCTGGCCTTCTGGGGGTTCTTCCTGAGCTTCGCCATCAAGGTGCCCATGTGGCCCTTCCACACCTGGCTCCCCGACGCCCACGTGGAGGCGCCCACCGCCGGCAGCGTGATCCTGGCCGGCATTCTGCTGAAGATGGGCACCTACGGGTTCGTGCGGATCAGCCTGCCGATGCTGCCCGAGACGTTCCGCGCCTACGCCGGCGCCATCGCCGTCCTGGCCCTGCTGGGCATCGTGTACGGCGCGCTGGTGGCCATGGCCCAGACGGACCTGAAGAAGCTGGTGGCCTACAGCTCGGTCAACCACATGGGCTACGTGATGCTGGGGACCGCGGCCGCCGCGGCGGCGGTGGGACAGCCCGAGAAGGCCGCGGCCGCCGCCACCGCCCTCAACGGCGCGGTCTTCGAGATGATCGCCCACGGGATCATCACCGGCGCCCTGTTCCTCATCGTCGGGGTGCTGTACGACTACCGCGCCCACACCCGGGGCGTCAACGAGTTCGGGGGGCTGGGGGCGCGGTTGCCGGTCTACACGGGCATCACCACCCTGGCCATGCTGGCGTCATTGGGCCTGCCGGGCCTGATGGGCTTCGTGGCCGAGTTCCTGGTGTTCGTGGGGTCCTTCGGGATCTTCCCCTACCTGACGGCGGTGGCGGTGACGGGGGTGATCTTCACCGCGGCCATGTTCCTGTGGACCATCCAGCGGATCTTCCTGGGGCCCGTCAACGAGCGGTGGGCGGGGCTGCCGGACCTGGACACCCGGGAGAAGCTGTCCCTGGTGCCCCTGGCGGCGCTCATGGTGGTCTTCGGGCTGTACCCTCGGCCCCTGGTGGAGGTGATCAACACGGCCATGAGCGGGCTGGTGACGGCCCTGCGGTGAGGGGGAAGACCGTGGGAAGCGGACGGACGGACCCGGGGCGGCGCGCGGGGAGGCGGTCATGCCGGCGGTGAGCCCGGCCGACCTGTGGTCGGTGGTGCCGGAACTGTGGCTGCTGGGCGTGGGCCTGCTGGTGCTGCTGCTGGACCTGGTGGTGCCTCCCGGCCGCAAGGCGGCCGTGGGGCTGGTGGCCGTGGGGGGACTGCTGCTGGCCCTGGTGCCGATTGCCACCATGCTGACCTGGCAGCCGCGCACGGTCCTGTTCGGCGCGTACGCCGTGGACGGCTTTGCGGTGTTCTTCAAGATCGTCGCCGTCGCCGCCACGGCCCTGGTGATCCTGTCGTCCCTGGAGTCGGTGGGTCCCCGGATGCGGTTTGAGGGGGAGTTCTACGGGCTGCTGGTCCTGACGGCCCTGGGGCTGATGCTCATGGCCGCCAGCGCCGACCTGGTGCTGCTGGTCCTGGCCATCGAGTTCGTCAGCCTCACCTCCTACGTGCTGGCGGGATTCCTCAAGGCCCACCCCAAGAGCACCGAGGCCGGCGTCAAGTACTTCCTGTACGGCGCCACCGCGTCGGCGGTGATGATCTACGGCTTCTCGCTGCTGTACGGCCTCGCCGGCACCACCAACCTGTACCAGGTGGCCCGGGCGGTGGCCGCCGCGCCCGCCCCGGCCCTGTACCTGAGCCTGGCTCTGATCCTGGCGGGGCTGGGGTTCAAGATCTCCATGGTGCCGTTTCACCAGTGGACGCCCGACGTGTACGAGGGCGCGCCCACCCCGGTGGCCGCCTTCCTGTCGGTGGGGTCCAAGGCCGCCGGGTTTGCCGCCCTGGCCCGGGTGCTGCTGGTGGCGGTGGACCCCGCCCGGGTGAACTGGGTCCTGCTGGTGGCGGTGCTGGCGGCCGTCACCATGACGGTGGGCAACCTGCTGGCGCTCCCCCAGCGCAACATCAAGCGGATGCTGGCGTACTCCAGCATCTCCCACGCCGGCTTCCTGCTCATCGGGGTGGCGGCGTTCCGGGGCGCCTTCGGCACGCCCGGGCTGTTGATCTACCTGCTGGGGTACACCTTCACCCAGCTGGGCGCGTTCTTCGTGGCCACCCTCATCGGCACCCAGCTGGGCACCGACGAGATCCCCGACTACGCCGGCCTGGCCCGCCGGGCGCCGGTGTCGGCCCTGCTGATGGCGCTGTTCATGCTCTCCCTGACCGGGATCCCCCCCACGGCGGTCTTCGTGGGCAAGTTCTACGTCCTGGCGGCGGCCATCGACAACGGCCTGCTGTGGCTGGCGGTGGTGGCGGTGGTGAACAGCGTCATCTCCCTGTACTACTATGTGGGGGTCATCCGGGCCATGTACGTGCTCCCGGCGCCCACCGACGCCCCCCTGGCCGAGCCGGCCAGTTTGCAGGTGGCCCTGGGGGTGGCCGGGGTGGGCACCCTGATCATCGGCCTGTACCCCCAACCGGTGATCGACCTGGTCCGCACCGCGTCCCAGCTGCTGCGGCTGTAAGGGTCGGGCGCCTGTCCTTGACGCTGTTTGCGCGCCTCTGTTATGATGGGCGCGTGTTTGTCCAAACCCAGGAACGCGCGGGGCGACCGCGGTTCCTGGGTTTTGTCGGGATGGCGCACACGGAGTCCCTGCAGCTCGGCCGCTGAGGTGGGGGCGGCGGTGTCTTCTCCCGATCCTCCCGGCGCGGCGGACAACCGACGGAGCGGGTGGCAGCCATGACGGCCAGGCACGGCCCGGCGGACGAGAACGTCCTGCAGGTCATCGCCCGGAAGGAGAAAGAACTCGAGGCGAAGGTGGCCCAGGCCCGGGAGCAGGCCCGGCAGATCCTGGAGGATGCCCGGCGCCAGGCCGACCAGATCCGGGAGCGCGCGCGGGCCGACGCCGCCGCCCTGGCCGCCCGGATGCGGGAGGAGACGGCGCGGCGGGTGGAAGCCCTCCAGCGGGAGCAGCTGGCGGCCGCCGAAGCGGAGGCGGGCAGGGTGCGGGCGGCGGCGGCCGAGCGCCTGTCCCGGGCCGTGGCCCTGGTGGTGGAGCGGGTCCTGGCCGGGCTGGAGGGCTCCTAGGCGGGGCCGGGGACACCTCATGATCGTCGAGATGAGCCGGGTCATCGTGCTGGGCCCCAAGCGCCTGCTGGGGCCGGTCCTGGACGAGGTCCAGCGCCTGGGCAGCCTGCACGTGGACCGGATCGAATCCGACGAAGCTCCGCAGTCGCCGGCCACCGACGAGCAGGCGGCGGAGCGCCAGCGCCTGGAACGGCTGCTGGCGCAGGCGGACGGGCTGCTGACGCTGCTGCCGCCCGCTGACGGGTCTCCCCCCTCGGCCCCCGACGCCGGATCCCCCCAGGACGTGGAGGCCGAGCTGGCCGCCCTGGAGCGGGGGGTGCGGGACCTCACCCGGACGCGCCTGGAGCTGGAGGAAGAGCGCACGCTCATCGAGACCTACGAAGGGGCGGTGCGGGCCCTGTCGCCGCTGCTGCAGGCCCTGCAGGACAGCGCCCGCCTGGAGTCGGTGGGGTTTCTGCTGAACACCTCCGACCTGAAGGTGGTGGCGGCTCTGCGGTCGGAACTGGTCCGGGCCACCGGAGGCCGGGTGGAAGTGGTGAGCCGAACCGTGGACGAGCGCCGGCTGGGGGTCGTGGTGGCGTTCCGGCGCGAGGACGGGGACGCGGTGCGGGGGGTTCTGGCGCGCGCCGGCATCACCGAGCTGCGCCTGCCGGCCCGGTTTGCGGGCGGCGTGGTGGCCGACGCCGTCGCGCTGATGGCCCGCCGTCGGCAGGAGATCCCCCAGGAGCTGGAGCGGGTGGACCGCCAGCTGCGTGACCTGGCCCTGCGGGTGCGCCCCCGGCTGGAGGCGTTGCGGGCCTGGCTGGCCGACCGGGCGGCCCAGCTGGCGGTGCTGCAGGACCTGGGCGCCACCCGCTACACCTTCATCCTGCACGGGTGGGCCCCCTCGCGGGCGGTGGCACAGATCCGGGCGGTCCTGGCCGGCCGGTTCGGAGGGGACGTCGTGGTCATCGACTCCCCCGCCGACCCGCACCACGAGCCCGAACGCGTGCCGGTCCTGCTGGACAACCACCCGTGGATCCGGCCCTTCCAGCGGCTGCTGGCGCTGTTCCAACCGCCCCGGTACGGCACCTGGGACCCCAGCCCCGTGGTGGCCGTCACCTTCCCCCTGTTCGTGGGCCTGGTGATCGGCGACGTGGGCTACGGGGCGCTGCTGTTCCTGCTGGGCTGGAAGCTGCGCTCCCTGGCCCGGGCGGGGCGGACCCTGGAGGTGCGGCTGCTGAACCTGCGCTTTTCGCCCGCCCTGCTGCAGGACGCGTCGTTTCTGATCCGGGCGTGCGCGGTCTGGATCATGGCGTTCGGGGCGGTCTACGCCGAGGCGTTCGGCAACCTGCCCGAACTGCTGTGGCACGTGCGGCCCCTGTTCAACCGGGTGGAGGAGACCGGTCGGTACTTCCTGCTGATCATCGCCGCCGGCATCGCCATGATCTTCTTGGGCCTGCTGGTGCACCTGGTCCAGGCCCTCCGGCACCGGCACCTGGAGGGCGCCTTCGAGGCCGGCGTCATCATGACGGGCACCGCCAGCCTGCTGCTGTTCCTGGGCGCCCGGGGCGCCATGCTCCCGGCGTCCCTGGCCCCGGTGGGGCTGTGGATGTTTGTGGGGGCGGCGGGGCTGGCGGCGGTGTCCCTGGCGGTGGAGCCCAACGTCATCCGCCGGTTCCTGTGGTTGCTGGAGAGCACCACGGCGTTCGGCCACATCCTCTCCCACGCCCGGTTGATGGCCTTCGGCCTGGCCGCCGCCGCTCTGGCCACGGCGGCCAACGAGCTGGGCCGGCAGGCGGGCGTCCTGGGGCGGGTGGCGGCGGTGCTGGTGGCGGCGCTGTTCCAGGCGCTGTTTTTCGTGTTCACCATCTTCGGCCACGTGATCCAGCCGGCCCGTCTGCACTGGGTGGAGTTTTTCAGCAAGTTCAAGTTCCACGAGGAGACCGGGCGGGCGTACCGCCCGTTCCAGAAGACCGCGGTCCCGGGGCGGGAGGCGCCGCCCCACAGCGCCGCGGCGTCGCGCAGGGGGTGAGGGGAGTGAGAACGGCAGCAGTCGTGTTCGTCACCGCCATGCTGGTCCTGGGGGCGGTCGGTGCGGCCCTGGCCGCACCGGAGACCGCCGAACAGCGGCCGGCCAACCCCAACGCCGGGCTGCTGGGGCTGGCGGCGGCCATTGCCGTCGGTTTCGGGGCCATCGGCACCGCCTGGGCCCAGTCCCGCATCGGGGCGGCCGCGGCCGGCGCCATGGCCGAGCGGCCGGAGATCGGGGGCCTGATGCTGGTCTTCCTGGCCCTGCCCGAGACGATGATCATCCTGGGCTTTCTGGTGGCGTTCTTTGTCATCGGCCGGATCTAAACTCCCCGGCGGGGCTCCATGACGTCCCAGTCGGAACTGATCGCCATCCTGGAGAAGGAGGCCGCCGCCGAGATCGAGCGGATCCTGGCCGACGCCCGCGCCGAAGCCGAGCGCCTGGTGCAGGAGGCCCGCCAGCAGGCCGAGGCCGAGCTGGCCGCCCAGCGGGCGCGGGCGGAATCCGAGCGCGAGGCGGTCGAGACGCGGGCGCGCAGCGCCGCGGCCCTGCGGGCCTCGGCGCTGGTCCTGCAGGCCAAGGACCAGGCCCTGGCCGAGGTGTTCCAGCGCGCCCAGGCCGAGCTCGCCCGCCTGGCCCAGGACCGCGGCCGGTACGGCGCGCTGCTGCGGGGCCTGCTGCGGGAGGCCGCCTCCGCCGTCGGCGGGCGGGTGGTGGTGCAGGTCCACCCCAAGGACATCGAGCTGGCGCGCCAGGCGGTCCGGGACCTGGGTCTGGACGCCGAGGTGCAGGCCGCCGACGACGTGGCCGGAGGGGTGCGGGTGGTGTCCGGGGACGGCCGGTTCGTGGTGGAGAACACTCTGGCGTCGCGGGTCGAGCGCGCCCGGGCGGCGCTGGCTCCGGAGGTGGCGGCGCTGCTGTGGGGCGCGTGACCGCCGCAGGCGCCAGACCGGGATAGCCCATGCCCGACTTCCCCTACATCAACGCCCGGGTGCGGGCCATGCACAGCCGCCTGCTGGACTCCTCCCGCCTGGAGGAGCTGCTGGCCCTGCCCACCCTGGAGGCGTTCGTGCAGGCGCTGGGGCAGACACCCTACGGGCCGCAGCTGCAGGAGGCCCTGACCCGCCACAGCGGGCTGCGGGCGGTGGACGAGGCGCTGGCCCGCAACTTCCACCAGACCACCACCCGCATCCTGTCCTTCGCCGACGGGCGGGCCCGGGACCTCATCGAGGTGGTCCTGATGCGGTGGGACGTGGCCAACCTGCGGGCCCTCCTCCGGGGCAAGCACGTCGGGCGGTCGGCCGACGACATCCGCGACGCCCTCCTGCCGGCCGGGTCCCTCAGCGAGGTGGCCCTGAAGGAGCTGGCGGCGGCGCCGGACGTCCCCGGGGTGGTGGGGGCCCTCAGCGCTCAGGAACACCCCCTGGCCCCCGCCCTGGCCGAGGGCCTGGGCGAGTACCGCGAGCGGGGGGACCTGCTGGCCCTGGAGCAGCGGCTGGCCCGGTTCTACGCGGCCTACGGTCTGCGCCGGGCCGCCGGACGGGGACACAGCGCCGCCGTGCTGCGGCGGGTCCTGCAGGCGGAGATCGACGCCACCAACGTCAAGACGGCGCTGAAGCTGCAGCAGGCGACTCTGGCTCCGGAGGACCGGCTGCGGTTTTTCATCCCCGGCGGCCGGCTGGTGGACGACCGGCTGTTCCTGGCCCTGGCCGATCCGGCGACGGCCGCGCAGGGGCTGTACGGCCTGCGGCTGCAGGGGTTCCCCGTCCGGGGACCCGTGGAGGACCTGGCGGCCTTTGAGCGGGACCTGGACCTGGCCCTGATCCGGGCTCAGGCCGGGCTGTACCGGGGAGACCCCCTGGAGATCGACGTGGTCATCGGCTACCTCGCCCAGAAGTACAATGAAGTCGTCAACCTCCGCCTGATCGCCCGGGGGAAGGCGCTGGGCATCCCCCGGGAGCGCGTCCGGCGGGAGATGGTGGGGGTGTAGGCCGTGGCCTACCGGGTGGCGGTGATCACCGACCCCGAGACGGCGACCGGATTCCGCCTGGCCGGGGTGGAGGTGCGGGAGGCCGCCACGGGCCCGCAGGCCCTGGAGCACCTGCGGGCGCTGCTGCCGCTGGACTACGGCCTGGTGGCCGTCAACGAGGACCTGCTGGCCGCCATGGGGGACGCCCTCCCGCGCCTGATGCGCGACCGGGACCTGCCCATCATCGTGCCGTTCCCCGCCCCCCGGGCGAAGATCGAGACGGGGGAAGAGTACATCGCCCGGCTGGTGAAAGAGCACATCGGCTTTTACGTGAAGCTGCGGTGAGGCGCCCGCCCGGGGACGGGCTCCCGCCGCGGGTGGCGGAAGGACGGAGACGGCCGCGCGACAAGGTCTGAGCGGACGTGGAGGCGAGGAGGATGGTGATTCGGGGCAGCATCATCAAGATCGCCGGACCGGCGGTGATCGCCCGGGGGATGCTGGGCGCCCGCATGTACGACATCGTGCGGGTCGGCCACGAGGGTCTGCTGGGCGAGATCATCCGCCTGGAGGGGGACACCGCCTTCGTGCAGGTCTACGAGGAGACCTCGGGGCTGCGGGTCGGGGAACCCGTGGAGAGCACCGGGCGGCCTCTGACGGCCGAGCTGGGCCCGGGGTTGCTGGCGGGGATCTTCGACGGCATCCTGCGCCCGCTGGAGGGGGTGCGGGCGCAGAAGGGAGACTTCGTGGCCCGGGGCGCGGCGGTGCCGACCCTGGACCGGAGCAGGCGCTGGGCGTTCGAGCCGGCGGTGCGTCCGGGCGACCGGGTGGGGCCCGGCGACGTGCTGGGGTGGGTCCAGGAGTTCGGCTTCCGCCACCAGATCCTGGTGCCGCCGGACGCCCCCGGCGGGGTGGTGGCGGAGATCGGACCGGGCGAGTTCACCGTCACCGACACGGTCGCCCGGCTGGAGGACGGCACCCCCCTCACCATGATGCACCCCTGGCCGGTGCGCACATCCCGGCCCGCGGCCCGCAGGCTGGACCCCACCGAGCCCTTCGTCACGGGCCAGCGGGTGCTGGACGTGCTGTTCCCGGTGGCCATGGGCGGCACGGCGGCCATCCCGGGTCCGTTCGGGTCGGGCAAGACCATCACCCAGCAGACCCTGGCCAAGTGGGGCGACGCCGACGTGATCATCTACGTGGGCTGCGGCGAGCGCGGCAACGAGATGACCCACGTCCTGGACGAGTTCCCCCGCCTGGAGGACCCCCGCACCGGGCGCCCGCTGATGGAGCGCACCATCATCATCGCCAACACCAGCAACATGCCGGTGGCGGCCCGGGAGGCCTCCGTGTACACTGGCATCACCCTGGCCGAGTACTGGCGGGACCAGGGCCTGAAGGTGGCGCTGATGGCCGACTCCACCAGCCGGTGGGCGGAGGCGATGCGGGAGATCTCCTCCCGGCTGGAAGAGATGCCGGCCGAGGAGGGCTACCCGTCGTATCTCAGCAGCCGCCTGGCGGCCTTTTACGAGCGGGCCGGCCGGGTCGTGTGCCTGGGGCGGCCCGAGCGCCGGGGCTCCGTCACCGTCATCGGGGCCGTCTCCCCGCCCGGGGGCGACCTGTCGGAGCCGGTGACCCAGGCCACCCTGCGCATCACCGGGACCTTCTGGGCGCTGGACGACAAGCTCGCCAGCCGCCGCCACTTCCCCGCCATCAACTGGCTGCGCTCCTACAGCCTGTACACGCCCCTGCTGGCCCAGTGGTACCGGGAGCACATGCCGCCCGACTTCGAGGCCCTGCGGGACCGGGCCAGCGCCCTGCTGCAGAAGGAGGCGGAACTGCAGGAGATCGTCCAGCTGGTGGGCCCCGACGCCCTGCAGGACGACCAGCGGATGATCATCGAGGCCGGCAAGATGCTGCGGGAGGACTTCCTCCAGCAGAACGCCTACACCGACGACGCCCACTGCCCGCTGACCAAGTCCTACGGCATCCTCAAGGCCATCCTGACCTTCTACGACCTGGCCGTGGCAGCCCTGGGGCGGGGGGTGGACCTGGACGACATCCTCAACATGAAGGAGATCGAGGAGATCGCCCGCCTCAAGGACGTCCCCGCCGCCGACTTCGACGGCTACATCGCCCGCTGGCTGGAGAAGCTGCCGGCGGCATTCGGCGCCCGCCCCGCCGCCCCGGTGGGGGTCGAGGGGCAGTAACCCGGACGGGAGGATCCCATGGAGCTGGCCACCAAGCGGTACCGCTCGATCTCCTACATCTCGGGCCCCCTGCTGTTCGTGGAGGGGGCGAAGGATCTGGCCTACGGCGCCCTGGTCAACATCCACCTGCCCGACGAGACGGTGCGGGGAGGGCAGGTGATCGAGGTCTCCGAGAAGCACGCGGTGATTCAGGTGTTCGAGGAGACCACGGGCCTGGACCTGGCCCGCACCTCCATCAGCCTGCGGGAGGACGTGGCCCGCCTGGGCGTGTCCCGGGAGATGATCGGCCGCCGGTTCAACGGCCTGGGAGAGCCCATCGACGGGCTGCCGCCCATCATCCCCGAGAAGCGCCTGCCCATCATCGGCGCCCCCATCAACCCCGTGGCGCGCCAGCGGCCCCAGGAGTTCATCCAGACGGGGATTTCGGCCATCGACGGCCTGAACACCCTGGTGCGGGGGCAGAAGCTGCCCATCTTCAGCGGCGCCGGACTGCCCCACAACGAGATCGCCGCCCAGATCGCCCGCCAGGCCAAGGTCCTGGGCAGCGAGGAGCAGTTCTCGGTGGTGTTCGCCGCCATGGGCATCACCCAGCGGGAGGCGGCCTACTTCATCGACCAGTTCGAGTCCACCGGCGCCCTGGCCCGCGCGGTGGTCTTCCTCAACCTGGCCGACGACCCGGCCATCGAACGGCTCATCACCCCCCGGGTGGCCCTGACCACCGCCGAGTACCTGGCCTTTGAGCTCGACATGCAGGTGCTGGTGATCCTCACCGACATGACGAACTACTGCGAAGCCCTCCGGGAGATCGGCGCCGCCCGGGAGGAGATCCCCGGCCGCCGGGGCTACCCCGGCTACATGTACACCGACCTGGCCACCATCTACGAGCGCGCCGGGCGCATCCACGGCCGGCGGGGGTCCATCACCCAGCTGCCGATCCTCACCATGCCCGACGACGACATCACCCACCCCATCGCCGACCTCACCGGGTACATCACCGAGGGCCAGATCCTCCTCAGCCGCGAGCTGCACCGGCTGGGGATCTACCCGCCCATCACCCCCCTGCGCAGCCTGTCCCGGCTGATGAACGACGGCATCGGCCCCGGGCGCACCCGGGAGGACCACGGGGCCCTGCGGGACCAGCTGTACGCGGCCTACGCCAACGGGGTGGACCTGCGCAAGCTGGTGGCCATCATCGGCGAGGAGGCCCTCACCGAGCGGGACCGCCTGTACCTGCGCTTTGCCGACGAGTTCGAGCGTCAGTTCCTCAACCAGGGGCAGACCGAGCGCAGCATCGAGGAGACCCTCACCCTGGCCTGGAAGCTGCTGTCCATGTTCCCGCGGGGGGAGCTCAAGCGGGTCAAGCAGGACCACATCGACAAGTACTACTTCGGCGACCTGATGGAGGAGGTCTGGAAGGAGAAGACCCGGGTCTAGCCGGCCCCGGGGGAGAGCGCCCATGCCCGAAGCCGTCAGCCCCACCCGGATGAACCTGCTGCAGCGCAAGCAGCAGGCCAAGGTGGCCGTCCAGGGGGTGGACCTGCTCAAGCGCAAGCGGGACGCCCTGGTGGCCGACTTCTTCACCATCGTGCGCCAGTCGCTGCAGGCCCGGGAGAGGCTGACCCGGGCCTGCGAGGAGGCCTACGTGATGCTGGCCCTGGCCAAGGCGTGGGAGGGGCGGGAGGCGCTGGAGGCGGCGGCCATGGCCGACCGCCGGGAGCTGCTGGTGGACATCCAGGTGCGCAACGTGTGGGGCACCCGCATCCCCGACGTGGCCGTGCGGGAGGTCCGCCGCAGCCTGCTGGAGCGCGGCCACAACCCGGTCAGCACCAGCGCCCGGACCGTGGAGAGCGCCGCCTCCTTCGAGGAGGTGTTGCGGGCGATCCTGGAGGTGGCGGCCACCGAGATCAAGCTGCGCAAGATCGGCGAGGAGATCAAGAAGACCACCCGCCGGGTGAACGCCTTGGAGCAGGTGGTGATCCCCCGGATCATGGGGGAGATCCGCTTCATCGCGTCGGTGCTGGAGCAGCGGGCCCGGGAGGACGTCTTCCGCCTCAAGCGCATCAAGCGCAAGCTGGAGGCGCGCCAGTAGGAGGGAAGAGGGAAGAAGGAAGAGGGGGAAACCTGCGTTCCCGTTCGTCCCTCTTCCCTCTTCCCTTTTCCCTTTTCCCTTTTCCCTGTCGTATACTGACCCTGGTGGGTGTGACCCGCCGTCGCCATGCTGGGCAGCCCTCACCCGCTGCGCGTGTGGAAGATCTCCCGGCTGCAGGCCACCCTGGCGGTGCTGCTGGCCGCGGCGGGCTTTCTGGCGGCCACCCAGGTCCGCAACGAGCTGCTGATCCGGCAGCAGCTGCGGGTGCCCTCCCAGAGGCTGGAGGAGCTGGGCTTTGTGCTGCGGGAGCAGGAGCGGGCCCGGGCGGCCCTGGAGCAGCAGATCGCGGCCCTGCGGGAGCAGCTGCGGGCCTACGAGCAGGGCGCCGCCCAGGGGCGGGCGCGGCTGGAGGTCCTCAGCCGGGACCTGGAGCGGCTGCGGGTGCTGGCGGGGCTGGTGGCGGTGGCGGGGCCCGGGGTGGTGGTGGAGCTGGACGACAGCCCCCAGCCCCTGCGCCCGGGCGACGACCCCAACACGGTGATCCTGCACTACACCGACCTCCAGGCCGTGGTGAACGACCTGTGGGCCAGCGGTGCCGACGCCGTGGCCATCAACGGCGAGCGGGTGGTGGTGTCCACGGGCCTGACCTGTGTGGGCACCACCATCCTGTGCAACGCCAAGCGGATGGCTCCGCCCTACCGCATCGTGGCCATCGGCAATCCGGCGGCCCTGCAGGCCTACCTGAGCCGGCCGGGAGGCGTCCTGGAAGCTCTGCGGGCGTTTGGGTTTCCCGTGAAGATCACCACGGCCCCGCGCCTGGTGGTGCCGGCGTACCGGGGCGGCTACCGGTTCACCTTCGCCCGCCCCGTGGAGACGCCGCCCTAGGCGGGCCTGTAGACAGGAGGAGCGGTCCATGTGGTTGCCCGTCCTCGGCCTCCTGGCCGGCATCGTCCTGGGCTTCCTCTCGTCGGTGGAGATCCCCCTGGGGGTGGTCAAGTACACGGCCATCGCCATCCTGGCCGCCATCGACACCATCCTGGGCGGTCTGCGGGCCCAGCTGGAGGATCGGTTTGACCTGTCCATCTTCCTCAGCGGGTTTTTCGCCAACACCTTCTTCGCGGCGCTGCTGACCGCCATCGGCGACCTGCTGGGGGTGGACATCTACCTGGGCGCGGTGATCGCCTTTTCCATCCGCATCTTCGGCAACGTGGGCTTCATCCGCAGGGACCTGCTGGAACGGTACTGGCGGGGCGCGGGACGGGGTCCGGCGGGCGAGCCGGGCCGGGCGCCCTGACCACCGCAGACGGGGATTGAAGCGGGAGGGGGTGCGATCATGGTCCGCGTGGGCATCAACGGCTTTGGACGGATCGGGCGGCAGTCGCTGAGGGCGATGCTGGAGCGCTACCCGGACCGGCTCCAGGTGACGGCCATCAACGACATCGCCGACCTCAAGACCAACGCCCACCTGTTCAAGTACGACTCCAACTACGGTACCTTTCCCGGCCAGGTGGAGGCCCGGGACGGCGAGCTGCGGGTCAACCAGTGGACCATGAAGGTGTTCAGCGCCCGGGAGCCGGCGGCCATCCCCTGGCGGGAGGCCGGGGTGGACATCGTGGTGGAGGCCACCGGCCGGTTCACCGCCGCCGAGCAGGCCCGCGGCCACCTGGCGGGGGGCGCCAGCAAGGTGGTCATCACCGCCCCGGCCAAGGGGGAAGACATCACCCTCAACATGGGGGTGAACCACGACCTGTACGACCCCCGGGTCCACACCATCGTCAGCAACGGGTCCTGCACCACCAACTGCCTGGCGGTGACCGCCAAGGTGCTCAGCCGGGAGTTCGGCATCCGCCGCGGGTTCATGACCACCGTCCACTCCTACACCAACACCCAGCGGATCCTGGACGTGGTGGGGGAGAACCTGCGGGAGGCGCGGGCGGCGGCCCTGAACATCATCCCGGCCACCACCGGGGCCGCCCGCGCCATCTTCCTGGTCCTGCCCGAGCTGCGGGGCAAGATGCACGGCATCGCCCTGCGGGTGCCCACCCCCACCGTCTCCGTGGTGGACCTGGTGTGCGAACTGGAGCGGCCGGTCACCGCCGAGGCGGTCAACGCCGCCTACCGGCGCTACAGCCAGGAGGAGATGCGCGGCTACCTGGGCTACAGCGAGGAGGAGCTGGTCTCCATGGACTACAAGGGCAGCCCCTACTCGGGGGTGGTGGACGCGCCGCTGACCACCGTCATCGGGGAGACCCTGGTGAAGGTCATGTCCTGGTACGACAACGAGTGGGGGTACGCCTGCCGGGTGGCGGACCTGGTGGCCTACATGGCCGAGCGCGGGCTGTGACCGGGCGCGGAGCCATGGCCAGGAAGACGATCCGGGATGTGGACGTGGCGGGCCGGCGGGTGCTGGTCCGGGTGGACTTCAACGTGCCCCTGGACGGCGGGCGCGTCGTGGACGACCGCCGGATCCGGGAGGCGCTGCCCACCATCCAGGAGCTGCGCCGCCGGGGCGCCCGGGTGATCCTGGCGTCTCACCTGGGCCGGCCCGACGGCGCGGTGGTGGAGGGCCTGAGGCTGGATCCGGTGGCCCGCCGCCTGGGCGAGCTGCTGGGGACCCCGGTGCGCAAGCTCGCCGACTGCATCGGGCCCGAGGTGGAGCGCGCCGTGGCCGAGATGCGCGACGGCGACGTGGTCCTGCTGGAGAACCTGCGGTTTCACCCCGGCGAGGAGGCCAACGACCCGGAGTTTGCCCGGGCCCTGGCGTCTCTGGCGGACCTGTTCGTCAACGACGCCTTCGGCACCGCCCACCGGGCCCACGCGTCCACGGTGGGCGTTACCCGGTACCTGCCGGCGGTCGCCGGGCTGCTGATGGACAAGGAGCTGTCCTTCCTCTCCCGGGCGCTGGAGGACCCCCGGCGGCCGTTTGTGGCCATCCTGGGCGGCAAGAAGGTGTCCGACAAGATCGGGGTGATCCGCAACCTGCTGGGGCGGGCCGACGCCCTGCTGATCGGCGGCGCCATGGCCTACACGTTCCTGCGCGCCCGCGGATACGGGGTGGGCGCGTCGCTGTACGAGGCCGACCGGCTGGACCTGGCGCGGTCGCTGCTGGAGGAGGCGGCGCGGCGGCGGGTGCCCGTACTGCTGCCCGAGGACGTGGTGGTGGCCGACCGCTTCGCGCCCGACGCCGCCCACCGGGTGGTGCCGGCGGAGGCGATTCCCGACGGCTGGATGGGCATGGACATCGGGCCCCAGACGGCGGCGGCCTTCTCCCGGGTGGTCGGCACCGCCGGCACGGTGGTCTGGAACGGGCCCCTGGGGGTGTGCGAGTTTCCCCCCTTCGCCGCCGGCACCCGGGCGGTGGCCGAGGCCGTGGCGGCGTCGGGGGCGGTCACCATCGTCGGCGGCGGAGACACCGCGGCCGCCCTGCAGCAGATGGGCCTGGCCGACCGCATCTCCCACATCTCCACCGGCGGCGGCGCGTCGCTGGAGTTCCTGGAAGGCAAGGTGCTGCCCGGGGTGGCGGCTCTGCTGGACCGGCCGGCATGAGCCGCACCCCGCTGGTCGCCGGCAACTGGAAGATGCACACCACCACGGCGGAAGCCGCCGCCCTGGCCGCCGCCGTGGTCCGGGGGCCTCTGCCCGCGGACGTGGAGGTGGCGGTCTGTCCGCCCTACACGGCCCTGGCGGCGGTGGCCCGCGCGCTGGACGGGTCGGCGGTGCGCCTGGGAGCCCAGGACGTCTTCTGGGAGCCCCGGGGTCCGTACACGGGGGAGATCTCGCCGCCCATGCTGGTGGACCTGGGCTGCCGGTACGTCATCGTGGGCCACTCGGAGCGCCGCCAGCACTTCGGGGAGACCGACGAGGCGGTGCGGCGCAAGGCCGCCGCGGCGTTGGCCCACGGCCTGGTGCCCATCGTGTGCGTCGGCGAACGGGTGGACGAGCGGGACGCCGGGCGGACCGACGCCGTGGTCCGCCGCCAGGTGGAGCAGGCCACGGCCGGGCTGCCGGATGAGCGGGTGCGCCTGCTGGTGGTCGCCTACGAGCCGGTGTGGGCCATCGGCACCGGTCGGACCCCCACAGGGGAGGAAGCCGGCCGGGTGGCGGGGGTCATCCGGGACGCGCTGGGGGCGGCGGGAGAGGATGTGCGGGTGCTCTACGGGGGCAGCGTCACCCCGGTCACCGTGTCCGAGTTTTCCGGACGCCCCGGTATCGACGGCGTCCTGGTGGGCGGCGCCAGCCTGGACGCGTCCGCCTTCGTCTCCATCGTCCGGGCGTTTTCCCGCTGACCGGCCGGGCGGGTAGACCGGCCGGCGGCTCGCGTGGTAGGATGAATCAGCGAGACGTCGGAGAGTGAGCGGCCATGACCACGGCCATCCTGGTGGTGCACTTCGTGCTGGCCTTCGCCCTCATCGGGATCGTCCTGCTCCAGGGGCCCAAGGGCGAAGGACTGGGGGCGATCGGGGGAAGCGCCCGGCTGTTTCACGGCCCGCGGCCCCGGGAGACCTTCTTCACCCGGGCCACCGCGGTGACCGCCGTCCTGTTCGTCCTGACGTCCACCTACCTGGCGTTCCTGCGGTAGAAAGGCGCCTGTCACCCCCCGGACGTGAGGGAGGTGCCTCCCTCACGCTCCCTCCCCGTGGGGGTTCAATTCATTGACGCACCAGAAAAGCACGGCAGGGTCTGGAGAACGACCCTGCCGCCCTTTTCTGGTGCCGGGCGAGGGATTTGAACCCCCACGGGTCGCTCGCCGCGACCCCCGCGAGCCTGCCGCTCGCGGGGCCCGCAGAGGAAGTCCAGGTCGCGGCTCGCTCCTCCTGAGGGGGCTGCGCCCCCTCGGACGGCGCCGGCGGCGCCTGTCACCCCCCGGACGTGAGGGAGGTGCCTCCCTCACGCTCCCTCCCCG
>JBBIUY010000024.1:0-21429 GCA_037440005.1 Armatimonadota bacterium | reverse complement strand
GAACGACCCTGCCGCCCTTTTCTGGTGCCGGGCGAGGGATTTGAACCCCCACGGGAAACCCATACGCCCCTCAAGCGTACGCGTCTGCCAATTCCGCCAGCCCGGCACGCCGCACCGCGCTCATTATAGGGCGCCCGCCGGCGGGCCAGCAAGCCGGCTCCCGTGCGGGGGGCGGCAGGCCCGGCGCGAAAACCCTCCTGTACCCCGTACACGCGAAAGGAGGGACGCCGATGCGCTGGCAGATGGCCGCTGTGTCGGCGGGCGTGGCACTCGTACTGGTGACGCTGGTGCTTCCCGACGCGGTGCGATCCGCTCCGGAGGGATGGCTCGCCACGGTCCCGGTGACCAATGTGGTGGCCAGCCGCCCGATCGAAGGCGGCGGGTACCCCGTGCCTCCGGGCGCCACGGCCCCCCTTCCGGGGACCTGCCGGCCGGGGCTGTACAACGCCAACCGGTCCGAGTCCTGGCTGGCGGTCCAGCCCGGCACCGAGAACCTCGTGGGGACCTCCAAGATCTTCTTCGAGACGTTCAGCACTTTTTACATCTTCCACCTGGGCGCCTATACCATCCGCAACGGCAGGCCTGTGGCGCACACGCAGGTGCAGGGCTACGACTGCGTCTCCACCGGCACCCAGTCCATGCCGCCCAGCTGGATGATCGTCACCGACCCCAACGTGGCCTTCGACAGCCGCGGTCGGGCCTACCAGACCACCCTGCCGGCCAACGCCTGGTGGGTCAACCTGCACCCCGACGCCGCCATCGGGCTGTCCTACAGCGACGACCTGGGGCGCACGTGGGTCCTGGGCAACGGCGGCCGCTACCTGGACCGGGTCCCCAACCAGTCGTCCCTGACGTTTGGGGGCGTCGAGGACAAACAGTGGGTGGCCGTCAACAACATTCCGGGCCACCCGTTCCAGGACCACGTGTACGCCTTCTGGTCGGTGTTCAACGGGTTCACGGTGGAGATCCGGTACGCCGTCTCCCGGGACCGGGGTCAGTCCTTCGACCGGCCCCGCACGCTCACCGTGCCCGCCAACCAGAGCGGTCCGGCCAACACCTTCGTCTATCCCGCCGTGGACGCCGCAGGGGACCTGTACGTGGCCTTCGCGTCCTTCCCGCCCTGTTGCATCACGCCGGCCACGCTGTACGTGACGCGTTCCGAGGACGACGGCCAGACCTGGAGCCCGTTCGTGAAGGTGGCCACCGTGGACGTGGTGCCCACGGGCTTCCTGCCCAACACCACCTTCCGGGACGGCATCACCGAGCACTTCGCGGCCAGCCCCGTGTATCCGGGTCACCTCTACCTGGTGTACGAGGGGTGGGACAGGCAGACCGGGCAGATGGACGTCTGGCTGACGTGGTCCGCCGACGGGGGACGGACCTGGTCCGATCCCGTCAAGGTCAACGACAACATTAGCGAACCCACCGACCAGTTCCAGCCGTCGGTGGCCGCCGGCCCGGGCGGGCTGGTGGCGGTGGCGTTCTACGACCGGCGGCTGGCCTGCCCGGAGGACCCCAGCGTGGCCCCGGGGCATGAGGGGCGCACGAACTTCTGCATCGACGTGTCCCTGCAGGTGTACCGGGACACGGGTACCGACCTGACGCCCGCGGGGCCCAACGTCCGGATCTCCCAGTACACCTGGGACCCCGAGCAGCCGGTCCAGAAGGTCGGCGGGGTCTCCCAGTACCCCTGCGCCGGACACACCGACCCCTGCCCCCAGGGCCGGGGGTTCATCGGCGACTACTTCGGCCTGGCCGTCTCGGCCAAGAACGTGTACGCCCTGTTCGTCTCCACCCACTACCCGTCCGACGTGACGGCCGACGACGGCGGCCCGGTGTACTACCAGCAGCAGGTCCTGGCCACCGTTTCCCGGTCGGCGCTGGAGCGCCTGCGCTGACCCGCGGTCGCCCTCCCGGGAGCGGTCACAGGCCGATCGCCGACGCTCCCACGATCGCCCGGGTGGTGTCGGCGGCGGCCACCGCGTCCAGGGCGCCGTGGAGGAGTTCGCTGGCGGTCACCGCGTCGTCGGGGAAGGCGGCGATGCCGGCGTAGACCTCCACCGGCTCCTGGGCGTCCAGCAGCCGCTGGAGGGTGGCGTCGGTACGGACGACCTCCGCCAGGCGGGCGGCGAACGTCCGGGCGCCGGTCGGGTTGGTGAGGGCCAGCAGGATCAGCATCGACCCCGCCCCGTTGTCGGCCACCAGGTCCACCCGGCGGACAACCTCCAGGGCCAGGCCCGTCCACCGCCGGTGGGCCAGCTCGGCCTCTTCGGCTCCGGCCAGCGCGCGGGCGGCGATCTGAGGGCAGTGCAGGGCCAGCAGGGCGAAGGGCACCCCCAGCTGGGTGGCCCGCGACACCTCCTGGCGCAGCAGGTCGTCGAACTGGTCCCGGGAGTACAGCCGGGCGTCGGGCTTGGCCAGCGCCAGCCGCTGCAGGTCCTCCAGCAGCGCCGCCCGGTCCAGGGCCAGCCCCGCCTGGCTGGCCACGTGGCCCACAGTGGCCAGGGCGGTGCGGGCGGGTTCCCACCGCCGGTCTCCCCCGGCGGCCAGGATGCCGATCAGGCGGTCGCCCACCGCCACCGGGACACCGACGGCCCGGGTCCACGGCCCCTCGTCGGCGACGTCCACCTGGACGGGGGGACTGGCGGCTTCGGTGATCCGGGCCGCGCAGGCCGCCATGATTGCCCGGGCGTCGGTCTCGTCGGCGCCCGCCACCCGCGCCGGGGTGAACTCCGCTCCGTGGGGGGAGGCCAGGAACACCGCCGCGCAGGGGGCGGCCAGCAGCTGTCGGGCCGCCTCGACGACGATGCTCAGGACCGAGGCCGTGTCGGTGACGGCGGCCAGGCGCCGGGAGAGGTCGTAGGCGAACTCCAGGTCCGCCAGCCGGCGCATCAGCTGGTCGGTGGCCGCGGCCAGCCTGGCCTGGAGGGTGCGCGCGAGTTCCTCCCGCTCCCGGGACACCCGCGTCTCCTGGGCCAGCACCCCGAAGAAGGCCGCCAGCAGCAGGCTGCCGATGGTGAACAGCCCCACCCGCAGGGTGGCCGGGCCCAGGGCCTGGATCCCCCCCTCGGCCACCGACCACATCCAGATGACGACGGCCGAGACGGCGATGGCCGACAGCAGCGTCTGGCGCAGGTTCAACCGCACCGCGGCGGCCAGGATGGGCAGGTAGAACAGGGGCAGCAGCGGGCTCTGGATCCCTCCGGTGAACCCGGTCAGCGCCGCGATGGCCAGGATGTCCACGGTCATCAGGAAGTCCTGGGTCGGCGCCCACCGGAGCCGGGGGACGACAAACCACAGGACGGCCACATAGCCGCCCAGCAGGACCGACAGCGCCGTCAGGGCGACCTCGCTCTCGGGCGAGAGGGCGTCCCACTGCAGCAGGGGCAGCAGGGTCAGCAGGACCGCCAGGCGCACCAGGGTGATGGCGCGCTCCACCCGGGTCTGGCGGTGCAGGGCCTCCAGGAACGACCGCCCTCCGGGCGGGGCGGGCGCGGCCCCGAGTCGGCCGGGTGCGCGCAGGTGGCGGTAGGCCGTGCGCAGGCGGCGGAGAAGTTGCATCGGCTGGGCTCCTGTGTGTTTCTGTGCCCCGCAGGAGCCGTGAGGCAGACCCCGGAGGCGGAGGGATGCGCGCGAGGGGCGGACAATCCCTCTCACGGACATGCCGCGGCTGCGCGACCTTCTCGTCTGGGGTGGTCTTCCCCCCGGGCGGCTGAACGCCATCACCGACGTGCCCGGCGTGCGGGTGGGCCACGCCACCGTCCGGGAGGGGCGGCTGTGCACGGGCGTCACGGCGGTGCTTCCCCGCCCCGGGGGCCTCTACCGGAACCCGGTCACCGCCGGCTGCGCGGTGCTCAACGGCTACGGGAAGTCGGTGGGACTGATGCAGGTCGAGGAGCTGGGGACGGTGGAGACGCCCGTGCTCCTCACCAGCACCCTCAACGTGCCCCGGGTGGCCGACGCCCTCATCACCTGGATGCTGGACCAGGATCCCGCCATCGGGGACACCGACACCGTCAACCCGGTGGTGCTCGAGTGCTTCGACGGCTACCTCAACGACGCGCCGGCTCGGGCCGTCGGGGAGCGCGAGGTGCGGGCCGCCCTGGACCAGGCGGCGGACGGCCCGGTGGCCGAAGGGTGTGTCGGCGCCGGCACGGGCCTGCGCTGCCAGGGGTTCAAATCCGGCGTGGGCACCGCCTCCCGGCTGACCGGTGAGCCGGGCTACACCGTGGGCGTGCTGGCACTGCCCAACTTCGGGTTTCCCCAAGACCTCGTGGTGGCGGGGGTGCCCGTCGGCCGCGAGCTGGCGGCGCACGGGCCGCTGGGCGGGGAGGGGCCGCACGAGCGGGGCTCCTGCGTCTTCGTGCTGGCCACCGATGCGCCGCTGGGACCGGGGGACCTCCGCCGTCTGGCCCGGCGGTGCTTTCTGGGCATGGCGAGGACCGGAGCCATCAGCGGCGACAGCAGCGGAGACCTGTCCCTGGCCTTCTCGACGGCCGCCGCTGTCGAGCGCCAACCGCGGGCGGTCATGAACGCGCTGTTCCGGGCGGCGGTGGAGGCGGCGGAGGAAGCGATTCTCAACGCCCTGTTCATGGCGGAGACCACCCGGGGTCGGGACGGGCGGGTGGTGGCGGCTGTTCCCCTCCCGGCGGTCCTGGACTGCCTGCGCAGGCACGGCGTGGAGGTCCGGGACCGCTGACGGCCTGCGGGGCGCCGGGGGCGGGCATGGCAGAAGCGGGATGAGACGGTTGGTCCTGAGCGCGGCGCTGGCGGCGGTCGGCCTGGGCGGTGTCGCATCCGCCGGATCGCCGGAGGTCTCCGTGCGGGTGGCGCCTGCGGAGGTGCGCCAGGGAGGCGCGGCGGAGGTCACGGTCTGGATCCGCCCGGCCCCGGTCGGCCGGCTGGCGGTCCGCTTCGCCGGGCGCACCTGGCCGCTGTACCGCGACCGGGACCGCTGGCGGACGTACCTGGGCACCGACCCCACCACGGCCGTCGGGGGCCGGGAGGTGCTTGTGGAAGCGACCGGCGCCGCCGGGTCGGCCGTCCTCGCCCGCGCCACGCTGACGGTCCGGCGGGTTCCCTTCGCCCGCCGGCGGCTGACCCTGGATCCCGACGACCTGGCCCGGCTGGACCCGGCCCTGCTGCAGGACGAAGCCCGACGGGTGGCCCGGGCGCTGCGGGTGCTCAGCGACGCGCAGCTGTGGGAGGGCGCGTTCGACCTTCCGGTGCGCGGCCGCCTGACCTCCCGCTACGGCGTGCTCAGCATCTACCAGGGTCAGGTGCGCGGGTTCCACCGGGGCGTGGACCTGGCGGCTGCGGAGGGCACGCCGGTGAGGGCCGCCGCCGCCGGCGTCGTCCGCCTGGCGGAGGAGCTGCCCGTGAGCGGCAACGCCGTGCTGGTCGACCACGGCCTGGGAGTCGTCACGGCCTACCTGCACCTCTCCCGCCTGGAGGTGACATCGGGCCGGCCGGTGCGCCGCGGCGACCTGCTGGGGCGGGTGGGCGCCACGGGCCTGGCCACCGGCCCCCACCTGCACTGGGGCCTGCGGGTCAACGGGGTGTACGTGGATCCGCTGCTGTGGGTGCGGGCCCGCCCGTCCTTGTAGGCCCCCGCCCGGACAGGGCGGTGGCGGGTGTCGGACTGTCCGCCCCTGCGGCCCGGACGGTCTGCACCGCGACCTCCAGGAACGTCCGCACGGGGGGAGGGAGCGACCGCCGGGGGTAGATGAGGTACACCCGTCGGGTCAGAGCCGGCAGGCCCGCCACGTCAATCCGCACCACCGTGCCGGCGGCCAGCTCGGCCCGCACCAGGCTGGCCCCCAGGAACGCGAGGCCCACGCCCTGAAGGACCATCTGCTTGGCCGCATCGGCGGGGTCCACCTCCACCGCCGGGGAGAACTCCTCGCCCAGCGCCTCCTGCAGAGCCCGCACCAGGTCGTCAAATCCGTCTCCCCACCGCGCCAGCAGGAGCAGCTCGCGGGCCAGCTCCGCTAGAGGCACCGCCCGGCGTCCGGCCAGCCGGTGGGTGGGCGGTCCGACGCACACCACGGGTTCTTCCACGAGCACCCGCACGCCGATGCCGGGCCGGGAGGGACGGGCCACCACGATGCCGACGTGGACGGCTCCCTCCCGCAGCCAGCGGACGATGTCCGCCGACCGTCCCACCCGCATGGTCACCCGCAGGTCGGGGCAGTGGGCGCGGAACCGCTCCACGATGCAAGGCAGCAGGCTGAGGCTGGCCGAGACCACGGTGCCCACGGCGAGGGGGTCGGGTCCGTCGGCGGCCGCCACGGCGTGCAGGCCGGTCCGCAGCGCCTGCAGGCCGCGGTTGACGTGGGCCAGGAGGGTGCGTCCGGCGTCGGTGAGCTCCACGCCGCGGGGCGTCCGGTCGAACAGGCGGCACGCCAGCGCCTCTTCCAGGGACCGGATGTGGGCCGACACCGCCGGCTGGGAGAGGTACAGCGACGCCGCCGCGCGGGTGAAGCTGCGCGCCTGCGCCACCCGCTGGAAGACCACCAGGCGGTGCAGGTTGTCCAGCAGGCCGACCCGCGGGGTCTTCATAAACGCATCTGATACCCGTATCGGGAGTTGTTATTTGACATTCTAGCACGGAGCCGGGGACACAATGGGGCGATCCGGCGATGGGCGGTCCACCGGGGCGGCGGGGGATGGCCGGCGGCGGCGCGCTGCCACAGGTCGCGCGTCGCTGTACCTGTGTGCATCCCGACGGGAGGGACGACGCGCCCCCCGCCCGGCCGCCGCGGTTTGACGAGCGAACGGTGATCGTGTGACGGTCGGAGACCACGTGCTGACGCCGGGGGCGCTGGGCATTCCCGCCGAGCGCGAGCGCTACGCCCTGCGCAAGGCGATCATCGGCCGCAAGCTCGACACGGTGCTGCTGCCGGCCATGCGCCGGCATGGGATCGACCTGTGGCTGGTCCTGTGCCGGGAGTTCCACCCGGATCCGATGCTGGCCGAGCTGGGCGGCGGCTGGCCGGGAGTCCGCAACGCGTACCTGTTCGCGGACCGGGGCGGGGACCGGCCCGAGAAGATCTTCATCGGGTCCCACGAACACCGGGAAGACCTGTTTGCGGAGGTCTATGACCAGGTCATCTACTACGGGTACAGCCAGGAGGGCCTCGCCCCCCATCTGCGCCGCGCGGTGGACGAGCGGGATCCCCGGCGCATCGGAATCAACACCTCCCGCACCCTGCCCATGGCCGACGGGCTCAGCGCGACCCTGCGGGACTTCCTGCAAGAGGTCCTGGGCCCGCGGTACGCCGCGCGGCTCGTCAGCGCCGAGTTGCTGTGCCGGGACTTCCGGGCCACGCGGCTGCCGGAGGAGGACGCCGTCTACCGGCGCCTGTGCCAGTGGACCGTGGCCTGGTGTGCCGCTGCCCTCAGCCGACGGGTCGTCTGGCCGGGCGTCACCACCACCGCCGACGTGCACTGGTGGATGCGGGACGCGGCGCGGCGGCTGGGGCTGGAGGTGGAGTTTCTCCCGGGCCTGCGGATCCAGCGGGCGGGGGAGCACCTGCCGGTCAACTCCGCCCGGGACCCCATCCTCCCCGGGGACGTGGTCACCCTGGACGCCGGGCTGGCCTTCGACCTGTACCGGTCCGACTACCAGCGCACCGCCTACGTCCTGCGGCCGGGCGAGGACCGCCCTCCTCCCGGCCTGCGGGAGGCGTTTGCCGAGGCCGTGGCCCTGCGGGACCGGCTGGTGGAGCTGATGCGGCCGGGCGAGATCGCCCACCGGGTGTGGGAGGCGGCGATGGCGTGGGCCGCCGGGCGCGGCTACGAGGTCATGTACCCCGCCGCCGGCGGCCGGCGGGGGACGGTGACCACCCGGCGGGCGGGGATCTACTGTCACTCGGTCGGCAACGCCACCCACGACATCGGCGCCCGCATCGCCGTCAACTGGCCCACCGCCTACGGAGACCGGGTCGGGTACCCGCTGGAGGCCGGCCAGTGGTATTCGGTGGAGCTGGGCGTCTACGTGCCGGTGCCCGAGTGGCAGGGGCGGGCGGTGTTCGTGGGGATCGAGGAGGACGTCAGGCTCCACGACCACGGCGTGGAGTACTTCGCCCCGCCGCAGCAGGAGCTGATCGCGATTCCGTCGTGAGCGCGGAGGGTGTGTTCGTCCCGGCCCCTGCGGCCGTGCGCCGGCCGCGCACCTACGCGGGCGTGGTGGCGGCCCAGCTGCGCCGGAACCGGGGGGCCATGGCCGGGCTGGTCTTGTTGCTGGCGGAGGTGGTGACGGCGGTGGGCGCTCCGTGGATCGCTCCCTACGACCCGATCCACCAGGATCTGCTCGCGGCCCTCCACCCGCCTTCCCGGGCGCACCCGTGGGGCACCGACGAGGTGGGGCGCGACATCCTGAGCCGGGTCATCTACGGAGCGAGAATCTCGCTGAGCGTGGGGCTCATCTCGGTGGGAATCGCCGGGGCGGGCGGGGTGCTCTTGGGACTGGTGAGCGGGTACGCGGGCGGGCTGGCGGGCGAGGTCATCCTGCGGACGATGGACCTGCTGCTGGCCTTCCCGGGCATCCTGCTGGCCCTGGCCATCGTGGCCGTGCTGGGGCCCGGTCTGTTCAACGTCATGATCGCGGTGGGCATCGCGGGCATGCCGGCGTTCACCCGGGTCACCCGGGCGCAGACGCTGGCGGTGCGGGAGATGGACTACGTGACCGGGGCGCGGGCCGTGGGGTGCACCACCGGGCGGATTCTGGCCCGCTACATCCTGCCCAACGTGCTGCCGTCGGTGATCGTGCTGGCCACCCTGGGGCTGGCCGGAGCCATCCTGACGGCCTCCGGCCTGTCCTTCTTGGGCCTGGGCGCGCAGCCTCCCACTCCCGAGTGGGGGGCCATGCTGTCTCTGGGACGCGCGTTCCTGCGGCAGGCCTGGTGGGTGACGACATTCCCGGGGCTGGCCATCATGCTCACGGTGCTGGCGATGAACATGCTGGGAGACGGCTTGCGGGACGCGCTGGACCCGCGCCTGCGGCGCGGCTGACGCCCCGGGCCGGACAGACGGACACGCGGAGGAGGGAGAGGCGATGGAGGCACCCATGATGCGACGGCTGGTGGCGCTGGCGGGAGTGGTCGTCCTGGCGGCGGCCGCCGCGCCGGTGGCGGCCCAGGCCCAGCGGGGCGGCACGCTGGTGCACGCCCTGCGCCGGGCCTGCGCGGATACCCTCAACCAACACCTGTCCAACAACACGCCCTGCCGCATGGTGGCCCGGCACGTGCTGGACAACCTGGTGGCGGTGAACCCGTCCGACGGCACCGTGCACTCCTGGCTGGCCGAGTCCTGGACCATCACGGCCGGCGGCCGCATCTACACCTTCCGCCTGAAGCGCGGCGTCCGCTTCCACGACGGCACCCCGTTTAACGCCGAGGCGGTGAAGGCCAACTTCGACTGGACCATGTCCCCCGACCGGCCCCGGCGGGGGTTCCGGTACCTGGCGTCGGGAGGACCGCTGTTCCTGAAGGCCGAGGTGGTGGACGAGTACACGGTGCGGGTGATCTTCCGGGAACCGTTCGGGTCCTTTCTGACCTACCTGTCCGACGGCGGGATGGGGATGGACTCGCCGGCGGCGCTCCGGCGGTACGGGGACGACTACGGCAACACGGCGCTGGTGGGCACCGGACCGTTCCGGCTGGTGCAGTGGGTCAAGGGCGACCGCATCGTCCTGGAACGCAACCCCGACTACCGATGGGGCGCGGCGGTGTTCGGCCACACGGGTCCGGCGTATCTGGACCGCCTGGTCTACCAGGACATCCCCGAAGCCACGTCCCGGGCCGCCTCGGTGGAGACCGGCGAGACCCACATCGCTCAGATCACCGAGACCGACGTGGCCGGCCTGCAGGGGAAGCCGGGGGTGAAGATCATGCTGGTGCCCAAGGCGGGCACCACCCGCATGCTGCTGTTGAACACCGCCCGGGGCCCCACGGCCGACCTGCGGGTGCGCCGGGCCATCAACCACGCCATCAACAAGCCCCTGCTGATCAAGCTGCCCGCCTGGGCGGGCATCGGCCGGCCGGCGTTCGCGCCGCTGCCGTCCAACATGGTCCCCCGGGCGTTTCTGCCCGAGTACAACCGGCTGCGGGCCCTGGACTACCCGTACGACGTGGAGCGGGCGCGCCAGCTGCTGGAGGAGGCGGGGTGGCGGGTGGGGCCCGACGGCATCCGCGTGCGAGGGGGAGAGCGGCTGGTCATCGACCACGTGATCAACGACGCCGACGTGGTCTGGTCCCAGCCCCTGCAGGCCATGCTCCGCCAGGTGGGCATCGAGATGCGGTTCCGGGTGGGCGACTTCAACTTCTGGGTCGGCACCGTGAGCAAGGGCGACTTCGGGTCCACCATCATCAGCGACTCGGGGTACGACCCCCACGGGATGCTGAGCGAGTTCTTCCGGTCCGGATCGGTCTACAACTGGTACGGGTTCACCAGCCCGGAGCTGGACCGGTTGCTGGACGCGGCCGGCGCGGCCAGCGATCCCGCCGAGCGGTGGACGAACCTGATCGCCGCCATGCGGCTGGTCGTCCAGAACGCCATCGGGGTCATGGCCTGGGAGCAGGACTACGTCTTCGCCGCCCGCACGTCGGTGGAGGGGCTGCTGTTCAACGAGGTGGGGTTCCCCTACTTCGCCACCACCTGGCTGAGGCGGTGAGGCCGGGAGGGCCAGGCGTCCGTGGCGCGCTACGTGGCCCGGCGGACGTTGATGGCGGTTCCGGTGGTGCTGGGGGTGAGCGTGCTCACCTTCTCCATGCTCCACCTGGTGCCGGGCGACCCGGTGCTGGCCATGTTCGTGGAAAGCGGCGGCGCCACCTCCGAGCAGATCGCCCAGATCCGGCGGAGCCTGGGGCTGACCGACCCGCTGCCGGTGCAGTACTGGAACTACCTGCGCCGCCTGGCGGCCGGAGACCTGGGGCGGTCCATCTGGGGGCACCAGCCGGTGGCCGCGCTGATCCGCCAGAAGTTCCCGCCCACCGTCCAGCTGGCGGTGGCGGCGCTGGGCTGCGCCGTGGTGCTGGGCGGGACTCTGGGGGTGGTGGCCGCCGTGCGCCGGGGCAGCCTGGTGGACAACCTCACCATGGTGGGGGCCCTGGCGGGGGTGTCCATGCCCTCGTTCTGGCTGGGCTTTCTCCTCATTTACGTGTTCGCCATCCGCCTGGGCTGGCTGCCCATCGCCAGCGGGCCGGGACTGTCCCGGCTCGTCCTGCCGGCCGTGACCCTGGGCGTCCAGGCAGCGGCCATCATCGCCCGGATGGTGCGCAGCAGCCTCATCGAGGCCCTGGGGGAGGACTACGTGCGCACCGCCCGGGCCAAGGGGCTGGCCGAGAGGGCGGTCATCGGCCGCCACGCCCTGCGGGCGTCGCTGATTCCGGTTGTCACGGTCCTGGGGCTGCAGTTCGGCAGTCTGCTGGCCGGCACGGTGATTGTGGAGTCGGTGTTCGCCCGCCAGGGGGTGGGCCGCCTGCTGGTGGAGGGCATCCAGAGCCGGGACTTTCCCGTGGTGCAGGGCGGCGTCTTGGTCATCGCCCTGGTGTACGTGGGGGTCAACTTGGCCGTCGACCTGCTCTACGGCTTCCTGGATCCCCGCATCCGGTATGACTGACCTGCTGGCGATCTGGCTGCCGCTGGCGCTGAGCTGGGCGATGATGGCGGCGGCGCAGCCGGTGGTGGCCGCAGGCATCAGCCGCCTCCCCGACGCCGCAGTCCACCTGGCCGCCTTTGGGGTCACCCAGGACCTGGCCGTGCTGGTGGAAAGCCCCATCATCATGATGTTCTCCGCGTCGGTGGCCCTGGCCCGGGACCAGGAGAGCTACCACTTGCTGCGGCGGTTCATGCTGACGTTCAGCGGCGTGCTCACGGCGATCTTCGCTGCGGCGACGTTCACGCCCCTGGGACGGCTGGTCCTGCTCCATGTCGTGGGCGTCCCTCCCGATGTGGCCGGGCACGCGGCGCAGGCGCTGCGCTGGCTGCTGCCCTGGGTGCCGGCCATCGCCTGGCGGCGGTTCCACCAGGGGCCTCTGCTGGCGAGTGGCCACCCGCGCCTCATCACCTACGGGACCGCGGGCCGGCTGGCCGCGCTGGCCGCCGTGGTGGCGGCCGGTACCCGCTGGCCGGCGCTGCCCGGGGCAACCCTGGGGGCCGTGGCCCTGTCCGCCAGCGTGGTGGTGGAAGCCGCGCTGGCCACCCGGTGGGCCCGTCCGGTGATTCGCGGGCTGCCGCCCGGCAACGCCCGCGGGCTGACCCTGCGGCGGATCTGGCGCTTCTACCTGCCCCTGGCCGCCACCGACGTCATGCGGGTGGCCTCCCGGCCGGTCACCACGGCCGGCATCGCCCGGGCGACATCCGCCGGCCCGTCGCTGGCCGCCTGGCCGGTGGCGTCGGGGCTGGTGATGCTGCTGTGCAGCGCCGTGATGGCGTTTCAAGAGATGGTGGTGGCGCTGGCCGGGAGCGGGGCCGCAGAGAAGAGGGTGGAGCGCTTTGTGACGGCGGCAGGGGTGGTCTTTGCCTCCGTCCTGGCAGTGGTCGCTTTCACACCCATCCTGGACGCCTATCTGCGGTTTCTGGTGCGCCTGCCGGCCACCCTGGAGCCTCTCGCCGCCGCCGGCGTGCGGTGGCTGCTGCCGCTGCCGCTGCTGCTGGCGGTGCGCAATCTGCTGCGGGGGCTGTTGATCCACCGCCACCGGACCTCCTGGGTGCAGCATGCCATGACCGCCTACCTGGCCGCCCTGATCGCGGTGCTGGCCGCGGGCGCCTGGGCGCAGGTCCCGGGCGTTGTCCTGGCGGCGGTCGCCACGGTGACGGCCCAGGCGGTGGAGGTGGGGGTGCTGGCGGCGGCGCTGGCGTCCGTCGGCCGTCCGGCCGCCGTGCGTCCGCCCGAGGTGGCCGTGGGCCGGCCTGCGATCCCCACAGAAAGGAGGATGCCATGAGCGTGACAGGCAGACTGGTCCCCGACGCCCCCGAGGTCGTGCTGGATCGCATCCTGGCGGCGCAGCCGGCGGTGCTGCCGGAGCCGCCCCAGTGGTCTCCGGACGGATCGACCATCCTGGTCGCCTCGGCGCGGTCGGGGCAGCCCGAACTGTGGGCCGTCCGTCCGGACGACAGCCAGGCGGTGCGCCTGACCACCGGGATGGGCGACATTCCCTTTTTGGGGATGCGGATGCCCCAGTGGTCGCCCGCCGGCGATGCCGTGGCGTACCTGTCCAGCAAGAGCGGCACACCGGAGGTCTGGCTGTGGACCGGCCGCGGTCCGGACCTGCGGCTGACCCGGCTGGGGGCCGACATCGAGGCGATGCGCTGGGCCCCCGACGGGCGCCAGATCGTCCTGGCCGGCAACCGCTACGGCAGCTACGACATCTGGACGGTGAGCGTGCCCGGCGGCGAGGCCCGTCGGCTCACCCGGGACGAGCGCTACGAGGTCTATCCCACCTTCACGCCCGACGGGCGCTCGATCCTCTATGTGCGGCTCAACCACTCCTGGACCGATCACGAGGTCGTCGTGATGCGCGCCGACGGCTCCGACCCCCGGGTCCTGGTTCGGGACACGGACATGTTCGACTACCACTACGGGCGCACGTTCGGCTTCCCCCTGGTGTCCCCCGACGGCCGGTGGGTCCTGTTCCGGTCGCAGCGCAGCGGGTGGTTTAACTACTACCTGGTCCCGCTGGCAGGCGGGGAGCCCCGGCCCCTGGCGCCAGCGGCCGCCGACCAGTCAGAGGCGGCCTGGTCTCCCGACGGCCGCCAGGTGGCCTACGTGGAGAACCACGACGGCACCCTGGACCTGCGGGTAGCGAGCGTGGACGGCGGGTCCCCGCGGGTCCTGGTGGCGCCCGACCAGGGGGTGTGTGCATTTCCCCACTGGTCGCCCGACGGCCGCCGCCTGTGCTACCTGTTCCAGACCCCCACGGCGCCGCAGACCCTGTGGGTCGTGGACGTGGGGACGGGAGACGCCCGGCCGGTGCTGCCGGTGTCGGAGAGGGACGACCTGGTCCGCCCCCGGAAGGTCAGGTACCCCAGCACGGACGGGCTGCAGATCTCCGCCTACCTGTACCGGGCGCGGGGACTCCAACCCGGGGAGCGCAGCCCGGGCATCCTGTGGATCCACGGAGGTCCCACGTCCCAGTTCCTGGACACCTTCCAGCCCGCGGTGCAGTTCTTCGCCTCGGTGGGCTACACGCTGCTGCTGCCCAACGTGCGGGGAAGTTCCGGGTACGGGAAGGCGTTCGAAGACCTCAACAACCGCGACTGGGGCGGCGGCGACCTGCAGGATGCCCTCGCCGGCAAGGCGTTTTTGGCGACGCTGCCCGAGGTGGACCCGGAGCACACCGGCATCACCGGCACCAGCTACGGGGGCTGCCTGACCATGTCCGCCGTGTGCTTCGCGCCGGGGGCGTTTCAGGCGGCCGTGGCGTGCTCGGGGTACGCCAACTGGGTGCGCCACGTCCGGGAGCTGGAACTGCGGCACGTCAAGCTGCTGGAGTACGAGTTCGGCGCGTTCGAGGGCAACGAGGACGTGTACTACCGCTGCTCGCCCATCTACAAAGTGGCCCAGGCCACCACCCCCTGCTTCGTCCTCCACGGCGAGGGGAAGTGGCCGTGGTCGGACGCCGGACTGGAGTTCGCCCGGGCGTTGCAGCGGCAGTACAAGACGTTCCGCTACAAGACCTACCCGGGCGAAAACTACTACGTCCTCTCGCTGCCCAACGTGCGTCAAATGCTTCTGGACATGCTCGAGTGGTTCGACCTGTACCTGCGCGCCCGGGTCCGTCCCGGCGCGGAGCTTCCCGGGCCCGCCTGGCGGGGGTGGACGGGTCCGCCCCCGCAGGACGTAGCCCAGTAGACGCCCGGGAAGTGCCGACCCTCAGTCGGGGACGAACTCCGGGCCTCTGTTGCGGAAGCGGCGGATGAACTCGGTGATGGCGGCCTCGTCGTAGCGGTTCAGCAGCATCAGGCGGCCCCAGGCCGCCACGGCGAGGGGGGCGGGGTTGGCCGGCCGGTGGGTGACGATGACTTTGGACCGGTACCGGCGCGCCAGGGCCGCCAGGCGGTCCACCAGCTCCCGGTCGGAGGCGTCCCGGTAGGAGATCCAGATGCCCCCGTGCTCCAGGTTGTGGACCACCAGCTCGTCGGGCAGCTCGGTGGCGTAAAATCCCCACGACGCCGCCTGACCGTAGTGCCACCCGGAGGTCGGAGGGTTGGAGTTGTAGGGCGGATGCGGCTGCCCGGGCGCCACGTGGTCTCGGCCCTGGTCGGGATAGACCACCACCGGTAGGGCCGGGGCCGGTCGGGTCGCCGCCCAAATGCCCCACCCCACCGCGGCCACCAGCACCGCCCCGGCGCCGAGGACGAGCAGCGTCCGCCGCCGGGCCCGGCGGCGCCGGGCCTGCTCCTCCGCCGCCCGGCGCTGCTGGCGGGCGAGGCGGCGGGCGTCTTTTGTGCCAGCGGGCGAGTGCGCCGGCTGTCTTCCCGACGGGCGCATATTTCTTTTAGTGTGCCGGAACGGGCGCGATCTGGCAATGGGGCGGCCCGCGATCGGCACAGGGAAGGACCCGGTCCACCTGGAACACTGTCTGGGGTTGGGGAGGTGTCCTGTGATCGTCCGCAGCGTGGTCAAGCCCAGCGCCTACGCCGACTCGGTGGCGCTGATGCTGGTGCAGCGGGAGGTGAGGGAGCTGCCGGGCGTGCAGGAGGCCGGGGCGGTGATGGGCACCGACGCCAACAAAGAGCTGCTCCGGGACGCCGGCCTGCTGACCCCCGAGGTGGAGGCCGCCGGGCCCAACGACCTGATCCTGGTGGTGCGGGCGGACAGCGAGCAGGCCGCCACGGCGGCGCTGGAGCGGGCCCAGGCGCTGCTGACGCAGCCGCGCCGGGCGGCGGAAGGAGAATACCGCCCCCGCACCGTCGGAGCGGCGGCGCGGATGCTGGAGGGGGCCACGCTGGCTCTGGTGTCGGTCCCCGGGCGCTTCGCCGCCGGAGTGGCGCGGGAGGCGCTGGACGCGGGGCTGCACGTGATGGTCTTCAGCGACAACGTGCCCCTGGACGCCGAGATCTCCCTCAAGCAGGCCGCCGCGGCGCGCGGGCTGCTGCTGATGGGGCCCGACTGCGGGACGGCGATCCTGGGCGGGGCGGCGCTGGGCTTTGCCAACCGCGTGCGCCGGGGCACGGTGGGCATTGTGGGCGCGGCGGGCACCGGCATCCAGCAGGTGGCGTCCCTGGTGCACCAGGGGGGAGCCGGCATCTCCCACGCCCTCGGGACCGGAAGCCGGGACCTGCATCGTGACGTGGGCGGCCTGACCGCCCGTGCGGCTCTGGCGGCCCTGGCCGCCGACCCCCGCACCGAGGTGATCGTGCTGATCAGCAAGCCGCCCTCTCCCGACGTGGCCTCCGCGCTGCTGGGGCTGGCCCGCACGCTTTCCAAGCCCGTGGTGGTGGCCTTCTTGGGCGCTTCCGTGGCCGACGGAGGTCCGCTGCGCGGGGCCCGGACCCTGGAGGACGCGGCCCGGCTGGCGGTGCGGCTGGCGACCGGCCGGGACCCCCGCTGGCCCCAGTGGGAGGCTCTCCCGGCGCAGGAGGCCGCCCGCCTGGCTCCGACCCAGAAATACGTCCGGGGGTTGTACAGCGGGGGGACGTTGTGCTACGAGGCGCTGATCCTGCTGGAACGGTACGTGGGACCCGTGTGGTCCAACACCCCGCTGGACCCGGACCGCGCCCTGGAGTCGGGCACCCGCAGCCGGGAGCACACGGTCGTGGACATGGGCGCCGACGAGTTCACCGTGGGGCGGCTCCACCCGATGCTGGACCAGAGCCTGCGGATCCAGCGGATGCTGCGGGAGGCCGACGACCCCGAGGTGGCCGTGCTGCTGCTGGACGTGGTGCTGGGCTACGGGGCCCACCCCGATCCGGCCCGGGAACTGGCCCCGGCGATCCGCCAGGCCCGCGAGCGCGCCCGGGCCGCCGGCCGGTGGCTGCCGGTGGTGGTCTCGGTGTGCGGGACCGAGGACGACCCGCAGGACTACCAGGCGCAGGTCTCCGCCCTGCTGGACGCCGGCGCCATCGTCCAGGCCACCAACGCCCAGGCGGCGCGCCTGGCCGGCCTGATCGCCCACGCCGCCGGCAGCAGCGGCCGCGAGCGGGTGGCGGCCGAGGTCCCGGCTGCGGGCGAGGCCGGAGGACTGCCGGACGTGTCCCGCGTCCGGGCGCTGTTGGACCGTCCTGTCCGGGTAGTCAACGTGGGCCTGCAGATGTTCGCCCGCAGCCTGCAGGACCAGGGGGTTCCGGTGGTGGACGTGGACTGGCAGCCCCCGGCCGGGGGCGACCGGAGGCTGCTGGACCTGCTGGACAAGCTCAACGCCTGAAGGACACACGGCGATCCGGGAGGGGCATCCGTCTGCCGTCATCCCGGACCCGGAGGACCGGTGAGATCTATGGGCGCCATCGACGACGCCAATCAGACCGCCGTCCAGCGCATCCTGGACAGCCAGCCGGTGCTGGTGGGGGTGGCGCCGGCGGGTGACGTCATCCCCGGCATGCGCCGCACCCTGATCCTCCACGCCGGCCCCCCGATCACCTGGGACCGGATGTCGGGCCCCCTGCGGGGCGCGGTGATCGGGGCCCTGCTGTTTGAAGGGCTGGCCCGGGACGAGCGCGAGGCGGTGGCGGTGGTGGAGCGGGGAGAGGTGGAGTTCGCCCCCTGCCACCACCACCAGGCGGTGGGGCCCATGGCCGGCGTCACCACCGCCTCCATGCCGGTGTACATCGTGGAGAACCGTCCCTTCGGCACCCGGGCGTTCTCCACCCTCAACGAGGGCTACGGCAAGGTCCTGCGCTACGGCGCGTACAGCGAGGACGTCCTGGCCCGTCTGCGCTGGCTGCGGGACGTGGCGGGCCCGCTGCTGGGCCGGGCGCTGGAACGCGCCGGCGGGCTGGACATGAAGGCCCTGATCGCCCGCCAGCTCACCATGGGCGACGAAGGCCACAACCGCAACGTGGCCGGCTCGGCCCTGTTCGCCCGGATGCTGGCGCCGCACCTGGCCCGCAGCGGTCCCGCCGAGGACGCGGCGGCGGTGATGACCTACCTGGCGGAGAACGACCTGGCCGTGCTCAACCCGGTCATGGCCGCCTGCAAGGCGACCCTGGACGCCGCCCACGGCGTCCCCCGCTCCACGGTGGTCACCTGCATGGCCCGCAACGGCACCGACTTCGGCATCCGGGTCAGCGGGCTGGGCGACCGGTGGTTTACGGCTCCGGCGGAGGTTCCCGTGGGCCTGTTCTTCCCGGGCTACGGCCAGGGGGACGCCAACCCCGACATCGGCGACAGCACCATCACCGAGACGGCCGGCATCGGCGGGTTCGCCATGGCCGCGGCCCCGGCCATCGTCAAGTTCGTGGGCGGCACGCCGGCCATGGCCGTGCAGGCGACCCTGGAGATGTACGAGATCACCGTCGCCGAGAACCCCGCCTTCGCCATCCCCCAGCTGGACTTCCGGGGGACGCCCACCGGCATCGACATCCGCAGGGTGGTGCGCACCGGGATCCTGCCCCGGGTCAACACCGGCATCGCCCACCGCCGCCCCGGAGTGGGGCAGATCGGCGCCGGCCTGGTGCGCCCACCCATGGCCTGCTTCACCCAGGCCCTGGAGGCGTTCGCGGCGGGCGTGGGCTGAGATCCCACCCGCTTCCATCCGCCCGGGCGCCGGCGGGACAGGAGAGGGGCGCCGGGCCGTCGTAGTGCGCTCATAAGGCTCCCTGCCGGGGACAGCACATCCGCCGGGCCGACGGCGTGGGATCTGCGCCCGGGGCCCATCTTTTCTCCACCGCGCGCATCGACCTCCGCCGCCTCCGGACATAGGGGAGAGGAAGGAGAGTGGGAGCATGCACCGACGGATGCGCCGGAGGAGCCGCGGGCTGCTGGTGGCCGCGGCGGCCGGCTTGGTCCTGTGGCTGGTGGCGGCGCCCACGGGCGCCCAGACACCGCGCCGGGGCGGGACCCTGGTCTTTGTGGTGTCCGCCGAGCCTCCCTCGCTGGACGCCCACCGGGAGGCGACGTTCGCGCTGATCCACCCCACCCGTCCCCACTACAACCTGCTGGTGAAGTTCGACCCGCTGAACTACCCGAAGGTGGTCCCCGACCTGGCCGAGTCCTGGACCGTCTCCCCCGACGGCCTGAAGTATACCTTCAAGATCCGCCGGGGGGTGCGGTTCCACGACGGCTCCCTGCTCACCTCGCGGGACATCAAGGCCAGCTACGACAAGATCATCTTCCCCGCCGGGGACGTGGTCAGCGCCCGCAAAGCCGTCTACGAGGTGGTGGAGCGGGTGGACGCCCCCGACCCCGCCACGGTGGTCTTCACACTCAAGTGGCGGTCGGCGTCGTTCCTGGCCAGCGTGGCGTCTCCCTGGAACTGGATCTACAAGGCCGACATCCTGGCCCAGGACCCCCACTGGTACGAGCGCAACGTGATGGGCACGGGACCGTTCAAGTTCGTGGAGTACGTGCGGGGGTCCCACTGGGTGGGCGCGCGCAACGAGACCTACTTCGTCCGCGGGCGGCCCTACCTGGACGGGTACCGGGCCCTGTTCATCCGCAGCGGCGCCGCCCAGGTGAACGCCATTAAGAGCGGCCAGGCCCACGTGGAGTTCCGGGGCTTTTCGCCCGCCCAGCGGGACGAGATCGTGCGGGCCCTGGGGGACAAGATCCGGGTCCAGGAGAGCGGCTGGCTGTGCAACAACACCGTGGTGTTCAACACCCGGCGGCGGCCGTTTGACGACGCCCGTTTCCGCCGCGCCCTGACCCTGGCCATCGACCGGTGGGGAGGCTCCCGGGCGCTGTCCCAGATCGCCTTCGTCGAGCCGGTGGGCGGGGTCATGCGGCCGGGCGGGCCCTACGCCACCCCCGAGGAGGACCTGGTCAAGCTGGCCGGCTACGGGCGCGACATCGCCGCCGCCCGGGCGGAAGCCCGTCGGCTGCTGGCCGAGGCGGGGGTGCCCGAGGGGTTCACCTTCGAGCTGCTCAACCGGAACATCCAGATGCCCTACGAGTTCGTGGCCATCTACCTGATCGACCAGTGGCGGCAGATCGGCCTGAACGTGCGCCACGTGGTGAAGGAGACGGCGGCCTACCTGGCCGACGAGCGGGCGGGCAACTTCGACGCGGCCGTGGACTTCAACTGCGACTTCTACGACGACCCCGACGCCCAGCTGGTGAAGTTCCTGTCCGCCGACAAGAGCCCGCTGAACTACGGCGGGTACACCGACCGCATCCTGGACCGGCTGTACACCGAGCAGAGCCGGGAGCAGGATCCGGCCCGGCGGCTGCGGCTGGTCCGGCAGTTCGAGAAGCGGCTGCTGGACGAGCGCGTGTGGCAGATCTACGTCCTGTGGTGGAAGCGCATCATTCCCCACTGGGCCACCCTGCAGGGCTACAAGGTTGGTCCCTCCCACTACCTGGAGGACCTGCAGGACGTCTGGCTGTCGGAGTAGGAGGGACGTGAGGGCAGTCGGGGCAGCCGGAGGGCTTTGTCCTCCGGCTGCCCCCGGCCTGGGTCGCCCCGCGCCGTGACCCGGTTCGTCATCCGGCGCCTGCTGCTCGTCCTCCCCACCTTCCTGGCGGTGGCGGTCCTGGTGTTCGTGCTGGTGCGGGTGGTGCCCGGGGACATCGTGGAGCTGCGCCTGGTCAGCGGCGGCACCTTCGTCACCCCGGGGGTGGTGGAAGCCGAGCGCGCCCGGCTGGGGCTGAACAAGTCCCTGGGGCGTCAGTTCGTGGACTGGATGACGGGGCTGGTGCGGCTGGACCTGGGGGTGTCCATGTGGAGCGGCCAACCCGTCGCCCGGGAGATCGCGCTGCGGTTGCAGTTGAGCCTGGAGCTGGCGGTGCTGGCCACGGTGATCGCGGTGACCCTGGCCCTGCCCCTGGGGACGGCGGCGGCGGTCCGGCGCGGCACGTGGGTGGATCACGCCGTCCAGGTCTTCAGCGTGGCCGGGCTGGCCACCCCGTCGTTCTGGCTGGGGATCCTGATGCTGCTGTTTCTGCTCACCTACTTCCGGTGGCTGCCGCCTCTGACCTTCACCCCCCTGTGGCAGGATCCCCGGGCCAACCTGCTGCAGCTGATCTGGCCGGCCCTGGCCGTGGGGTACCGCTATTCGGCGGTGGCCACCCGGATGACCCGCTCGGCCCTGCTGGAGGTCCTGCGGGAGGACTACGTCCGCACCGCCCGGGCCAAGGGGCTGGCCCACCCGGTCGTCGTGCGCCGCCACGCCCTGCGCAATGCCCTGCTGCCGGTGGTAGCGGTGGTGGGGCTGGAGTTCGCCTTCCTCATCGGCGGCCTGGTGGTGACCGAGCAGGTGTTCAACCTCAACGGGATCGGCAAGCTGTTCGTGGACGCCGTCGCCCACCGGGACTACACCCTGATCCAG
>JBBIUY010000023.1:0-45394 GCA_037440005.1 Armatimonadota bacterium | reverse complement strand
CGAGGCCACCACAAAGCCATCGGGGCGGTGGCCCGGCACCTGGCGGAGGCCACGTCCTGGGTGCTGACCAAGCGGGAGCCCTACCGCGAGCCGGACCCGTCGATGGGAGCGTGAGCGCGATTGGGGTGTGAGCCGCTGCAGGCTCGTGGGTCTGAGTGCGACACGCTCCCGGGACATCTTCATGCTCCGCCGAGGGCGAAGAGATGACTCCGACGAGAACGGCTCAAGATCCCGGGTACCGGTCACCGGGGGGTTGACAGGCGCCGCGCTTGCAGAGATGACCCCGAATGTCGTCCGCGGGAGTCTGACCCCTCCGAGACAACGTTGAGGGTCTGACCCCAAATGTCGTGTGGGGGCGGCCTGCGGCCGGGCGGGGATGCTAGAGTAAGACTGGCCCGGTGTGTATCGAAGCGAGCGATCTCCCACCCCCGTGAGCCTGGACGAGTACCGCCGCAAGCGCCGCTTCCCGCACACCCCCGAGCCGGCGGGCCGCCCCCGCTCCCGGCGGACGGGGGGACTGCTGCGTTTTGTGGTCCAGGAGCACCACGCCACCCGGCGCCACTGGGACTTCCGCCTGGAGATGGGCGGGGTGCTCAAGTCGTGGGCCCTGCCCAAGGGGCCCTCCCTCGATCCGGCCCACCGGCGGCTGGCCGTCCCCGTGGAAGACCACCCGGTGGAGTACCTGACGTTCGAGGGCGTGATCCCCGACGGCCACTACGGCGCCGGCCCCGTGCTGGTCTGGGACCTGGGGACCTACCGGGTGCGGGAAGGGGATCCCGAGGAGGCGTACCGGCAAGGCAAGCTCACCCTGCTGCTGCGCGGGCGCAGGCTGCGGGGTGAGTTCCACCTGGTCCGCACCCGCATGGGCGGTCAGACCCAGTGGCTGATGATGAAGGCCCCCGACGCCCACGCCGCCTCCGGATGGCAACCGCCCGAGCCCGCGACGTCGGTGGTGAGCGGACGGACCATCGAGCAGATCCGGGCCGACTCGCGGGCGCGGTGGTCATCGGCGCGGTCGGACGCCCGCGCCAAGCCGGCGTCTGGCGTCCCGCAGGCCCGGCCGGCGGCACCCCGCCGGCTTCTCTCGGTCCTCCGGCGCCTGGGCCTGGGCCGTCCGGGATCCGATCCCCCGCCGGCCGTCCGGCCCATGCTGGCCACCGCCGCCCGGGCTCCCTTCGACGACCCCCGCTGGCTGTTCGAGATCAAGTGGGACGGAGTGCGCGCCCTGGCGACGGTGCGCACCCAGGGATCCCGCCGGGAGGTGGTCCTGCGCAGCCGGGGGGGAGTCGTCCTCAACGCTCGCTTCCCGGAGGTGACGAACGCGCTGCACGCCCAGCCCTGGCCGGACGTGGTGCTGGACGGCGAGCTGGTGGCCCTGGACGCCCGCGGCCGCCCGCGCTTTGCGCTCCTGCAGCCCAGGCTCCACGGCGATCCGCAGGCCGCGTCGGTCCCCGTGGCCTACTACGCCTTCGACGTCATCTTCGTCAACGGCCACCTCATCGCCGACCGGCCGCTGGCCCAGCGGCGGCGGGTGCTGGAGGCGCTGGTGCGGCCCGGTCCCGTGCTGCGCCTGTCGGAGGCGGTGGTCGGGCGCGGGGTGGCCTTCTACCGGGCGGCCCAGCGGCTGGGCGTGGAGGGCATCATGGCCAAGCGGGCCGACTCCCCCTACCGCCCGGGCGAGCGGTCGGCGGCGTGGGTGAAGATCAAGGTGGTCCGCCGGCTGGAGGCCGTGGTCGGCGGCTTCACCCGCGGGCGCGGGGCTCGCGCCCGCACCTTCGGCGCCCTATTGCTGGGCGCCTACGAGGACGGCCGGCTGCGCTACCTGGGGCACTGCGGCAGCGGGTTCACCGACAGCCAGCTGGCGCGCCTGACCTCCCTGCTGCGCGCCCGGACCCAGGCCGACTGCCCCTTTGAGCCCCGTCCGCCGGCCCATGCCCCGGTGACCTGGGTCCGCCCGGAACTGGTGGTGGAGGTCGAGTACGCTGGCTGGACGCGGGACGGCCTGCTGCGCATGCCGGTGTTTGTCGGCCTGCGGGAGGACAAGACGGCGCAGGAAGTGGGGGTGGAACGGCCCGCACCCGACGGGCCGCCCCGGGCGACGGCTCCCGCCGTCCGTCCCTCCCGGACCACTCCGTCACCGGCCTCGGAGGCGACCGCACCTGCGGACCTGACCCTCACCAACCTGGACAAGGTGTTCTGGCCGGAGCGGGGGTACACCAAAGGCGACTTCGTCGCGTATTATCGGGCGATGGCCCCCTGGATTCTGCCCCACCTCCGCGACCGGCCGTTGACCCTGCGGCGCTTCCCCGACGGGATCGCCGGCGCGAGTTTTTACCAGAAGGACGTGCCCGACGCGCCCCCGTTCGTCCGGCGGGTGGCCGTCTGGACCGACACCGAGCGGCGGACCCTTCAGGCCCCGGTCTGCACCTCGCCGCAGACGCTGCTGTGGCTGGCCCAGCTGGCCTGCATCGAGATGCACCCGTGGTTCAGCCGCATCACGCCCCTGCGCCACGGCGAGGGGCCGCCGGCGGGGTCGGACTTCGCCTCCGGAGAGCAGGCGCTGCGGGCCAGCGTGCTGGGCCGTCCCGATTACGTGGTCTTCGACCTCGACCCCTACCTGGTCCCCGGCGGCCAGCTGCCCCCGCCGACCGGCGGCGAGAGGGATCCCGAATACTCCCGCCCGGGATTTGAGGCGGCCCGGGAGGCGGCGCTGGTCCTGCGGGACGTGCTGGCGTCCCTGGGTCTGGTGGCGTTCGTCAAGACGTCGGGCAAGACCGGCCTGCACGTCTTCGTACCGGTGGCCCGGCGCTACACCTTCGAGCAGACCCACGCCTTCGCCCGGACCGTGGCCGAGTACCTGGAGGCGCTGCACCCCGACCGGTTCACCACCGCCTGGGCCGTCGAGCGGCGGGTGGGCAAGGTGTTCGTGGACTACAACCAGAACCGGCTGGGCGCCACCCTGGCCAGCGCCTACAGCCTGCGCCCCACCCCCGCGGCCACGGTCTCGTTCCCCCTGACCTGGCGGGAACTCGAACGGGGCGTCGACCCCCTGGAGTTCACCCTGGCCACCGTGCCCCGGCGGATGCGCCGGCGGCGGGACCCGTGGGCGCAGATGCTGGCCCACCGCCAGCTGCTGGAAAAGAAGCTGTAGCGCACGGACGCCGCGTGGGCGCGGCGGCGGAAGCGGCGCAGGTCAGGGCTCGGGCGGGGAGGTGCGGCCGGTGGCCAGCAGCCGCAGAAACGGCCGCGCCGCCGCGATGGCCCGCGCCCGGTGACTGATCTTGTTCTTGACCGCCGGCGGCAGCTGGGCCATGGTCTTGCCATAGGCGGGCACGAAGAAGATGGGGTCGTAGCCGAAGCCGTGGGAGCCCCGGGGGGCGGGGGCGATCTCCCCCTCGCACACCCCCTCGAAGGTCCGCACCACCCCCTGGGGTGTCGCGATGGCGACCACGGCCCGATAGCGCGCCCTCCGGGCCTGGGGCGGTGCGTCCTGCAGCAGCTTGAGGATGCGGGCGTTGCGGGCCGCGTCGGACGCCTGCGGTCCCAAAAAGCGGCGGGACTGGGGCCCCGGCCCGCCCCCCAGCCCGTCGATCTCGATTCCCGAGTCGTCGGCCAACGCCACCCGCCCGGTCAGCCGGGCCACCTGCAGGGCCTTGCTGATGGCGTTTTCGGTGTAGGTCTGCCCTTCTTCCGCCAGCTCGGGCACCCGGGGGAAGGCGGTCAGGTCGTACACCCGGAGGGGAAGGTCGCGCAGCAGGGCGAGCAGCTCGCGGACCTTGCCGGGGTTGCGGGTGGCCAGCACCACGTCCAGCAGGCCGCCCCGACCGGGGAACGCGTCCGCCCGCATCGGGGACCGGGTCCGGCGCCGGCGGGAGGGACGGGAGCGTCTCACCACGGCGGCGCTCCCGGACGCTTCACCGGCGCGGGGCGCCCAGGACGTCGGCCAGGACCTCTTTCTGGACGGCGATCAGCCGGCGGATGCCCCGTTCGGCCAGGGCGAGCAGCTGCAGCAGTTCGTCCCGGGTGAAGGGCTGCCCCTCGGCGGTTCCCTGGACCTCCACGAAGCGCCCCGACTCGGTCATCACCACGTTCATGTCCACCCGGGCCCGGGAGTCTTCGGCAAACGTCAGGTCCAGCACCGGCTGGCCGTCCACGATGCCGACGCTGGTGGCCGCCAGGACTTCCCGCACGGGCCACACCGTCAGGGCGCCGGTCTGGCGCAGGACGTGCAGGGCGTCGGCCAGGGCCACGAAGGCCCCGGTGATGGCCGCGGTGCGGGTCCCGCCGTCGGCCTGGATGACGTCGCAGTCGATCCAGATGGTCCGCTCCCCCAGCCGGTCCAGGTCCACGGCGGCGCGCAGGGACCGGCCCACCAGCCTCTGGATCTCCACCACCCGCCCGCCGGGCCGCACCACGTCCCGGGGGCTGCGCTCCTGGGTGGCCCGCGGGAGCATGCCGTACTCGGCGGTGATCCACCCCTGCCCGGACCCGCGCAGCCACTGGGGCACGCGCTCGTCCACGCTGGCGGAACACACCACCCGGGTGTCCCCCACCTCGATGAGGGCCGAGCCTTCGGCATACTTCAGGTAATGGCGGGTGATCCGGACCGGCCGCAGGTCCTCCGGTCCCCGCCCGTCGGGACGAGGCATGGGACCTCACACCTCGTAGGTGGAGCCTTCCTGGACAACCTCGGCGCCCGCGAACTCCTTCGCTGCCGCCGCCTGGGTCTCCTGGACGTCGCCCTCCGGGTGGAGGTGGGTCAGCAGCAGCCGGCGGACGCCCGCCCGGGCCGCCAGGGATCCGGCCAGGGAACCGGTCAGGTGTCCGAGGGAGACGGCCAGCGGCTCGTCAGCCTCCTGGAGCGTCGCCTCGCACAGCAGCAGGTCGCATCCCCGCGCCAGGGCTTCCACCTCCGGGCTCGGGCCGGTGTCGGCGGTGTACACCAGCCGCCGGCCGCCGGCGGCCACCTCCACCGCGTGGCACGGCACGGGGTGAGCGGTGGGGGCAAAGCGCAACCGCACCCCGCCCACCTCGCCGCCGCCCTCCTCCAGGGCCCGCAAGGTAAACCCCGAGGCGAACTCCCGGCGGGACTGGGGGCGGGGCAGCCACGCCGCCAGCGCCTCGTCGGCCCCGGCCGGAGCGAACAGGAGAAGCGGCGATGCCGCCGGCCCGGCCCGGCGGCCGTAGGCCAGCTCGTTGCGCAGGACGTAGATGTCGGTGACGTGGTCGGGATGCAGGTGGGTGAGGACCACGGCCTGCAGGTCAAAGGCGGTGCACACCCGGTGGAGGCTGGCCACCACCCCCGACCCGCAGTCCAGCAGGATGCGCACGCCGCCGGCGTCCACCAGGTAGCCGGGGCACGCCCCGCCCGCCGGCGGATAGGGCGACCACTTCCCCAGCACCGTCAGCCGCATGGACCGCGGTCTCAGGGCGCCGCCTGGGGAGCGGGGTAGACGGCCAGAAACCGCACGATGCCGCGGTGCACCGCCGCGGCGATGCGCTGGCGGAATCCCTCATCCCGCAGGCGGGCCTCATCGTCGGGGTGGGAGATGAACGCCGTCTCCACCAGCGCCGAGGGGACTCCGCTGTCCCGCAGCACCACAAACCCCGCCGTCTTCACGCCCCGGCTGGGCAGGTCCAGGGCCGCCGACAGTTCCTCCTGGATCATCTGGGCCAGGACCAGGCTCTGGGGCGTCAGGTAGTAGGTCTCCATCCCGTTGACCGCCGCCCGGGGGCTGGCGTTGGCGTGGATGCTGACGAAGATGGTGGCGCCGCCCTCCCGGGCCACCCGGGTGCGGTCGGCCAGGTCCACGAACACGTCGGCGTCGCGGATCATCAGCACCCGGATCCCGTCGGCCACCAGCAGGTCCCGGATCCGGCGGGCGATGTCCAGCACCACGTCGGCCTCCCGCAGGCCCGTGGGCCCGATGGCGCCGGGGTCCTTGCCGCCGTGCCCGGCGTCCAGGGCCACCACGTGGCCCCCGGCCACCGACGCGCTTAAGTCGATGACCAACCGGCCGTCGGACTGGGCGATGAGGTAGTTGAGCCGCCGCTTGAGGGTGACCACCACTCGGGTGACCGGCGGGCGCGCCGTGAACTGAGCCGCCCGGACCAGAGCCACCGCCGGCCCGCCCACGGCGATCTCCTGCCGGACGGGCACGAAAACGGCGTCGGCGATGTCCACCGCCAGGCGGTCCGGGTAGACGAACTCCCGCACCCGGTACTGCACCGGCCCGGTGACCTGCACCACCACCCGGCCCGCCTGTCCGGCGGGCTCGAACGCCACGCCCAGGACGCGGGCCGGCCCCTCCTCCGACGACGGCGCGGAAGTCGCCGCGGCGGCTTTGGGGCTGACCCGCAGGGTGACCGCGTAGGTGGCGGCCGCCGCCTCCACCCGGATGTCCACCGGCTCCAGCAGGTCGAACACCACCCGGGTGACGTAGGGCTTGATCTGGAACTGGCCGACGCGGATGCGGGCCACGCCGGCCGCACCGACGGGGTACTCCCGCTGCGGCACCCGCAGGGCGGCGTTGCGGATGTCGACCACCAGGCGGTCGGGGTTGCTCAGGACCGCCGTCTCCACCTGCACCGGGCCGGTGGCGTCCACCTGCACCTCCAGGGCGCCGTCGCTCACCTTCGGGGTGAGGGCGGTGACCTGGGAGGCGATGTGGAGGACCCGGGCGTCGTCCAGCGCGGTCCAGGCCCCCAGCATCTGGGCCACCGCCTGCACGGGGATGTAGGGGACGCCGTCCACCAGGACCGGCGCGACGGGCAGGGGCCGGCTCTCCCCGTTGACCGTGGCTACAGCCTCTCCCACCCGCAGCCGGACGGTGGTCTGCAGCCGGTTGGTGACCACGACGGTGCGGTCGGTCTCGTCGTAGGCCGCCAGCGCTCCCAGGGGCTCAAACAGGCCCGCAGGGGGAGCCAGGACCTGACCGTCGCGGATCAGGGCAGGCGCGGCGAGGGGCACCTCCACGCCGTTGACCACCACCTGCACCCCGGCGGTCTGGCCGGAGGCGGGCACCGGCGGCGCACCCATCGCCACGGCCGCCAGGAGTGCGGCTGCGACGCCCTTCATGCCCCTCCCTCAGCGTGCGCTCACCACCTGCCGTTCCCGTGGAGTGCCTGCCCTATACCGCCTCTCCCGGCCCCCCTGTGTTTCGCCCGCCGGCCTCCATCTCCTGCGGCGGGACACCGGCCCGCAGCGTGGAACTCACCGGGGGGCCGGCGAGCCGCCGGCCCCCACACGCCCGCGTGGGAGGACCGGCATGTACGTGGACGTCCACATGGTGTACCGGACGCTGCGGGAGGTCCCAGATATGGTGCGGGCCGCCGAGGCGCTGGGGCTGGACGGAGTGTGGGCGAGCGAGACGGCCCACGACCCGTTCCCGGCCGCGGCGTTGGCCGTCGAGCACTCCCGCCGGCTGCTGGTGGGCACAGGGGTGGCCATCGCCTTCGCCCGCAGCCCCACCGTCCTGGCTCACCTGGCCTACGACCTGGCGGAGGCCTCGGAGGGGCGCTTTGTGCTGGGGCTGGGCACCCAGGTGCGGGCCCACGTGGTGCGCCGCTTCGGCGCGGACTGGGGCCCGCCGGCCGCCCGGTTACGGGACGTGGTGGGTGCCGTGCGGGCCGTCTGGGAGGCCTGGCGTACCGGCGCGCCGCTGGACTACCGGGGCCGCTACTACACCCTCACCCTGATGACGCCGGCGTTCTCGCCCTCCCCGCACCCCTACCCCATCCCCATCATGACGGCGGGAGTCAACCCCCGCATGTGCCGGGTGGCCGGCGAGGTGGCCGACGGGTTTCTGGTGCATCCGCTGCACACTCCCGCCTACCTGGCCGACGTCGTCCTGCCCGCCCTCGAGCGCGGCCGGGCCCGCGCCCGCCGCCGGGACCGGTGCGCGGTGGTGGCCAGCGTGCTGGTCGGCGTCGGCAGAACTCCCGCCGCGGTCCGGGAGGAGGCGGCACGGGTGCGGGAGCGCGTCGCCTTTTACGCCAGCACGCCGTCGTACCGACGCGTCCTGGACCACCACGGGTGGGGGGATCTCGGCGCCCGCCTGCGGGTGCTGGCCTCCCGGGGCGCGTGGGGCGAGATGGCGTCGGTGGTCACCGACGAGATGCTGGCGGAGGTGGCGGTGGTGGGCCGGCCCGAGGAAGTGGGCGAGCGCCTGCGGGAGAGGTACCGGGGACGGGTGGACCGGATCGTGCTGGACGGCCCCTCCCTGCCGGGGGACGAGATCCTGTGGCGCGCGCTGCTGGACCGCTGCCGCGCCTGAGGGGCGTCTAGCCCGCGCCCCCGAACAGCAGGAACCGGCTGGTGCCGATGTACTCGGAGGCCAGCACGTTCAGCGGCTTGCGGGCCAGGGGGAACATCTCGGCCAGCGCCTCCAGGGCCCGCTCCATCCCCAGCCGGCGGGCCATCCGATGGCTGGCCGCCAGCCGGTAGAACCGGCGGCCTTCCTCCTCGTACTCCTCCAGGGTGCGGCGGAACCGCCAGCGGCTCATGGGCGGCGCGGCGGGTCCGGGCGGCCGGGCGACGGGGTCCACGTGCTCGGGGAAGATGCCCGTGATGAACAGGGCGATGTCGGCGACCCGGCGCAGGATGGGAAAGCGCAGTTCGTCGGGCATCAGGGCGGCCAGGGCGATCATGTCCTCGCTGCTGAAGTCGCTGAAGCGCCGGCGGCGCACCCGCCCTCCCTCCTCCACCTCCAGCAGGAAGCTGTCGGTGCGGGTGAACGACACCAGCATCTCCACCAGGTAGTCCAGGATCTGCGGGTCGCCCAGCAGGGCGCCGGCCCGCCGGGCGTCGAACACCGGCACCCGCTCGGTGCCCAGCCGCTCCACGGTGTACGGCACCGCCCGCAGTTCCCGGCGCACCCGCCGCAGCAGGACGCTGAACAGCAGCCAGGGGGTCACGCGGACCAGGACCTGGTCCGCCCGCAGGCGCTCCAGCAGCCGGTCGTCCTCCAGCAGCTCCTCCAGAGCCGCCGGGTCCTCCCGCAGCCGGGCGACGGCGCGGCGGAGATCGCGGTCCGGCAGAAGCGTGGACGCGACGAACTGCAGGTCGGCGTCGGTCAGCCGGGCCAGTACCGACATCTCCGGCGGCGGGAGGCATCCTCCCGCCGGCGTCACCTCCCGTCTCCCATTATCATTATGCGCCTATCATTATGCGCCGGATCTCGGCGGCGTCGACCAGGCGTTCATACCGGCGTGACACGGTCCCGGTAGGAGTCCCCTCGAAAGAGGCGCCCGCACGCGGGGCCGGACGCGCCACTGACCGGTCGGGGGTGACCCATGGGAGACCTGGAACGGTACATCGTCGAGGAGTGGGCCGAAGACTACCGGGACGGCCGCCTGCCCCGGCGGGAGTTTCTGCGCCGCATCGCGCTCATGGCCGGAGGGGCGGCCGTGGCCCTCCCGGTCCTGCGGGAACTGGGGGTGGCCGCCTCGGTGGAGGAGGTGGCGGCGGCCGCCGGCGCTCCGCCCGCGCCGGGGGCCCAGGCGCCGGGGGTCACCGTCCCGCCCGACGACCCCGCCCTGACCGCCGGCATGGTGACGTTCCCGTCCGACTCCCTCACCGTGCACGGCTACCTGGCCCGGCCGCGGTCGGGCGATCCCGTTCCCGGCATCATCGTCATCCACGAGAATCGGGGCCTGCTGGAGCACTTCAAAGACGTCTGCCGGCGCTTCGCGAAGCTGGGCTACGTCGCCCTGGCGGTGGACCTGGCGTCCCCGGCGGGGGGAACCGCGCGGTTTTCCGACCCGGCGGAGGTCACGGCCCTGCTGGGGCGCACGCCCCCCGACCAGCTGGTGGCCATGCTCAACGCGGGCGTGGCGTACCTGCAGAGCCAGCCGTTCGTGCGGGGGGACCGCATCGGCGCCGTGGGTTTCTGCTTCGGGGGCGGGATGACCTGGCGGCTGGCCACCAGCAACCCGGCCATCCGCGCCGCGGTGCCGTTTTACGGGCCCAACCCGCCCCTGGAGGACGTCCCCCGGATCCGGGCCGCGGTCCTGGCCATCTACGGCGAGCGGGACACCCGCATCAACGCCGGCATCCCGGCCATCCGGGACGCCCTGCAGCGCGCGGGCGTGGTGCACGAGATCGTCGTCTACCCGGGGGCGGACCACGCCTTCTTCAACGACACCGGCCCCCGCTACCACGAGGCCGCCGCCCGCGACGCCTGGCAGCGCACCGTGGCGTGGTTCGGGCGCCACCTCAAGGGGAGCTGACGGGGCCCGGGTCAGCGCGGCGGGCGGGGTGTCAGGGCCGAGACGGCGGCGAACAGGGCGAGGGACGCCAGGACGATGGCGCCGCCGGCGGGCAGGTCCAGGTAATAGGCGGCCGCCATCCCCCCCACCACCGCCGCCAGGGCCAGCGCCACGGCCAGCAGCAGCGCGGTCCGGAACGCCCGCGCCAGCCGCAGGGCGGTGACGGCGGGGATCACCACCAGCGCGCTGGTGAGCAGCACCCCCACCACCCGCATCGCCACCACCACGGTGATGGCCACCAGCACCGCCAGCAGCAGGTTCAGGGCCCCCACCGGCACGCCCTGCACCCGTGCGCCTTCCTCGTCGAAGGTGACCGCAAACAGGTCCTTGTACAGGACCGCCACCGCTCCCAGCACCACGACCCCCAGCACCAGGATCGTCCACAGATCGCCGGGCCGCACGGCGGTGATGGTCCCAAACAGGTAGGTGAACAGGTCCACCGTCAGGCCGCGCCCCACCCCCAGCAGGACCACCGCCACGGCGAGACCTCCCGACAGGTAGATGGCCAGGGCCGCCTCCCCGTACAGCCGGCCGGAGACCCGCAACCGCTCCACCCCCACCGCCCCGGCCACCGACACCGCCAGGGCCGTGGCCCCCGGAGGCGCCCCGGTGACCAGTCCCAGGGCCACCCCCGCCAGCGCCACGTGGGCCAGGGTGTCGGCGATGAGGCTGAGGCGGCGGAGGACCAAAAACACCCCGATGATGGGGGCGATGGTCCCGATCATCAGGCCGGCCGCCAGGGCCCGCCGCATGAAGTCGTACTGCAGCACCTCGGGCACAGGACACCTCCCCCCGACCTCAGTGCCGGTGGGCGACCACCAGGCTGCCGGCGCGGTACAGGGCGGCCAGGGCGCCGGAGGCCATGGCCTCCTGGGGAGACCCGTGGAACACCAGGCGTCGGTTCAGGCAGGCCAGCCGGGTGACCTCGCCGGCCACCACGCTGACGTCGTGGGACACCAGGACCAGCGTCGTCCCCATCTCCCGGTTCAGCCGGCGCAGCAGGGCGTAGAACTGGTCCTGGGCGTCCCGGTCCACCCCCACGGTGGGCTCGTCCAGCAGCAGCAGGTCGGGCCCGCTGGCCAGGGCGCGGGCGATCAGCACCCTCTGCAGCTGCCCCGCCGACAGCCGCCCGATGGACCGGTCGTGCAGGTCCCCGACGCCCACCACCTCCAGGGCCTGCCGGGCCGCCTCCCGGTCGGCCGGGCTCCAGGGCCGGCCCAGGCCCCGCAGCCCCGTGCGCCCGCTGAGCACCACCTCCAGCACCGTGGCCGGAAACCGCGCGTCCACGGCGGCCGCCTGCTGGGGCACGTACCCGATCCGGTGCCACTGCCGGAACGCCCGCTGGTCGGTGCCAAACAGCCTCACGTGCCCGCAGGTGGGACGCACCAGCCCCACCAGGACCCGCAGGAGCGTCGTCTTGCCCGCGCCGTTGGGGCCGATGATCCCCACGAAGTCTCCGCGCTGGATGCGCAGGGACACCTCGTCCAGCACCCGCTGGCCGCCGATGTCCACGCAGACGTGCTCCAGTTCCACCACGGGGACGCTAGCGGCAGTCCAGGCCTTCCCGGAGGGATCGGAGGTTCTCATACATCACCGTGACGTACGACCCCGACCCGCGCGGGTCCGGCGGTGTTTCCAGGACCGACAGGGGCAGGACCCGGGCCCCGATCTCGCGGGCCAGGGCATCCGCCAGCCGCCGGTCCAGCCGCGGGTCGGCGAAGATCACCCGGATCCCCCGGACCCGGGCCGCCCGGGTCAGGACCGCCAGCCGTGCGGGGCTGGGTTCCGCTTCCGGCGACGGGCCGCTGACGGCCAGCTGCACCAGCCCGTAGCGGGCGGCCAGATATCCGAACGCCGCGTGGGCGGTGATGAATTCCCTCCGCCGGCAGGAGGCCAGCCCCTCCCGGTACGCCCGGTGCAGGGCCTCCAGGTCAGCCCGCAGCCGGGCCCCCTCCCGCCGGTAGGCAGGTTCTCCCGCGGGATCGACGTGGGCCAGGGCGTCGACCAGGGCCGCCACCACGGCGTCGGCGGCTACCGGATCCAGCCACAGGTGCGGGTCCGCCTCCAGGTCCGGCGCCCCCGCCACCACCGGCGCGGCCGCATCCGCCGCCACCACCGTCTGCGCCGACAGGCCGGCCAGGAGCCTGTGGGCCCAGGGCTCCAGCCCCCGGCCGTTGACGACCACCACCCGCGCGCTGCGCAGGCGGACCACGTCCCGGGGCGTGGGTTCGTAGTCGTGCGGCGCCACCCCGGGAGGGACCAGCATCACCACCTCCGCGCGGCCGGAGGCGACCTGGCGGGCGAACTCCCACAGCGGGTAGAACGACGCCACCACCACCATCCGCTCCCGCGCCGCCGGAGGCCGCGCGCACCCGCCGGCCAGCACGGCCGCCGGCAGCAGCAGCCACCCGGCGGCGCGGCGCCTCACCGCCCGGCATCCAGGCAGCGGGCGCACCGGCCGAACAGGTCCAGGCGGTGCTCCTGCACCGCAAACCGCCGGCCGCCGGTCAACCGGGACCCCCGCGGCAGCGGGCAGGCGTCCAGGCGGTCCACCCTCCCGCAGCGCGTGCAGACCAGGTGGTGGTGGTGGGTGCCGCCCAGCTCGTAGCGGGCCCGCCCGTCCCCCCAGTGCACCACCCGCACCACGTCCAGGGCGGCCAGCGCGTGCAGCGCCCGGTACACGGTGGCCAGGGCGAGCCGGGGGTGGTACCGCCGGGCCCGCCGGTGCACGGCGGCCGCGTCCGCCGCACACCCCAGGGCGGCCAGAGCCCGCACCACGGCCGCCCGCTGCCGGGTGAGCCGCCGCCCTTCCCCCCGCAGCCGGGCCAGGGACGCGTCGGGTCCGGGGAGGTCAGGATCCGCCGGCATGGCGCTCGCTGCAAATGAAAATCATTCGCACTAAGCTGCATCCGCACCGTAACACGGGGCCGCCGCGCCGTCAAGGCGCGGCCCGGGCGTCGCCGCCCCCCCCTGGCGTCGGCGGGCGCCGCCGGCTATACTTGGCACTGCGGTCTTACGATAAGGACACTATGTCCATATTGTGGACATGACCGGCGTCAAATCCGTCGACCGCACCTTCGCCATCCTCACCGCCCTCGGCGAGGCGGGACGCCCGCTGCCGGTCCGGGACGTGGCCCGGCAGACGGGTCTGCCGCGGCCCACCGTCTACCGGCTGGTGGACGTCCTGGCCCGCCACGGGGCCGTGGTGGTGCAGGACGGCACCGTCGCCCTGGGCCACCGGGTGCTGTGGCTGGCGGGGCAGCGCCTGGCCCAGCTGGAGTTGCGAACGGCGGGCCGCCCCCACCTGGTGGACCTGTGCCGGCAGGTGGGCGAGACGGTCCACCTGGGCGTCCTGGAGCAGGGGCACGTGGTGTACATCGACAAGGTGGAGCCTCCCCGCCCCCTGCGCATGGCCTCCACCGTCGGCGCCATCATGCCCGCCCACAGCACCGCCCTGGGCAAAGCCATGCTGGCGTGGACGGATCCCCACCAGGTGCGGGAGATCGTCGCCCTGCGCGGGCTGGTCCCGCGGACGCCCCGCACCATCACCACCCTGGCGCGCCTGCAGCGGGAACTGGCGGCGGTGCGGGCCCGGGGGTTCGCCGTGGACAACGTGGAGAACGAGGACGGCATCCGGTGCGTGGGCGCTCCCATCTTCGACCACCGGGGCCGGGTGGCCGGCGCGGTCAGCGTCTCGGGATCGGTGGCCACCATCAGCCTGCGCCGGGCCCGCCGGGAACTGGGCCCGCAGGTCCGCGAGACGGCGGCCCGCATCTCCCGCGCCCTGGGATGGACCCCCGCGCCCGAGAAAGGAGGCCCGCTGTGACGGAGTCCCTGGACCAGGCCCTGCGGGACCGGTGGCTGGCGGTGACCACGGCGTCGGTGGCGGACGCCGTGGACCGGGTCACCCGCCGCCGCGGCTTCATGTCGGGAGAGATCAAGCCCCTGGCGCCGGTGCGGATCGTGGGTCCGGCGGTGACGGTGCTGGAACGCCGCAGCCTGGAGGCCCTCCCCCCCCACCACGCCCTGGAGGCCATCGACACCGCTCCGGCGGGCGCCGTCATCGTCGTCGGGGTCGACGACCCTGCCGCCGCCCGGGACGTGGCCCTGTGGGGCGGGCTGATGACCGTGGCCGCCGTGACCCGGGGGCTGGGCGGGGCGGTGCTGGACGGAGGGGTGCGGGACGCCGACGAGATCCGGCGGGAGGGGTTTGCGGTCTTCGCCCGGTCGGTGGTCCCCTCCACCACCGTCGGCCGGTACGCCACCGTGGCGCGGGACGTGCCGGTGGTGTGCGGAGGGATCCTGGTCCGCCCCGGCGACATCCTGGTGGGAGACACCGACGGCGTGGTGGTGGTCCCCCGGGAGGCGGCCGCCGACGTGCTGGCGGCCGCCGAGCAGATCGAGCGGACCGAACAGGCCATGGCCCGGCGCATCCGCGAGGTGGGCAGCATCCGCCGGGCGGTGGAGGAGTTCGCCCGGATCTGACCGCCGGCCGACGCCCGGCGGAGCCCGGAAGGCGGGGCCACGGAGGCGGCGCGGTGGACATCGTGGCGCTGGGAGAACCCCTGGCCGAGTTCGCGGCCGTCGAGCGCGGCTCCCTGGACGAGGTCTTCACCTTCCGGCGGGGGTGGGGAGGCGACACCTCCAACGTGGTGGTGGCCGCCGCGCGGCTGGGAGCGTCCGCGGGGTACATCACCCGCGTGGGCGACGACGCCTTCGGCCGCGCGTTCCTGCGCCTGTGGGAGCAGGAAGGCGTGGACACGTCGCGGGTCGTCGTGGATCCGGAGGCCGTCACCGGCGTGTACTTCATCGCCCGGTCGGACCGCGGTCACAGCTTCACCTACTACCGCGCGGGCTCGGCGGCCAGCCGGCTGCGCCCGGGGGACCTGGACCCGGCCTACCTGAGCCAGGCGCGGGTGGTGCACACCAGCGGCATCACCCAGGCCATCTCGCCCACGGCCCGGGAGGCGGCCGCAGCCGCCATGGACATGGCGCGCCGGTCGGGCGTCCTGGTCAGCTACGACCTGAACCTCCGGCCGCGGCTGGCGCCGGTGACCCGCCTGCGGGCCCTGGTGGCGGACGCGGTGCCCCGGGCGGACATCGTCTTTCTCAGCGAGGAAGACGCCGCGCACCTGGACGACCGCCGGCCGGCGCCGGCGGTGGCCGCGGACCTGTGCGCCTGCGGCCCGCGCCTGGTGGTCCTCAAGAGGGGGGCCGCCGGATGCCTGGTGGTGGCCGCCGCCGGCGGACGCTGGGAGGTACCCAGCTGGCCGGTGGAGGTGGTGGACGCCACGGGGGCCGGCGACGCCTTCGACGCCGGCTTTTTGGTGGAGTGGCTGCGGGGGGCCCCGCCCGAGGCGGCGGCCCGCCTGGCCACGGCGGTGGGAGCCCTGGCGGCGTCGGGTCTGGGTGCCGTCGCCCCCCTGCCCACCCGCGCCGATGTGGAGAAGTTCATGGCGCAGCACGCCAACTCCCGGACGAAAGGAGGCACAGAGTAATGCGCAGCAGACGGACGGCAGTTCTCGTAGCGGCCGCGCTGCTGGTCCTGGCAGGCTGGGGACTGTCCGCCGGCCGGGCCGGGCCGGCCCTGATTCCCCTGAAGGTGGGGATCGTGGCGGCCATCGACCAGCTGGGCGTCCCGGTGGCGTTGGACCGGGGCCTGTTTGAGAAGTGGGGGCTGGACGTCACCATCGCCACCCCCTACCCCACGGGCGTGGACCAGCTCAACGCCCTTCAGGCGGGGGAGATCCAGATGGGCCAGGTCGGCGTGCCCATGATCGGAGCCGTCCTGCGGGGCATGGACCTGGTGATCGTCGGCAACTACACCGGGTCGTCCTCCCGGCTGGGAGGCGACAACACCATGGCCCTGGTGACCCGCCGGGGCAGCGGCATCCGCACCATCCAGGACCTGCGGGGCAAGCGGGTGGCGGTGTCGTTCGGGACCATCAGCCACCTGTACATCCTGGGGATCCTGGAGAAGGCCGGCCTGACCGTCCGCGACCTGACACTGGTCAACACGCCGCCGCAGGAGATGCCGGTGGCGCTGCGGGGGGGCGCGGTGGACGCCTTCGCCACCTGGGACCCCTGGCCGGTGATCGCCCTGCGGGAGATCCCCGACACCTACGAGGTGGTCCGGGGCGGGGGCTTCATCGGCTTCATGGGGTTCAACGTGGCCCTGCGCGGGTGGGCCGAGCGCAACCAGGAGACCATCGAGCGGTTCCTGGCCGCCCGGGCGGAGGCGGACAAGTTCATGCGGGCCAACCCGGTGCAGACCGCCATCGTGGCGGTGCGCTGGCTGCCGGGCCTGCGTCCGGAGGTGGCCCTGCAGGGGGTGCGCAACAACCTGCCCAACCTGGACATCCGCATCTCCTGCTACAACTACCTGGCCCTGCACAACGGCGTGCAGACCCTGCACCGGCTGGGGTTCATCCCGGGGACGTTTGACGTCAACCGGGTGTTCATGCCGGGGCCCATCCTGAACGTGATGCAGACCCACCCGCAGCTGTTCGACGACCTGCCGCCCATCCCGCGGGGGGCGCAGGTGGGACCGGGGTTCGTGTTCCGGGGGACCTGCCCGTAAGATGATCGCCCACCCGGTGCCGGCGCGGCGGGCATCCCCCGGATGGCGGTGGCTGGGGGCGGCGCTGTGGTTCGCCGCCCCCTTCGCCGTCCTGGTGGTCGCCTGGCACCTCGCCGTCCGGCTGGCCGGCGTGCCCCTGCGGGTCTTTCCGGCTCCCGCCGACGTGGCCGCGGCGCTGGTCCAGCAGGTGCGGACGGGCAGCCTGGCCGATCACATCGGTCAGAGCCTGCGCCGGGTCCTGGTGGGGACGACCCTGGCGGTGGCCACCAGCGTCCCGCTGGGGGTGGCCCTCAGCTCCAGCCGGATTCTGGCGGCCCTGCTGCTGCCCGTGCTCAGGTTCTTCTCGGTCCTGGCGGGCATCGCCTGGATCCCCCTGGCCACCCTGTGGTTCGGATACGGGTTCGGCGCCATCACCTTCATCATCTTCAACGCGGTCTTCTTCATCGTGTTGTACAACACCCTGGTGGGCGTCAGCAGCATTCCCCAGGTCCTGCGGGACGCCGCCCGGTGCCTGGGGGCGCGCCCCTGGCAGGTCCTGGTGGAGGTGCTCCTGCCGGGCGCCCTGCCCAACATCGTCACCGGCATCCGGACCGGCATGGGGTTCGCCTGGCGCGGGCTGATCGCCGCCGAGATCATCGCCACCAACGCCGGGCTGGGCTACATGATCTTTCTGGCCCGGGACTTCTACCGCACCGAGGTCATCGTGCTGGGCATGATCCTCATCGGCGCCCTGTGGGTGCTCATCGACCGGTCGCTGCTGGCGCCCCTGGAACGGCGCACCATCGAGCGGTGGGGACTGACCCGGGTGGTGCAGTGATGCGGCGGGTGCGGCGGGCCCTGGGCTGGGTGGCGACGCGTCCGGCGGTCCAGACCCTGGCGCCCTTCGCCCTCCTGGTCGGCGCCTGGCAGCTGATGGTGGCGCTGGAGGTCTACCCCCGGGCGTTCTTCCCGGGACCGGGCGACGTGGTGCGCGCCCTGGGCAGCCTGACCTACAAGGGAATCCTGCCCGCCTACCTCCAGGACAGCGTCACCCGCCTGGCCGTGGGCGCCGCGGCGGGCGCGCTGGTGGGCGTCCCCCTGGGGGTGCTGATCGGCGTGCACCCGATCAGCTACCGGTTCTTCTGGCCGCTGATCATCTTCTTCCAGGCCATCGGCGACATCGCCTGGCTGCCCATCCTCCTCATCTGGTTCGGCTTCACCCTGACCACCATGACCTTCGTCATCGTCTACACCGTCGTCTTCCCCATCATCTTCAACACCGCCCTGGGGGTGCGCACCGTGCCGGTGGACGTGGTCCGCGCCGCCCAGTGCCTGGGGGCGTCCCGGGCCCGGGTCCTGTGGGAGGTCCTGCTGCCCGGCGCCCTGCCCAACATCATCACCGGTCTGCGCACCGGGTTGGGTTACGGCTGGCGGGCGCTGATCGCCGCCGAGATCATCGTGGGGACCAGCGGCATCGGCTTCATGATGTTTGACGCCCGCCGGTCGGGGAGTGTGGTGGAGATGATCCTGGGCATGATCCTGCTGGGCCTGCTGTGGTACGCGGTGGACGCCGGGCTGCTGCGCCCCGCCGAACGGGCCACCGTGGAACGCTGGGGCCTGGTCCGCCCGACGGGGTGACCGCCCGTGGACGACGGCCTGGTCATCCGCGGCCTCAGCAAAGTCTACCACACTCCCTACACCGGCGAGCACGTGGCCGCCATCGAGGACGTCTCCCTGGAGATTCCCCCCGGGGAGTTCGTGGCGATCCTGGGTCCCAGCGGCTGCGGCAAGACCACCCTCCTCAACATCGTGGCGGGGTTTCTGCCCCCGACCCGGGGGGAGATCCTGCTCAACGGCCGCCGGATCCAGGGGCCGGGGCCGGACCGGGGCGTGGTGTTTCAGAGCTTCGCCCTGTTCCCCTGGAAGACGGTGCTGGACAACGTGGCCTTCGGCCTGAAGATGCGCGGCGTGCCCCGCGCCGAGCGGGAGCGCATCGCCCGGGAGTACATCGCCCTGGTGGGCCTGGAAGGCTTCGAACACCGCTACCCCCACGAGCTGTCGGGAGGCATGCAGCAGCGGGTGGGCGTGGCCCGGGTCCTGGCCAACCACCCGGACCTGATGCTGATGGACGAGCCCTTTGCCAGCGTGGACGCCCAGACCCGCATGACGTTGCAGGAGGAGCTGGCCCGCATCTGGGAGGCCCGGCGGCCCACCGTCCTGTTCGTCACCCACGACGTGGAGGAGGCGGTCTTTTTGGCCAACCGGGTGGTGGTCCTCACCCCCCGGCCGGCCCGGGTGCGGGCGACGGTGGACGTGCCCCTGGCGCGCCCGCGCCTGTGGCAGCGGCTGGTGGAGGACCCGGACTACAAGAGCCTGGTGGCCCGGGTCCTGGCGCTGGTGCGGGATCCGGGAGGATGACCCTGCGCCGGCTTCCCGCGTCCCGACCCGTCCGGATCCTGGCCGCGGCGCTGCTCCTGACCGCCGCCTGGCAGGGCTGGCTGGCCTATCAGGCCGGGCCCAAGATCCCCGCGGACCTGCAGCGGTACGCCTCGGAGCGGGGAACGGTGGACCTGCTGGTGGTCCTCCGGTTCCCGCCCGAGCGGTTCCACATCCTGACGTTCCAGAAGTTCGGGCGGGTCTCGGGAACCCGCGACCTGGCCGTGGAGGTCCGGGCCGTGCCGGTGCGGCGGGTGCGGGAGATCGCGCGGCTGTACTGGGTCCGCGAGATCCGTCCCCTGGCCCAGGAGCCCTGAGATCCCCTCAGGGCGGCAGCAGCAGTCCCTTGCCGGACAGCTGGCGGGACTCCAGGGCGCGGTGGGCCTCGGCGGCGGCGGCCAGGGGAAACGTCCGGGCGATGCGGACGCGCACCTCCCCCCGCTGCACCCACCCGAAGACGGCCCCGGCGCGCTCCAGCAGTTCCTCGCGGGTGGCGGTATAGTGGCTCAGGCTGGGCCGGGTCACAAACAGCGACCCCCGGGCCATCAGGGTCAGGGGGGAGATCGCCGGCGGGGCCCCGCTGGCGTTGCCGAACAGCACCAGGTAGCCCCGCGGCCGCAGCACCTCCAGATCCTTCTCGGCGGTCGCCTTCCCGACCCCGTCGTAGACCACGTCCACACCGCGGCCGCCGGTGAGCCGGCGGACCGCGTCCACGAAGTCCTCCCGGTCGTAGCGGATCACGTGGTCGGCGCCGGCCTCCCGGGCCAGGCGGGCCTTCTCGTCGCTGGAGGCGGTCCCCAGGACGACGGCACCCAACCGCTTGCACACCTGCACCAGCAGCTGGCCGGTCCCCCCGCCCGCGGCGTGGACCAGGACCGTCTCGCCCGCCCGCAGGGGGTAGGTGCTGTGGGTCAGGTAGTGGGCGGTCATCCCCTGCACCATCACCGCCGCGGCGGTCCGGGCGTCCAGGCCGTCGGGCAGGGGCACGAGCCGGGCGGCCGGGACGACGGCGTACTCGGCGTACGCTCCCGGATACATGGCCCACGCCACCCGGTCGCCGGGCCGCAGGTTGTCGACTCCCGGCCCCACCGCGTCCACCACCCCGGCCGCCTCGGACCCCGGGATGAAGGGCAGGGAGACCTGGTACAGCCCGGTGCGGTGGTAGGTGTCCAGAAAGTTCAGTCCCGCCGCCTCCACCTTGACCCGGGCCTCCCCCGGGCCCGGGGAGGGAAGGGGAACCTCCTCGTACTGCAGGACCTCCGGTCCTCCGTGGGTGTGGATGCGGACGGCCTTCACGAGCCCTCCCAAAGCGTGTCGCGATCGATCTCCAGTATACCGGGAAGGACGGCCCCGGGCCACCGGGGCCGGGGATGAACACGGGGCCCGGCGGGTACGTTATTCTGATGGAGGGACCTCCCGACCGAGGTGGAAGTGAAGACGAGGAGGGTGCCCATGGGAGTCTGGCGTTGCCCGCGGTGTGGAGCCACCGTCACCCTGCAGCCGCGGTTCGGCGAGATCGTGGCGGTCTACGACCTGTGCGGTCGGCGGGACCCCCGCTCCCCCTCCGCCCCGGTGCGCATGGAGCCGGTGGGCGAGGAGTCGGTGGGCACCGCCGCCCCCGAGCGGGAACTGGTCCCCAGCCGGTAGGGCGCCCCTGAGGTCTCCCCGGCCCAGGCGGGACCGCCGCGCGGACGCCCGCCCGGCCCGGACGGAACCCCTGCCCGTGAGAGGCCCGTCTTCCCGATCCCTTCCCGCGTCTGGACGGTCTCCGGAAGGTGCGTCCGGGTGAGTCTGAACCGACCCGGGCGCGGGCATCCCCGCCGCGGAGGAAACCGTCACCCCCGGGCGAATCACCCGACCTCGATGTGCCATGGACGCGCCGCGCCTGCAGCGATTTGAGGGCAATCCCATCCTGACCCCCACCGGCCGGTGGTGGGAGAACCGGTGGGTCTTCAACTGCGGCGCCGCCCTCTACCGGGGTCGGGTGGTGCTGCTGTACCGGGCTCAGGGCGCCGACTGGGTGTCGCGCTTCGGGCTGGCGGTGCTGGAGGACGGCGTGCGGGTGGTGGAACGCAGCCCCCGCCCGGTCTTCGAGCCCGCCCTCGACAACCCCTGGGAGCGGTTGGGCGTGGAGGATCCGCGGGTGACGTTCCTGGACGGGCGGTACTACGTCTGCTACACGGCCGCCTCCCTGTACCCCGCCCTGCGGCCGGTGCGCCGGAGGGGACCGTCTCCCTTCGACGACAACGGCGTCCCCTGGAGGACGCGGATCGCCATCGCCTCGACCCGGGACTTCGTGCGCTTCCGCCGCCTGGGCCTGGCGTTCGGTCAGTGGGACGACAAAAACGGCGCCCTGTTCCCGGCCCGGATCCGCGGGCGGTACTACCTGCTCCACCGGATCTTTCCCAACATCCACCTGGGGACCTCCCTGGACCTGCGCCGCTGGCGCGACCTGGGACCTGTCCTGTCGGTCCGCCCGGGCAGCTGGGACAGCAACCGCATCGGGCCCGGCGCGCCTCCTCTCCGGACCCCCTACGGGTGGCTGCTGTTCTACCACGGAGTGGACGACAGCCGGGCCTACCGCCTGGGGGTGGCGCTGCTGGATCTGGAGTATCCCCGGCACGTCCTCGCCCGGGCGCACAATCCGGTCCTGGAACCGGAGGAACCGTACGAGCGCGAGGGCCTGGTGCCCAATGTGGTCTTCACCTGCGGGGCGGTGGAGCTGGACGACCGCTACCTGGTGTACTACGGCGCCGCCGACAGCGTGATCGGGGTGGCCAGCGTCTCCCGCCAGGCCGTGCTCCAGTGGGCCGCCGACGCCGTCCGGAGCGCTCCAGCGGTGCCGGACCGCCTGCTCCGGGCCGCGCGCCGGGAGGCCCGGGACGCCCGTCAGCGCGGGACGGGCTGAGGACGGGGGGCCAGGACCCGGGACCTGCGGCGGGCCGGGCGCAGGGGCCGTGCGGCGTCCGCCCCCACCAGGCGGCCCAGGCTCAGGCGGGCCAGCAGGAAGGCGATGGTGGCCTCCGCCCCGCAGTTGAGGTTGACCCCGCCCGGCAGCAGGCCGTCATGGCACGCCCCCGTTTCCGGGTCGTAGACGGGCTCGCCGACGGTGTTGGCCCCGGCAAACCAGGCAAACGCCTCCTCGGCCAGCCGGCGGTAGCGATCCTGGCCGGTGGCCTCCGCGGCGGAGACGTACAGCTCGACCAGGCTGCCCGCGTCCACCGGCTGCTGGTCGTACCACGCCCGGGGACCTCCCCGGGGGTACCATCCCCGGTTGCCCACGGGGACCAGGACCCCGCTGCCGGGCCCCGCGGGCAGGTGGAGGGCTCTTTCCAGGAAGGCGGTGGTGTCCTCGGCTCCCCGTCGGAACCGCTCCAGCCCCGTGAGGCGGTACGCCTCCCACAGGGCCAGGGGCACGCGGCCCGGCTCGTAGGTGAGGACGTCCTCAAACCACACCCACTCCCCGCCGCTGTGGTCGGCCAGGGCCCGGAGCAACCGGTCGGCCAGACAGACGGCCAGATCTCTCGCCGCCGCCCGCCCGCTCGCCCGGTGGTAGGCGACCAGCCCCAGGACCGCATTCGCCTGACCGCGGCAGGACCGCAGGCCGTCCAGGTGAGGCCACAGGCGGTGGAGGATGAACTCGGCCGTGCGGCGCAGGGAGTCGGGAAGCGACGACGCGACGACCTCCCCGCACGCCCACGCGCACCGGCCCAGGCAGTCTTCCGAGCCCGCGCGGCCGTCGGGCCGGCGGTCGTAGCGGATCAGGTGGGCGAACGTCCCGTCGTCGGTCTGGGCGTACAGCAAAAAGCCCAGGGTGGTCCGGGCCAGGGTCTCGCGCCAGCGCATGCGGGGCAACCGGGCGGCCACCACCAGCGCCCGGGCGTTGTCGTCGGTGGCGTACCCGCTGGCGGGGTCCTGGACGCCGTAGCGGGAAAATTGCAGGACTCCCGTCCCGTCGGTGAGCCGGCGCAGGTGGGCCACGGACAGCGGCGGCAGCATCGGCGTCAGGACGCCACGGCTCCGGCGGCGGCGACTTCCGCCAGCAGGTCCCCGTAGGCGCGGGCGACCCGGGGCCAGGTCATCTCCCGGCCCAGCCCGTAGGCGGCCCGCTGCAGCCTCTCCCGCAGGGCAGCGTCCTCCAGCAGGCGCATCACCGCCCGGGCGATCTCGTCCGGGGCGCGGAAGGGCACCAGCAGGCCCCGTCCGTCGGCCAGAACCTCCCGGGCGTAGAGGTAGGGGGTGGAGACGACGGCCCGCCCGCACCCGAGGGCGTAGGACAGGGTGCCGCTCACGATCTGGCGGGGATTGTGGTAAGGGGTGATGTACACGTCGGTGGCCAGCAGGTAGCGGATCAGGTCCCGGTCGGGCAGGTAGCGGTTCTCAAACCGCACGTGGTCCTCCAGGCCGAGGCGCCGCACCTGCTCGTGGAGCCGCTCCCGGTAGGTCTCTCCCTGCTGGCGCCGAACCAGCGGGTGGGTTTCCCCCAGGACCAGGTAGAGCAGGTTGGGGTGGCGGGGGACCACCTGGACCAGCGCGTCGAGCACATCCTCGATGCCCTTGCCGGGGTTGAGCAGCCCGAAGGTGGACAGGACCTGCCGTCCCGACAGACCCAGCTCGGCCTTCACCCGCTCGGTCTCCTGCCACGGCACCACCGGCACGCCGTGGGGAATCACGCGCACGCGCCGCCCGTCCAGGCCGTAGTCCCGCCGCAGGATCTCCACCGCCGAGCGGGTCATCACCACCACGGCGGCGCTGTGCTCGTACAGCGCCCGGATGATGGCCGCCGCCACGGGAGGGGGCTCGGGCAGGACGGTGTGCAGGGTGGTCACCAGGGGGACCGACAGCCGCTCCACCAGCCGCAGCACATACACTCCCCACTCGCCCCCGAAGAGGCCGAACTCGTGCTGCAGGTTGACCGCGTCCACCCCCGACTGGGACAGCTCCCGGGCCGTCCGCACGTAGGTGTCCAGGTCGTGCTGGAGGATCCGCCAGCGGACGTGCGGAGGGTACGTCCGCGCCACCACGTCTTCGTCCATGGCGGCCACCAGGGCGGTCACCGGAGGGGTGCCGCGGGTCAGCGCCCCCACCAGGTCCCGGGTAAACGCGGCGATCCCGCACTCCCGGGGCGGGTAGGTGCTGACGAACGCCACCGTCGCCCGGCGGGACAGACGGTCATCGGAGTCGCGCAGGTTCCGGTCCTCCATGGGTCATCACCTGCCCGTTCCGACGCCCCCGCGGGGGCTGCTCAATTGAGAAACCGACGCTGGAGAGGTGCCGGACGCGACCGTCCGGCGGGATAACCTATGCGATTAGGACGCGTAAGTTCACGTTCAATTATAGCGGAAGGCCGCGATGCGGGCAACGGTGGAGGACAGACCGCCGTCGGGACCTTCCGGAACGCGGTGCGGCGCGGGATCGCCCCGCGCCGCACCGTCCCGCCGCCGGAGGCGACGTCACTTGGGCTGCAAGCCGAACACCTGATACTGCAGGGCGATGTAGTCCTTCCACTGGTCGGGCACGCTGGCTTCGGGGAAGATGGCGGTCACCGGGCACACCGACTCGCAGGCGCCGCAGTCGATGCACTCTTCCGGGTGAATGAACAGCTGAGCCAGCAGTTTCTCCTTGGGTACTCCCCCGGCGGGCACGTGAACCGCTTCTCCCTTGGGGATGACCTGCTTGTCCGGCCCGGGCCCGGTGGACGGGTCGGGGACGACGAAGCTGCCCACCTCGTCCACGTACTCGTAGATGCAGTCCACCGGACAGACCTCCACGCAGGACCGGTCCTTGGTGTTGATGCACGGCTCGGCGATGATGTAGGTCACCGGACACCTCCTTCTGCCGGACTCTTCCCCCTCAAGGGTAGCCGGAACAATTTGCGATAGGCAATAGGCCATGGCGAACTTATGTCCGGTACTCTATGGTAGGGGCGTGGAGGATTCGTTATTCCGGGTACCGAATACTGTATCCGAAATCCGGCGTCCGAATCCATGAAAACTCCTGCGTCTATCGTCCCCGGTCTGGCCGCTCCCCTCCTCCCGCGGGAGCCCGTGAGCCTGCTGATCTACCGGCACCTCCGCCAGCAGATCGCCGACGGAAAGATCCCCCCGGGGACGCGGCTCCACGAGGTGGACCTGGCCGGCGCCTGGCAGGTGAGCCGGACCCCGGTGCGGGACGCCCTCCGACGCCTGGAGGTGGAGGGGTTCCTCCGCCCGGCTGGACGCCGGGGGTTCGAGGTGCCTGTCCGGAGCCGGGCCGACCTGGAGGACCTGTTCGACCTTCAGGAGACGCTGGAAGGCCTCACCGCCCGGCGGGCGGCCGAGAGGGCGTCGGCAGCGGCGGTGGCCCGGCTGAACGAGCTCATCAAAGCCCACGGCGCCGCCCTGCAGCGGCGGGACCTGGACGGGGTGCTGGCCGCCCACGAGGAGCTCCACCGGGCGATCGCCGCCGCATCGGGCAACGCCTTCCTGGCGGCGGTGGTGGACCTGGTCCGGGCCCACCTGCAACCGGTGCGCGCACGCGTCCTCCGCACCCGGGACCGCGCCACCGGGTCCTTCCGCGAAATGGCCAAGGTGACCGCCGCCATCAGGGCGCACGACCCCGTGCGGGCGGAAGCGGCCATGCGGGAGCACCTCGCGAGCGTGCGCGCCGCATTCCGGGCGCAGTGGGAGCAGGCGTGATCCGCCGTCCGTTCGGCTGGACGGGAGTTCCCGTGCCGGTGATCGGCCAGGGAACCTGGCAGATGGAGCGGGACGGCCGGCAGAAGGCGGTGGCCGCTCTCCGGGCCGGCCTGGACGCCGGCATGACCCACATCGACACCGCCGAGATGTACGGCGCCGGCCGCGTGGAGGAGATCGTGGGCGAGGCCATCGCCGGGCGCCGCCACGAGGTGTTCCTGGTCTCCAAGGTCCTGCCCGAGCACGCCACCTACCAGGGAGTCCTGCGCGCGTGCGAGGGCAGCCTGCGCCGGCTGCGCACCACCTGGCTGGACCTGTACCTGCTCCACTGGCCCTCCGCCCACCCCCTGGAGGAGACGGTGCGGGCGTTCGACCGCCTGGTGCGGGACGGCAAGATCCGGTTCTACGGGGTCAGCAACTTCGACGTGGGCGACCTGGAACGCGCGGTGGCGCTGGCCGGCGAGGGACGGGTGGCCTGCAACCAGGTCCTGTATCACCTGGGCGAGCGGGCCATCGAGCACGCCGTGCTGCCCTGGTGCGAATCCCGCGGGATCGCCGTGGTGGGCTACAGCCCCTTCGGGTCCGGCGCCTTCCCCTCTCCCCGCTCCCGCGGAGGGAGGGTCCTGGAGGACGTGGCGCGGGCCCGGGGAGTCACCCCGCGTCAGGTGGCTCTGGCCTTCCTCGTGCGGCGGCCCTCGCTGTTCACCATCCCCAAGGCGTCGTCGGTGGACCACGTGCGGGAAAACGCCGCCGCCGGAGACCTGGTCCTGACCGCCGACGAGATCCGCCGCATCGAGCAGGCGTTTCCCGTGGGACGACCGCGGGGCCTGCCGGTGCTGTGAGCAAGACCCTCAGGACGCGGGCTCGATTCCCGCAGTACGCCCCGGGGCAGACGTCAGCGGGGTTGCACTGGCTGGTTTGGTGGAGGCGGCGGGAATCGAACCCGCGTCCTGGGAGGGCGAGGGCCAGGCGTCTACGCGCGTATCCCGGGTTTGGCCTCTCGCATCCGGCCTCTCCCCCGGGCGGGATCGCCGGATGCCAGCCCGTTGGCGTTCCCGCGACGGCTGCCGGGCCGGCCCTCCGCCGCGGTAGCCGGCTGGTGGCGCCCGTCCCGGGCCGCCGGCACTCCCGGGCGGACGTACGCTGCTACTTAGGCAGCGTAGGCGTACTGGGTGTTGGCGTGTATTCGCCGTCCGGCTGATTAACGAGGTCCCGGACCCCCTCGGCGCGCAGCCTCGCTTCTGCCATCCCAGTCGAGACCGTTCGCCCCCACGCTCACACCCATTATAGCACGGAGCGCCCGACCGCCCGGTCAGGTGGCCAGCAGCGCCGCGCCCCGGACGGCGTCGAACTCCATCTCCTGGGCCGACTCCGCCACCACGCCTCCCAGGGGCGTCCGGCGGCACCGCTCGATGCGGACCCGGGCCGCATGGCAGATGGGGCACTGGTGGACGACGATCCGCATCCAGGTGCGGTCGGTCCGCTGCACCCGCCCGGCCCGGACCCGCGCCAGCAGGGCGCGGGCTTCCAGAGGGCGGCGCTGGTGGATGGCCGTCTCCCACTCCCGGACCGCCGCCTGGTTGGCGCTTTCCACCAGGTGGCGCAGCTCGTAGAAGCGGCGGTTCTTCCAGCAGAAGGGCACGCCGGTCAGGTACGAGATGGTCCACCCCGTGCTGACACCCGCCGCCAGGACCTCCACCAGCAGCCGCACCACCCCCAGCCACAGGGCCGCGGGCGCCGGTAGGGGGATCTGGGAAGGCATCTGGGCGGCGATGGCCGCCGCCCCCTGGGAGACCAGCAGGCGGACGTAGTCCAGGATCGCCAGCAGGTCCGCCGCCCCCGCACCGGCCCCCGCCCGCGCCCGGTAGGCCAGGTAGTCCAGCAGCACGGCCCCGGCGTATGCGGCCACGCCGCCCACCTGGGCGAAGATGCGGAAGCCGGCGGTGTCGTGGTTGTGGGTGAGGCGGATGCCCGCCACCACGCCCAGGACCGAGGTGGCGCCGATAAGCGCGGCCCCCACGGGCACGGCGGCGAGCAGGTTGACGTGGGCGAGCGACAGCAGGTGGGCTCCGTAGGCGGCGGCGCAGGTACTGAGGGCGGCCAGGACGGCCGTCAGGGCGGCAGGCACTGGGATCCCCTCCTGCCCGTACTCTGCCCGTCCGGTGCTTCGGCTAGGCGCCTCCCCCACCCGGTGCGGGTCCCCGGCGGCGCAGGGCCCGGGCGATGCGCCGGGCAGCCTCCCGCTCCTCGATGGCCGCCCGCCGGTCGTACCGCCGCTTGCCCCGGGCCAGGGCCAGCTCCACCTTGGCCACCCCCCGGGCGAAGTACACCCGCAGGGGGATGAGGGTGTACCCTTTCTGCGCCACCGTGCCGGCCAGCCGGCGGATCTCGTGCCGGTGCAGCAGCAGCTTGCGCCGCCGCAGGGGATCGTGGTTGAAGATGCTCCCCGCCTCGTAGGGGGGGATGTGCATGTGGTACAGCCAGACCTCGCCGCCTTCCACCCGGGCGTAGGCCTCCTGGATGCTGGCCCGGCCGGCCCGCAGCGACTTCACCTCAGTGCCCGTCAGGACCAGCCCCGCCTCGACGGTGTCCTCGATGTGGTACTCAAACCGCGCCCGGCGGTTGGTGGCCACGACCCGGGGAGCGCTCTCGGTGGCCATCGCGTCCCCTCCCCCGCTCACCGCAGCTGGCCGCCCACGCCCACCAGGAGCGCGCCCACCACCGCGGCGGCGATCTCCACGATGCGGGTGCCGGGACGGGCGGCGCCACCGGCCAGCCCGGCGGCCGCCACGAGGGCCAGCACGATCCACCCCGCGGTCTCCAGGAAGGCGCCGAAGGACAGAGGCCGCCTGCCCCGCACGTAGTCCCGGTGGTGGCGGACCACCACCGCCGCCGTCACCACCAGCGCCGCCGCCCACAGGGCCCGTCCCGCCGTCACGGTGGTCGCACCGCCACCACGCCAGCGCCCTCGGCCACCACGGTCCCGTCCCGGGTGATGACCACCCGGCCGGTGTGCAGCCCGCCCCGGGAGCCCGTCGGCCGCGCGGTGACCACCAGGTGGTCGCCGGGCCGCACGGGGCGGCGGAAGCGCACCTCGATCCTGCCGGTCACCGCGGGCTGGCCCCGCATGAACCAAATGTTGGCCAGGGCGTCGTCCACCAGGGCGGCCAGGATCCCGCCGTGCACCAGGCCGTCGTAGCCCACGTGCAGGTCGGTGGGCACGAACGTGGCCTGCACCCCGTCCTGGTACGCCCGGAAGGTCAGCTTCAGACCGATGGGGTTGTCCGGCCCGCAGACAAAGCAGTGGCTGGCGTTCCGGGAGTTCATGGCTCCTCCGGGGAGGCGGACGGAGCGGCCGCCTCGTCGTGGGGGTGGCCCCAGGGCCGCGGTTCCCCGCGGACCAGTTCCACGGCGTGGCGTACCGCGGGCAGGATCACCTCCAGCCACTGCCGGACCCCCCGGGGACTGCCGGGCAGGTTGACGATGAGGGTGCGCCCCCGCACGCCGGCCACGCCCCGGGACAGCATCGCCAGCGGGGTGGCCTGCGCCGTCTGCACCCGCGCGGCCTCGGGGATCCCGGGCACCAGGCGCTCGACCACCTGCAGCGTCGCCTCCGGGGTCACGTCGCGGGCGGACAGGCCGCTGCCGCCCGTGGTCAGCACCAGGTCGACCGCCAGGGCGTCCGCGTACGCCCGCAGGCGGTCGGCGATGCGCTCCCGGTCGTCGGGCAGCACGTCACGGGCCACCACCTCCGCGCCCCGCTCCCGCAGCATCCCGACGATCAGGTCGCCGCTGGCGTCCGGGTGGTCCCCCCGGGCGATGGAGTCGCTGAGGGTGAGCACGGCGGCGCGCACGCCGCGCAGGTCGGGGGACGTCATGGCTCTCCGGGGCGGCGGTAGTCGCCGCTGCGGCCGCCGCTCTTGCTCACCAGGCGGATCCCCTCGATGGTCATCTCCCTGTCCACCGCCTTGCACATGTCGTAGATGGTCAGCGCCGCCGCCGCCACCGCCGCCAGCGCCTCCATCTCCACCCCCGTGGGGGCCCGCGTCCGCACCGTCGCCTCGATCTGCACGGCGCTGGCGCGCTCGTCCAGGCGGAAGGACAGATCCACCCCCGTCAGCGGCAGGGGGTGGGCCAGGGGGATCAGCTCGTCGGTCCGCTTGGCGGCCAGGACTCCGGCCACGTGGGCGGTGGCCAGCACATCCCCCTTGGCCACCTGGTGGGCCCGGATCTGCGCCAGCGTCTCCGGGCGCATGCGCACCTCCCCCCGGGCCACGGCCACCCGCACCGTCTGCGGCTTCCCGGACACGTCTACCATCCGCACGCGCCCGGAGGCATCCACGTGGGTCCACCCGCGCGGCCGCGGTGTCGCGACAACCCGGGACCGCGCCGCACCGCCCCTCCCCGCCGCGCGGCCGGCCGGTCGCCTAGCCAAAGAGCCTGACCTCCACCTCGGCCCCCTCGTCCAGGGCGGAGTGCGGGGGGACGGTGACCAGGCCGTCGGCCCGCACCATGGACGTGATGATGCCCGATCCCCCCGGCAGGGGGACGGCCCACAGGGTGCCGGTCCGCTCCACCAGGGACACCCGCACGTGGTCTTCCCGGTCCGCCGCCGCTACCGGGCGGGCCAAGCGCGCCCGGACCACCTGCCAGGGACGCGGCGGTTCCCGCAGCCCCGCCATCTCCTCCAGCACCGGCCGCACGAAGACGTCAAAGGTGACCATGGCCGACACCACGTTGCCCGGCAGCCCGAACACGGGCTTGCCCGCGGCGACGGCCAGGATGGTGGGCTTGCCGGGGCGGATGGCCACCCCGTGGACCACGATCCCGGGAGACCCCAGGGCCGCGACGGCGTCGGCCACCAGATCCCGCTGGCCCACCGAACTGCCGCCGCTGAGCACCAGGGCGTCGCAGTCCCGGTGGGCCTCCCGGGCCACCTGGACCAGCACGGCCAGGTTGTCCTCCACGATCCCGTAGGCGCGGGGCAGCGCTCCCGTCTCCTCCACCAGGCCTGACAGGGTGTAGGTGTTCATGTCGTGGATCTGGCTTCCCCGCAGGGGCCGGCCGGGGGCGACCAGCTCGTCGCCGGTCACGATCACCCCCACCACCGGCCGCCGGTAGACCAGGACCTCGGGGATGTCCAGGCCCGCCAGCAGGCCCAGGTCCTGAGGGCGCAGGCGGCGGCCGGGCCGCAGCAGGACCTCTCCCGTCCGCACGTCCGCCCCCCGGTGGACCACGTTCTCGCCGGGGCGGACCGGCCGCTCCACCGACACCGTCCCGTCCTGGCGGACGGTGTGCTCCTGCATGACCACCGCGTCGGCGCCCTCCGGCAGCATCCCGCCGGTGGGGATCCGGGCCGCCTCCCCAGGGCCCACGATCAGGCGCACGGGCTCGCCCACCAGGACTTCGCCCACCACGACCAGGGTGGCGGGCGCACCCGAGGACGCCCGGGCGGTGTCGGCGGCGCGCACCGCGTACCCGTCCACCGAGGACCGGTCAAAGGGCGGCAGGTCCGTGGACGCCACCACCTCCTGGGCCAGGACCCGTCCCCGGGCGGCCAGCAGCGGTACCCGCTCCACCCCGCAGGGCTGCGGGCGGTAGACCCGCGCGAACGCGTCCCGGGCCTGCTGGGGGGTCGGCAGGGTGGCAAACGCCTTCATGGGCCCTCCCCGCCCCGCCGGGCAGCCCGGCGCGGGCCGGCGGGCGACGACGGCCGGCTCATGGGATCAGGCGCAGTTCGCGCCCCACCTTCTCGAACGCGTCCAGGGCCTTGTGCAGGTGCGTCCGGGTGTGGGCGGCGGTCACGATGGTGCGCACCCGGGCGGCGCCCCGGGGGACGGTGGGGAAGGCGATCCCCTGGGCGAACACCCCGGCGGCAAACAGCCGGTCCGACAGCTCCATGGCCAGCCGCTCGTCTCCCACGATCACCGGCGTGATGGGCGTCTCGCTGGCGCCGGTGTTCCAGCCCTGCTGGGCCAGACTCCTCTTGAAAAAGCGGGTGTTGTCCCACAGCCGCTCGATGAGCTCCGGCTCTTCCTGCACCAATCGCACGGCGGCCAGGGCCGACGCCGCCACCGCCGGGGGGTGGGACGTGGAAAACAGCAGCGGTCGGGCCTTGTGGATCAGGTAGTCGGCCAGCGTCTGGCTGCCGGCCACGTACCCGCCCTGGGCGGCAAACGCCTTGGACAGGGTCCCCACCTGGATGTGCACCCGGCCGTGCAGGCCGAAGTGGTCCACCGTCCCCCGTCCCTGGTGGCCCAGGACGCCGCTGGCGTGGGCGTCGTCCACCATCATGATGGCGCCGAACTCCTCCGCCAGGGCCACCAGGTCCGGCAGGGGCGCGATGTCGCCGTCCATGCTGAACACCCCGTCGGTGATGAGGAGGATCCGCCGGGCCCCGCGGGACTCCTCCAGCAGCCGCCGGGCGGCCGCCACGTCCTTGTGGGGGTAGATCTTCTTCTGGGCCCCCGACAGCCGGGCGCCGTCGATGATGCTGGCGTGGTTGAGCTCGTCGCTGACGATCACGTCCTCCTTACCCAGCAGGGCCGCCACCGTGCCCGCGTTGGCGGTGAACCCCGACTGGAACAGCAGCGCCGCGTCGGTCTGCTTGAACCGCGCCAGCTCCTGCTCCAGCTCCCGGTGGATGGCCATGTTGCCGGCGATGGTGCGCACGGCTCCGGAGCCGACGCCCAGCTCGTCCAGGGCCCGGCGGGCCGCCGCCTTCAGCCGGGGGTGGGTGGCCAGGCCCAGGTAGTTGTTGGAGCACAGGTTGATGACCTCCCGGCCGTCGTAGCGCGCCACCGGCTCCTGAGGACCTTCCAGCAGCCGGGGCCAGCGGAACAGGCCCCGCTCCCGCAGTTCGTCCAGTTCCCTGTCCAGATAGGCCAACGGATTGCCCATGGTCCTCCCACCCGTCCCGCCGCCCCGGGCGGCGGGCGCGCCTCCTGTGGAGGCGCCTCACAGATAGAGTAGCACCTTGCCGGCGGCTCCGGCCCGCAGGAGGTCCACCGCCTCCGGGAACCGCTCCAGGGGCAGCCGGTGGGTGATCACCGGGGTGATGTCCAGGCCGGCGCGCAGCAGCGCGGAGGCCTGCTCCCAGGTCTGCCAGATCTTGCGCCCGAAAATCCCCACCACGCGCGCGCCCTTGAAGATCACCCCGCCGGCCAGGTCCACCCGCACCGGCTGCTCGGGCAGGCCCAGCAGCGAGACCCACCCTCCCGGCCGCAGAGCCCGCAGCCCGTCGGCCAGCCCCGCTTCGGACCCGGACATCTCCAGGACCACGTCCACCCCGCCCTCGCCCGCATCGCGGATGCGGGCGGCCAGGTCCTCGCTCCGGGCGTCCACCACCAGGTCCGCGCCCATCCGCCGGGCCAGGGCCAGCCGGGCGTCGGAGATGTCGCTGGCCGCGATGAACGCGGCGCCGGCCATCCGGCAGACGGCAATGGCCATCAGGCCGATGGGACCGCAGCCCACCACCGCCACCCGCCGCGCGGCCAGCGGCGCCTCCAGCGCCGCGTGCACCGCGTTGCCCAGGGGGTCCATGATGGCGGCCACGTCCCGGGGGATGGCGGGATCGACCTTCCACGCGTTGCGGGCCGGCAGGGCCACGTACTCGGCAAACGCGCCGTCCCTGTCGATCCCGATCACCTGCAGCCTCTCGCAGAGGTGACTCAGCCCCGTCCGGCAGGGCCGGCAGCGGCCGCAGGCGACGTGCCCTTCCCCGCTGACAAAGTCCCCGACGGCGACGTCCTCCACGTCGCCCGCGGTCTCCACCACGATGCCGCAGAACTCGTGGCCGATCACCCGCGGCGGGACCACCCGGGACCGGGCCCAGGCATCCCAGGCGGCGATGTGCAGGTCGGTGCCGCAGATCCCGGCGGCCCACACCTGCACCAGAACCTCCCCCGGCCCCGGCCGCGGCACCGGGACTGTGGCCAGCTCCAGGCCGGGCCCGGCGTCGGATTTGACCACCGCCCGCATCACCGCCGCCCGGGCCATCGCCGGCCTCCCCCCTCACCAGGACCGCCGGGCGGCGGCGGGGCGGGCGAGGAACTCCCGGTAGGTCTGCAGGGTCAGCCGCAGGGGGTCCGGAGCCTCCTCCGCCAGCCGCACGATGAGGTCCAGGGTCAGGGCGACGGCCTCCTTCAGGCCCCCCACGGCCGGATCGGCGGTGAGCACGGTGTTGATGCCGTAGCACCGGCAGGCCCGGTGCAGGACCTCGAACAGCTCGAACTCCTCCTGCAGCGTCTCCGGCACCTGGGGGTGCGCGCGGTAGGCCCGGTACAGCGCGGCGGGGTCCGGCCGGCCTCCCCCACTCGCCACGCTCTCCAGCAGGCTGTCGACGAACGCCCGCTCGGCTGCGTCGTCCACCGCCCGGTAGGCGTTGTAGGCCACCTCCCGGGTGCGGGCCGGGGTCTCCCCCACCAGCAGCCGGCTGATGAACGCCGGCAGGTCCAGGCGTTCGGCCACGGTGGGATCGTCGGGGTCCCGTCGGAGGAGGATCACCGTGTTCAGCCGGGTGGGCTCCAGAGGGTTGGCGTACACCCGCTGGGGCGGCAGCACGGTGCCGATGTCCAGCATGGCCCGGGCGTTGTCGAAGGCGATGAGGCGGGCGAGCGCCCGCTTGAGGTCCTCCCGGGACAGACCCTCCAGGGCGGGGTCGGCGGATCCGCCCTGCCCCAGGATGGCCTCGGCCAACTCGTCCAGCTGGCGGTCGTGGGCGCGCAGGAACGCCGGGGTGACGTCCGGCACGTTCTCCAGCTTGGCCCGCAGCATCCGCGGGGCGGCCAGGGGGAAGTTCTCCACCAGGTTGGTGCGCAGGTAGAAGATCTTCTCGGAGGTGAAGGCGCAGGCGTCCACCGGCGCGGCCAGGTCCAGGGCCTCCACGGGCACGGAGACCTCCCGGTCCTCCAGGTCCACCCCGCTGACCACGGCTCCCGGAACGGCGCGCTCCCGCAGCCAGCGGAACACCCGGTATCCCACGATCCGCCCGCCCCCGGGCAGGGTGACCGCCCGCGGGTGCAGCCGGCGCCCGTCGGTGGTCCGGTAGACGTACCGCACGTACACCCAGTCGTCGGAGTGAAACCGGGTGTCCGGCCGGCCGACCAGACCGTACGACGACGTGCTCTTGCCGGTCCCGGTGGGCGCGATGTACAGGATCCCCCGTCCGGCTGTCTCCACGCAGGCCCCGTGGATGGAGTGGATGCCGTGCTCTTCGGCCAGCACCCGCCCCACCGCCCCCAGGACCCAGCTCTTGAGCTGCCCGTAGTAGGCGGTGTTGAAGAACACGATGGTGTTGGTGGACCGGCTGTAGTAGGCCGCCTCGGGCTGGTCGGGGACCCGGCCCAGGGCGTAGACGTGGACCTGGGGGTCGGGGGGCGGCACCCGCCCGGTCGCCTCCTGCCACTCCCGGGGGCTGTACCAGTTGTCCACCCAGAAGTCGTACAGGTGGTCGGAGTTGGTGAGGACGCGCACCCGCACCCCGTGGATGACCACGTCGTGCTGGTACACCGGCTCCGATCCCGCCGTCCGGATCAGGTGGGCGACGGCGGACTTCACCAGCTGGTCCCGCCGCCCGGGCTGGCGGTCGATGGCCTTGTCGTAGACGCGGGTCCGGGTGCGGGTCCGGGTGATCACGTTGGACAGGCCGATGGGGGTGCCGGGCCACTCGATGGCGTCGGGGGACGGCGGGGGTGGAAAGACGAACTGGTCGGTCACGGTTTCCTCCTCGGCGGCGCCGCCATCCCCTTCGACGGCCGCCGGGCGGCGTCCTTGGGCCCGCCGGCTCCTGCCGCGCACCCGCGACCGTTACCGGACCGTTACGCTCCGGTGACAGAAGTACGGCGGACCGGGTAGACTGGAGCACACACGGTCCGGCGGACTCCGCCGGACGGTGCGGGAGGCGCGATGCCGTTTCTCTACCATCCTCTGGTGGTGCACTTTCCCATCGCCCTGTGGCTGACGAGCCTGTTGTTCGACCTCCTGCACCTCTGGCGCCGGGACCGGGCGTTCGCCGTCGCGTCGGCGTACCTGGTGGGGCTGGGACTGCTGGGCGCGGGGGTGTCCATCGCCGCCGGTTTCGTGGACTACCGCCCCCGGGTGGCCGAGGGGGTCGGTCAGGCCTTCATCGACCGCCACCGAGTGCACAGCCTGCTGGCCTACACCACCACGGGGCTGTACCTGGCCCTGTTCGTCGCCCGCTGGCGCTGGCGACGGATGCCCCCGGCCCTCTCCCTGGCCGCGGCTGTGGCCGGGGCGGTCCTGATCAGCCTCACGGGGTGGTGGGGAGGAGAGGTCCGCCGGGTGATGTAACGGTCCGGCGGGGAGGGGACGATGCCTGCCAGGATCCTGGTGGTGGACGACGAGCCGCACATCGTGGAACTGGTGCGGTACAACCTGTTGCAGGAAGGGTTTGACGTGGTCACCGCCGCCGACGGCGGCGAGGCCCTGGCCCGCGCCCGGGACGCGCGGCCGGACCTGATCATCCTGGACATCATGCTGCCATCGGTGGACGGACTGGAGGTGTGCCGGCGGATCCGCCGGGAGTCCGCCGTCCCCATCATCATGCTCACCGCCCGGGACGGCGAGGTGGAACGGGTGGGCGGGCTGGAGTCGGGCGCCGACGACTACGTGACCAAGCCCTTCTCCCCCCGGGAGCTGGTGGCCCGGGTGCGGGCCATCCTCCGCCGCACCGCCGCCCCGCCGGCGCCCCCGGCCGCCGGCCCCCTGCGGGCCGGCGCGCTGGTTCTGGATCCGGCCACCCACGAGGTGACCCTGCGGGGGCGGCCGGTGGACCTGACCGCCAAGGAGTTCGAGCTGCTGCGGCTGCTCATGAGCCACCCCAACCGGGTCTTCACCCGGGACTTCCTGCTGGAGCGGATCTGGGGGTACGACTACTACGGCAGCACCCGGACGGTGGACATGCACATCAGCCGCCTGCGGGAGAAGATCGAGGACGACCCGGTAGCGCCCACCTACATCGTCACGGTGCGCGGGGTGGGGTACAAGTTCAAGGGGAGCGACGGCTCCCGGCGGGGAACGGCCGACTCCCGCTGACACGGCCGGGAGGACGCCCGTGCGGTCCATCCGGTGGAAGCTGACCTCGTCGTACCTGCTGCTGGTGCTGCTGGTCCTGGTCCTGGTGACGGCCTACGGCGCCCGGGCCCTGCACCGCTCCTACGTCAACTCCTACGTCTACGCGGTGTCCATCCAGGCCAAGGTGATCTCGCTGATGATGCGGGAGTACGCCGGCGAGCGCAACCTGGCGGACCTGCAGCCCATGGTACAGGCCCTGCGGTGGCGCCGGGAGGCGACCATCACCCTCATCGACGCCACCGGGCGCTCTTCCCAGCCCCTGGATCCGGCCGCGCCGGAGGTAGCGGCGGCGTTCGCCGGCCGCGAGGGCCAGGCGGTGCGGTTCGACCCGGCCACCGGGGAGGTGCGGGTCTTCGCGGCCGCCCCGGTCCTGGGCCCGGACGGGCGGATCGCGGGGGTGGTGCAGGTGTCGGCCCCGGAGGCGTGGGTGTGGCGCCAGCTGCGCCGGCAGGTCCCCGGCGCCCTGGGCGCCGTCCTGGTGGGCCTGCTAGCCGCCTGGCTGGTGGGGTCGCGGCTGAGCCGGCGGCTGACCCGCCCGCTGCTGCAGCTGGGCCAGGTGGCCGAGCGGCTGGCGGCCGGCGACTTTGCCGGCCGCGTCCCCCAGGACGACACCGAGGAGCTGGCGCGGCTGGGCCGGACGTTCAACACCATGGCCGACCGGCTGCAGCGCACCATCGCCGAGATCACCGCCGAGCGCAAGAAGCTGGAGGCCATCGTCAGCGGCATGACCGACGGCGTGGTGGCCACCGACCGCCACGGGCAGGTGGTCCTGTTCACCCGCGCCGCCGCCGAGATGCTGGGGATCTCCCCCGACGCCGCCCTGGGCCGCCCCGCCCGGGAGGTCCTGCGCGGCCGCCTGGCCGTCCTGCTGGAAGAAGCCGCCCGGGGGCGGGTGGTGGCCGAGGAACTGCCTCCGGGGCTGGTGGGGGACCGAGTGGTGGACGTCCACTGCGCTCCCTACCGGGACGACCGCGGCGAGGTGATCGGCGCCGTGGCGGTCCTGCGGGACGCCACCGAACTGCGCCGGACCGAACGCCTGCGCCGGGAGCTGACCGCCAACGTCTCCCACGAGCTGCGGACCCCGCTGACCTCCATCAAGGGGTTCACCGAGACGCTGCTGGACGGCGCCATGCGGGACGAGGCCACCTGCCGGAGGTTTCTCACCATCATCCAGAGCGAGGTGGACCGGCTGGTCAAGCTGGTGGACGACCTGCTGGACCTGTCGCGGCTGGAGAGCCGCCACGTCACCCTGGACCTGCAGCCGGTGGACGTGGGGGCGCTGGCGGCCCACACGGCGGACAAGCTGCGACCGCTGGCCGACGCCGGAGGCCTGACCCTCCTGGTTCAGGCCCCGCCGGGGGTGGTGGCGCCCGCCGACCGGGACCGCCTGGAGCAGGTCCTGACCAACCTGATCGACAACGCCCTCAAGTACACTCCGCCCGGCGGGCGGGTGGAGGTGTCGGTGGTCCCCCGGGGAGAGGAGGTGGAGGTCACGGTGTCCGACACCGGCCGCGGGATCCCCCCCGAGGACCTGCCCCACGTCTTCGAACGGTTTTACCGGGTGGACCGCTCCCGGACCCGTGGGTCGGGAGGCACGGGGCTGGGGCTGGCCATCGCCCGGCACATCGTGGAGGCCCACGGGGGACGCATCTCGGTCCGCAGCCGCCCCGGGGAGGGCACCACCTTCACCGTCACCCTCCCCCGCAACGGCGGACCCCGGCCGGACCGGACTGCCTGAGCGCCGCCCGCGCCGGGCGTGGTCCTGCGAAAGCTATCCGCCCAGGTAGGCCCGGCGCACGTCCTCGTTGGCCTGCAGCTCCCGGGCCGACCCCGACAGGACGATCTCGCCGGTCTGCAGCACGTACCCCCGGTGGGCGATCTGCAGGGCCATGTAGGCGTTCTGCTCCACCAGCAGGACGGTGGTCCCCTGCCGGTTGATGTCGGTGATGGTCTCGAAGATCTGTTCCACCAGCACCGGCGCCAGCCCCATGCTGGGTTCGTCCATCAGCAGGACCTTGGGCCGGGCCATCAGCGCCCGGCCGATGGCCAGCATCTGCTGCTCGCCCCCCGACAGGGTCCCCGCCACCTGGTGGCGCCGCTCCCGCAGGCGGGGAAAAAGGGTGAACACCCGCTCCAGGTCCTCCTGGATGCCGTCCCGGTCGGTGCGGGTGTAGGCGCCCATGGACAGGTTCTCCATCACCGTGAGCTGGCCGAAGATGCGCCGCCCCTCGGGCACCTGCACGACGCCCCGGCGCACGATCTCGTGGGGCGGCAGCGCCGCCAGGTCCTCCCCGGCCAGGGTGATCCGGCCGTGGCGGGGCCGCAGCAGGCCGCTGATGGTGTTGAGGGTGGTGCTCTTGCCGGCGCCGTTGGCGCCGATGAGGGTCACGATCTCCCCCGGCTCCACCGTCAGCGAGATGCCCTTGAGAGCGTGGATCTGCCCGTAGTAGACGTGCAGGGACTCCACTTCCAGCAGCGCCATCGCGCCTCACCCGGCGGAGGGGACGCCGACCCGCCGCGTGCCCAGGTAGGCCTCGATGACCCGCGGGTCGTTCTGCACCTGCTGGGGGGTGCCTTCGGAGATCTTGGTCCCGTAGTCCAGGACCGTGACGGTCTCGGAGATGCCCATGACCACCCGCATCTGGTGCTCGATGAGCAGGATGGTGATCCCCAGCTCGTCCCGCAGCCGGCGGATGAACGCCATCATCTCCATCGTCTCCCGGGGGTTCATGCCAGCGGTGGGCTCGTCCAGCAGCAGGAGGCGGGGGCGCGCCGCCAGGGCCCGGGCCACCTCCAGCCGGCGCTGCTCGCCGTAGGGCAGGTTGCGGGCGAGAAAGGTCTCCCGCCCTTTCAGGCCCACGAACTCCAGCAGCTCCCGGGCCCGCCGCACCGCCTGCGCCTCCTCCCGGACCACCGCGGGCAGCCCCAGGACCGCCCCCACCCAGCTGCTGGTCAGGTGCAGGTGCATGCCCACCAGCACGTTGTCCAGGGCCGTCATGTTGGCGAACAGGCGGATGTTCTGATAGGTGCGGGCGATGCCCAGGGCCGCGATCTCGTCGGGGCGCAGCCCCACCAGCGAGTCCTCGCCGAAGGCGATGGTCCCCTCCTCGGGCCGGTAGAAGCCGGTGACGCAGTTGAAGAAGGTGGTCTTGCCGGCCCCGTTGGGACCGATGATGCTGTGGATGGCCCGCTCCCGTACGTCCAGGTCCAGCCGGTTGAGGGCCACCAGGCCGCCGAACCGCTTGGTCACGCCCCGGGCCCGCAGGAGGGTCATGCGGCCGTCACCCCTCCGCCCTCACGCCGCCGTCGGACGTCGCCACGGGCAGGGGCGCCTCGGGGACGGGCAGGGGCCGCTCGGCCTCGGCGGTCTCCCGCAGCTCCCGCCGCTGGGCGGCGGCGGGCAGCAGGCCCTCGGGCCGCAGGAGCATCATGGCCACCAGCACGGCCCCGTAGACCAGAAAGCGGAACTCCCCGAACTCCCGCAGCAGCTCCGGCAGTCCCACCAGGGCCAGGGAGCCGACCACCACCCCCGGAGTGCTGCCCAGACCCCCGACGATGATGAGGGCCAGCACGTTGATGGAGATCAGCAGCTGGAAACTGTGGGGGAACACCGACCCCACCATGACCGCGAAGATGGCGCCGGCCACCCCGGCGAACGCCGCCCCCAGGCCATAGGCCAGCAGCTTGACCTGCACTAGGTTCACGCCCAGCGCCTCGGCCACGTCCTCGTCCTCCCGGATGGCCATCCAGGCCCGCCCCAGCCGGGACCGCTCCAGCCGCCACGCCACGTAGGCCACCAGGGCCGAGCCGGCCAGGGTCACGTAGAACAGGTGCTGGGGGCCGGACAGCTCGTACGGTCCCAGGAACGGCTTGGGGATCGCCAGTACCCCCTGGGAGCCGCCCAGCCACGGCCGCAGGAAGTCCGACAGGACCAGCAGCCGGGTGATCTCGCCAAAGCCCAGTGTGGCGATGGCCAGGTAGTCTCCGCGGATGCCCAGCACGGGGATGCCCAGGATCACGCCGGCCACCAGCGACACCAAAACCGCCACCGGCACCGCGGCCCAGAACGACCAGTGGGCGATGCCCAGGGGCCCGGTGGAGGTCAGCAGGCCGACGGTGTAGGCGCCGATGGCGAAGAACGCCACAAAGCCCAGGTCCAGCAATCCCGCCAGCCCCACCTCCAGGTTCAGCCCCAGCCCCATCAGGGTGTACAGGCCGACGATGACCACCACCTGGGCCACGAACGGCCCGCCGGCCACCGGCACCAGCAGGAGCAGCAGGACTCCCGCCGCCATCAGGGCGGCCCGCAGCAGCCCCCGGGCCGGCGGCGGCATCCGCGCCACCCGGGCCCTGACAGGCTGTCGCGCTCTCCCCCAGGCGGTGGAGAGGGCTGCGGCCCCCAGCAGGACCGCCCCGGCCCCGCGGAGCGCGGGCCCGTCGGGCGCATACAGGAAGTCCCGGAGCAGGGCGGGCAGACCTTGGGCCTGCAGGATCAGCTGGATGAGCTCCTGGAAGACGCTGAGGACCAGCACCCCCGACAGGCCCAGGGCCACCGGCTGCCGCCACGCCGGAGGAGTCACCACCGCCGCCGCCCCCGCCGCACCCGCCGCCGCTCCCAGCGCGAGCATCAGCGGGAGACCTGCGCCCGCGCCGCGGTCGAAGGTGAGGATGCGGTACAGGGCGGGCGACGCGTTGACGAACATCGCCCGCAGGTTCACCCGCTCTCCCAGCAGCACCAGCGCCGCCACCGGGGCGGCCGCCAGCACCCCCGCCGTCACCCCCGCCAGCAGGCCGGCCCCTCCCCGCGCCCTCGCAGCCCGGGCAGCGGTAAACCCCGCCCCGGCCACCGCCAGCAGCAGCAGGACCTGCCCCAGGGACACCACGCCGCTGACGACGGCGCGGACGTGCATCATCTCCACCATGCCGGCCAGGGACACGAACACCGCAGCCGCGCCCCACACCAGGCCCACGCCCGCCGCCCGCCGGATCCCTCGGCCGCCCGCCACGTCCTCCTCCTATGCCTTCTTGGCCGCCAGGCGCTCGCCCAGGATGCCCGACGGCCGGAAGATCAGGACCATGACCAGCATGGTGAAGGCGATGACGTCCTTGAGCTGGTAGGGGGCCACGATCCCCAGCCCGTCCAGGAACAACGCCGGCCCCACCGACTCCACCACGCCCAAGAACAGCCCCCCCAGCATGGCGCCGGGGATGTTGCCGATCCCGCCCAGCACCGCGGAGGTGAAGGCCTTGATCCCCGGCACGAACCCCATGAAGAAGTGCACCTGTTTGAAGACCAGGGCGTACAGCACGCCGGCCGCCCCGGCGGCGGCCCCCCCGATGGCGAAGGTGAGGACGATGATCCGGTCCACGTCGATGCCCATCAGGGCCGCCGCGTCCTTGTCCTCGGAGACCGCCCGCATCGCCCGCCCCACCTTGGTGCGCATCACCACCTGGTACAGGACGAACATGAACACGGCGGCCGCCACCAGGACCACCGCCTGGGTGCGCAGGATGCCCACCCCGGCGATCTGCCACTCCCCCCGGAAGATGGCGAACTCGGGGTAGGCCTTGAAGCCGGAGCCGTACAGGCCCCGGAAGGCGTACTGCAGGAAGAACGACGCCCCGATGGCGGTGATCAGGGGGACCAGCCGCGGCGCCCGGCGCAGGGGGCGGTAGGCCACCCGCTCCACCAGCACCGCCACACCGGTGGAGGTGGCGGCCGCCACCAGGACGATGGCCAGCAACGACACCAGGGGGTGGCGGTTGAGAAAGCCCGACGCCGCCAGGGGCGCGGCCACGAAGTAGGCGGTGTAGGCCCCGCTCATGAACACCTCGCCGTGGGCGAAGTTGATCATGCGCAGGATGCCGTACACCATGGTGTAGCCCAGGGCGATCAGCGCGTAGATCCCCCCCTGGGCGAGGCCGAAGACCACGAAGTCCAGCCACTGCTCTCCGGTGTAGCGCCCCAGGCGCAGGGTGCCGACGGTGCCCCACACCACCACCAGCACCACCGCCAGCCGGAACGCCCACAGGAAGGCATCCACGAACGACAGCCGCCGGGCCCGCGACCTGACCGCCACCGCCTCGGTGGCCAGAGTCTCACCCCCGGACGTATTTTCCCATCAAACGTACTGGGGGGGACGGGCGCCGTCAAGAGTGGCGGCGTCCCCGCCCCCCCGCTGACCGCCCCGGCCGGACCGGGGTGTGTTCCCTAGCGCTTCATGGACCAGATCTTCTTCGGATCGGTCCCGGGGTTCCACTGGGCCGGGTCCGCCGAGATCGTCTGGTAGACGGCGATCTTGGGGTCGGCGCAGTCCCCGTACTGGTTGCAGGTCAGGGTGCCCGTGATCCCCGGGAAGTTCTTGGTGGCAAATAGGGCATCCCGCAGGGCCTTGCGGCCGATGTAGGTGTTGCCCTGGGCGTCCTTCTTGGCCACCTTCTCGATGGCCGCGAAGATCATCGAGGCCGCGTCGTAAGCGTGGGCGTGGAACGCCGACAGGGGCTTTTCGCCGTACTTGCGCTGGTGCTTGTTGAGGAACTCCTGATACTTGGGCCCCAGGGCCTCCACCGACAGGTCGGGGCTGGAGTTGTACACCCCCTTGGCCGCCTCGCCCGCCGCCTTCCAGAAGTCGGGCGAGAAGGTGCCGTCGGCGCTCATCAGCTTCACCTGCTCCAGGCCGGCCACCTCCTTGGCCTGGCGGGTGATGTGGCCGCCGGCGGCGATGAAGATCGGGTAGTAGATCAGCTGCGGCCGCCCCGCCGCGATCCGGGTCAGCACCGGCCGCATGTCGGTGTCGGTGGGCGAGATGGCCTCCTGGGAGGTGATGGTGCCGCCCAGGCGCTTAAAGACGTCGGCGAACACGTTGGCCAGCCCTTCGGCGTAGGGGCTGCCGTCGTGGATGGTGGCCGCCCGCCGCAGGCCCAGGAAGTGGAAGACGAACTGGGCCGCCGCCCGGCCCTGCACCAGGTCGTTGTGGGCCGTGCGCAGGTAGCCGTCGTAGTCCGGCCCCCGGTCAGGCGCCGTGAGGCGGGGAGCCGTGTTGGACGGCGAGACGGTCACGATCCCGGCCTTCCACAGGATGGGCGCGCCGGGCACGGCTTCGCTGCTGCAGCTGCTGCCGATGGCCGCCACGATCTGGCGGTTGGCCGCCAGCTTGGTGGCCGCGGTCACCCCGCCCTCGGCGTTGCAGCCCGAGTCCTCGCCGATCAGCCGGATCGGGTGCCCCAGCAGCCGGCCGCCCTTGTCGTCGATGGCGATCTCGATGCCCCGGCGGCTGTCGATACCCAGGCTGGCGTCCGGACCGGCCACCACCAGCCAGTAGGCGATGATCAGCGGCTGGCCCCGGGCGATCCTCACCACCCCGATGGGGTCGGTCACCGGCCCCACGGTGGCGGCGGGCGCCACGGGGGTCATCCACGCGCCGGCTGCCAGCAGCACGGCCAGCGCCGCTACCAGCGGTATCCGCAGTGGTCTCATCCGCACGTCTCCCTCCTTTGCCTCAGCGTCGGTATGGTGCCGGGCGTCTACAGCCCTGCACGGGGTCTTCGTCTTCGTCGCCCGCGCTCACCCCCCTGCCGGCCGGCGCCCCGGGCGGGGCGCCGGCCCCTCCCCCGAATACTCCCCTCCGCCACGCCGACAACCGCGGGCGCTTTCCCCTACCTGACGGATACACCCCGGGACGCCTGCTAGGTTCGCCGCCCGACCCCCCACTCCTGCCGGCGCGCTCCGCAACCGCCCCCTGCGGCCGGCGGCTTACGGGTAGATCCCCCGGGTCATCAGGGCGTCGGCCACCCGCTCGATGGCCCGGATGAGGGCGGCGGTGCGCAGGGGGACCCGGCGCTCCTGGGCGGTGCGCAGGACCTGCCCGAGGCTGCGGACCATGATCCGCTCCAGGTTCTGGTTGACCTCCTCCTCGGTCCAGAAGAACTGCTGCAGCCCCTGCACCCACTCGAAGTAGGAGACCACCACCCCGCCGGCGTTGGCCAGAATGTCGGGGACCACGGTGATCCCCCGGTCGGCCAGCACCGCGTCCCCGTCCGGGGTGGTGGGCCCGTTGGCCCCCTCCACCACCAGCCGGGCCTGCACCCGGGCGGCGGTGGCCGCGGTGATCTGGCCCTCCAGGGCGCTGGGGACGAGGATGTCGCAGGGCAGCTCCAGCAGCTCCTCGTTGGTCACCCGATCCGTGCCGGGGAATCCCACCACCGAGCCGTGCTCCTGCTTGAACTGCACGACCGCGCGGGGGTCCAGCCCCCGGGGGGCGTAGATCCCGCCTCCCGAGTCGCTGACGGCCACCACCGTGCATCCCTGGTCGTGCAGCAGGTACGCCGCCACCGAGCCCACGTTGCCGAACCCCTGCACCAC
>JBBIUY010000022.1:0-50470 GCA_037440005.1 Armatimonadota bacterium | reverse complement strand
CCCCCGCCGACCAGTGGCGCCGGCTGTTCGAGGTCCTGGCCACCGGCTACTTCCTCACCGCCCGGGAGGCGGTGCGGGTGATGAAGGCCCAGGGGACGGGCGGGTCCATCGTGGTCGTGGCCAGCAAGAACGCTCTCGTGCCCAGCAAGGACGCCGCCGCCTACAACGCCGCCAAGGCCGCCGAGCTGCACCTGGCCCGCACCCTGGCCGAGGAGGCCGGGCCGTGGGGCATCCGGGTGAACGCGGTGTGCCCCGACGCGGTCCTGGAAGGCTCCCGGATCTGGACCACCCAGTGGCGGCAGGAACGCGCCCGGGCCTACGGCATCCCGCCCGAGCAGCTGGAGGAGTTCTACCGGCAGCGCACCACCCTCAAGGTCAACGTCTTCCCCCAGGACGTGGCCGAGGCGGTGCTGTTCTTCGCCTCGGACCGCTCCCGCACCACCACCGGCGGGATCCTGACCGTGGATGGCGGGATCCCGGGGGCCTACGTGCGATGACCGGCGATCCGGCCCGTCCGGCGCGGGCCGCCCTGTGGGTCACGTGCCTGGTGGACCAGCTGTTCCCGCAGGTGGGCGAGGCGGCGGCGGCGGTCCTGCGCCGGGCGGGAGTGGACGTGGACGTGCCGCCGGGTCAGACCTGCTGCGGCCAGATCGCCTTCAACGACGGCTTCTGGCCGGAGGCGGCGCGGCTGGCCCGCAAGTTCCTGGACGACTTCGCGGACGCCCCGGCGGTGGTGGCCCCCAGCGCGTCGTGCGCCACCATGGTGCGCGAGTTCTACCCGCTGCTGCTGCGCGACGACCCGCCGACCGCCGCCCGGGCGCGCGCGCTGGCCGGGCGGACCTACGAGCTCACCGAGTTCCTGGTGGACAGAGTCGGCGTGACGGACCTGGGCGCGCGCTTTCCGCACCGGGTGGCCTACCACCCCTCCTGCCACGCCCTGCGGGGCCTGCGCCTGCGCGACCAGCCCCGGCGGCTGCTGGGGGCGGTGCGGGACCTGGAGCTGCGGGAGCTGGCGGGCGCGGAGGAGTGCTGCGGGTTCGGAGGCATGTTTGCGGTCACCTTCGCCGCCCTGTCGGGCTCGATGCTGCAGGCCAAACTGGCGGCCGTGGAGGCCAGCGGGGCGGAGGTGGTCACCTCCACCGACTGCAGCTGCCTGATGCACCTGGCCGGCGGCCTGTCCCGCCGGGGCAGCCCGGTGCGGGCGGTCCACATCGCCGAGATCCTGGCGGCGCGCTGACCGGGCACAGCCGCCGCCGGGAGGAGGTCCCGAGGGCGTGACGAGACCGGCCCCCATCGACTTCGTCCGGAATGCGGAGGCCGCCCTGGCCAACCCGGCCCTGCACGCGTCGGTGCGGCGGGCCATGGTGCGCTTCCGGGAGCTGCAGCGGGCGGTCATCGGCGAGGTCCCGGACTGGCAGGACCTGCGGGAGTACGCCCACCGGGTCAAGATGCACACCCTGGCCCACCTGGACCGCTACCTGGAGCAGCTGGAGGCCGCCGTCACCGCCGCCGGCGGCCGCGTGCACTGGGCCCGGGACGCCGGCGAGGCCCGGCGGATCATCGTGGATCTGGTCCGCTCCCACGGCGGCCGGGCGGTGGTCAAGAGCAAGTCCATGACCTCGGAAGAGATCGAGCTCAACGAGGCGCTGCAGACGGCCGGCTGCCGGGTGGTGGAGACCGACCTGGGCGAGTACCTGCTGCAGCTGGCCGGCGACCGGCCGGCCCACCTCATCGCGCCGGCGGTGCACCGGTCCAGGGACGACATCGCCCGGTTGCTGGCCCGCCACCTGGGCGTTCCGGTCTACGACGACCCCCGCGACCTCACCCAGGTGGCCCGGGAGGCGCTGCGCCGGGCCTTTTTGGGCGCCGAGGTGGGAATCACCGGCGTCAACTTCGCCGTGGCGGAGACCGGCACCCTCGTCATCGTGGAAAACGAGGGCAACGCCCGCCTGACCACCACCCTGCCGCCGGTGCACATCGCGCTGATGGGCCTGGAGAAGGTCGTCCCGCGTCTGGCGGACCTGGCCGTGTTCCTCACCCTGCTGCCCCGGGCGGCGACGGGGCAGCGCATGAGCAGCTACGTGTCCCTGGTCACCGGCCCCCGCCGGGCGGGCGAGGCCGACGGGCCCGACCAGCTCCACCTGGTGATCCTCGACAACGGCCGGTCCTCCATCGCCGCCGACCCGGTGATGGCCGAGGCGCTGGCCTGCATCCGCTGCGGCGCCTGCCTGGACGTCTGCCCGGTCTTCGAGCGCACCGCCGGCCACGCCTACGGGTCGGTGTACTCCGGTCCCATCGGCGCCGTGATCACCCCGCTGCTGCGGGGGCTGGACGTGGCGGGCCGGCTGCCGTTCGCGTCGTCGCTGTGCGGGGCGTGCGGGGAGATCTGCCCGGTCCGGATCGACCTGCCCCGCCTGCTGCTGGAGCTGCGGGCACGGGTCGTCGGCGGGGGCGGAGCCCGCCTGACCGAGCGGGCGTTCGTGCGGGGGTGGACGGCGGTGATGGCGCACCCGTCCCGCCTGCGGGTGGCGGGCCGGCTGGCCCGGTGGGTGCTGCGGGTACTGTGGCGGGGCAGGCTGCCCGTCCCCTTTCCGCTGTCGGCGTGGACGCGCGTGCGCGACCTGCCCCCGCCGCCGCCCGCGGCGTTCCGGGACCTCTGGAACACATCCCGCCGCAAGGAGACAGGGCCGTGAGCGCCCGGGACGAGATCCTGGCGCGGCTGCGGGCGCGGGCGCCTTCCGAGGTCCTCCTCCCCCCTGTGCGCCCGCCCGCCGGACCTGCCGGCGACGTGGTGGACCTGTTCGCCCGCCGCGCCCGGGACGCCGGCGCGGAGGTGGTGGTCGTCCCGGCGTCGGCCTGGCCGGCCAGGCTGGCGGAGAACCTGGTCGGCCGCGGGGTGCGCATGGCGGCGGTGTGGGACGACCCGGTGCTGTCCCCGGCGGTGGCGTCCCTGCAGGAGGCGGGCGTTGCGGTCGTCCACGCCGCCGGGCAGACGCCTCAGCAGCTGGACGCCTGCGACGCCGGCCTGACCACAGCCGACGCGGCCGTGGCAGTGAGCGGCACCCTGGTCCTCAGCTGCGGTCCGGGCCGGCCCCGGGCCGCCTCGCTGCTGCCTGCGCTGCACGTGGCGGTGCTGCCGGCCGGGCGGATCGTGGCCACCCTGGACGAGTTGCTGGCGGCCCGTCCGGCCTCCCTGCCGTCGGCCCTGACGCTGGTCACCGGTCCCAGCCGCACCGCCGACATCGAGCTGGTGCCCGTGCGGGGGGTCCACGGTCCCACCGACGTGATGGTGGTCGTGGTTGGGTAGGGAAAAGGGAAAAGGGAAAAGGGGAAGACCCACGGTTCAACGGTCCAACGTTCCAACGTGAGTGAAGGGAAGAGGGAAGAAGGAAGAGGGAAGAGGGAAAAGACCCACGGTTCAACGTTCCAACGGTCCAACGTTCCAACGTGAGTGAAGGGAAGGGAGGGCTGTGGGCCGGGACGGGCTGGTGCGGCGGCTGCGGGAGATCGTGGGCGACCGCTACGTGCTGGCAGACCCCGCGGACGTGGTGGTCTACGAGGCGGACGCCCTCCCGCTGACGGGAGCCCTGCCCGACGTCGTCGTCCTGCCGGGTTCGGCGGAGGAGGTGGCGGCGGTCGTTCGGGCGGCGGCCGACGGCGGCGTGCCGGTGATCCCCCGGGGCGCCGGGACCGGGCTGGCCGGCGGCGCGGTGCCCGAGGGGGGAGGCGTGCTGGTCGTGCTCACCCGTCTGGACCGGATCCTCTCCATCGACCCCCGGGCCCGGCTGGCGGACGTGGAGGCCGGGGTCGTCAACGCCGACCTGAACGCCGCCGCCCGTCCCTACGGCCTGACGTTCGCGCCGGACCCGGGCAGCCAGGCCGCGTCCACCGTCGGAGGCAACATCGCCACCAACGCCGGCGGCCCTCACTGCCTGGCCTACGGCGTCACCACCCACCACGTGCTGGCGGCCCAGGTGGTGCTGGCCGACGGCAGCGTCGTCTGGGTGGGCGGGGCCGCCTCCGACGCGCCGGGCTACGACCTGCGGGGCGTCCTGGTGGGCTCGGAGGGCACGCTGGGCATCGTCACCCGGGCCCTGGTCCGCCTGGTGCGCCTTCCCGAAGGCGCGCGCACCCTGCTGGCCATCTTCGACGGGGTGGAGCCGGCCAGCCGGGCCGTCTCCGACATCATCGCCTCCGGCGTGGTGCCCGCCGCTCTGGAGATGCTCGACGCCCTGACCCTGCGCATCGTCGAAGACTTCGTGCACGCCGGGTACCCCGCCGACGCCGGCGCGGTGCTGCTGGTGGAGGTGGAGGGGGTCGCCGACGTCCTGGACCGCCTGGCGGACCGGATCCGCGCCCTGTGCGCCCGCCACGGGGCCCGCCAGATCCGCACGGCCGCCACCGAGGAAGAGCGCGCGCTGCTGTGGAAGGGCCGCAAGGAGGCCTTCGGGGCCCTGGGGCGGGTCCGCCGTGGCGTGTACCTGGCGGACGTGACGGTGCCCCGGCACCGGCTGCCGGAGATGATGCGCAGGGTGGCGGAGATCGCGGCCCGGACGGGAGTCCCCATCGCCAACTTCTTCCACGCGGGCGACGGCAACCTGCACCCCAACCTGCTGTACGACCCGCGCGACCCCGCGGCCGCGGCCGCCGTAGCCCGGGCCGGGGAGGAGATCGTGCGGGCGGGCCTGGAGCTGGGGGGCACCATCACCGGCGAGCACGGGGTGGGGCTGGACAAGCGCGAGCAGATGCGCTGGATGTTCACCGACGCGGACCTGGAGGCGATGCGGCGGCTGCGCCGGGCGTGGGACCCCCACGGACGCCTGAACCCGGGCAAGGTGGTGCCGCAGTGACGGACGCGGAGCGGACGACGACGGACCGGGGGTCGGCGGAGGGCGGAAGGGCCCAGCGCCGGGGCCTGGTGCGCCGGCTGCGGGAGATCGTGGGCGACCGCCACGTGCTCACCGACCCCGCCGACGTGGTGGTCTACGAGCAGGACGGGTCCATCCTGCAGGTCCTGCCCGAGGTGGTGGTCCTGCCCGCCTCCACGTCCGAGGTGGCCGCCGTGGTGGGCGCCGCCCGGGAGGCCAACGTCCCCATCGTGCCGCGGGGGTCGGGCACCGGACTGGCGGGGGGCGCCGTGCCGGCCGAGGGGGGCGTGGTGGTGTCCCTGGCGCGCATGACCCGCATCCGGGAGGTGGACCTGCGCGGCCGGATCGCCGTCGCCGAAGCGGGCGTCATCAACCTGGACGTCACCCGGGCGGTGGCGGGCCAGGGGTATTTTTACGCGCCCGACCCCAGCAGCCAGGCGGCCTGTTCGATCGGGGGCAACGTGGCCAACAACTCGGGCGGCCCCCACACCCTGGCCTACGGGGTCACCACCAACCACGTCCTGGGGCTGGAGGTGGTGCTGGGCGACGGCACGGTGACCTGGCTGGGCGGCCGGGTGCCCGACCCGCCCGGATACGACCTGACCGGCGTCTTTGTGGGCTCGGAAGGCACCCTCGGCATCGTGACGGCGGCCGCCCTGCGGCTGATGCGCGCCCGGGAGGCGGTGCGCACCCTGCTGGCCATCTTCGACCGGATGGACGACGCCACCGACGTGGTGGTGCAGATCACCGCCGCGGGCATCGTCCCCGCGGCCCTGGAGATGATGGACCGCACCACCATCGAGGCGGTGGAGACCGGCGCCCCGGCAGGCTACCCCCGGGACGCCGAGGCGGTCCTGCTGGTGGAGGTGGAGGGGGTGCGCGAGTACGCCGAGCGGGCGGCGGAGCTGGCCCGGCAGATCTGCGTCCGCGGCGGCGCCCGGGAGGTCCGGGTGGCCCGGGACGAAGCGGAGCGCCAGCGCCTGTGGAAGGGGCGCAAGGGGGCGTTTGGCGCCCTGGGCGCGCTGGCGCCCCACTACTACGTCCAGGACGGCGTGGTGCCCCGCAGCCGGCTGCCCCAGGTCATGCGGGAGATCGCCGAGATCGGCCGGCGGTACGGGCTGCGGATCGCCAACGTGTTCCACGCCGGCGACGGCAACCTGCACCCCAACATCCTCTTCGACATGCGCGCCCCCGGCCAGCTGGAGCGGGTGATCGCCGCCGGCGGGGACATCCTCCGGGCCTGCGTGGCCGCCGGGGGCAGCATCACCGGCGAGCACGGCATCGGGCTGGAGAAGAAGGCCTACATGGACCTGCTGTTCTCCCCGGCGGACCTGGACGCCATGGCCCGGGTGCGCCGGGTGTTCGACCCCGACGGCCGCTTCAACCCGGCCAAGATGTTCCCCACCCCCATCACCTGCGCCGAGATGCGCCGGGCCCCGGCGGCGATTCCGGCGGGGCTGTGGATCTGACCGGCCATGGGAGAGCACGGCGGCGGGGGAGCGCAGGAGCGCGGCGGCCGTGGCGCCTCCGCGGGGCCGGCCGGCCGCCGGACCGCGGCGGCGATTCCGGCCATCCCCGAGCTGGACCGGTGCGTCCACTGCGGGCTGTGTCTGAACCACTGCCCCACCTACCGGGTCACCCGCCTGGAAGCCGAGTCGCCCCGCGGGCGGATCCACCTGGTGCGCGCCGCCGCCGAAGGGCGGATCGACCTCGGCGAACGGTTCGCCGAGCACCTGTACCTGTGCCTGATGTGCCGCGCCTGCGAGACCGCCTGCCCGTCGGGCGTGCAGTACGGCCGCATCGCCGAAGCCGCCCGCGCGGTGCTGGGCCCGCCCGGCTCGCCGGTGGCGCGGTGGGCGGCCAGAGCCGTCTTCACCCGCCTGCTCCCCTTCCCCGGCCGGGTGCGGCGGGCGGCGCGCCTGCTGGGCGCAGCCCAGCGGCTGGGGCTGGCCGCCCTGGCGCGGGCGCTGCCCGGGCGGGTGGGGGAGATGGCGGCGATGCTGCCGGCGGTCCCGCGCCACTTCTTCACCCCCGCCACCGAGGTCTTCCCCGCCCTGGGGCCGGCCCGGGCGCGGGTGGGGCTGCTGACCGGATGCGTGATGAGCACGCTGTTCGCCGACGTGGACGCGGCCACGGTGCGGGTGCTGCAGCGCAACGGCTGCGAGGTGGTGGTTCCCCGCACTCAGGTCTGCTGCGGGGCGCTGAACGTCCACAACGGGGAGGTAGCATCCGCCCGCGCCATGGCCCGCGCCAACGTGGCCGCCTTCCTGGCGGCCGGCGTGGAGGCGGCGGTGGTCAACGCGGCCGGGTGCGGGGCGGCCATGAAGGAATACGGGCACCTGCTGGCCGACGATCCCGCGTGGGCGGAGCCGGCGCGCCGGCTGGCGGGGATGGTCGCCGACGTGACTGAGTTTCTGGCGCGGCTGGGTCCGCTGCCGCCGGCGGGGCGCGTGGACCTGACCGTCACCTACCAGGACCCCTGCCACCTGGCCCACGGCCAGAAGGTGCGGGCGCAGCCCCGGCAGCTGCTGGGCCTGATCCCGGGGCTGCGGCTGGTGGAGATGGACGGGTCCGACCGCTGCTGCGGCAGCGCCGGCATCTACAACATCACCCACCCCCACATGTCCCGGACCCTGCTGCGGGAGAAGATGCAGGCCATCGCCCGCACCGGCGCCCGGGCGGTGGTGGCCCCCAACCCCGGGTGCATGCTGCAGCTGCGCTACGGCGCCCGGGCCTACGGGCCCGCCGTGGCGGTGTACCACCTGGTGGACCTGCTGGACGAGTCCTACCGGGCGGGGGACGCCTGACGCGGGCGGACACCAGACGCCGGACGGTACCACGCAGGCGCGGGGGCGCGCGATGGACGACGCGGCGGTCGTGGATGTGGAGCGCCTGGCAGGCCGGCTGGAAGCGGAGCTGGGCCCGGCGGCGGTCCGCGCCGGTCCGGCGGGACTGAGCGACCACGCCGTCGACGGCGTGGTCCCCGCCCTCCGCTGCGCGCCCGCCGACGCCGGGCAGGTGGCGGCGGCGCTGCGGCTGTGCGCCGAGGCCGGGGCCGCGGTCATCCCCCGGGGGGGCGGCACGGCGCTGCACTGGGGCAACCCGCCCCGGCGGGCCGACGTGGTCCTCAGCCTGGAGCGCCTGGACCGGCTGATCGAGCACGACGACGCCAACCTCACGGCCACCGTGCAGGCCGGCATGACGGTGGCCGCCTGCCAGGAGGCGCTGGCCCGGGCCGGTCAGTTCGTGGCGGTGGAGCCGCCCCACCCGGCGCGGGCGACGGTGGGCGGGACGGTCGCCGTGGGCGGGGGCGGTCCGCGGCGGATGCTGTACGGCGGCGTGCGGGACCTGGTCATCGGCATGGAGGTGGTGCTGGCCGACGGGCAGCGGATCACAGCCGGCGGCAAGGTGGTCAAGAACGTGGCCGGCTACGACATGTGCAAGCTGTTCACCGGATCCCTGGGCACGCTGGGCGTGATCACCCAGGTCACCGTCCGGCTGTCCCCCCTGCCCGAGACCGAGGCCACGGTGCTGGCGCGGGGAGCGCTCGCCGACCTGCTGGGTCTGGTGGACGACCTGTTCGCGTCGGTCCTGCATCCCGCGGCGGTGACGGTGGTGGGGCCCGCTCTGGCGGCGTCCGCCGGCCTGCCGGCTGAGCCCGTGCTGGCGGTGCGGGCGGAGGGATTCCAGGAAGCGGTGGCCCGCCACGTGTCGGACATCCGGCGGATGGCCCAGGCGCGGGGCCTGCACGCTGAACCGCTGTCGTCCGACCACCACCGCAGGCTGTGGTCTGTCCTGACCGACGCGTCGGGAGGACCCTCCCCCCAGGCCCTGTTCCGGGTCACCGTCCCCCTGGGGGCGGTGGCCCGGGTGACGGCCGACGCGCACGCCGCCGGCGGCGACCGTCTGGTGGCTCACGCCGGCAGCGGCGCCGTCTGGGTAGAGGTGCCCGCCTCCGCCGCCGTGCAGTGGTGGGACCGGCTGGCCGCCCTGGCGGCGCAGCTGGGCGGGCACTGCGTCCTGGTGGCGGCGCCGCCCGAGGTCAAGGCCACCCGGGACGTGTGGGGTCCGCCGCCGCAGGCGCTGTCCATCATGCGCGAGCTCAAGCGTCAGTTCGATCCCCGCGGGATCCTCAACCCCGGCCGCTTCGTCGCCGGCCTGTAGCAGTTCGGTCCGACCGCGGGCAGGATCGCCCCCGGTGGCCCGCGAAAATTAACCTACGATTTCATCCCGTCCGGCAGTCCGCACCACCGGCCTTTTCCATCGCGTCCTGCCCGCAGGTCCACAGCCGGCCGCACCGGCCGGCGCCAGTCGGCCCCCGCCGTCGGCGGGCGGGGGACACCGCGGAAGGAGGGATGCGCATGGTCCGCAGTCACCGGAACTCGGCCGGTCTGAGCGCCATCGCCTGGGTGGTGATCGTGGTCCTGGTGGTGGCGGCCGCCGCCGCCGTCTACTACGCCACCCGGCGCCCGGCGGCGGTGGCTCCCCAGCGGCTGGGCGGCACCGTGAGCGTGCTGGGGGTGTGGGGAGGCTCGGAGCTGGAGAGCTTCCTCGCCCTGGTCAAGCCCTTCGAGGAACGCACCGGCGTCAAGGTGGAGTTTGAGGGGACCCGCGACCTCAACGCCGTGCTGACGACCCGGATCCAGGGCGGGAACCCGCCCGACGTGGCGGGGCTGCCGGGACCCGGCCAGATGGCCGAGTTCGCCCGCGCCGGACACCTGGTGCCCCTGGAGAACGTGGTGGACCCGGCGACCCTGCGCGAGCAGTACGCCCAGAGCTGGCTGGACCTGGGGACGGTGGACGGCAGGCTGTACGGGATCTTCATCAAGGCCGCGCTGAAGGGGCTGATCTGGTACAACCCCAAGGCGTTCGCCGCCGCCGGCTACACGGTGCCCGCCACCTGGGACGAGCTGCTCGCCCTGACCGACCGCATCGCCCGGGAGGGCAAGACCCCCTGGTGCATCGGGCTGGAGAGCGGCGCGGCCAGCGGGTGGCCGGCCACCGACTGGATCGAGGACATCCTCCTGCGCACCGCCGGGCCGGAGGTCTACGACCGGTGGTACCGGCACGAGATCTCCTGGACCGACCCGGCCGTGCGGCGGGCGTGGGAACTGTTCGGACGGATCGCCGCCACCCCCCGGTACGTCTACGGCGGCCGCCAGGGCGTCCTGGCCACCAACTTCGGCGAGTCGGCGTTCCCCCTGTTCACCGACCCGCCGGGCTGCTACCTGCACCACCAGGCCACGTTCATCCAGGACTTCATCCAGAAGCAGTACCCCGCCCTGCAGCCCGGGGAGGACTTCAACTTCTTCGCCTTCCCGCCCATCGACCCCGGGGTGCCGCCGGCGGTGGAGGCGGCGGGAGACCTGTTCGGCATGTTCCGGGACACCCCCCAGGCGCGGGCCCTGATCGCCTACCTCACCACGCCGGAGGCCCAGGCCATCTGGGTCCGGCGAGGCGGGGCGCTGTCGCCCAACCGCAAGGTGAGCCTGGACGAGTATCCGGACCCGCTGAGCCGGAGGGCGGCGGAGATCCTCACGTCGGCGGAGGTGGCGCGGTTTGACGCCAGCGACCTGATGCCCGAGGCGGTGAACGCCGCGTTCTGGAGGGGGACCCTCGACTACGTCCAGAACCCGGCCCGCCTGGACGCCATCCTGCAAAACCTGGAGCGCATCGCCCGGGAGGCGTACCGGCGGTAGGGCCCTCTTCGGGATCGCCGCAGAAGACCGAGGCGGGCGCAGACACGCCCGCCTCGTCTTCTGCCCGCGCGGACCAGCGTATACTGCGTATACTGAAGAAAATGCATGACGGATCCGGGGGTGCCAGACCGCACCCCCGCGGCCTTCGGAGGACGGCCATCTGATGGACACCGGATCTGCTCCGCCTGCGTCACCCCGGCAGGCCAGCCTTGGCGGGAGTGCGCGGTGGTCCGGGTGGCTCCGCCGGGCGCTCCCGACCGGCGGAGGATTTGAGAGCACACGCACCCTCGCCAAGTGGCTCCTGCTCAGCACCGCCATCGGCGCCGTGGCGGGCGTGGGGGCGATCGTCTTCTCCCTGGCCATCGACACGGCCACCCGCCTGTTCCTGGGAGGGGGTGTGGGTTACCTGCCGCCCGCCCCCGTGGGGGAGGGTGTGACCCGTCTGGTCCCGATGGCCCGGCCCTGGCTGCTGCCGCTGGTCGTGGCCCTGGGAGGACTGCTGTCGGGGGCCATCGTCTTCGGGCTCGCCCCCGAGGCGGAGGGTCACGGCACCGACGCCGCCATCGCGGCCATCCATCACCGGGGCGGGCGGATCCGGGCGCGCATTCCCGCGGTCAAGCTCGTGGCGTCCGCCCTCACCATCGGCTCGGGCGGGTCCGCCGGCCGCGAAGGCCCCGCCGCCCAGATCTCGGCCGGGTTCGGCTCGCTGCTAGGGCAGTGGCTGCGCCTGGACGTGACCGACCGCCGCATCGCCGTCGCCGCCGGCATCGGCGCCGGCGTGGGCGCCATCTTCCGGGCGCCGCTGGGCGGAGCGCTGCTGGCGGCCGAGGTCCTGTACGTGCACGACCTGGAGGTGGAGGTGATCATTCCGGCGCTCATCGCCGGCATCGTCGGGTACACCATTTACGGTGCGACCTTCGGGTTCGCCCCCATCTTCGGACCGCATACCGGCCTGGCGCTGGGCTCTCCGGTGCAGCTGGTCTACTACGCCGTCCTGGGTCTGCTCAGCGGGGTGGTGGGCATCGCGTACGCCCGCACCTTCTACGGAGTCACCCGCGCCTTTCACCGCCTGCGGGTGCCTTCCTGGCTGAAGCCGGCCATCGGCGGAGCCCTGGTGGGAACGCTGGGCCTGGCGATTCCGCAGACGCTGCACATGGGCTACGGGTGGGTACAGCTGGCCATGGCCCGGGACACCCTGCTGGCGCTTCCGCTGTGGGTGGTCCTGGTCCTCCCCCTGGCCAAGATCCCGGCCACGGCGCTGTCGGTAGGGTCCGGCGGGTCGGGCGGCGTCTTCGGCCCGGGCATGGTGATCGGAGGCATGCTGGGCGCCTCCGTCTGGCGTCTGGGGGCCGGGGTCCTTCCGGCCATGCCCTCTCAGCCGGCGCCCTTCGTCATCGTGGGGATGATGGCGCTGTTCGGAGGGATCGCCCACGCCCCGCTGTCGGTCATGCTCATGGTGGCCGAAATGACGGGCAACCTGTCGCTGCTGGCGCCGGCCATGGTGGCGGTCGCCGTCTGCACCGCGCTGGTGGGCGACCACACCATCTACAGCTCCCAGCTTCGCGACCGCGCCAGTTCGCCGGTCCACCGGGTCCGGCTCAGCTTCCCCATGCTCTCGGCGCTGCGGGTGGCCGACGCCATGGGTCCCGCGGTCGCCGTCGTCCACCCGCTGGCGTCGGTGTCTGCCGCCGCGGCGCTGGTGGACTCCCCCCTGGTGCCGGGCGTGGTGGTGGTGACCGACCGGGAGGAGGTGGTGGGGGTGGTGCCCCGGACCGCCCTCTCCGCCGCCGGCGCGGGAGGGGCGGCCCGCCTGGTCCGGGACGTCCTGCAGCCGCCGCCCGTCACCCTGGAGCCCGACCGCCCCCTGGACGAGGCTCTCGGCCAGCTGGCGGAGGCCGGGGTGGGGTGGGCTCCGGTGGTCCGGGACGGACGGCTGGTGGGCGTGCTGACGGTGCGGGACGTGGTCCGGGCCTACCGGGCGGCCCTCCGGCAGAGCGTGCGCCGCGCCACCACCCTGCCGGGGGATACGGTCATGGTGGAGGCCCGGCTGGCCGCCACCTCTCCCCTCGCGGGTCGGACGCTGCGGGACTGCCAGCTGCCCGCAGACGCGCTGGTGATCTCGGTGATGCGGGAGGGGGAGGTGCTGTTCCCTCGGGCCTCGACGGTCCTGACACCGGGCGACGTGGTCACCATCGTCACCAGCCGCGGCAGCGAACCGATCCTCAGAGACTTCCTGGAAGGACGGATGACCGCGGGCCCGGCCGGCCCCGGTCCGGTCCCGGGGACCGCGGAGCGGTCGGAGGACTGACCGGACGATTTGACAACGCGGGTCGGATGGGATGAAATGAATTCACGCGCGGTTCGGTGATCTGGCTGGCGAATCCTGGGATGTCGGGAGGGATGCCGATGCCGTACCCGTTCACGCTGCCCGAGCTCGGATACCCGTACACCGCCCTGGAGCCCCACATCGACGCCCTGACCATGGAGATCCACCACACCCGCCACCACCAGGCCTACGTGAACAACCTCAACGCCGCCCTGGAAAAGCACCCCCGGTTCCACGCGCTGGAGGTGGAGGACCTGCTGCGCAACCTGTCGGACCTGCCGGCGGAGATCCAGACGCCGGTACGCAACAACGGCGGCGGCCACCTCAACCACACCCTGTTCTGGCAGTGGATGACACCCGGCGGCAGCCGGGAGCCGACGGGGGCGCTGCGGGACGCGCTGGTCAGGACCTTCGGGTCGGTGGACGCCTTCAAGGAGCAGTTCACCCAGGCCGCTCTGGGCCGGTTCGGGTCCGGATGGGCCTGGCTGGTGGTGGACCGGGCCGGGGCGCTGAAGGTGTACTCCACCGCCAACCAGGACGCGCCGGTGATGGAGGGCAACACCCCGGTCCTGGGCGTGGACGTGTGGGAGCACGCCTACTACCTCAAGTACCAGAACCGGCGGGCGGACTACGTGAAGGCGTGGTGGAACGTGGTGAACTGGGACGTGGTGGGACGGTTCTACGAGGCGGCGCGGGCCCGGTAACCCGTCCCCCGCGCACCGCTTCGACCCGGGCGCCCCGGCGGCCCACCGCCGGGGCGCCGCGTGTTCTTACAGGAACGACCGCAGGCCGCGCTCCCGGCCGCGGTGGCGCAGCTTGCGCAGCGCCCGGACCTCGATCTGGCGCACCCGCTCCCGGGTCACCCCCAGTTCCCGGCCGACCTGCTCCAGAGTCCGGGGACCTCCGCCGGCCAGCCCGAAGCGCCGGCGCAGGACCAGCCGCTCCCGGGGAGTCAGCGTCTGGAGGACCTCCTCCAGCTGCTGGCGGAGCGACAGTCGGGCCGCGACCTCCTCGGGGTCCAGGGTGTCCGGGTCGGCGACGAAGTCCTGCAGGTGACTGTCCCCGTCGTCGTCGGTGGGCGCGTCCAGGGAGGCCGGCTCCTGGCTGGCCCGCAGGATCTCCTCCACCCGAGCGGCGGGGATGCGCACCGCCCGGGCCAGCTCCGCCGGGGTGGGCTCCCGCCCCAGCCGCTGGGCCAGGGCCCGGGCGGCCCGCAGCAGCCGGTTGCGGGTCTCGACGACGTGGACCGGCAGCCGGACCGTCCGGGACTGGTCGGCCAGGGCCCGGGTGATGGCCTGGCGGATCCACCAGGTGGCGTAGGTGCTGAACTTGTAGCCCCGCCGCCAGTCGAACTTCTCCACCGCCCGCATCAAGCCCCGGTTGCCCTCCTGGACCAGGTCCATCAGGTCCATGCCGCGGCCGGCGTACTTCTTGGCCACCGAGACCACCAGGCGCAGGTTGGCCTCGATCAGCCGCCGCCGGGCCTCCGGGTCTCCCGCAGCCGCCCGCCGGGCCAGGGCCACCTCCTCCTCCCGGGTCAGCAGGGGCACCCGCCCGATCTCGGACAGGTACAGCCGGACTGGGTCGTCGGCGGTCTCCGGCATCTGGTTGTCGCGGTCGTCGCGCGCCATGCGGCATCCCCGCCGCGGCGGCTCCAGCCGCCGCGGCACGTCTACTAGACAAAAACGCGGTGCGCCGCGCGGCCATTCCGCGCGTCGCACCGAACCCATATGTTAGCATAGGAGGGGGGTAAATACAACCCACCGGACGCCCCAGACCCGGACTCGTCGGGTCAGCGCTCCCCACCCCCGGGCACGCGGCGGGGCGGACCCCCCGGCCGCCTCTAGCCCTTGACGGCCCCGGCGAGGATGCCCCGGACGAAGTACTGCTGCAGGGCCACGAACACCAGCAGGGGCAGGGCCATGGACACGAACGCGGCGGCGGTCAGCAGCTGCCAGTTCTGCCCCAGGGAGTTGACCAGGTTGCTCACCGTCACCGTCATGGGCGCCACCGCCGGGCGGCCGCCGATGAAGATCAGGGCCACCAGCAGGTCGTTCCACACCCACAGGAACTGGAAGATGACCAGCGACGCCAGGGCGGGGACCGTCAGGGGGAGGATCACCCGGAAGAACACCACCAGCGGGCTGGCCCCGTCCATGTGGGCGGACTCGACCAGGTCCCGGGGCAGGGCCCCCATGAAGGTGCGCAGCAGGTAGATGGCCAGGGGCAGCCCGTAGCCCGTGTGGGCGAGCCACACGGCCGGGAACGTCCCCACCAGCCCCAGGGCGGTGAACAGCCGCAGCACGGGGATCAGGGTCATCTGCAGGGGCACCACCAGCAGGCCGATGACCAGGGTGAACAGGAGCTCCCGCCCCGCAAAGCGCATCCAGGCAAAGGCGTACGCCGCACAGGCCGCCACCATCAGCGGTATCACGGTGGCGGGGACCGTGATGGCCAGGCTGTTGAGGAAGCTGCGCCCCATGTGGTAGGCGCCCAGCACCTCCCGGTAGTTGTCCAGGGTGAACTGGTAGGGCGGCAGCAGGGCCGTCCACCAGCCGGTGGCAGCCACCAGGCGCGGGGGACGGAAGGAACTGACCAGCAGCCCCAGGGTGGGAAGCAACCACAGCAGACACAGGCCGACCACCGCCCCGTGGAGGGGGAGGTGGCGGAGCCGCCGTCCCCAGGCGGTCCGGGCCCTCACCGGACCTCCTCCTGCTGGCGGAACCGGCGGACGTTGGCCACCATCACCGGCACCGTGGCCAGAAACAGGACCACGGCGATGGCGCTGGCCCGGCCGAAGTCCCGGACGTTGAACATCTCTTTGTACATGCGGTTGGCGATGACGTCGGTGTTGAAGTTGCCGTTGGTCATCACGTACACGATGTCGAACGCCTTGAGGGCGAAGATGACCATGGTGGTCGCCACCACCGCGATGGTGGGCCCGAGGGTGGGGACGGTGATCTTCCAGAACACCTGCCACTCGGTGGCCCCGTCCACCCGGGCCGCCTCCAGCAGTTCGGCCGGGATTCCCTTCAGGGCCGCCGAGAGGACCACCAGGCAGAACCCCACCCACACCCACACCGCCACCAGGATCAGGGCGATGTTGTTGGTGGTCAGGTTGACCAGCCAGGCCACCGGCTGGAACCCCGGGACCAGGCGCACCAGGGCGGCGTTCAGCAGGCCGATCTGGGGGGCGCCGGCGGGGCGGAACTCGTAGACGAACTTCCAGATGACGCCGGCGGCCACGAAGGAGATGGCCATGGGCAGGAAGATGACCGCCTTGGCCAGGGCTTCGTAGCGCACCCGGTCGGTGAGGACGGCCAGCAGCAGCCCCAGGGACACCGTGGCGGAGGTGAACAGGACCAGCCACAGCAGGTTGTTGCGGAAGGCGATGAGCATGTCGGGCGTGGTGAAGACGTAGGCGTAGTTGCGCAGCCCGACGAAGACGCGGCCGCGGGCGTCCAGGGCGCTGAGCACCAGGGTGTGCGCGGTCGGGTAGACCAGGAACACGCCGAGGAACGCCAGCGCCGGAGCCAGCCAGGCCCACGGGCGCACCCGCGCCCGCGCCCGGTCGGGCAGGAGTCCCAGGGCCGCTTCGGCGGCGACCAGGTAACCCGCCTGGAGGGCCGGGACGGCCGCGGCGGCCACCAGGACGAGCAGCGGCGAGTCCATGACCTCAGCGGACCCTCCAGAAGGCGGCCACGGCCATCAGCACGGCCAGCAGGGGCAGCAGCGGCTGGCGGACCAGCAGGGCCAGCAGGTGTCCTGCGTCCAGCGTCCCCCCCGACCCCGCCACGGCCGCCGCCTGCGGGCCCAGGGCCGCCACCCCCACCGCACAGGCCGCCGCCACGGCGCCGGCCATGGTCCGCCCCCGCCGGCGGGCGACGCGCCAGGCGACGTCGCCCACCAGGCCTCCCAGCGCCGGTCCGGCGAGCAGCAGCAGCCACCCCACCGCCCGCACCACCATCACGGCCGCCAGCCCCGCCACTCCTCCCAGCAGCGCGGCCACCAGGACGCCGACGGCGAGCGCGCCCGGACTGGCGCGGTACAGGGGAGGCAGAGGAGCCAGGCCGCAGTCCCGGCACTTCATCCCCACCGGCGTCTCCACCAGGCAGTCGGGGCAGATGGGCCGCCCGCAGGTGGCGCAGGTGAGCCCCGTCTCCACGTCGGGATGGGTCGCGCAGCGCATGAACCTCCCCCGGCCTCGTGGCGTGGCGTGCTCCGCCCTCCCCCGAGGAGCGCAGCCCGCGCAGGTGAGCTAGTGGATCCGGCTGTCCGGGTCGTCGGTCTGAAGCCCGCGGACGACCCGCGCAAACCGCCGCCGCAGCCGCCACCTCCGCCACGCCCGCAGGGGGGTGAAGGCCAGCCCGCCGGAGGTCCGCCGGGGCCGGCTCCAGCTCAGGCCGTACCGGCCCGCCCGCGCGTACCAGACGGCCAGGCCGCACCCGGCCAGGGCGAACAGCCCCAGCGGGAACCGGAAGCCAAACAGCACCAGGGCGGCCGCGATCGCTCCCAGCCAGCGGCCCTGGAGGGGGACGAGGGCGTAGGCCAGGACGCGCTCGTGCGGGTTGACGGTGCTCCACGCCACCACCACGGCAGCCAGAGGCAGTCCCAGGCCGGCCAGGACCACGCCGCGGCCCAGCCCGCCGGCGGCCGCCGCCAGCGCCAGGGCGGGCGCCGCGGTCACCATCGCCAGGAACAGGGCGTAGTCGCGACTCCCCCAGGCGCGCTCCAGGCTCCCGCCGAACAGCCACAGGACATAGGCGCTCACCAGCACCCACAGCACGTGCCCGCCGGCCACCAGCGGGTACGTCAGCGCGGTCCAGGGGCGGGCCAGGGCCGCCTCGGAGACGAAGATCAGGCCGGCCGTCGCCGCGGGGGCTCCGAGAAACGCCAGCAGAAACGTGACGGCGTTCGCACCGATGACCGCCCAGCTCACCGGGCAGTCCCCGGGCAGCGCGCGCAGGGACACGGACTCGGGCAGACGTCGCATCAGGCGTCGAGGCAGGTGCCGGCGATCCCCGGCCCGCCGGCGACCGTGGTTTCAGCCTACCAACCCTGTCGGCGCAGGGCAAGGTGGGTTGTCCTCCGCCGACGGGGTGGGCTACACTGACACCAGTCCACGCTCTTCGCCATGCGGCAGATGCCCGGGCGGCTCACACCGCCCGCGGGGCGGCCCGGGCGTTTTCACATCGCATCCGCAGCCTGACCCCGGACGGAGGGACGCGGTCTGGGAGGCGGTTGACCCTCCCCGCCGGCCACGAAGGAGGTGATACCCCTGCCTGTGTGGGGCGCGACGCTGTATGGCAACCCGGTGGGACGATGGCTGCTCGCGCTGGTCGTCGCGGCGGGCGTCGCCGGGGCGGCCCGGGGACTGCGAGAGCTCGTCCGCCGGCGGCTGCGGACGGCAGCTGAGAGGACGCCGGGGGAGCTCGACGACCTCCTGGTGGACCTGCTGGGGAGTCTGCGACCGGTGGTGATCGCCGTCCTCGCCGTGGCGGCGGGGAGCCTGGTGCTGGACCTGCCGGTTCGGCTGGCGAGGGTTCTGCAGGCGGCGGCCTGGGCCGCAGTGTGGCTGCAGGTGGCCTTGTGGGGGAACGCCGTCATCACCTGGGCGGTCACCCGCCACCTCCAGAGGCGGCTGGAGCAGGACGCAGCCACCGCCACCACCGTCGCCGTCTTGAGCTTCGTGGCGCGGGTGGGCCTGTGGGCGGTCCTGGTGCTGGTGGCTCTGGACAACCTGGGGGTAAACATCACCGCCCTGGTGGCGGGGGTGGGGATCGGAGGCGTGGCGGTGGCCCTGGCCCTGCAGAACGTGCTGGGCGACCTGTTCGCGGCCTTCTCCATCGCCCTAGACCGGCCGTTCGTGATCGGCGACTTCATCATCACCGGAGACGTGCTGGGCACCGTGGAGCACATCGGGCTGAAGACCACGCGGGTGCGCAGTCTGTCGGGAGAACAGGTCGTCCTCTCCAACACCGACCTGCTCTCCAGCCGGATCCGCAACTTCAAGCGCATGACCGAGCGGCGGGTGCTCTTCACCTTCGGCGTGGTGTACGACACACCGCCCCAGGTGCTCGCCGACATCCCGGAGGTGGTCAGGCGCATCGTGGAGGCGCAGCCCCGGACGCGCTTCGACCGGGCTCACTTCAAGAGCTACGGGGACTTCGCCCTGATCTTTGAGGTGGTGTACTACGTGCTGACGCCGGACTACACGGCGTACATGGACGTCCAGCAGGCCATCAACCTGGAACTGTACCGGCAGTTCCGGCAGCGGGGGATCCAGTTCGCCTACCCCACCCAGACGGTCCACGTCCACGCCGCCCTCCCCCAGCCGCAGGGGGCGGGGGCCGGACCGTGACCGGGAGGCTGCGGGCGCTGGCGCGGCTGCTGGCCGAGGACGACCTGGCGGTGTACGCCGCCTCCATCGCCTACGCCGGGCTGCTGTCGGTCTTCCCTCTGCTGGCGGGGGTGATCGCCCTGCTGAGCTTGGCGGCGGACCAGCTGCAGGTCCAGGAGGCGGTGGTGCAGGCCCTCCGGCCCTACCTGCCCCCGCCGGCCCTGGAGGCGGTCCGGGAGACCATCGCCGGAGTCGTCCGCACCCGGAGCGCCGCCGGCACCCTGGCGGCGGCGGGCCTCCTGTGGGCCGCCACCGCGGTGGCCAGCGCGGTGCGCCACGCCCTCAACCGGATCCTGCGGGCGGGGAGGCCGCGGACGTTCGTGCACCGCACGCTGGTCGAGCTCGCCGTGGTGGGCCTGGGGGGAGCGTGTCTCGGCCTGTCGGTGCTGGTGCCGGCGGCCCAGGCGGCCCTCCGGGGTCTGCCCGGCCTGGGCCCCGTCGTGGACGCGGTGGGTCGCGCTCCCCTGCTGCAGACGGCGGCGTCTGTGGCGCCGTGGGTCCTGGCCGCCGCCGCGTTCTTCGTGGTCTACCGGTTTCTTCCCGCCGTCCGGGTGGGCAGGCGGAGCCTGCTGGCGGGGACCGGCGTGGCGGTGGGCCTGTTCGAACTGACCCGGCGGGCCTTTTTCTGGTACCTGCGCACGCTGGCCGCCTACCCGCTGGTGTACGGCCCGCTGGCCGGGCTGGTGGTGTTCATGGTGTGGGTCTACCTGGTGGCGTTGCTGGTGCTGGTGGGCGCCGAGGTGATCCGGGTGCTGGAGGGGAGAGCGTGACCGACGTGCGGGAGGGAGTACGCCGGATTCTGGGCGACCGGCCGCTGGTGGTGGTGAGCAACCGCGAGCCCTACGAGCACCGGCACAGCGGACGCGGGATCATGGTCCACCGGCCCGCGGGCGGGCTGGTGGCGGCGCTGGATCCGGTGCTGCGCGCGGTGGGAGGGACCTGGGTGGCGTGGGGGTCGGGGGACGCGGACTTCGACGTCGTCGACCCGTCCGGGTGCGTGGCCGTCCCGCCCGGCGCCCCCCGCTACACGCTGCGCCGGGTGGCCCTGGAGCCGGCCGACGTCCGCGCCTTCTACTACGGCTACGCCAACCAGGCCCTGTGGCCGCTGTGCCACATGGCCCTCGGCCAGGCGCGTTTCCGCCGGTCCCACTGGGAGGCCTACCGGCGGGTGAACCGGCGGTTTGCCGAGGCGGCCGCCGCCTCGGCGGCTCCCGGCGCGCTGGTGTGGGTGCACGACTACCACCTGGCCCTGTGCCCGCAGATGATCCGCCAGCTCCGCCCGGACGTGGGCGTGATGGTCTTCTGGCACATCCCCTGGCCGGCGTGGGACGTCTTCCGGGCCTGCCCCCAGCGGGCCGAACTTCTGGAGGGGCTGGCGGGGGCCGACCTGGTGGGCGTCCAGCACCCCCGGCACGTGAGCCACTTCCTGGAGTGCGCCGAGCGGGAGCTGGGCGCGTCGGCCGACCGGGACGCGGGGGCGGTCATCTTCGGGGAGCGGCGGGTGGCGGTGCGGGCGTTTCCCATCAGCGTGGACTTCGAGGCCCTGGACCGGGTCGCGCGCTCTGTGGCGTGCGAGCAGTGGATGGCCCGGCTGCAGCAGCGGTACGGCCTGGCCGGGCGCCTGGTGGCGGTGGGGGTGGACCGGCTGGACTACACCAAGGGGATCCCCGAGCGGCTGCGGGCCCTGCGGCTGCTGCTGGACCGCCGCCCCCAGTACCGCGGCCGGCTGGTGTTCGTCCAGAAGTCGGCGCCCAGCCGCACGGCCATCCCGGCCTACCGGGAGCTGCAGCAGCAGGTGGAGGCCGAGATCGCCCGCATCAACGACCGCTACGGGACCGCCCAGTGGCGGCCGGTGCTGCACCTGCCCGAGCCCCTGCCCCTGGAGGGGATGGCCGCCCTGTACCGGATGGCCGACGTCTGCGTGGTCAGTTCGCTGGCCGACGGCATGAACCTGGTGGCCAAGGAGTTCGTGGCCTGCCAGGTGGACCGCCGCGGCGTGCTGGTCTGCAGCGAACTGGCCGGAGCCCACGACGAGCTCCCCTGGGCGGTGTCCATCAACCCCTACGACACCGAGGGGACCGCCGACGCCCTCGAGCAGGCCCTGGAGATGCCGGTCGAAGAGCGCCTGGTGCGCATGACCCACCTGCGGGCGGCCGTCCGCAGCCGGGACGTGTACGCCTGGGTCAGCGACCACCTGCGGGCCGGGGTGCGGGTGATGGCCGCCCGGTCCGCCACCTGGCGGCTGGCCGACCGCCGGGAGGAGGTGCGGGCCGCGCTGGCGGGCCGCCCGCTGGCGGCGCTGCTGGACTTCGACGGCACGCTGGCCCCCCTGGAAGCGGCTCCCGACCGGGTGGCGCTGCCCGGTGAGGTGCGCCGGATCCTGGCGCATCTGTCCTCCCGGGGCGTCCTGGTGGCGGTGATCAGCGGGCGGGCCCTGGACGACGTGCGGGAGCGGGTGGGCCTGCCGGAGCTGGCGTACGCCGGCAACCACGGGCTGGAGATCGCGTGGGGCGACGACCGGTGGGTGCACCCGGACGCCCAGGCCGCGCGGCCGGCAGTGGCCGCCTGCGCGCAGCGGCTGCGGGAGAGGCTCGCCGACGTCCCCGGCGTGCTGGTGGAGGACAAGGGGCTGTCGGCCACCGTGCACTACCGGGCCACCCCCCACCCGCTGGTGGAGCGGGTGCGGGCGGCAGTCTTCGAGGAGGCGGTCCGGGCGTCGGGGGCCCTGACGGTGCGTCCGGCCCGTCGGGCCCTGGAGATCCGTCCCCAGGTGGAGTGGGACAAGGGCCGGGCGGCCCGCGAGATCCTCCGCCGCGCGTTCGGCGAGGACTGGCCGGACCGGGTGGCGGTGGTCTGCGTCGGCGACGACCAGACCGACGAAGACCTCTTTGCCGCCCTGCCGCCGGCGGCGGTGACGGTGCGGGTGGGGGCGGACCCGGCGGCCACGGCCGCCCGCTACGTGGCCCGCGATCCCGACGAGGTGCGGGCGTTCCTGGCCTGGCTGGCGGAGGGGGCTAGCGAAGCAGGGTGACCATCAGGGCCAGGTGCTCGGCCAGGTCCCGGGTGATCAAGAACCGCTCTCGGACGTACTCCCGGCCGGCGCGGCCCATCTGGGCGGCCAGCTCGGGGTTGTTCAGGAGGTGGCGGATGCGGAAGGCGCACCCCTCCACCGAGTTCACCGTATAGCCGGTCACTCCCCAGATGATCTGCACCGTGATCCCGCCGGCGAATCCGCCGATCACCGGTTTGCCCTTCCACATCCCCTCGGCCACCGTCAGGCCGAAGCCCTCCCGGGTGGACTTCTGGATGATGATGGTGGCGGCCCGCTGCAGCGCGTTGATCTCGTGGTGGGCCGTGGGCGGCAAGACCAGCACGTGGATGTCGGGGTCGTCGCTGCTGGCCTGCATCACCTCGGCCAGCACCTGGGGGCCTTCCGGATCGTCGTCGGCGGGGCCGCCGGCCAGGACCAGCCGGCAGTCGTCGTATTTCTTGACCAGCCGGTAGGCGTTGATGACCCCCAGGGGGTCTTTGAAGCGGTCGAACCGGGACACCTGCAGCAGCAGGGGCTTGTCCCGGGGGATGTTCAGGCGGTGCAGGACCGCATCCACCTCCTCGGGGCTGAGTTCCCGGTTCTTCTCCGACAGCGGGTCGATACTGGGGTAGATGAGGTACTGGGGGATGGGCAGGCGCTGGGCGAACCGCGGCAGCGAGAAGATGGCGCCGTCGTAGCGGGTCACGAACAGGCGCACGAACGCCCACGCCCGGCGCTGGGGCCGCGAGACGTCGATGTGGCACCGCCACACCCACCGGCCCCGCCGGGGGGCATAGGCCACCAGGGCCGCCGGCTGGGGGTCGTGGACGAGGACCAGGTCGGCGTCCAGGTCCAGCCGGGCGGCGTTGTCCCGGTTGGTCTCCAGGTAGGTCTGCAGCATGGCGTCGGTGAACGCCTGCTCCTGACCCTGCAGGGCGTTGTGCAGCGCCTTGGTGACCCGGAAGAACTCCTCGGACCCGGTGATGACCTCCCAGCGGGTGGCGACGCCCAGCTCCTCCAGCAGCGGCACCGAGCGGTGCAGCATCTCCGCCACCCCGCCCCCGGCGCGGGTGGAGTTCACGTGCACCAGCGACCGTCCCCGGACCCGGTCGGCCAGGCGCCGCAGCAGGTCCAGGGTGCCGGCGGGCACCACGTCCCGGTAGTCGTCCAGGCGCACGGCCGGCTCAGCCACCGCCGTCCTCCAGGGCCGCGTCGCAGATGGCCAGGACGCGGGCGCGGACCCCGTCCAGGCTGCTCATGTACCGGTTGAGCCGCCGCAGTCGCGCGGCCACCTCCCCCAGCCCCAGCTCGCCCTCCAGCCACGCCAGGGGGTCGGCGTCGGGGCGCCGGCGCACGGTCTCGTAGAAGTGGTAGTAGATGGCGCTGGCGTCCACCCGGGCCACCAGGTCCCGGAACTCCCGCAGAGTCGCCGCCCGCATCCCCGTGGGGACCTCCACCAGGGTGGAGCGCATGAAGTAAAACGGCTCCCCGTAGTCCGCCCGGGGGACGCTCTGCAGCCCCGCCAGGTGGGCGTCCACGATGGTCACCAGCTCCGCCCGCAGCTGCTCCACGTCGGCGTACTCGAAGGGGTCCACCACCGCCAGCCGCTCGCCCAGGACCCGGTCGCGGACCTGGATGGCCGCCCAGGTGGCGAAGTCGTTGGGGTAGGGGGCGGCCAGGTAGCGGCTGCGCAAAAAGTAGCTGTGGGTGTGGTAGATGATGGATTCCGCGGGGGCCTCCTCAATGCCGGCCAGCAGCTCCCGCTCGTCCCAGGCCGTCCGGCCCAGCATCTCCCGCAGTTCCAGGCACTCGACGAACTCAAACGGGCGCGCCATCGCCGGACGGGCGGACGGGTGCAGGGTGGAGGCGAGACGTCCCGGGCGTCATGGGGGGGGATCGGTCAGCACGGCGTCCACGTTGACGTGCAGACGCTCCGCCACCTGGCGCAGCAGGGGAGCGCAGTCGGCGGGGACGGCCCGCGCCAGCCGGACCAGCCGGTTCTGGGCTTCCCACAGGTTGAGGGTCAGCCCCGCCAGGTCTGCCAGGTCCAGCACCTCCCGGGCCCGCTCCAGCCTCTCCCGCGGCGGCAGGGGGCCGGCCAGGACGGCCTCCAGGCGCCGGCGCAGCAGCGGCTCGAAGCGGTCGGCTCTGACCTCCCGCCCCCAGGAACGGAGTTCCGCCACCAGGGCGGCCGCCCGGTCCGGCAGGGGGCGGGTGGGCGGTCCCGAGAGGGCTTCCTCCAGGTCCCGGGTGAGCGCGACGACGGCGGCCATCACCATGGGCGGGGGGAGAGACGCCTGCGCATCCCGCAGATACGCCATCAACCCGCGGCTTTCCTGGTACACCCGGCGGTAGGTCTCTTCCAGGTCCCGCAGGGCCTGCGCCGTGAGCGCCGCCAGGACCCGCCGCCGGTGGTCCAGGGGCAGGTCCCGCAGGGTGAACGCCGACGGTCCCAGGGCGGCGTCCACCGCCCGCAGCAGCTCGCCGACGGCGCCGGCCTCAAACCGCCGGATCAGGTCCGCCACCAGCGCCTGGGCCTCCTCGGCCGGCACGCCGGCGCGCACCGCGCAGTGCACCTCGTGGCCTCCGAAGTGCACCAGGGCGTAGGCGGCCTCCTCCTCCTCGCCGGTCAGCGTCCAGGCGACCCGCACCCGTCCCGCCAGCAGGGTGCGCCCGCCTGAGGCGGCGCGGGAGGCGCCCAGCGGCGTGACGGTCACCGCGGGCGTGTTCACCCGGGCGGGATCTTCCACCAGCGAGACGGTGGCGTACACCGCGGCGGCGCGGGCCGTGGACACCGCCTGGGGACGGACCAGCGCCCGGTACACGGCCGCGCCGTCGGGGTGCTCGGGCGCGTTGGAGGGGGCGGCGGCCAGGCGGCGCACGAACTCCCCTTCCAGATCCGGGTCCCACATTCCCGCCAGGTCGATGGCCCGGGCGGCGTGGGCGAGGACCTGCACCGCCTCCGGACCGGCGATGTCGTCGAAGAACCACCCGTCGCTGCTGTGCATCAGCATCCTCTGCCGCTGCATCTCCAGCAGCCGCCGGATCTGACGGCGGGCGGCGCCGTCCAGGGGGCCGGTCCCGTGGCGGGCGAAGAAGGCGTCAGTGGCGCCCGGCTCGGGATCCACGAGGTCGATGGCGTCGTCCCGGGCCGCCCAGGGATCGCGCAGCACCCGGCCGGCGTGCTCCTCGTACAGGCGGTCCAGCCGCTCGGTCAGCCAGTCGATGGCCTCCCGCAGCGGGGCGCGCCACCGCTGCTGGGTCCCCGGCCGGGTCCGGCACCCGCAGTCGGCCGTCCACCGCCCCAGGCCGTGGGGACAGCTCCAGGACGTGTTCTCCCGGATCTCCACCTCCTGGACGGGCGGGTGAGCCGCCAGGTAGGCGGCCAGGTTGGTCAGACGCGCCTCGCCCCCTGCGGCCAGCCGCTCCAGGGCGTACGCCAGGGCCATCTCGCCGAAGGGGTGGTGGTGGCCGTAGGTCTCGCCGTCGGCGGCCACCAGCCGGAGGCGCCGCCCGTCGTCGGACGCCAGGGGGGCGGCCAGCCGCCGGGCCAGGGCGTCTCCGTCGTGGAGCAGGCCCTCAAACGCCACCGCCCGGGCGGTGGCAGGATCGTAGAAGAACACCGCGATGGACCGGCCCCCGGGCAGACGGCACCGGTACGGGGTGGACCAGTCCAGGTCCCCCTCCTCCACGGGCCGCCACGGGCCGTCGGGGCCGGCGCGCACCTTCGACGCCTGGTGGGGGGCCAGGATGGTGAAGGCGACACGGTGCTCGGCCAGCACCTCCAGGGTCGTGACGTCCACCGCGGTCTCGGGCAGCCACATCCCCTCCGGGTGCCGCCGGAACCGGCGCTCGAAGTCCCGCAGGCCCCAGCGGACCTGGGTGCGCCGGTCGCGGGGCGAGGTCAGGGGCAGGATGAGGTGGACGTAGGGGTGGGCGAGGGCGTTGCCGTGGCCGAAGTGGGTCTGCCGGCTGGTCCGGTCGGCGTCCAGGATCGCGCCGTACACCTCCGGGGCGCAGCGGGCCAGCCACCGGAGCAGGGACGGACCGACGTCGAAGCTGATGCGGGCGTAGGTGTTGACGATCCGGGTGATCCGGTTGTGGGCGTCCAGGATCCGGGCGGCGGCGTTGCGGGCGTAGCACTCGGCGGTCACCCGCTCGTTCCAGTCGTGGTAGGGCGCGGCCGCGTCCTGAACGGGCACCTCCTCCAGCCAGGGGTTCTCCCGGGGCGGCTGGTAGAAGTGGCCGTGGACGACGAGCCAGGGGGCGGTCATGCCGGAACCCGGGTGCGGCCCCGGGGCAGGACCGTCAGGCCGCCGTCCTCCCGGCCCAGGGCGGCGCCCGGGGGAATCTCGTTGAACCGGTCGGCGATGACCCGCCGCAGCCGCGCCCCCGCCCCCACCACGGTGTGGTCCATCACGACGGACTCCTCCACCACCGCCCCCCGCAGGACGCGCACCCCCCGGCCCAGGACCGACCGGCGCACCGTCGCGCCGTCCACGTGGCAGCCCTCGCCCACCAGGCTGTCCTCCACGGTCCCCTCCAGGATGCGGGCCGACGGGCCCATAAACGGCGCCGTGTGGATCGGCCAGCGGGGGTTGGCCAGATCCAGCCGCGGAGACCGGCCCAGCAGGTCCATGTGCGCCTCCCAGTAGGCCTCCAGGGTGCCCACGTCGCGCCAGTACCCCCTCTCCTCATAGGGATGCATGCCCGGAATCGCGTTGTCCAGGAAGTTGTAGGCGAAGACCCGGGCGTGGGCGACCAGCTCGGGCAGGATGGTGCGGCCGAAGTCGTGGTCCGTGCTGCGGCGGGCGTCTTCCACCAGCGCGTCCACCAGCACGCCGGCGTTGAACAGGTAGTTGCCCATGGACGCCAGGGCGCGGGTGGGGTCGCCGGGGAGAGGGGTGGGGGCGGCGGGCTTTTCGACGAACGCCGTGACCCGCCCGTCGGCGGACGCGGTGACGATCCCGAACTCCCGGCCGCGGTCCACCGGCACCGGCAGGGCCGCCACGGTGACGTCGGCTCCGGCGTCCCGGTGGAACGCCATCATCTGCCCGACGTCCATGCGGTAGACGTGGTCGGCGCCGAAGACGGCCACCAGGTCCGGGGCGAAGTCCAAGAGCAGGTTGAGGTTCTGGTAGACGGCGTCGGCGGTCCCCTGGTACCAGGTCTCTCCCCACCGCATCTGGGGCGGCACGACCATCACGAAGTGATCCGGCAGCCCGCCCAGCCGCCAGGCGGTCCGCAGGTGCTCGATCAGCGACTGGGCCTTGTACTGCACCAGCACGTACAGGGCGTAGATCCCCGAGTTTACGAAGTTGGACAGCACGAAGTCCACGATGCGGTACTTGCCGCCGAAGGGTACCGCCGGTTTGCCCCGCTCCCGGGTCAGCGGGTACAGCCGCTCTCCCCGGCCCCCGGCGAGGATGAACGCCAGGATCCGCGGCCGCGCCATCGCGTCCTCCTCCCGCCGGCTACGCCGCAGGCACCGCGCACGCCCGGTCCACCTGCTCCAGGACGTCGGGGAACAGGAAGTTGACCGTCTCCCGGGCGGCCAGATACTCCCTGTCGGGCGCCGACAGGTCCGCCCCGTCCTCCAGGGACTGCAGGATCCCGGCCAGGCGGGTGAATGCGGCGGCGTGGTCGGTGATCCGGGCCTCGGCGTAGTCCCGGGCCGCCCGGGTGGTGATCAGGAACTGCCAGTCGGAGGCCTGGGTCAATAGCAGTTCCCGCGCCATCTGCGCCAGGACCCGCCGGGCCGCCAGCGCGCCCGCCGGCACCCGCCGGGCCAGGGCCCAGAACACCTCCTCCGCCGCGTACACCCGCTCCCAGGTCCACTCGGTGTCCCGGTTGAGCCACACCCGGTGGTCTCCCCCGTCGCCCCAGGACCCCTCCAGCAGGGACAGCGTCTCCCCGGGCGGGTGGGCGTCCAGGTACTCGCCGGCGGTGACCGCCACCACGCCGGCCGGCCCCAGGCGGCGGAAGACCTCGGCGACCCAGTCGGGGCCCTCACACCACCAGTGCCCGAATAGCTCGGTGTCGAAGGGGCTGCACACCACCGCCGCCGGGCCCTCCGTCCGGCGGGCCGTGGCGAGGATGCGGGCGAGCAGGCCCACGAAGTGATCGGCGTGGACCCGCACCCGCTCGGCCGCCCGGTCCGGGTCGTAGATCTCCTTGGCTTCCAGGTCCACGTCAGGGCCCGTGACCCGCCAGTACCGCAGCCCGCCGGGGAAGTGCTTTTTGTGGAACTCCAGGTACCAGCCGTCCCCCGGATAGCCCCGGTCGCGGCTCCACACCTGCAGGCTGGTCTCGGGGTCGCGCACCAGCACGGCGGCGTCTGCTTGCCCTCCGCGGGACGCCACCCGGTACGCCCGGTAGGGCGACCGGTCCGGGCGGGAGACGGGCGGGGCGGTGCCGGCGAGGGCCTGCAGGGCCGGGTAGTAGTCCCGGTAGGGAGAGAGGGAGCTGCCGCCGCGGACCAGGTGGAGGTCGGTGATGAAGTAGCGCAGTCCCCGTTCCGCCAGGAACTCCTCCAGCCCGCGCCGGCGGGCACGCGCCTTTCCCCGCTGCAGGCCCAGGGGAGGCGTCCACTCGTAGCGGGGGCGGTAGGCGCACTCGGGCAGCCAGATGCCCCGCGGGCGCTGCCGGAAGTGGCGCTCGTGGGCGGAGACGGCCACGTCCAGCTGCAGGGCCACCGACTCCTCCCGGCTCAGCAGGGGCAGGTAGCCGTGGGTGGCGGCGCAGGTCATCAGTTCCGCCACCTCGCGGTCGGCCAGGCGGCGGAACGCGCCCACCACGTCCCCGCCGATCTCGTCGAACTGCTGCAGGCGGTCCCGGTACCACCGTTCCCAGCGGCGGGCCAGGGCGGCCCGCGCGGCGTCCCCGGCGGCGTCGAAGTGGCGGGCGTTGTCCTGCGCCCACTGCAGCCGGGTGCGGACGAACTCCTCGAACTCCCGCCGGAACGCCGGAGCGGCCAGCTGCTCGGCCAGGACCGGCGAGACGTCCAGGGTCACCCGGACCCGGTGACCGGCGGCCGCGTCCTGAAGCGCCTTCAGCAGGGGGAGGTAACTGCCGGCGACCACCTCGTGCAGCCAGTCGCTGCCGTGGGGCCACCGGCCGTGGCCCAGGACGAAGGGCAGGTGGGTGTGCAGGACCAGGACAAAAGACCCGACGGAGTCAGCAGGTGGCCCGGCCACGGCGCCCCTCCGGCCCGGCCCCCAAAGATAGGACCGGCCCCCACCAGAAGTTCGCCGGGCGCCGGGGAGACTGCCTGCCGGGGACCTGCCCTCCAGCTGGCCGGGACGCCCGGCCTGGCGGGCCCCTCTGCCACGCGGGGCGAGGGTCTTTGCGGCCGGTCCGCCTGCGGGCGGGGGGTCAGTCCCCGGGCGAGCGTGCCCGGAACCACTCCACGGTCCGGCGCAGGCCCTCGGTCAGCGGGACCTGCGGCCTCCACCCCAGCCAGCGGCCCGCGCGGGTGCAGTCCAGGGCGATGCGGCGGACGTCGCCGGGCCGCGGGGGCCCGAACTGCGGCGCGCCGCGGAAGCCGGTCAGCTCGGCGAGGGCGCGGAAGATCTCCGCCACCGACGTCTCCTGCCCGGTCCCGATGTTGACCACCTCGCAACCCTCCGCCTCCGTCGCCAGGAGGTTGGCCCGGGCCACGTCCTCCACGTACACGAAGTCGCGGGTCTGCTGACCGTCGCCGAAGATGGTGGGCGTCCGCCCGTCCAGCATCGCCCGGGCGAAGATGGCCACCACCCCCGCCTCCCCGGCGGGATCCTGCCGGGGGCCGTAGACGTTGCCGTACCGCAGGATGACCCACGACAGGCCCCCCCGGCCGAACAGCCGCACGTACGCCTCGGCGGCCAGCTTGCTGGTCCCGTACGGCGACAGGGGATCGCAGGGGTGGTCTTCGGCGACGGGCAGGCGGACGGGGTCGCCGTAGATGGCGCCGCCGGTGGAGGCGAACACGAACCGGCGCACGCCGAACCGGACGCACAGGGTCAGCAGGTGCACCGTGCCCAGGACATTCACGTCGGCGTCGGCCCGCGGGTCGGCCACCGACGCGGCCACCGACGCCTGGGCGGCGTGGTGGTTGACCACCTCCGGCCGCTCCCGCTCGAAGACGTCCCGCAGCTGCGGGCTGCGGATGTCCACGGGGTACAACGTCGCCTGCGGGGGGACGTGCTCCGCCCGTCCGGTGACCAGGGTGTCCACCACCGCCACGTGGTGGCCCGCGGCCAGGTAGGCGTCCGCCACGTGGGACCCGACGAATCCGGCTCCCCCGGTGACCAGGACCCTCACGGGCGGCCTCCGGCCGCGGCGACGGGCGTCACGGGCGGGCTCCCGCGCGCGGCCCGCGGTTGCCGAAGATCTCCAGCCGGCCGTTGGGGATGGTCCACACCTCCCCGTCGGCGGTGCGGATCTGGGTGGTGCGGATGCCGATGCGCTCCACGGTGCCGGTGCGGGAGTCCACGGTGATGACGTCGCCCACATGCAGCAGGTCCTCGGAGATCAAAAGGACGCCGGCGATGATGTCCCGGATCAGGGTCTGGGCGCCCAGACCGACGGCGATCCCCACCACCCCGGCGCTGGCCAGGACGGCGGTGGCGTCCACCCCCAGCTCCCGCAGAACCATCACCAGGGCGATGAACGCCAGCAGGTAGCGGGTCAGGCTCTCCAGCAGCGACTGCAGGGTCCGCCGGCGGACCTCGTCCAGGACTCCTCCCCCGCGGGCGGTCAGGGCGCGCCGGATCAGGACCGGCGCCAGCCGCATGGCCGCCGCCGTCAGGAGCAGGATCGCGGCCACGGTCAGCGCCGTCTCAAAGCCCCGCAGGGCCTCCCGCAGCTGGTGCAGCCCCCCGGCGGTCATGGCCCCTCCCTCACACCTCCCCCCGGGACCGGCGGATCGCCAGGTCGATGACGGTGGCGGCCGTCCACCCCTGGGACGGCGCCGCCCCGGCCGGCGGCAGCCCGGTGTCGGGATGGTAGTACTCGGGCAGGTCCCAGTACCCTGCGGCCATCTCCAGGGTGCGGTCGGCCAGCTCCCGCGCCACCGCCGGAAACCCCGCCGCCTGCAGGGCCTCCACGAACAGGTAGTTGACGTTGGCCCACACCGGCCCCCGCCACATCTGGGCGGGGGCGTAGCGGGGGTCGGTGCGGGCCACCGTGGGGATGGGATAGCGCGGCCAGAACTGGGCGGGGTCCACCAGGCGCGCCACCAGCCGGTCGGCCACCTCCCGGTCCAGCCGTCCCGTGGCCAGGGGGATCAGGCTGACCGGCGTGAGGACGTCCACCCGCCGGTGGCCCAGTGTCGGGCGCACGGCCCAGAACAGCCCGGAGTCCGGGTCGTAGAAGTGGGCGACCATCCGCCGGGCCAGCTCGTCGGCCCGCTCCGCCCACCGGTCGGCGTCGGAGTCCAGCCCCAGCGCCTTCGCCATCCGGCTCAACGCGTCCATGTGGAGGACCAGGTAGGTGGCCAGGTCCGGCGACTCCACGGGCATGCCCTCGTCCCACAGGGGGCTGTCGTCCATGCCCGACGAGTACGGGTGACTGTACTCCGGGACGCCGTCGCGGTCCTGGTCGGAGTGGGCGAACCACCACTCGTTCCACTGGCTCAGGGGCGCATACAGCTCGGCCAGGAAGTCCAGGTCCCCGGTGACCTGGTAGACCTTCCAGGCCGCCCAGGCGGCCAGGGGCGGCTTGGTCACCGGCGCGTCCACGGGGTAGGCCAGGTGGTCGATGACGCCCTCGTCGTAGACCGCGTCGGGCAGCATGCCATCCGGGCGCTGGTGGTCGATGAAGATCCTGAACTGGTCGGCGGCCAGGCGGGCGTCCACGTAGCGGTAGGCCAGGGCGTGGAAGAACGCGTCCCACTGCCACACCCCCACGTAGCGCACCTTGCTGGGGACCATCGCCTCCCGGGTCAGGTAGTAGCGGGAACTGATCAGGCCCGCCCCCATCACCCACCAGGCGTAGTAGTAGGAGCGGTGGTAGCGGGGGTGGACCGGGGGCACGACCGCAAACCACCGCCGCCACCGGCGCTCGCTCTCGGACACCGCCTCCCGGGGGTGCAGCCCGCGGGAGAACCCCAGGCGCGGGGTGATGTTGATCGACACCGCCCCGCCCGAACCGGTCTCCACCTGCAGGTCCACCAGGTGGTACAGGCCCTGGCGTTCCACCGTGCTGCGCACGATCCGGGCGTTGGTGGTCAGGGCCACGTTGCGGGCGCCGCGCAAGCGAGCCCCCCGGGCGTCGGGCGCGGCCCACTCGGCCCGCACGGCGCACCGGACGCCGACCCGTCCCTCTGGCAGGGTCAGCAGCACCACCTCCGGATCGGCGAAGACCACCGTCACCGGTCCCCGGGAGGTGGCCAGGTCCAGCCGGTGGGGCGCGCTGTGCAGGGTGAACGGGAGGGGGCGGCCCTCGTCGTCGGTCAGGTGCAGGTCCCGGACCATCGGCCGCCGCGCCCGGTAGTCGCCCTCCACGTAGTCCAGCCGGGGCCAGCGCTCGCAGATGCGGATGTGAAACCGGGTGCGGTCGGGATCCAGGAACAGCAGCAGGCGGCTTCCCCTGTCGGTGAACGGTACCACCGTCAGGTCCACCCGGTCGGCCAGCAGCGCCAGCGGGTCGGGGGCCTCCCGCTCGTCGGGTCTGACCCCCGCCGCGCCGCCGGAGACGTCCGTCCGGGCGGGGACGCCTTCGTCGGGACGTTCGCCGTGCATCGGCCCGTCCCTCACGGTCGGCGCGTCCGCGCCCTCCGGCCGCCGGACGCCAGGCGCCGGTGGCGGTCGATGAAGGCGGCCGCCGCCTCCGCTCCCGCCAGAGGGATGGTGCCCAGGCGCCAGCGGATCGCGCGGACCAGCTCGCCCCGGGTCATCTCCGGCACCGGGCGGGCGGGCACCGTCCACGGCCGCGCCCGCTCCAGCAGGTCCAGCAGCCGGCGCTGCAGGGGCAGGGGCAGGGTCAGGGCGGCCACCTTGACGCGCTCCCGCAGCTCGCGGAGCCGGCGGACCTCCGAGCCGGACAGTCGAACGCCCGGTGCGCGCTCCATCCCTGCGAGGATTCGCTGGGGCGGCGCCGGGGTCCCTGTCGGCTGGCGGGAAGGTGCGCCCGGGGCGGCGCCGAAAGGAAGCACCACCATGGCGCTCGATCCGGCCGGCCTGACCTCCGCCGACCCCGCCGGGATGCTCCAGCTCATCAGCCGCTTCCCCCGCATGTGCGCGGAGGCGTGGGCCCTGGCCGCCGGAGTCCCGCCCCCGGTGCGCCCCCAGGTGGTGGTGGCCGCGGGCATGGGAGGGTCGGGCATCGGCGGGGACCTGCTGCGGGCGGTGCTGTACGACGAGCCCGCGCCGCCGGTGGTGGTGGTGAAGGACTACCGGGTCCCGGGCTGGGTCGGTCCGCAGACGCTCCTGTTCGCCTGCAGCTACTCGGGGGAGACCGAGGAGACGCTGGCCGCCTACCAGCAGGCGGCGGAGCGGGGAGCGCGCTGCGTCGCCATCACCTCCGGGGGGACGCTCCTGCGCCGCGCCCGGGAGCGGGGGGACCCCGCGGTGGTGGTGCCGGCGGGACTGCCGCCCCGGGCGGCCCTGCCGTACCTGTTCCTGCCCATGCTGGCGGTCCTGGCGGCCGCGGGCGCCGTGCGGTCCTTCGACGACGACGTGGCCGAAGCGACCGACGCCGCCGCCGCCGTCGCCGAGGAGATGGCTCCCGGCCGGCCGGACAACCCGGCCCGGGCCCTGGCCGCCGGCCTGGTGGGGCGCCTTCCCCTCATCTACAGCGCGACCCCGCTGCTGGAACCCGCCGCCCAGCGCTGGAAGGACCAGATCAACGAGAACGCCAAGACCCTGGCCGGCTGGAACACCTTTCCGGAACTGAACCACAACGAGACGGTGGGGTGGGGGATGGACCCGGACCTGGCCCGGCGCTGCCACGTGGTCATCCTGCGGGACCCCCGGGAGCCCCCGCGCCTCGCCCGGCGGGTGGCCATCACCCGGGACCTGGCCTTCGCCCGGGCCGCCGGGGTGGACGAGGTGTGGGCCCGGGGCCGTGGCCTCCTGGCCCGGCTGTGTTCTATCATTCTGATCGGGGATTTCGTGAGCTGGTACCTGGCGCTGCTGCGGGGGGTGGACCCCACGCCGGTGCCGGTGATCGACGCACTCAAGCGCCGGCTGGCGCAGGAGGAAAGATCCTGAGGCCGGCCGTGCCGCAGGGCGGAGGGAGAGGACCGTGGCGCGGGTGCAGCTGCAGGGCGTGACCAAGAAGTTCGGGACGGTGACGGCGGTCAACAACGTCACCCTGGACGTCCCCGACAAGCAGTTCACGGTGCTGGTGGGCCCGTCGGGGTGCGGGAAGACCACGGCGCTGCGGCTGATCGCCGGTCTGGAGGAACCCACCGCCGGGGACATCTACATCGGCGACCGCCGGGTCAACGACGTCCCGCCCAAGGACCGGGACATCGCCATGGTCTTCCAGAACTACGCCCTCTACCCCCACATGACCGTCTACGAGAACATGGCCTTCGGCCTGCGGCTGCGGCGCTACCCCAAGGCCGAGATCGACCGGCGGGTGAAGGAGGCCGCCGAGATGCTGGGCATCGAGGGCCTGCTGGACCGCAAGCCCAAGCAGCTGTCCGGCGGCCAGCGCCAGCGGGTGGCGCTGGGGCGGGCCATCGTGCGGGAGCCCCAGGTGTTCCTGATGGACGAGCCCCTGTCCAACCTGGACGCCAAGCTGCGGGTGCAGACCCGGGCGGAGATCAAGAAGCTGCAGGCCCGGCTGCAGACTACCACCATCTACGTCACCCACGACCAGGTGGAGGCCATGACCATGGGCGACCGGATCGTGGTGATGCGGGACGGGGTGGTGCAGCAGGTGGACACGCCCCTGAACCTGTACGAGAAGCCCGCCAACATGTTCGTGGCCGGCTTCATCGGCAGCCCCGCCATGAACTTCGTGGACGCCGTCCTGGCCGAGGAGAACGGCCGGGTGTACGTGGACGCGGGGTCCTTCCGGCTGGAAGTACCCGCCGACCTGGCGCCCTACGCCCGACCCTGGCTGGGCAAGGCGGTGGTGTTCGGCATCCGCCCCGAGGACATCGCCGACCGGTCCCTGACCGACGGGGCCAACCCGGCGTGGACCCTGCGGGCCACGGTGGACGTCCACGAGCCTTTGGGCTCGGACGTGATCCTGTACCTGACCGTGGGTCGCCACTCGATCGTGGCCCGGATGGACGCCCGCACCGACGCCCGCATGGGCCAGACGGTGGAGGTGGTGGTGAACATGCGCAAGATGCACCTGTTCAACCCCACCACCCAGGAGGCGATCATCTAGGGCGGCGGAGCGCTCCGGTCAGTCGCTGCGCCCCGACTCCCGGGTCATGTCCGCCAGCGGCTGCAGCAGCCGGGTGAACTCCATCGGGAAGATGAACTTGGTGGACGCGCCCTCCCCCAGGGCCTTCAGGGCCTCCAGGTACTGGAGGGTCATGGTCTTGCTGTCCACGTTGCGGGCCACCGAGTAGATCTTGTCCAGGGCCAGGGAGAAGCCCTCGGCCCGCAGGATGGCCGCCTGGCGGTCGCCCTCCGCCTTGAGGATGGCGGCCTGCTTTTCGCCCTCGGCCACCTTGATGGCCGCTTCGCGCTTGCCGTCCGCCTCGGTGACGAGCGCCCGCCGGTTGCGCTCGGCGGACATCTGCTTGGTCATCGCCTCCTGCACCTCGCGCGGGGGCAGGATCTCGCGGATCTCCACCGTGGTGACCTTGACGCCCCACCGCTCGGTGACCTCGTCCAGCTTGGCCCGCAGGACCTGGTTGATCTGCTCCCGCTTGGCCAGCACGTCGTCCAGGGAGATGTCGCCCACCACCGCCCGCAGGGTGGTGGTGGCGATGCCCCGGGCGGCGCCGGCGAAGTCGGCCACCTGGATCACCGACTTCTCCGGGTCGAAGACCTTGAAGTAGATCAGGAAGTCGATGTTGATGGGGGCGTTGTCCTTGGTGATGCAGGTCTGGGAGGGGATCTCCAGGAAGAACTCCCGCAGGTCCACCCACACCGCCTTGTCCACGATGGGGATCAGGAACACCAGACCCGGGCCCCGCTGGCCGATGGCCTTGCCCAGCCGAAACACCACGAGCCGCTGGTACTCCCGCACGACCTTGATGGCGGCGCTGATGATGGAAATCCCCACGATGATCGCCGCCACCAGCAGGGCGAATGTGGTCAGCACACCCGGCACGGCTGCACCTCCCCGGACCGCTTGGGGCGGTCCGGCCCCATATTCTTCCGGGGGCGGGGGGCGGACTCCTACCGACGACAGGAATGAGGGAAGACGAAGGGGAGGGGATGGGACGTGTACGTGGTCGGGGTGGACCTGGGCGGCACCAAGATCCTGACGGCGCTGGTGGACCTGACCGGGGCCGTGCGGGCGCGCCGGCGGGTCGCCACGCCTCAATCGGGTCCGGCCGCGGTGGTGGACGCCATCGCCGCCACGGTGGAGGGCGTGCTGGCGGAGGCCGGGCTGTCCCGCGCCGCCTGCCCGGGGATCGGGGTGGGGGCGCCCGGGCCCCTGGACCCGCACAGCGGGGTGGTGTACGAACCGGCCAACCTGGCCGGGTGGCGCGACGTGCCCCTGGCCGACCTGCTGGGCGGACGGCTGGGCCTGCCCTGCTACGTGGAGAACGACGCCAACGCCGCGGCCCTGGGCGAGTGGTGGGCGGGGGCGGGCCGGGGGATCTCCGACCTGGTGTACATCACTGTCAGCACCGGCATCGGCGGGGGGATCATCCTGGGGGACCGGCTGCTGCACGGCGTCAGCGGCACCGCCGGGGAGATCGGGCACACGGTGGTGGACGCCGACGGCCCCCTGTGCGGGTGCGGGCGGCGGGGGCACCTGGAAGCCCTGGCCTCGGGCCGGGCCATCGCCCGCCAGGCGGCCGAGGCGGTGGCGTCGGGGCGGCCCACCGCGCTGGCGGCTCTGGGAGCCGATCCCGCGCGCCTGACCGCCGAGGTGGTGGCCCGCGCGGCCCGGGAGGGCGACCCGGTCGCCCGCGAGATCTTCGAGCGGGCGGGGTTCTACGTGGGCGTGGGGGTGGCCAACCTCCTCAACCTCCTCAACCCCCGGCGGGTGGTGATCGGCGGGGGCGTGAGCAAGGCCGGCGACCTGCTGCTGGACCCGGTGCGGCGGACGGCGCGCCAGTTCGCGTTCGAGCGTCCGGCCCGGGACGCGGAGATCGTCCCGGCGGCGCTGGGAGACGACGCGGGAGCGGTGGGAGCGGCGGCGGTGGTCCTGGTCCGCACGGGCCGGCTGGCGGCCTCCGGCGGCTAGCGCGGGTGTCGGGCTACCGTCCGGAGGAGGCGGCGGGCGCCAGCGCCGACAGGTCGATGCGGCGCTGGACGAAGTTGGTGTACACCTCGCCCCGGCGGAAGAAGGCGTTGTCCAGCACCATCAGGTGGAAGGGGATGGTGGTGGGCACGCCGGCGATCTCGAACTCCTGCAGGGCCCGCCGCATCCGGCTGATGGCCTCCTGCCGGTCCGATCCCCAGGCGATGACCTTGGCCAGCAGGGAGTCGTAGTAGGGGGGGATGGTGTAGCCGGCGTAGGCGTGGGTGTCCACCCGCACCCCGGGCCCGCCCGGGGGGACGAAGGCGGTGATCGTCCCCGGCGCCGGCCGGAAGTCGTGGCGGGGGTCTTCGGCGTTGATCCGGCACTCGATGGCGTGTCCCCGGAACTCCACCTCCCCCTGGTGGAGGGTCAGGCGCTCGCCGGCGGCGATGCGGATCTGCCACTTGACAATGTCCACCCCGGTCACCGTCTCGGTCACCGGGTGCTCCACCTGGATCCGGGTGTTCATCTCCATGAAGTAGAAGTGGCCGTCCCGGTCCACCAGGAACTCCACGGTGCCGGCGCCGGTGTAGTTGATGGCGTGGGCGGCGCGCACCGCCGCCTTGCCCAGGGCGCGGAGGAAGCGGTCCCGCAGTCCCGGCGGGGGGCACTCCTCCAGCAGCTTCTGGTGCCGCCTCTGGATGGAGCAGTCCCGGGCGCCCAGGTGGATGATGTTGTGGTGGTGGTCGGCCAGGATCTGGACCTCGATGTGCCGGGGCTCCTCCACGTACTTCTCCAGGTACACCTCGCCGCTGCCGAAGGCCGCTTCGGCCTCCGCCTGGGCCGTCTGCAGCGCCCGGCGCAGATCCTCCCGGGTGTGGACGACCCGCATGCCCCGGCCGCCTCCGCCGGCGGAGGCCTTGACGATGAGGGGAAAGCCCACCGCCCGGGCCACCTCCAGGGCCTCCGCCTCGGTGCGCACCGGCCCGTCGCTGCCGGGCACCACCGGCACCCCGGCGGCCTTCATCCGCTGGCGGGCGGCGGCCTTGTTGCCCATGGCGGCGATGGCCTCGGGGGAGGGGCCCACGAAGGTGATGTTCACGTCCCGGCAGATCTCGGAAAAGTGCGGGTTCTCCGCCAGAAAGCCGTAGCCGGGGTGGATGGCGTCCACCCCCAGCAGTTCGGCGGTGCTCATGATGTTGGGGATGTTCAGGTACGACTCGGCCGCCGGCGGGGGGCCGATGCAGAACGCCTCGTCGGCCATGCGCACGTGCAGCGCCGACCGGTCGGCCTCGGAGTACACGGCCACCGTGCGGATCCCCAGCTCCCGGCAGGCCCGGATGATCCGCACGGCGATCTCGCCGCGGTTGGCGATGAGCAGCTTCTTGAACATCCCGGGGGTCAGGCCCCGTCCGCCGACGGGTCCACCAGCATCAGCGTCTGCCCGTACTCCACGGGCGCCGCGTTCTCCACCAGGATGCGGGCGACGCGCCCCCGGACCTCGCTCTGGATCTCGTTGAACAGCTTCATGGCCTCGATGATGCACACCGTCTGGCCCGGTTCCACCAGGTCTCCCTCGCTGACGAACGGCGGCGCGTCGGGGCTGGGGGCGCGGTAAAAGGTGCCCACCATGGGCGCGGTGATGGCCACCAGGTGGTCGGGCTCCGCCGGGGCCGGTGGTGCCGCGGGCGCTCCGGCGGGCGGGGCGGCCGGCAACGAGGCCGCCGCCGGCCGCGCCGCGGCGGCCTTCTTCACCGAGATCCTCAAGGTGGGGGACTGGACCTCCAGCTCGGCGATGTCGGCCGCCTCGCTGGCGATCTGGATCACCGCCCGGATCTGGTCCAGGTCGAGCTTGCCGTCCTCGGTCACGCCACCCTCCCCATTCTTTTCCCCCCTGTCCGTCCTCCTCCCTCACCCGGGGGTCGGCAGCTCCACCACCTGCCCCATGCGGCGGTACTTGGCGTACCGGCGCTCCAGCAGGACGTCCGGGGGCGTCTGCCGCAGCGGCGCCAGGTGGCGGGCCAGGGCGTCGCGCACCGCCGCCACCGCGGCGTCGGGATCGGTGTGGGCGCCGCCGGGAGGCTCCGGGATCACCTCGTCCACCACCCCCAGGGCCAGCAGGTCGGGGGCGGTGAGCCGCAGGGCCGCCGCCGCGTCCTCGGCCCGGGAGGCGTCGTGCCAGAGGATGGCGGCGCACCCCTCGGGGGAGATCACGGTGTACACGGCGTGCTGGAGCATCAGGACCACGTCCCCCACGCCGATGGCCAGGGCGCCGCCGCTGCCGCCTTCCCCGGTGATCACCACCAGGATGGGCGTGCGCAGCCGGCTCATCTCCTGGATGTTGCGGGCGATGGCCTCGGCCTGACCCCGCTCTTCGGCCTCGTCGCCCGGGTAGGCCCCCGGCGTGTCCACGAAGCTGACCACCGGGTAGCGGAACTTTTCGGCCAGCCGCATGGCCCGCAGGGCCTTGCGGTATCCCTCGGGGTAGGGCATCCCGAAGTTGCGGGCCACGTTTTCCCGGGTGTCCTTTCCTTTGTGGTGGCCGACCACCACCACCGGCTCCCCCTCAAACCGGGCCAGGGCGGCCAGCAGCGCCGGGTCGTCCCGGTACAGGCGGTCGCCGTGCAGTTCCAGGACGTCGGTGAACAGCGCGGCCACGTAGTCTCCCAGCCGCGGCCGCTGGGGGTGGCGGGCCAGCTGGACCGTCTGCCAGGGGGTGAGGGGGGCTCCGGGCGGCCCCTCCCGGTCCGGCGCGGGGGAGGAGGAGCTCATGGGGGCGCGGGGGCCGGCTCCGGCGGGACCGCCCGGGGCGCCCCGAAGAAGGCCAGCAGCCGCGCCAGGGTGCCCCGCATCTCGCTGCGCGGCACCACCATGTCGATCAGGCCCTTCTGCAGGCAGAACTCCGCCGTCTGGAAGTCCTCCGGCAGCCGCCGGCGGATGGTCTGCTCGATCACCCGGCGCCCGGCGAACCCGATCAGGGCCCCCGGCTCGGCCAGGATGACGTCTCCCAGAAAGGCGAAGGACGCGGTCACGCCGCCGGTGGTGGGGTCGCACAGGACCGAGATGTAGGGGACCCCGGCGTCGTGCAGGCGCCCGACGGCGGCGCTGGTCTTGGCCAGCTGCATCAGGGACAGCACCCCTTCCTGCATGCGGGCGCCGCCCGAGGCCGAGAAGAGGATCAGGGGCAGCCGGCTCTCCCGGGCGCGCTCGGCGGCCCGGGCCACCTTCTCGCCCACCGCGGAGCCCATGGACCCGCCCATGAAGAAGAAGTCCAGCGCCCCCACCACCGTCCGCCAGCCGTCGATGGTCCCCTCGCCCGTCAGGACCGCCTCGGGCCGTCCCGTGCGGGCCCGGGCCTCGGCCAGCTTGGCGGCGTAGCCCTCAAAGGCCAGGGGGTCGGCGGAGGTCAGGCCGGCGTCGTACTCCCGGAAGCTTCCGGGATCCAGGGTGATCTCCAGGCGCTCGGACGCCGACAGCCGGTGGTGGTAGCCGCACCGGGGGCACACCCGCAGGTTGCGCTCCAGCTCCTTGCGGTAGATGAGCTTCTGGCAGCGGGGACAGCGCGCCCACAGGCCGGCCGGCATCTCGCGGCGCTGGAGGGATCCGTACTTGGGGCGGCGCAGCCAGTTCAGCACGGTGCGCGACGGTGACGGAAGGTGTCTTGATTATAGCCCACGCTCCCACCGCCCCGCAAACCGCCGCCGCGACGGGCCCGCGGCGTCGTCGGTCGCGCCGCGTGTCTCGTTGTTATAATGGGGACGTCCGTGCGGGAGGGGTGACCGATGAAACTGTCCGCAACGCCGGGAAGCCTGCTGGTGGTGCTGCTGGCGGCCGCCGTGGTGGGGGGCGGCCTGGGCTCGGCGGTCCTGCCCCGCTACGTGGGCGGCGCCGTGGCTCCCGCGCCGCCGGCCCCGGTGTCCTCTCCTCCGGTCGCCCAGGCGCCGGCTCCGCCCGCCGCCGGCGGCCCGGGCCTGCTGGCGGAGGAGTCGGCCATCATCCGGGTGGTGGAGCGGGTGCGGCCGGCGGTGGTCAACATCGACACCGTGGCCCAGGTGCAGACCTTCTTCGGCGTGTTCCCCCAGGAGGGCGCCGGGTCCGGCGTGATCGTCAGCGAGGACGGCTACATCCTGACCAACAACCACGTGGTGGAGGGCGCCCAGCAGATCCGGGTCACCCTGCTGTCGGGCCGCACCCTCGCGGCGCGGGTGGTGGGCACCGACCGGTTCAGCGACCTGGCCGTGCTGAAGGTGACCACCTCCGAGCGCCTGCCGGCGGCGCAGCTGGGCAACTCCAGCACCCTGCGGGTGGGCCAGCTGGCCATCGCCATCGGCAACCCCTTCGGGCTGGGCCACACGGTCACCGTGGGCGTCATCTCCGCCCTCAACCGCAGCATCCAGGTGCCGGGCCTGATCATCGAGAACCTCATCCAGACCGACGCCGCCATCAACCCCGGCAACAGCGGCGGGGCGCTGGTGGACAGCGGCGGCGCCGTCATCGGCATCAACACCGCCATCGTGCCCCAGGCCCAGGGCATCGGGTTCGCCATCCCCATCGACGCCGCCCGGGCCATCATGGACCAGCTCATCCGCAGCGGGCGGGTCGTCCGCCCCTACGTGGGGGTGGTGTGGGGCGGAGACGTGGACCGCAGCATCGCCCGCCAGTACAACCTGCCGGTGGACCACGGGGTGATCGTGCGGGACGTGGACCCCCAGGGCCCGGCGGCGGCGGCCGGCATCCGGCCGGGGGACATCATCGTGGCGGTGGACGGGAAGCGGGTGGCCAACTGGAACGACTTCATCCGGGAGCTGTTCGCCCGCCGGCCGGGGGACCGGGTCCGCCTGGAGATCGTCCGGGACTCCTCCCGCCGCACCGTCGAGGTGACCCTGGCCCAGAGGCAGTGACCACCTACACCTACCAGGCGGCCAAGCAGCAGACCCTGGACGCGGTGCGGGAGGCCCTGGAGGGCCTCGCCCCCGGGGCGGCCGGGGAGGTCGCCCTGCAGGCGGCCCTGCCCCCCTCCGGCGTGGCGGCCGACCTGGGGGTCCCTTGCTTTCCGCTCGCGGCGCGGCTGCGTCAGCCGCCCCCCGAGGTGGCGCGCCGGCTGGCGGAGGCGGTCCGGCCGGGCCCCCTGGTGCAGGCGGTCCGGGCCGAGGGCGGATACCTCAACGTGACCTTCGCCCGTCCCGCGTTCGCCGCGGGGGTGGCGGACGAGCTGGCGCGGATGGGGGACCGCTACGGGAGCACCGACGCCGGGGGCGGCCGCCACGTGGTCATCGACTACTCGTCGCCCAACGTGGCCAAACCCATGTCCGTGGGCCACCTGCGGTCCACCATCATCGGGGACGCCCTGTACCGCCTGTTCGCCTTCGCCGGGTACCGCCCGGTGGGGGTGAACCACATCGCCGACTGGGGGACCCAGTTCGGCAAGCTCCTGTACGCCTTCCTCACCTGGGGGGACCGGGAGGCGTACCGCCGCGACCCCCTGGCGGAGCTGCTGCGGGTGTACGTGAAGTTCGAGCAGGAGGCGGAGCGGGACGCGTCCCTGGAGGAGCGGGGGCGCGAGTGGTCCCTGCGCCTGGAGCAGGGAGACCCCCAGGCCCGGGCCCTGTGGCGGGAGTTCGTGGACCACAGCCTGGCCGCCTTCGGCCGCATCTACGACCTGCTGGACGTCCGCTTCGACCACGTGCTGGGCGAGAGCTTCTACGCCGACAAGGCGGGCGAGGTCGTGGAGATGGCGGTGCGCGCCGGCGTGGCGGTGGAGGACGAGGGCGCGCTGGTCATCCGCCTGGACGACGCGGGCATCTCCACCCCCCTGCTGCTCCGGCGGCGGGACGGTGCCACCTTGTACATCACCCGGGACCTGGCCGCCGCCATCTACCGCGTCCGGACGTGGAATCCCGTCCAGCTGATCTACGTGGTGGGCAGCGAGCAGCGGCTGCACTTCCAGCAGCTGTTCGCGGCCCTGCGCAAGCTGGGGTTCACCCAGGTCACCTACGCCCACGTAGACTTCGGCCTCATCACCCTGCCCGAGGGCCGGATGAGCACCCGCCGGGGCCGGGTGGTGTTCCTGGAGGACGTGCTGCAGGAGGCCGTCGCCCGCGCCCGCGCCCTGGTGGACGCGAAGAATCCCGACCTGCCCGAGGCCGAGCGGGAGGCGGTCGCGCGCATCGTGGGCATCGGCGCCCTCAAGTACGCCGACCTGTCCCAGAACCGGGTGAAGAACATCACCTTCGACTGGGACCGGATGCTGTCCCTGGAGGGCGACAGCGCCCCCTACCTGCAGTACACCTACGTCCGGGCCCGCAGCATCCTGCGCAAGGGGGGTCCCGAGGCGGGGGAGGGGCCGTTTGACCCCCGGGCCGCCGAGGGCGGCCGGGAGTGGGCTCTGCTGACCCGCCTGGGGCGGTTCCCGGAGGTGGTGTGGGAGGCCACCCACACCTACTCCCCCCACCTGGTGGCCAACTACCTGTACGGCCTGGCCCAGGCGTTTCACGCCTTCTACCACGAGGTCCCCGTCCTGCAGGCCCCCGACCCGGCCCTGCGGGCCAGCCGCGCCCGGCTGGTGGCGGGGGTGGCCACGGTCATGCGGACCGGCCTGGGGCTGCTGGGCATCCGGGTGCCCGAGCGGATGTGAGGGGGCCCCGATGGGGTATAATGCGGGTGCAGGGTGGTGCCCCGGCAGGGATTCGGGCGGGCTGTCGCGAAGCCGCTGTTCCGGTTCTGGACCAGACTCCCCGATCGTCTCATGGCGTTCACGCCGCCGGCCTGCCCCGGCCTGTGAGCCTGCGGCATCCGGGACGCCGGTGATCCTCCGCCGGCGCGCGATGTTGGTCGTTTTTCCCAGAGGATGGCCGATGAGGTCGACAATGCCGACGATCAGGCGACGGAATCCAGCACTGCGGGCGGCGGTGGCGGCGGTCCTGGCGGTGGCCCTGGCCCCTGCGGCGGCCTGGGGGGCGATCTTCACCGACATCCTGGGCCTGCCGGCCCAGCGGGCCATCGAGCGGCTGGCCGCCCGGGGGATCTTCCGCATCGCCCCCGACGGCAAGTTCAACCCCGCGGGGACGGTGTCCCGGGCGGAGTTCGCCGTGCTGATCGCGCGGGCGCTGGGGCTGTCGGGGCAGGGCGTGCCCCTGCCGGCGTTCGCCGACGCCGCCGAGATCCCCGCCGAGGCGCGGGCGGCGGTGGCGGCGGTCACGAACCTGGGGACCGTCTCGCCCGCCCGGGTGGAGGTGCGCAAGGGAGCGGTGGTGTACACCTTCACCACCGACAAGACCCTCTACGGCCCCACCGAGAGCATCGAGCTGCGGTTCACCATCGCCAACACGGGACGGGAGAACGTCACCTTCGAGTACGCCACCTCCCAGCTGTACGACTTCATCGTCACCGACGCCCGGGGGACGGAGGTGGCCCGGTGGTCGTTGGGGCGGGCGTTCTTGCCCCTCAGCGGCCCGGTGACCCTGGCGGCGGGCCGCTCGTTCGAGTACGTGACCCGCTGGAAGCAGCTGGACCAGAACGACGAGCCGGTGCCTCCGGGCCGGTACCGGCTGACGGCCGTGCAGACCACGGTGCGGGACCCGACGACGCTGTCCCTGGTCCTCCACCGGGGCGTGCTGCCCGGCTACCCCGACAACACGTTCCGTCCCCGGGCCGCCCTCACCCGGGCCGAGCTGGCCGCGGTGGTGGTGCGGCTGCTGGGGTGGGGCGAGACGCCCGCCCGTCCCCCGGCGGTGGCCGACGCGGCGGACATCCCGGACGCCCTGCGGGGGGAGGTGGCGGTGGCCATCGAGCGCGCCGTGGTGCCGGTGCGGCCCGAGGGCACCTTCCAGCCCCTGCGGCCGGCCACCCGGGCCGAGACCGCGTGGGCGCTGGACAAGCTCATGGACACCCTCCAGCGCTACGACTTCTCCCGGGGCACCCTCAAGGACATCCGGGTGGGCACGCCCACCCTGATGGTCATCGAGGACGCCGCCCGGGCCCAGCGGACCTACCGGGTGGCGCGGGCCCACGCCGTGTACCGCAACAACGCCCCCGCCGAGCTGGCCGACCTGCGGCCCGGCGACCAGCTGCTGTTCCTCAAAGTCGGCGACGCCGGCGACGTGGCCTACATCGAGGCCGCCGGCCCCTAGGAGGGGAGGCCATGAAGATCTTTCTGGACACCGCCAACCTGGAGGAGATCCGCACCGCGCACCGGTGGGGCATCCTGGACGGGGTGACCACCAACCCCACCCTGGTGGCCCGGGAGGGCAAGGACTACCGGACCGTGGTGCGGGAGATCGCCGCCGTCACCGACGGGCCCATCTCGGTGGAGACCACCACCGACCGGGCCGAGGAGATGATCGCCCAGGGGCGCGAGTACGCCACCTGGGCGCCGTCGGTGGTGGTGAAGGTGCCGGCCACCGTCGAGGGTCTGTTGGCCGCCGCCGCCCTGACCCGGGAGGGCATCCGGGTGAACGTGACCCTGACCTTCTCGGTGAACCAAGCCCTGCTGGCCGCCAGGGCGGGCGCCTACTTCGTCAGCCCCTTCGTGGGGCGCCTGGACGACGCGGGCCACGACGGCATGCAGGTGGTGCGGGACATCGTGCAGGTGTACCGGACCTACGGCTTTGCCACCCAGGTCCTGGCGGCCAGCCTGCGCCACCCCCTGCACGTGACCCAGGCCGCCCTGGCCGGCGCCCACATCGCCACCGTGCCCTTCAAGGTGGCCGAGCAGCTGTTCACCCATCCCCTGACCGTCGCGGGCCAGGAGCGGTTCCTGGCCGACTGGCGCGCCCTGCAGGCGGCGCTCGCCCAGCGGCGCACGCCGGTGTAGGCCGTCTACCGCCGGCGGCGGCAGGGGTATACACGCACGCGGAGGTGCATCGGCAGTGTCCGCCATCGCCGAGCTGGAAGCCAAGACGCTCGACGAGCTCCAGGAGATGGCCCGGGAGCTCAACATCGCCAACTTCCGGCGGTACCGCAAACAGGAGCTGATCATGCGCATCCTGCAGGCCCAGACCGAGCAGTCGGGGTTGATGCTGCGCTCGGGCATCCTGGAGATCATGGCCGAGGGCTACGGGTTCCTGCGCACCAGCGGGTACCTGCCGGGGCCCGAGGACATCTACGTGTCGCCCTCCCAGATCAAGCGGTTCGGCCTGCGGGTGGGCGACGAGGTCCTGGGGCAGGTCCGGCCGCCCAAGGACAACGAGAAGTACTACGCCCTGCTGCGGGTGGAGGCGGTCAACGGGCTGGATCCCGAGCAGGCCCGCACCCGCCCCGACTTCGAGAAGCTCACCCCGGTGTTCCCCTACGAGCGGATCAAGCTGGAGAGCAACGGGGACATCACCACCCGCATGGTGGACCTGTTCGCGCCCATCGGCAAGGGCCAGCGGGCCATGATCGTCTCCCCGCCCAAGGCCGGCAAGACCACCCTGCTGAAGAAGATCGGCCAGGCCGTGGTGGCCAACTACCCCGAGATCTACGTGATGGTGCTGCTGCTGGACGAGCGGCCCGAGGAGGTCACCGACATGCGGCGGTCGGTGGAGGCCGAGGTGGTGGCCTCCACCTTCGACCGGCCCCCCGAGGAGCACATCCAGGTGGCCGACCTGGTCCTGGAGCGGGCCAAGCGGCTGGTGGAGGGCGGCCGGGACGTGGTCATCCTGCTGGACAGCCTGACCCGGTTCGCCCGCGCCAACAACCTGGTCATCCCACCCTCGGGCCGCACCCTGTCCGGCGGATTGGACCCGGCGGCGCTGCACCGGCCCAAGCGGTTCTTCGGGGCCGCCCGCAAGATCGAGGAGGGGGGCAGCCTGACCATCGTGGCCACCGCGCTCATCGACACCGGCAGCCGCATGGACGACGTGATCTACGAGGAGTTCAAGGGCACCGGCAACATGGAGCTGCACCTGAACCGCAAGCTGCAGGAGCGGCGCACCTTCCCCGCCATCGACATCAAGATGAGCGGCACCCGCCGGGAGGAGCTGCTGCTGTCCGAAGACGAACTGCGCAAGGTGTGGGTCCTGCGCAAGAGCCTGGAGCAGCTGGATACGGTGGCCATGACCGAGCTGATCCTGGACCGGCTGCGCAAGACCCCCACCAACCAGGCATTCCTGCGGTCCATCGTCAAGAGCTCCGAGGAAGACCTGCAGTAGCCGGCCCGCCGGGATCCGGCTCCGCCCTTCGGTGTGGGGCGGGTCTAGCGCCGCGCGCGGCCGGGCAGGATTTCAGTGCTCCGGGGCGAATTGCCAGGGACAGACGCACACCGGCACAGGCGGGTCGGGCAGGATGCGGCTGTGCCGCCTTCTGACACACTCCCTCGGCAGCGCGGTCTGGGCACGGGTGAGCGATGCGGGCGACGGCGCGGCGATTCTGGGGCGGGCTGCTGCTGGTCAGCTTTGTGCTCCTGCCCGGATTCAGCGTCTCGGACGTCAACCTCCCCTGGTCCAGCCCTCCGGCTGACTTTCCCTTCCTGGCGACCGTCACGGCCCGCAACCAGGGCCTGCAGAAGCTGTCGGCCATCGCGCCGGCCCTCACCCTGACGCCGCCCCTGCCGTCGGAGCGGAGCCCGCAACCGGCGGCGGCGGAGGCCGATGCGGCCTCCCGTGCCATCGCCACCGCCGCCAGCCTGGAGGGCCAGGCGGTGGTGGTCGTCCGCGAGGGGCAGACCCTGTGGGAGATCGCCCGCGCCCACGGGGTGGCGGTGGAGGCTCTGGCCGCCGCCAACGGGATCGGCGACGAGGACGTCATCTACGTGGGCCAGCGGCTGGTGGTCCCCGGGGTGTCCGCCGCGCCGGCGCCCCGCCCCGCGCCTCGCCCCGCCTCCCGCCCCCGGGCGGGCCGGTCGGTGACGGTGGTGGTGGAGCCCGGCCAGACCCTGTGGGACCTGGCCCAGACCTACGGCGTGACGGTGGACGCCATCGTCGAGGCCAACGGCCTCGCCAACGGCAACCTGGTCCGCCCCGGCCAGCGGCTGGTGATCCCGGGAGCGGCGGCGGACGTGCCCCGGCGGGTGGTGAGCGGCGCGCCCTCGGGCAGCGCCGTGAGCATCGCCCGGGGGTTTCAGTGGCCGGCCCGCGGGACGCTGCGCTCGCGCTTTGGGTGGCGCTGGCGCCGCCACCACGACGGCATCGACATCGCGGCGCCCTACGGCACCCCCATCTACGCGGCCAAGGCCGGGCGGGTGATCTTCGCCGGATGGTACTACGGCTACGGCCGCACCGTGATCCTGGACCACGGCAACGGCGTCTCCACCCTGTACGGCCACGCCAGCCGCCTGCTGGTGCGGGTGGGCGACCGGGTGGAGGCCGGCCAGCTCATCGCCCGGGTGGGCTCCACGGGGTACTCCACCGGCCCTCACCTGCACTTCGAGATCCGGGTCAACGGCCGGCCCCTCAACCCTCTCAAGTACCTCTGACGGCGGGATCGGCTGCCCGCGCGGTTGCCCCGCCCCTGCGGGCGTGGTACAATCGCCCCCGCGTGCGGGCCGAGGGCGGCGCGTGCGGGCCGTCGGCTGCGCCCCGCCCGCGAGGTGGTCGGCGATGAAGAAGGGCATTCACCCCCCGTACTACCAGGCCACGGTGGTGTGCGCCTGCGGAAACACCTTTGTGACCGGGTCCACCAAGCCCGCGATCCGGGTGGAGATCTGTGCCCGCTGCCATCCATTCTTCACGGGCCAGCGCAAGTTCGTGGACGCCGAAGGCCGCGTGCAGAAGTTTGCGAAGAAGTATGGGTTGAAGGTGTAGAAAGGGAAAAGGGAAAAGGGAAGAAGGAAGAGGGAAGAAGGAAGAGGGAAGAGGGCGGGATCGGGTAGCGGGATGAGGGGCTGTGCGGGAAGGGGAGGGTGTCCTCCTCTTCTTTTTGTTGTGGGCGGGTTTGCGGCCCTTGCGACCGCGGCGGGGCAGGGCCCGCCGGCGCCGGAGGTCCCCGGCTGGCGGACCGTCGCGGGCGCGCACCTGTGGCTGTACGTGATGGACGGGACCGCGGGCGCCCGGGACGCCGGCGCGGTGATCCAGGCCCTGGACCCGGTGGTGGCGCGCCTCGTGGGCGCGCTGGGGCGGCCGCGGCGGGTGGTGTACCCTCTGTACCCGTCGGTGGAGGTGTTCGAGAGGGAGTGGTGGCGGTTTGCGAGCCTGCAGGTCGACGACGGGGTGCACGGGTGGGGGACGGTGTACACGGCAGACTCGCGGGTGCCGTCGCCCTATCCCCTCGCCCGCTCCCTGGCGGGGGCGGCGCTGGCCCAGGCCGTCCCCCTGCTGCGGTGGGGGTGGGCCGACGCCATGGCCGACCGGGAAGCGGGGACGGACCCCCACAGGCACGTGGCCGCCCTGCGGGCCGCCGGCCAGGCGCTGCCGTCGGTGGGCGCGATCCTGTCGCCGGCGGCGTTCGGCGACGCTCTCCCGTGGAGCTATCCGGTGGCCGTCTCCTTCGTCGCCGACCTGATCGACCGGTTTGGCGCTCGGGCCACCGCGCAGTTCGCGCGCGCGGTGGGGTTCCGCTACTTTGACCTGCCCGAGCTGTTCAGGGACGCGTTCGGGATGTCCATAGAGGAGGCCGAGGCGGCCTGGCAGGCCCGCGTGCAGGCCACGCCGGCACAGCCCGTAGACGTGCGGGCGTACGCCTCCGCCGCCCGGCTGGCGTACCAGGTGGGGCTGGCCCGCTCGCCGGCGGCCGTGATGCTGGAGCCGGCGGGGGCGGAGGTGGTGGCGGCGGCGGCGCAGGTCACAGTGGCCCTGCGGCGCCTGGACGTCGAGGCAGCGGCCGCGCTGGCGGAGTCCGCCCGGCAGGCGCGGGCCCGCGCCCTCCAGCGCCAGGCGCTGCGCACGGCGGCGGTCCGGGGCGTCCCGGCCGCGCTGGCGGCCG
>JBBIUY010000021.1:0-50526 GCA_037440005.1 Armatimonadota bacterium | reverse complement strand
CCCCCTCTTTGCCCGGGGGACAGTCCCCGGTGCCCGGGGTCTGTCCCTCGGGGGGGACAGACCCTCACGGGGACAGACCCCACCGCTTGGGGCCTCCTCCGATCCAACACACCCTCCCCTCCGGGGGTCGCCCCCGGGGACAGTCACCCGCCGGGGCCGGGGGACGGTCAAATCGCCCGGGATGGGCTGATACGCTGACGAGAACTGGGATCGGGGGTGTGGATCCCCCCTCACCCTCACCCCTCTCCCCCTCCGGGGGAGAGGGAACTTGATGCTAACGGACCCTCTTCCCTCTGGGGAGAGGGAACTTGATGTTGACGCCTGGGGGTCTGCCCCCGGGAGGACAGACCCCAGGGACGATCCCCCCTCACCCTCACCCCTCTCCCCCTCCGGGGGAGAGGGAACTTGATGCTAACGGACCCTCTTCCCTCTGGGGAGAGGGAACTTGGCGACGGGCCCTCTCCCCTCTGGGGAGAGGGAACTTGCTGACGGGCCCTCTCCCCTTTGGGGGAGGGAACTTGATGCTGGCGAGCCTTCTCCCCCGGAAGGGTGAGGGGGTCTGTCCCTGTTGGGGACAGACCCTGCTGGGGACAGTCCCCGCCGCCGGGTCGCCTGCCGGGCCCTCCGGGACGCAGTGATGGGCGCAGATGGGCGCAGCCGGCCCGGGAGGGAGGGGTAGGCGAGAAGGTCAGTTACGGAAAATGCCTTCCGAAGGCGGGGGTTCGCGTGGAGCCGCCGACCGGACTTGAACCGGTAGCCCCCGCATTACAAGTGCGGTGCTCTGCCGTTGAGCTACGGCGGCCCCTGCGGGAAGTATACTACGGGATCCGGGATCGGGGTTGGATCCCCCTCACCCTCGCCCTCTCCCCCAGAGGGGAGAGGGAACCGATGAGGGAGAACCGCTGTTGCCGGGCGGCCGTGCGCCCACGGACAGCGCGACACGGAGCAGCAGAGAACCAGTGGGCGCCCGTCCCGCGCTGCGGGTCCCTGATCCCTAGTAGTAACTGCGCCGGACGATGCGGGCTTCCAGCAGGTCCTCGTTGGCCTTCAGGCCGGCGTACAGCCACACCAGGGGGGCCAGCAGCCCGCCGCTGAACAGGACGATGGTGAACAGGATGACCGCGTGGGTCCACAGGCCGGTCGCCAGGTACCAGAACGGTCCCAGCAACAGGGCCCACCAGTTCACCTGCAGCCGCGGCGGCATCGGCCGGTGGTAGAGGGTCTGCAGAGGGTCCTCCTCCCGCCCCAGGCCCACCGGCAGGTCCAGCACCTTCCGCACGGCCCCGCCGGCTGACCGCCACAGCCGGCCCAGCCCCCCTGCCAGGCGTCCCATGGCGCCTACTCCTCGTCCTCGGGGCCTTCCGTCTCCTCGTCGGCTTCCTCCGCCTCCAGCCGCGCGTGGTGCAGATCGTCCGCGGTCTCCTCCATCTGCAGGCAGATGGCGCACGTCCCCCGCAGCAGCCCGTGCTCGCACCGCTCCGACAGCCGCTTGCGCGCCCGGCCGGAGCCGGCGCGGGCAGACCGGGTTCGGGAAGCCGCCCGCGTGGTCGCTGTCCGTCCCACTGAGGTCACCGCCCCTCCAGAAGTCGCTGCTCCGGACCGCCGTCCGGCGGGCAGCTGCCCTCCGGCGGCACTCTGCCCTGTGCTATTGTACCGATCCCGGGCTCGGGCGCAACCCCCCATCCCCGCGCGGTCCGCCACGCACCCGTCCGGACCCGCCGGGGCGGGTGCGGGTGCTATAATCGTGACATCCGGAGGGCCCATGCGGGACCAGTACGGCAGGGAACTCACCGACCTGCGGATCTCCCTCACCGACCGCTGCAACCTGCGGTGCGTGTACTGCATGCCCGCCGACGGCATCGCCTTCCGGCCCCCCGACGAACTGCTGCAGGACCACGAACTGCTGCTGCTGGTCCGCATCGCCGCCGAGCTGGGGGTCCGGCGCATCCGCCTGACCGGGGGGGAGCCCACGGTCCGGCCTGGCCTGGTGGACCTGGTGCGGGAGATCGCCGCCGTCCCGGGCATCCGGGACGTGGCCATGACCACCAACGGGCTGCTGCTGGAGTCCCTGGCCGAGCCCCTGGCCCGGGCGGGCCTGCACCGGGTCAACGTCAGCCTGGACACCCTGGACCCCTCGCGGTTCGCCCGGATCACCCGGGGCGGGCGGGTGGAGAAGGTCCTGGCCGGGATCGCCGCCGCCGAGGCCGCCGGGTTGCGCCCCGTCAAGGTCAACACCGTGGTCGTCCGCGGGTTCAACGAGGACGACGTGGTCCCCCTGGCGGCCCTGACCCTGGACCGGCCCTGGGAGGTCCGCTTCATCGAGGTCATGCCGTTTTCCACGGTGGGCGACTTCGCCGAGACGTCCGTGGTCCGCTCGGAGGAGACCATGGCCCGCATCGAGACCGCCCTGGGCCCCCTGCAGCCGGTGGACACCTCGGGGGAGGAGCCGGCGCGGACCTACCGCCTGCCGGGCGCGGCCGGGACCGTGGGCTTCATCAGCCCGGTCAGCCAGCCCTTCTGCGCCCGGTGCGGCCGGCTGCGGCTCACCGCCGACGGCCGCCTGCGCCTGTGCCTGCTGCGGGACGACGAGGAGGACCTGCTGACCCCGCTGCGCGCGGGCGCCTCCTACCACCAGCTGCGGGAGATCTTCCGGGCCGCCGCCTTCCGCCGGCCCTTCGGGCACGCCCTGGCCGAGCGGTTGTACCCCCAGCACCGCGCGATGATCCAGATCGGAGGCTAGTCCGGCTGCGTCAGCGGCGGGCCAGGTAGATCCAGGCGGAAGACGGCCGGCCGGGGGCCATCTCGTCCGCCACCTCGACTTCCTCCACCCGACAGAAGGCCGCCAGCACATCCCGCAGGGTCGGGGCGGGCTGCGCCGACCAGTAGGCCAGGACGCCCCGGGGGCTGAGGGCCTGCAGGAAGCGGCGCACGCCGTCAGGGGTGTACAGCCTCGCGTTAGAGTCCCGCACCAGCCAGCCCGGGCCGTTGTCGGTGTCCAGGAGGATGGCGTCGTAGGCCCCCGGCTCCAGGGAAAGCTCGGCCAGGTCCGCCTCCACCAGGACCGTCCGGGGGTCGTCCAGGGGGCGGCCGCACAAGCCGGCCAGGTAGGCCCGGTGCCAGGCCACCACCGCCGGCTCGACCTCCACCACCTCCACCCGCCGGACCCGCGGATCCTCCAGCGCGGCCTGCACCGTGTAGCCGATCCCCAGCCCGCCCACGAGCACCCGCAGCCCCCCGCCGGGAACCTTCGCCAGGGCCAGAGCCGCCAGCGCGCGGTCGGAGGCAAGGTTGTACGAAGCCATCAGGAAGACGCCGTTGGCGATGATCTCGTAGTGGACCGACCCGTCCGGCCCGGGCCGCCGCTGCAGCTGCCACTCCCCGCCGGAGGTTGAGATCCGGCCCACCACCTCGCGGCCCGACGGCACGGGGGCATCCGGGGCGCCGCCGGCGTCCCCGCGGCCGGAACGTGCCAGGGGCTCAGTCATCCTCGGGGTCGACCAGCTCTTCTTCGCGGGGGGTGAAGACCGTCCCGCACCGGGGGCAGACCACGCCGCCCTCGTCGGCGGGGGTCAGCTGGAGGAAGACAAACCGACAGGCAGGACAGTGGACCCGCAGCATGGACACGGCCGCCCGGCGTCCGGCCCGCCGGGGCGGCGGTCAGTCCGCCTCGCCTTCCAGGTTGCGTTCCAGCTTGCGCTTGACCCGCTGCAGCGCGTTGTCGATGGACTTGACGTGCCGGTTGAGCTCGTTGGCCATCTCCTGGTAGGACTTGCCCTCCAGGTAGGCCGTCAGCACCTTGTGCTCCAGCTCGCTGAGGTTCTTGCGGATGCGCTCCCGCATGTGGGCCGAGGTCTCCTGGTTGATCACCAGCTCCTCGGGGTCGCTGACCTTGATGCTGCTGATGACGTCCAGCAGGGTGCGGTCCGAGTCCTCGTCGTAGATGGGCTTGTTCAGCGAGATGTAGGAGTTCAGCGGGATGTGCTTCTGACGGGTCGCGGTCTTGATGGCGGTGATGATCTGGCGGGTGATGCACAGCTCGGCGAAGGCCCGAAAGGAGGAGAGCTTGTCGGCCCGGAAGTCCCGGATGGCCTTGTACAGGCCGATCATCCCCTCCTGGATGATGTCTTCCCGGTCCGCCCCGATCAGGAAGTAGGCCTTGGCCTTGACCCGGACGAAGTTACGGTATTTGTTGATCAGGTATTCGCTGGCGTGGTCGTCGCCCGATTTTGCGGCGGCGACGAGTTCTTCATCGGCCATTTCCGCGTAGGAGGGAGCGTCTCGTCGCGCCAGTGCCACTCTTCGCCTCCGCAGGTATGAGATTCGGTGTTCATTATACGAACGGCGCTACAGCCCGTCAAGAAAAAGGTGCGCGGGACGCGGTGCGGGCGGCCGCCCCCGCGCGCGGGTCCGCCGCCGGCGCGTCCCCGGCCTGGCGCACCACCTCGTAGAGCAACACCGCCGCGGCGGCGGAGACGTTGAGGGACTGCACCCGGCCCCGCATGGGCAGGCGGACCAGCAGATCGCAGCGCTCGCGGACCAGCCGGCTGACCCCGCGCTCTTCTCCGCCCAGCACCACGGCCAGGGGCGGGACCAGACGGGCCCGGTGGTACACCTGGGGCGCCTGCGGGTCCGCCCCCACCACCCACAACCCCGCGGCCTTGAGGTCGTCCAGGGTGCGGGCCAGGTTGGTGACCTGCGCCACCGGCAGGTGCTCCAGGGCGCCGGCCGAGGCCCGGGCCACGGCGGGGGTGAGGCCCACCGCGCGCCGGCGGGGGACGATCACTCCGTGGGCCCCCGCGCCCTCCGCCGTCCGGATGATGGCCCCCAGGTTCAGCGGGTCCTGGACGCCGTCTAAGACCACCACCAGAGGCAGTTCGCCCCGCTCGCGGGCGCGGGCGAGGATCTGGTCCACCGTCGCCGCCGGCCGGGCGGCGACCAGGGCGACCACTCCCTGGTGGGGGATCCCTCCGGCCAGGTGGCGGAGGCGGCGCTCGTCCACGGTCTGGACCACGACGCCCCGGCTGCGCGCCTCCTGCAGAATCGCGCGCACGGCGGGGCCGTGAGACGTGGGGGTGAGCAGGACCCGGTACAGGGGCCGGTCGCCGCGCAAAGCCTCCAGGACCGCCCGGCGGCCGACGACGACGTCCGGGCGCAGCGCGTCAGGGCCGCGAAGGTCCATCGGAGGCGGGGCGCCGGCCGTCGGAGGCGACCCGCCACCGGGGACCGGCGGGCAGGTCCTCCACCACGATGCCCAGTTCGCCCAGGCGCGCGCGGATCCGGTCCGCCAGAGCGTAAGCGCGCTGCTGGCGCGCGCGCTCGCGGCCGGCCAGCAGCGCGTGGATGATCTCCACCGGGTCCGGGGAGTCCACCGGAGGCACCAGGTCGGCGGCGGCGGCGCGCACCTCCTCCAGCAGGGCCTTCAGCCCGGGGAGCATCTCGGGTCCCGGGCCCGGGGGTCGCAAGGACAGCCCCAGCACGCCGGCCAGCTCCCGCAGCGTCGCCGCGGCCCGGCGCAGCCCCGCTCCCCCGGCCCCCGCCCCCTTGAGGACGGCGTCGGCCACCCGGTTGACCTCGGCGGCCAGGGTGAACAGAGCCGCCAGGGCCTGGGGGGTGTTGAGGTCGTCGTCCAGGGCTGCGTCGAAGGCCTGCCGGGCCCGCCGGGACGCCTCGTCCAGGCCGGCCAGGTCGGCGTCGGGGGCGCGGGCGGCGGCCAGGTCGGCGTTGGCCAGGGCCGTGCGCAGCCTCTCCGCGCCCCGGGCCGCCGCCTCCACCGCCTCGGAGGTCCACCGCAGCGGGGTGCGGTAGTGGGCGCCCAGGTAGAACAGGCGAATGGCGTCCGGCTCGTAGGAGGCCAGGGCGTCGTGCAGCGACACGAAGTTGCCCAGGTGCCGGTGCATCTCCTCGCCCACCGGGGGCTTGAGCAGGGCGTTGTGCACCCAGTAGCGGGCGAAGGGGCTCTTGCCCGTGTAGGCCTCGGACTGGGCGATCTCGTTCTCGTGGTGGGGGAAGATCAGGTCCGCGCCGCCCCCGTGGATGTCGATCTGCTCGCCCAGGTAGCGCAGGTTCATCGCCGAGCACTCGATGTGCCATCCCGGCCGCCCGTCCCCCCACGGGCTGGGCCAGCGGGGCTCCCCCGGCCGCGCCGCCTTCCACAGGGCGAAGTCCATGGGGTGCTCCTTGCGGGGGTCGGGCTCGATCCGGGCCCCCGCCTGCATCTCCTCCAGGGACCGCCCCGACAGCCGCAGGTAGCGGGGGAAGGAGGTCACCCGGAAGTACACGTCGCCGTCCACCCGGTAGGCGTGGCCCCGGTCGAGCAGCCCCTTGATCATCTCCACGATGGTGGGGATCACCTCGGAGGCCCGGGGGTAGTGGTGGGCCCGCAGCACGCCCAGGGCGTCCATCTCCCGGAGGAAGCGGTCGGCGTACTGCCGGGCGATCTCCGCCACGGACCGCCCTTCCCGGCCGGCGCGCTCGATGATCCGGTCCTCGATGTCGGTGAAGTTCTGGACGTGGATGACCCGGTAGCCGCGGCGCTCCAGGACCCGGCGGAGGACGTCGAAGACGGTGTAGCTGAAGCCGTGGCCCACGTGGGCCGGCCCGTACAGGTTCGGCCCGCACACGTACAGCCGGACCACCCCGGGCTCCCGGGGCGCGAACTCCTCGACGGCGCGGGTGAGGGTGTTGTGCAGGCGCACGGGCATGGCCGACCTCACCCCCAGTCTACCAGACGCCCCGCCGGCGGCGGTCAGCGCAGCCGGGGGATCTCGACCGCGTCCAGGTCCGCACACACCTCCCAGGCGACGGCCGACCGCAGGGTGCGCGGGTCCACCCGGCGGTAGCGGCGCAGTTCGGCAGCGCCCCGGTCGGTGAGGACGCGGTAGTAGGTCTCGCCCACCTCCGGGCGGACGTCTATGACCTTCAGGACCCGGCAGAACTCCCCGCGCCGCCAGTACCCCGTCAGGCGCGGCCGCGCGGCCGTGGGGCGGTCCACCTCGACCGTGACGGGCTCGCAGACCACGGCACGCTCCACCAGCAGAAGGTCGGCGGCTTTCCGGCGGCGGGGCCTCACGGGCTGACCTGTGCCTCCGGCGCCTGCGGGCCCGCCCGGCGCAGGGTCGCCACCGCCTGGGCGGCGATCCCCTCCTCCCGCCCGACCGCGCCCAGGCCCTCCGCGGTGGTCGCCTTGACGTTGACCTGGTCGGGCCGGACACCCAGGGCGGCGGCCAGCCGGGCCCGCATCCGGTCCCGGTACGGCTCCAGGCGCGGGGCCTCGGCCAGCACCACGGCGTCTACGGAGACCACCTGCCAGCCTGCCTCGGCGGCCAGCCGGGCCACCCGGCCCAGCAGGTCCAGGCTGTCGGCGTGGCGGTAGGCGGGGTCGTGGGGAGGGAAGTGGTGGCCGATGTCCGCCAGCCCCGCCGCCCCCAGGACCGCGTCCATGACGGCGTGGGTCAGCACGTCGGCGTCCGAGTGTCCGTCCAGCCCCCGGGGGGCGGGGATCTCCACCCCGCCCAGGACCAGGCGCCTCCCCGGCGCCAGCCGGTGGATGTCGTAGCCCAGCCCCGTGCGGACCTCCCCCCCGGCCAGCAGCGCCTCGGCCATCGCCAGGTCGGCGGGGACGGTGATCTTGATGTTCCAGGGGGTGTCCTCCACCATGCGCACCGGGTGGCCCAACCGCTCCACCAGCACGGCGTCGTCGGTGCCCACGAACCCCTCCTCGGCCGCCCGCCTGTGGGCGGCCTGCAGCAGCGCCGTGCGGAACGCCTGAGGGGTGCGGGCCGCCCACAGGCGGTCCCGGTCGGCGGTGGCGGAGGCGACGCCGTCGGAGACCACCTTGACCGTCTCCCGCAGGGGCACCCCCGCCGACGCGGCGCCGTGGGCTCCGGCCGCCTGCACGACGGCGGAGATCACCGCGGGGGAGACCAGGGGGCGCGCGCCGTCGTGGACGACGGTGAGGTCGTCGGTGACATGCTCCAGCCCCGCCGCCACCGACGCCTGCCGGTGGGGGCCTCCCGGGACCACCGCGGCGACCTTCTCCGCGCCGGAAGAGGCCAGCAGGTCCCGGGCGCGGTCCACGTCGGCGGGGCCGACCACCACCACCACGCCCCGGACAGCCGGGCAGGAGGCCACCGCCCGCACGGCCCGGACCACCATCGGGACGCCAGCCACGGGGACGAACGCCTTGGGGGTCCCGCCGCCCAGCCGCTCCCCCCGTCCGGCGGCCACCACCACCGCCTCGGCGGAGGAGGAGGTCATCGCCGCTGGCCGGAGGTCCCGCCGGTCCCCTGGGCCTCCTTGGGGCGGCCGAAGATCATCCGGCCGGCCACCGTCTGCAGGACGCTGGTGACCACGACCTCGGAGGTTTCCCCGATGTACTTCTTGCCGCCCTCCACCACCACCATGGTCCCGTCCTCCAGGTAGCCCACCCCCTGGCCGGCCTCCTTGCCGTCGCGGATGACCTGGACGGTGAGCTCCTCGCCGGGCAGGACCACCGGCCGCAGGGCCTGGGAGAGCTCGTTGATGTTCAGCACCCGGATGCCCTGCAGGACCGCCACCTTGTTGAGGTTGTAGTCGTTGGTGACGATCCACCCCCGCACCGACCGGGCCAGGGCCACCAGGGCGGCGTCCACGTCGCCGGCGTCTTTAGGGTCGTCCACGATCTGCACCGCCTGCAGCTCCTCCTGCAGCCGGTGCAGGATGTCCAGCCCGCGGCGGCCGCGGTTGCGGCGCAGGGTGTCCGAGGAGTCGGCGATGCGCTGCAGCTCGTGCAGGACCGACCGGGGCACCAGCAGAGGGCCTTCCAGAAAGCCGCTCTTGACCACGTCGGCCACGCGGCCGTCGATGATCACGCTGGTGTCCAGGACCTTGGGCACGCCCCGGCTGGACCGCGAGGACCGGCCGCCCCGCTCCAGCCGCAGCAGCCCGGCCACCTCGTCCCGGCGCTGCATCACCAGGTGGTAGCCCAGGTAGCTGAGGACCAGCGCCGCCGCCAGGGCCAGGTAGTTGCCCACGCCCGGGATGCGGGAGAGGGGGAATCCCACCAGGACGGCCAGGACCAGCCCCGAGCCCAGCCCCAGCACCGCCAGCCCCACGTCCCGCAGGGAGACGTGGGCCAGGCGGCCCAGGACCCAGCCCATGGCTTTCTCGAACCGGCGCCACACCCACACCGCCAGCAGGGAGCCCACCACGGCGCCTGAGGCCAGGCCCCCGCCCAGCAGGACCACCCGCCATCCCGCCAGCCGCGGGACCAGCGCCACCACGCCGTCGCCCAGCTGGTATCCCAGGGCCCCGCCCAGGATGAGGCCCCCGAGCCGGATCACCCACCTCATCGTCCTCACACCTTCACGCGGTCCTTCCACCACTATACTCCATCGGCGCCGCGGCGGAATGGCCCGCCGGGGGGGTTTCTTGACACGCCGTCGCGCCCGTCCCTATAATCAGCATCGCGGTGCGTCGGGTCCGCACACCGCAGGACGACATCCGGTCGGCCGCCGGCCGGACGCCCGCGTCGGCGGTCAGGGGGGCGCGATGAAGGACACCGACGAAGCCCGCTTCCAGGCCACCGTCAGCGAGTACCTCCTCCGCCACCGCAGCATCCTCGACGTCCAGACCAAGCTCGCCGAGGCCACGGCCCGCATCAACCGCGCCGTGGCCAAGTCAGTGACCACGTGCGGGTGCATCTCCATCCACGCCACCCGCCAGCGGTTTCCCGCCGACGTGAGCCTGCTGGAGCTCAAGCAGTACATGGCCACCCACCTGGACGGCCAGATCTGCGAGCGGTGCCGGGAGGTCCTGGAGACCGAGATCGGCACCGCTTTGTTCTACCTGGCCGCGCTGTGCAGCCTGCTGAACCTGGACCTGCGCGCCATCCTGCAGAAAGAGCACGCCCGCGTCAGCGCCCTCGGGGTGTTCAATCTGACGTAGGGAAGAGGGAAAAGGGAAAAGGGAAAAGGGAGAAGGGCTCTGATCCCTGATCCCGGATCCCTGATCCCTGATCGCGGATCTCGGATCCCGTCACGTCTTAAGGTATCAGGCGTTCCAGGGCCTCGGAGAGGCTGGCGACCTCCACCACCTCGATGTCGCGCGCGGCCGCGCCGGAGGAGGGGGGCACCAGGCAGCGGCGGAACCCCAGCCGCGCCGCCTCCTGCACCCGCACCTCCAGCTGGGGCACCGCCCGCACCTCCCCCGCCAGCCCCACCTCGCCGACGGCCACCGCGGCCGGATCGGCCGGCCGGTTGCGCAGGCTGCTGGCCACCGCCCCGGCGATCCCCAGGTCGGCGGCCGGGTCGTCCAGGGTGACGCCGCCGGCGGCGCTGGCGTACACGTCGTAGCCGGACAGGTGCAGCCCGGCGCGTTTTTCCAGGACCGCCAGCAGGACCACCAGGCGGTTGTAGTCCACCCCCGACGCGGTGCGCCGGGGCGTGCCGAAGACCGTGGGGGTCACCAGGGCCTGGACCTCCACCAGCAGCGGCCGCGTCCCCTCCAGGGCGGCCACCACCACCGAGCCGGGCGCGTCGGGCGCCCGCCCCGACAGGAACGCCGCCGACGGGTTGACCACCTCCCGCAGGCCGCCGGCGGTCATCTCGAAGACCCCGATCTCGTTGGTGGACCCGAAGCGGTTCTTGGTGGCCCGCAGGATGCGGTAGGCGTGGTGGCGGTCGCCCTCAAAGTACAGCACCGTGTCCACCATGTGCTCCAGCACCCGCGGCCCCGCCAGCTGGCCTTCTTTGGTCACGTGGCCGACGATCAGCACGGCCACGCCCCGCCCCTTGGCCAGGCGCACCAGCCCGGCGGTGCACTCCCGGACCTGCCCCACGCTGCCCGGCGAGGACGGCAGGTCCCGGACCGCCACGGTCTGGATGGAGTCCACCACCACCGCCTCCGGCCGCACCCGCTCGCACGCGGCCAGGACCGCGTCCAGGTCGGTCTCGGACAGCAGCAGCAGCCGGGGGTCGGCCACCCCCAGCCGGTCGGCCCGCATCTTGACCTGGGCCAGGGACTCCTCGGCGCTGACGTACAGGACCGTCCGCCCGCCTCCGGCCAGGCGCTGGCAGGCCGCCAGCAGCAGCGTGGACTTGCCGATGCCCGGGTCCCCGCCGATGAGGACCACCGACCCCGGCACCAGCCCTCCCCCCAGGACCCGGTCCAACTCGCCGATCCCCGTGGACAGCCGGGACGGACCTGCGGACGACACCTCGGTCACCGGCACCGGCACCGCCGCCGGGCCGGCCGGGCGGGCGGGCGGGACCTCCCCCGCCGCCTCCTCCACGAAGGTGTTCCAGGCGTCGCAGGAGGGGCACCGGCCCAGCCACTTGGGCGAGGCGTACCCGCAGGACTGACAGACGTACTGCCAGCGGACCCTGGTCATCGCAGACACGCCGGGGGCCCGGCTCCGCGCCGGGCCCCCCGGTCTTCCGGCGGCACCGGACCTCCTGCGGGGTCAGTCCCCCTTCAGCGCCGGCTCGGGCTGGCGCTTGCGCTCGAAGACGATGCGGTCCTCCCGGGCGTCCACCACCACCGTGTCCCCGGACCGGAAGCTGCCCCGCAGCAGCTCGTCGGACAGCTGGTCTTCCACCAGGCGCTGGATGGTCCGGCGCAGAGGCCGGGCGCCGAAGGTGGGGTCGAAGCCCTCCCGGGCCAGCAGCTCCTTGGCCGCCTCGGTGAGCTCCAGGTCCATGTTCTGGCCCCGCAGCTCGCGGCGGACCCGGGCGATGAGGATGTCCACGATGGCCTTGATCTGCTGGCTGGTGAGCGGCCGGAAAATGATGATCTCGTCGATCCGGTTGAGGAACTCCGGGCGGAAGGTGCGCCGCAGCTCGTCGGTGATGCGCTCCTTCATCCGGGCGTAGGCGGTCTCCAGGGCCTCCTGCTCGTCCCGGACGGGCCGGAAGCCGATGGCCACCTCCTTCTCCAGGACCGGCGCCCCCACGTTGCTGGTCATGATGATGACGGTGTTCTTGAAGTCCACGGTGCGGCCCTGGGCGTCGGTCAGGCGGCCGTCGTCCAGGATCTGCAGCAGGACGTTGAAGATCTCCGGGTGGGCCTTCTCGATCTCGTCGAACAGCACCACCGAGTAGGGCCGCCGCCGCACCGCCTCGGTGAGCTGGCCGCCCTCCTCGTAGCCCACGTACCCGGGCGGGGAGCCCACCAGGCGGCTGATGGTGTGCCGCTCGCTGTACTCGGACATGTCGATGCGGATCAGGGCGTTCTCGTCTCCGAAGAGGAACTCGGCCAGCGCCCGGGCCAGTTCGGTCTTGCCCACCCCGGTGGGGCCCAGGAAGATGAACGACCCCACGGGCCGGCGGGGGTCCTTCAGCCCCGTCCGGGCGCGCCGGACGGCCTTGGCCACCGCGCTGACGGCCTCCTCCTGGCCCACGATCCGCTCGTGGAGGGACTCCTCCATGCGCAGCAGCCGCTGGGTCTCCTCCTCCACCAGGCGGGTCACCGGGATGCCGGTCCACGAGGACACCACGTCGGCGATGTCCTCGGCGGTGACGGTGCTGATGTCGCGGCCCTTCTCCCGCTTCCAGGACGACTCCAGCTCCTCCAGCTTCTGGCGCAGCACCTTCTCCTTGTCCCGCAGCAGCGCCGCCTTCTCGAAGTCCTGGCTCTTGATGGCCTCCTCTTTCTCGCGCCGGACCCGCTCCACCCGCTCCACCGCCTGCCGGACCTCCTGGGGCAGGAAGGAGGCCTGCAGGCGGATCTTGCTGGCCGCCTCGTCCATCAGGTCGATGGCCTTGTCGGGCAGGAACCGGTCGGCGATGTACTTCTCGGCCAGGGTGGCGGCGGCCACCAGGGCCTCGTCGCTGATGGTGACGCCGTGGTGGGCCTCGTAGCGCTCCCGCAGGCCCTTGAGGATCTCGATGGTCTGCTCCACCGTCGGCTCGCTCACCAGGATGGGCTGGAACCGCCGCTCCAGGGCGGCGTCCCGCTCCACGTACTTGCGGTACTCGTCCAGGGTGGTGGCCCCGATGCACTGCAGCTCGCCCCGGGCCAGGGCGGGCTTGAGGATGTTGCTGGCGTCGATGGCCCCCTCGGCGGCGCCGGCGCCCACCAGGGTGTGCAGCTCGTCCACGAACAGGATGACCTCGTTCTGGGCCTTGCGGATCTCGTCCATCACCTTCTTCATGCGCTCTTCGAACTCGCCGCGGTACTTGGTGCCCGCCACCAGCGCCGCCAGGTCCAGCTGCACCACCCGCTTGTTGCGCAGGACGTCGGGCACGTCGCCCCGGACGATGCGCTGGGCCAGGCCCTCGGTGATGGCCGTCTTGCCCACCCCGGGCTCCCCGATGAGGGCGGGGTTGTTCTTGGTCCGGCGGGACAGGACCTGGATGACGCGCTCGATCTCGCGCTCCCGGCCGATGACCGGGTCCAGCTTGCCCTCCCGGGCCAGCTTGGTGAGGTCGCGGCCGAACTCGTCCAGGGTGGGGGTCTTGCTGGCCTGCTTGGTGTAGGTGGTGGTGCCTTCCTCGCCCAGCAGGTAGACCACCTGGGCGCGCACCCGCTCCAGGTCGGCGCCCATGGCCTCCAGGACCCGGGCGGCCACCCCCTCCCCCTCCCGGATCAGCCCCAGGAGCAGGTGCTCGGTGCCGATGTAGTTGTGGCCCAGCCGGCGGGCCTCGTCCAGGGCCAGCTCCAGGACCTTCTTGGCCCGGGGGGTGAACGCCACCTCCTCGTAGGGGGCGCGGTCCCCGCGGCCGATGGCGCTCTCGATCTCCGCCCGCACCCGCTCGGGGGAGATGTTGAGGCTCTCCAGCACCTTGCTGGCGACCCCCTCCCCCTCCCGGATGATCCCCAGGAGGATGTGCTCGGTCCCCACGGCGCTGTGATTGAGGCGCTTGGCTTCTTCCTGGGCGAGGATGATCACCCGGCGGGCGCGCTCGGTGAACCGCTCGAACATTGCGACAGCGTCCTCCTCTCCGCCACAACCGCGGGGGCTGCGGAGTCGCTGTCCCGACCTCTTCGCGGGGCGAAGCAGTCAGGTGACCCGGAGCCTGCTTTAGCCCTTCCTGTTCTGCCCCGGCGCAGGTCCCTCCTGCTGGGCTCCCGCGTCGGGGACCGGTTTCATCTTATCCTACGCCGAAAAACCGGGTCAAATTCCCCTCCCGCACGGCCCCGCATGGACAGTGTGCCCCGCCGCAGAAAAATAAGACCGGGCAGGGCCTGCGTCCCTGCCCGGAGCGGCCCCGGCGGACCGCCCGGGTCAGTGGGCCACCTGCAGGATGCGGTACCGGATCCGGCCCGCCGGCGCCGCCACCTCCACCACGTCCCCGGCGCGCCGGCCCAGCAGCGCCCGGCCCACGGGCGACTCGTTGCTGATCCGCGCCCGGGCGGGGTCGGCCTCGGCGGTGCCCACGATCATGTAGGTGATCTCCTCCCCGGTGCCGAGGTCCTTCACCCGCACCGTGGACCCCACGGTGACCTGGTCGGGCGGCACCCCGTGGTTGTCCACCACCCGGGCGGTGCGCAGCAACTGCTCCAGCTGCAGGATCCGCCCCTCCACGAAGGCCTGCTCGTTCTTGGCGTCCTCGTACTCCGAGTTCTCCATCAGGTCGCCGAAGGCCTTGGACTGCTTGATGCGCTCGGCGACCTCCTTGCGCCGGACGGTCTTGAGGTGCTCCAGTTCCTCCTCCAGCCGTCGGAGGCCTTCCGGGGTGAGGATGGTTTCCTTGTCCGCCTCTGCCATCGCCGACGCTCCCGGACGGGGTGAAGATAAAACACCGTAGGCCGACCGGCCTACAGCGCCCCCGCCGCCTGCTGTGCGATTGTGGCAACCGAACGCCGAGGGTCTGCCGTCCTCGGCGGCACGCAGTATAGCCCATGGTCCCGCCGGCCGTCAAGCGCGACTGGCCGCGCCCGCGCGGCGGGCGGCCCGGCGGATCCGCTCGATTTCGCCGTCGTCGATGGCCCGCTCGAAGCGGCGCAGGCCCGCCAGGCCGAAGCCGTGGCGGCGGGCTAGGGCGGCGATCTCCTCCACCCGGGCCAGGTCCACCTCCCGGCCCAGGGTGAACGGCTCGTAGCGGCGCTCCAGGGCCAGCAGGATGGTCTCGGCCATGCAGGCCTCGCACATCTTGGGCGGGAACCCGAAGTCGAAGCCGAAGTCCACGTCGCCGGGGACCTGGATGACGCCGCCGTCGATGACCAGCACGTCGTCCCGCCGTTCGTACACCAGGCGGGAGACGTTGCGCGGGCGCGCCACGTCGCACACCACCGCCCCCGGCCGCAGGTCCTCGGGCTCGATCAGCACGTCGGTGGCCGACGAGACGGCCAGCACCACGTCGGCGGCCCGCACCGCCTGGCGCACGTCGGTCCCCACCTCCACCTGTGCCCGGCCGCCCCGCAGCCGGTCAGCCAGGGCCTCCAGGGCCTCCCGGGTGCGGGCCACCAGCAGCAGCCGCCCCGCCTCCCGCGCCAGCAGGTGGCTGCAGGCCGTGCCGATGGAGCCCGTCGCCCCCACCACGGCCACGGTGGCGTCGGCGGGGTCGAGGGCCATCCGCCGGGCCGCCAGCAGGGCCCCTTCCACGGCCGTGGCGGCGGTGTAGCTGTTGCCGGTGGTGACGGGGATGCCGAGGTGGCGCGCCACGGTCAGCCCGCGGTCGCCGACGATCTTGGTGAACGCGCCCAGTCCGACGATGCGCGCCCCCAGGGCCTCGGCCAGGCGGCCCGCCTGGATGATGCGGCGGTAGGCGAACTCCACCGGGGAGTGCAGCAGCGTGCGGGGCGTCAGCGGCAGGCCGATGAACCACCCCTCCGCCCGCGCCCCGGTGGCCGAGCGGATGCCGGTGATCCGGGACACCCGCCGGGGCGGGACCCACCGGAACGCCTCCTCGACCAGGCGCGCCGGCAGGCGGCGGGTCAGCGGGTACCGGCGGGCGAAGTCCTCCACCCGCAGGGGGTGGAGGATGAAGGCGAAGCGGCCGACCTCGGCGGCCGCCGGGTCCGCCGGTCCGGGAGCGGGGGGCCGGGGGGCGGGCGGGGACGTCATGGCGCGGGCGCGGGGGCCGGGCGGGCCGGGGCCCACGGCGGCGCCAGGTCCGGGTTGAGCTCGTAGAAGCCGGGTTCGAAGCCGGCCCGCAGCGCGGTCTGCAGGTACTCCTCGGGCGAGATGGCCTCGGGCGGGCGCTCCAGCAGGGCGACGATCACCCCCTGCAGCACGTTGGTGGCAAACGCCCGCCCGCCCATGTCCGGACCGTCGGTGACCAGCAGCCACACGCCGCGGCGGCGCAGTTCCTCCAGGTCGGCGCGGGTGATGGTCTGGGTGAGGATGACCTTGCCCCGCAGGTCCGCCGGCATGTACCTCCGGATGAGGTGAAAGTCGCCGGCCACCACCTCCGCCCACCGGTAGTACCGCTCCCACCGCGGGGTGATCTGCTCCTGCTTCTTGCCGGTCGGGTACAGCCAGCGGATGGGCGCCTGGGTCAGCCACGGCAGGATCAGCGCGGCCAGGATCTTCACCGAGGTCAGCGAGCGCAGGGGGATGGGCAGCCCCAGGGCGAACAGGAAGTCGCCGAAAATGGTGTCGGCGCCGGCCAGGGCGAAGGCTTCCGCCATCCCGTAGCGGTCCACCGAGGACACCAGCAGGACGCGCCGCCCCCGGAAGGACAGGCCGCGCCGGGTCGGGAGGTACTCGGTGATCAGCCACCGCTCCCAGGACGCCTTCAGCCCGCCGCCGTCCACGAACGGCGTCCGGCGAACGTTGCGGACCAGGCGGGCCGTCTCCCGGATCCGGTAGCGCCGGGACCCGGCGGTCAGGTAGAGGTCGGTCCCCCCCAGCCCCAGGGCGTCCACGGTGCCGTCCAGCTCCTCCAGCAGCCGCTGGGCCTTGCGCACGTCGCCGTCGGTCCCGATGCGCTCGATGATCACCCGCTGCCCCAGGACCTCCAGCTCCACCCGGTGGTCGCGGGTGCTGCTGCCCAGGCTCACCGAGACGACCCGTTTGACCTTCATGGGAGCACCCGGCTGGTACTACGCGCCCCGGACGGGGATTCCTGCAGGTGCGGGCGGCGCGGCCGGGCTACGCGTCGGCCCCCCGGACCGGGGCGCGGGTGCGCTCGTGAATGAGCCGCAGCCCCTCCAGGGTCAGCAGCGGGTCCAGGTGGTCGATGGACCGGCACTCGTCGGCAATGAGCTCGGCCCACCCGCCGGTGGCCACCACCACCGCCGGGCCGCCCAACTCCGCCCGCATCCGGCGGATGATCTCCTCCACCTGCCCCACGAAGCCGTAGATGATGCCCGCCTGCATGGCCGCCACCGTGGAGCGGCCGATCACGGTCCGGGGCTTGGTCAGCTCGATGCGGGGGAGCTGGGCGGTGTGCTCGGCCAGGGCGTCCACCGAGATGCCGATGCCGGGCGCGATGGCGCCGCCCAGGAAGTCTCCCTCGGCCGACACGGCGGTGAAGGTGGTTGCGGTGCCGAAGTCCACCACGATGGCGGGTCCACCGTAGCGGGCGTACACCGCCACCGCGTTGCAGATGCGGTCGGCGCCCACCTCTTTGGGGTTCTCGTAGAGGATCCGCATCCCGGTGCGCACCCCGGGCCCCACCACCAGGGGCGCCACGCCGAAGTACCGCCGGCACAGGCGGTCGAAGACGTCGGTGAGGGGCGGGACCACCGAGGAGATGGCGGCCGCCTCCACCCCGGCGAAGGCCAGCCCGGCGTGGGAGAACAGGTCCCGCAGCAGCATGGCGTACTCGTCGTCGGTGCGCTCCAGGACCGTGGCCAGACGCCAGTGGACCACCAGGTCCGCGCCCCGGTAGACGCCCACCTTGATCTGGGTGTTGTTGATGTTCAGGGCCAGCAGCATCGCCGCCCGCCTCGCTCGGGCGCATCGCGCGCCCGCACGCCCGCCGCGCGCCGGTGCGCTAGCGCCCCCGCCCTCGCGCCGCCTCCACCGCCCGGTACACCGGTACCGTCACCACCACCGCCAGCACCACCTCCGGCAGCCCGTGGGTGGCGCCGATGACGAACGCGGCTCCGGCGGGGATGTAGCCGAAGGCCACCATCAGGGTCAGCACCCCCACCGTGTTGGTCAGCGTGCCCGCCACCGCGGCGGCCGCCGGCGCCGCGTTGGGACCGCCCAGGGCGGCGTAGGCCAGACCGGCGGCGGCCGCCCCCGCCCCCGCCGACAGCCACGGCCGGATGGCGGTGACAGACGCCACCGCGTGGTAGGCGGCGATCAGCCAGCTGGGCGCGATCTTCCCGGCGGCGAAGGCCTCCTCAAAGCGCGCGGCGCCCGGTCCCAGGATGGTGAAGATGCCGGCCCCCAGGACCACCGCCGCCAGGCCGCGGGCGTACCGCCGCTGCAGGGCCGCGAACACCACGGCGGCGGCGACGCCGATGAGGATCCGCGGACCGAAGGCGATGACGGGGTTCTTGAAGATCGGGGTGGTGGACCGTATGAAGCTGAAGAAGCCGAAGATCCCGCCCACCAGGGCCCCGGCCACCGGGCCCTCCAGCACGCCGGCGACGATGGCGGGGATGTGCATGGTGGTGGCCGCTCCCGCCGGGGTGGGCGCGGGGATGAATCCCAGCCCCGGCACCATGCCCAGCAGGGCCGCCACCGCTCCCAGGGCACCGGTCACGGAGATGTCCCGGGCGGACAGACGAAGCCCCCTCCGCAGGGCGGACGGGGCAATTCCGGGCTGCGCCATGATCTCCCTCCGTTCCAGTCTCTTCGAGTACCGGACGGAGCCTCAAGATGGGGCTCAGTTCGGGAGTCCGGCCCGCAGAAGGTGCCGGCTCTTCCTGTACTGTACCACACCCGGCGGCCGGCGGTCAGGAGTCGGCCAGGCCGGGAATGCCCCCCAGGCCCCGAGCCAGCCGCACCGCGCGCTTGACCGCCTCCGCCACGGCCTCCACGGCGGCGGCGCCCAGGGCCAGCGGGTCGGCGTCGGCGGCGCCGGTGGACAGGGCGAACACGGTGTCCCCGTCAAACAGGGTGTGGACGGGCGAGATCACCCGGGCCAGGCCGTCGTGGCCCAGCTGGGCCAGCTTGTTGGCCTGCTCCTTGGTCAGCCGGGCGTTGGTGGCCACCACCGCCAGGGTGGTGTTGGTGGCCGGCCCCGCCGGCCGCGCCCCGCCCACCAGCGCCCGGGCGGTGTCCAGAAAGCGTCCGCTGGCCGGATCCCGCGCACCGGCCAGGATCTGCCCGGTCCGGTCGTCGAGGACGTCCCCGAAGGCGTTGACCACCGCCAGGGCGCCCACCACCACGTCCCCGGGCAGCCGCAGCGCCCACGTGCCCACGCCCGCCTTCATGGCCGTGGCGTGTCCGCCCAGCTTGCCCACGGTGGCCCCGGTGCCGGCACCGACGGTGCCCTCCTCCACCGGGCCGGCCGACGCCGCCCGGGCCGCGGCGTAGCCCATGGCCGGGTCCGGCCGCACCAGCGGGCTGCCCACCGCCAGGTCGAAGATCACCGCGGCGGGGACGATGGGGACCTTGGCGACGCGGACGTCGTAGCCGACCCCCCGCTCTTCCAGGAACCGCATCACGCCGTCGGCGGCGGCGAGGCCGAACGCGCTGCCGCCGGTCAGGAGGACGGCGTGGATCCGCTCCACCAGCGTCATGGGCCGCAGCAGGTCCGTCTCCCGGGTCCCGGGCGCCGACCCCCGCACGTCCACCCCGGCCACCGCCCCCCGCTCGCAGAGGACCACGGTGCACCCGGTGGCGGCCTGCAGGTCGGTGGCATGGCCGACGCTCAGTCCCGGCACGTCGGTGATCTGGGGCACGGCCGTCACTCCCCCGCCTCCGGCGCGGGCCGCAGCGACACCTCGCCGGCCACCACCCGCACCAGTCCGGCCTCGGTGCGGACCAGCAGGGCGCCTGTACCGTCCACGTCCTCGGCCACGCCCTCCACCTCCCGCCCCCCGGTGGTCCGCACCGGCTGGCCCAGGGTGACGCTCCGGCGGCGCCAAGCGGCCACCACGGCGGCGGGGTCTTGGTGCAGCAGGCCGTAGTACTCCTCGAAGTGTTCCAGCAGCCGCGCGGCCAGCGCCGCCAGGTCCACCCCGGTCCCGGTGAGGGCCCGCAGGGTCGTGGCCGTCCGCCGCAGGTCGGCGGGCAGGGCGTCCGGGTCTATGTCGGCGTTGACGCCCACTCCGACGACGGCCGCGGAGCCGGCCGCCTCCACCAGGACGCCGCCCAGCTTGCGGCCGGCGACCACCAGGTCGTTGGGCCACTTCAGGCCGGCGGACACCCCGGCCACCTCCTGGACGGCGTCGGCGGCTGCCAGGGCCGCCGCAAACCCCGCCAGCGGCCACTGCGGCACGGGAAGGCCCGGGCGCAGGACCACCGACATCCACAGCCCCCCGGCCGGGGAGACCCACCGGCGGCCGTGCCGGCCCCGGCCGCCGGTCTGTACCCGGGCGATGACCGTGGTGCCCTCCCCCGCGCCGGCGTCCGCCAGCTCCCGCGCCCGGTCGTTGGTGGACCCGACCTGGTCCAGGACGACCAGCGGGCGTCCGAACGCGCGTGTGCGCAGCCGCGCCGCCAGCGCGCCCGCGGTCAGGTCTGCCATGCTCCCCTCCGGCCTGCAGGATCCGGATCCGCCTGCGCCATCCCGGAGGCCTGCAGGCGGGACCGGACCTCCTCCGCCAGGGGCTCCAGGCGGTCCAGGTCGAGGCGGTCGGCGTCCACGGTGAGGATGGGACACAGGGTGAAGCGGCCCACCCACCCCCGGTACCGCTCGTCGAGCTGGGCCAGGTAGGCGGGAGGAATGCGCCGCTCGTACTCCCGGCCCCGGCGCCGGATGCGCTCCAGCAGCGTCGGCACCGACGCCCGCAGGTACAGGATCAGGTCCGGCGGACGCAGCAGGCCCACCATGGCGGTGAACAGGTCGTAGTAGGTGCGGAAGTCCCGCTCCTCCATCAGGCCCTGGAGGTAGAGGGTGCGGGCGAAGATCTCCGCGTCCTCGTAGATGGTCCGGTCCTGGATCACCGGCACCGAAGAGCGGGCGATCTCCTGGTGGTGCTGAAACCGCCGGCTGAGAAAGTACACCTGCAGGGGGAAGCTCCACCGCCGCATGTCGGCGTAGAAGTCCGGCAGGTAGGGGTTGTCGTCCACCGCCTCGTAGCAGGCCCGCCAGCCCAGCAGCCGGCTGAGGGCGGCGGTCAGGGTGGACTTGCCCGCGCCGATGTTGCCGCTCACCGCCACGAACCAGGCCACGGCCCCCTCCTCCCGTGCCGGCCGCGCGGTCGGACCGCGTCCGTGCCGGGACGGCCCGGCCCGCCCGGGCCGGACCGCCGCGCGGTCTCATTGTACCCGCACCCCGGCCCGCGCCACATAGCCCAGGATCTCGCCCAGGTCCGCCTCGTTGAAGATGTCCACCCGGTCCGTGTCCACCCGCAGCACCGGCGCGTCGTCGTAGGCGTCGAAGAACTCCTCGTAAGCCCGGCACAGCCGCGCCAGGTACGCGGGCTGCAGCGCCCGCTCGAAGGGGCGGCCGCGGCGGGCGATGCGGTCCAGCAGCGTCTCCAGGCGCGCCGTCAGGTACACCACCAGGGAGGGGGTCACGGTGCGCGGGGCCAGGACGGCATACAGCTGCTCGTACAGGTCCAGCTCCCGGGGGTCCAGGGTCAGCCGGGCGAACAGCCGGTCTTTGGCGAAGATGTAGTCGGTCACCACCCGCTCACCCCGGGCCCGGGCCTGACGGACGGCGTCTTGCTGGCGGTAGCGGCTGAGCAGGAAGAAGATCTGGGTCTGGAAGGCCACGGCCCGGATGTCCTGGTAGAACCGGGCGAGAAACGGGTTCTCCTCCACCACCTCCAGGATCACCACCGCCCCTAAGGCGGTTCCCAGGCGCCGGGCCAGGGTGGTCTTGCCCACCCCGATGGGCCCCTCCACCGCCACCACCGGCGCCCCGTCGGGCAGCAGGCGCTCCTGGGCCGCCCGGGCGGGCCGGTAGAGCAGGCGGTCCCCGGTCATGGGGACAGCCGGCGGACAGCCTGGTCGCGCACCTGCGCAACGAACTGGTCCAGCCGCCTGCCGTCGGGCAGGGCGGCGTGGGGGGCGATCTCCAGCAACGGCTCCAGGACAAAGCGCCGGCGGGTGATCTCCGGGTGCGGGATGACCAGCCCCGGAGCGTCCACCACCACATCGCCGTACAGCAGGATGTCGATGTCGATGGGGCGCGGACCCCACCGTTCCCCGCGCACCCGGCCCAGCGACCGCTCCACCTCGTGCGCCAGCGCCAGCAGGTCGGCAGGAGGCAGGTCGGTCTCCACCAGAGCCACCATGTTCACAAAGGCGGGCTGGTCGGTCCTGCCCACCGGAGCCGTCTCGTACAGCGACGAGCGGCGCACCACCCGCACCCGACCCGATCCCTCCAGAGCCGCCAGCGCCTGCTCCACCAGCCGCACCCGGTCGCCCAGGTTGGACCCCAGGCCCAGGAAGACGCCGGAGGCGGTGATTCGATGCCGGGGACCCGCATCGTGCGCGTCAGAAGGCCGCGGGGATCCGGCGGGGTCGCCGGCGCGCCGTCCCGGCTCCGGAGCCGGGGGTTCGTCGTGGGGGCGGTGAGGGTCAGGGCCCCTGTGGCGGACGATCTCGACGGCGGCGTGGTCGAGGGGGCCGGGCAGGGGAACCGACGGCTTGCGCACGCGCACCCGGACGGCCTGCACCGGCGCCAGCCCCAGCAGGCGCGCGGCCACCGCCTCGGCCAGCGCCTCCAGCAACTGCCGCGGCGGCCCCTCCACCACTTCCCGGACGACGTCGTAGACCCGGCGGTAGTCCACGGTGGCGGCGAGGTCGTCGGCTTCCCCGGCGGGCCGCAGGTCCACCTGCAGGTCCACGTCCACCACGAACTCCTGCCCCCGGCTGCGCTCCTCGGGAAGGACCCCGTGGTAGCCGAAAAAGCGCATGCCCGCCAGCACGATGTGGTCGCCCGCGTCCACCGCTCACCCCCGCCGCCCGGGGCGGCCGCCGGACGCCGGAGGGTCGCCCGCCGCAGGAGACGTCGGGTCGGGCCGGGCCGGAGGAACCGGCACGGGCCCCAGCCGCTGCTCGACGGCGGCCAGGGCCTCGTCCCGCACCACCTCGGCCCGCTGCAGCAGCGCCCGGACCTGCTCGGCGGTCTGGGCCACGTAGGCGGGATCCCGCAGGGAGGCCAGGTTGGTCCGGACGTTGAAGAGGGCGCCGGTGGCCGCGGCATAGGCCAGCAGCACGGCCACCCCCACGTCGCTCGTGGCCGCCGGCGCCCCGGTGCGCGCCAGTCCCGCCGCCAGGTCCAGCAGGGACGCGCACCGCGTCGCCACCTCCAGCGGGACGTCTGCGGCCTCCCGCAGCGCCCGCTGGATCTCCTCCTGGCGGCGCGCCCGCTCCTGCGGGTCCCCCCGCGGCAGCCGCATGGCCCGGATCACCGCGTCGAACGCCTCCGCGTCCCGCTCGGCCAGGTCCAGCAGGGCGTCGCGCTCGGCGTCGGCGGACGCGGCGGCCTGGCCGAAGGCCGCGTCGTCGCCCCCCTTGCCGATCGACAGCCGCGCCACCATCCCCAGCAGCGCCGCGGCCGCCGCTCCCGCCACCGCCGCCGCGGTTCCCCCGCCGGGGGTGGGATCGGCCGAGGCCAGCCGGTCCAGAAACTCCCGCACCGGCAGCCTCCTCATCGGCGCACCACCCGGCCGCGCTTGACGACCGTGCGAATCAACTGCACCCCGGCCTGCATGGCGAGGTGCCGGTAGTCGGGCGCGTCCACCACCACCAGGTCCGCCGCCTTGCCCGGTTCCAGGCTGCCCACCTCGTCGGCCATCCCGATGGCGTGGGCGGCGTTGATGGTGGCGGCCACGATGGCCTCCGCGGGCGTCAGGCGCATCCCCGCGCACGCCAGGGCGATCACCAGCGGCATGGCGTAGGTGGGCGAGGTCCCGGGGTTGAAGTCCGACGCCAGCGCCACCGCCACGCCCAGGTCCACCATGGCCCGGGCCCGGGCGTAGGGCAGCCCCAGGACCAGCGCCGTGGTCGGGCACAGCACCGCCACCGTGCCCGCGGCCGCCAGGGCCCGCAGGCCGTCGTCGGACGACCGCAGCAGGTGATCGGCGGAGATCGCCCCCTCCTCCGCCGCCAGACGCGCGCCGCCGGTGTCGGCGAACTCGTCGGCGTGGATCTTGGGCTGCAACCCCGCGTCCGCCCCCGCCCGCAGCACCCGGCGCGCCTGCTCCGGCGTAAACGCCCCGTCGTCGCAGAACACGTCGCAGAACTCCGCCAGGTCCTCCTCCACCACCGCCGGGATCATCTCCTCCGTCACCAGCCGCACGTAGCCGTCGGGGTCGCCGGCGTACTCGGGGGGGACCGCGTGGGCGCCCAGGAAGGTGGGGACCAGGTCCAGGTCGTGGGACGCCGACAGGCGGTGGATCGCCCGCAGGCACTTCAGCTCGTCCTCCACCGTCAGCCCGTAGCCGCTTTTGACCTCCGCCGTGGTGGTTCCGTGGGACAGCATGCCGTCGGCCCGCGGGCGGGCCAGGTCCACCAGCCGGTCCTCGCTGCTGGCCCGGGTGGCGGCCACCGTGGCCAGGATGCCGCCCCCCGCCGCCAGGATGTCCTGGTAGCGGGCCCCCCGCAGGCGCAGCTCGAACTCGTCCTCCCGCGAGCCGGCGAAGATCAGGTGGGTGTGCGGGTCCACGAATCCGGGCAGGACCACCCGGCCCGAGGCGTCGATCACCTCCGCGCCCGGGGCGGGCGCCACCTCGTCCAGCACCTGGGCCGTGGGCCCGACGGCCACCACGACTCCCTCGGCGGCGGCGACCGCGCCGTCGCGGACGATCCCCGGATCCGCCAGAGCCTGTCCGGTGCGGGGGACGTGATTGGGTCCGGCCACGGTCAGCAGCTGGGCCGCGTGCACCACCACCAGGTCCGCCTCGATCTTCATGCCAGGGCCGGGTCCCGCCGGACGCTCATTCCATCAGCTTCGCTTCCAGGATCTGGTCGCGGCGGAAGTCGCGCAGCCGCAGGTAGAACCGCGCCACGTCGGCCACCGCATCCAGGGGAATCAGCCCCACGACCTCGCTCTCCTGCACCTCCACCCCGTACCGGGCGGCTTCGGTGCGGACCAGTTCGAAGGCCCGGTACAGGGGCGTGCGGGTGTGGTCCAGCAGGTTCATGGACACCTGGGCCCGGCCGCTCTCGCTGGTCACGCCCATGGCCTGGACGTTGACCAGGCCCCCGCTGCTCTCCCGGACGGCCCGGGCGACGCGTTTGGCCACCTCCACGTCGTCGGTGGTCAGGTTGATGTTGAAGGCGATCAGCGGCCGGCGCGCTCCCACCACCACGGCCCCCGCGGTGGGGTGCGGCCGGGGATCCCCCACGTCGGGCGCCCACCCGGGGTCGGCCATCTTGGCCGCCAGGCCCTCGAACTCGCCCTTGCGGATGTCCGGCAGCCGCCGCCGCTCCGGCCGGGTGGCGGCCTCGGCGTAAAAGTACACGGGCACGCGCAGCTCCTCCCACAGGCGCCTGCCCAGCTCCCGCGCGGCGGCCACGCACTCGTCCATGGTCACGCCGGCGATGGGCACCAGGGGGATGACGTCCACGGCCCCCAGGCGCGGGTGCTCGCCCCGGTGGACCCGCATGTCGATGAGCTCCACCGCCCGCCGGGCGGCCGCCAGGACGGCCGCGGAGACCGCGGCCAGGTCGCCCACGAAGGAGAGGACGCAGCGGTTGTGGCTCTCGTCGGCCTGCACGTCCAGCAGGCGCACGCCCGGCGTCCGCCGGACCTCCTCGGCGATGGCGTCGATGACGTCGCGGCGACGTCCCTCGCTGAAGTTGGGCACGCACTCGACCACGATCCTGGACATGGCCCGTCTGCGCCGACGCGTGCGGCGCGTTCTCCGGCGGTCCGGGCCGCGGGCGATGGCGGACCGGGCGCGGACCGTAGGTATGTTCTGTGCGCTCCCGCCGTCCTCCTCGGGCGCCGATGTCGCAGGAGGCCCGCGGGGCGTCCGCGAACTCGCCCACTGTCCGACCGGCCGGCGCGGGGCGCCGGCCGCGGGTCTGTTCACCGCGGCGCCCCGGAGCTCTCCCGGCGGCGAGCGACGCCATGGACCGAGGACGGAGACCTGCGGCGCGACCTGGCGACCGCACGGAACGACTGAGCCGGTTCCTGGCCCTGGTCCTCCGCCACCGGCCGGAGAGCGTGGGCGTCACCCTGGACCCTTCCGGCTACGTGGAGATCGAGACTCTGGCGGCGGCCCTGGCCCGCCAGCCCGGCTGGTCGTGGGTGACCGCGGACAGCATCCGCGCGGTGGCCCGCTCGGACCCCCGCCGGTACGAGGTGTCCGGCGAGCGCATCCGGGCCCGCTACGGACACAGCGTGCCGGTGGAGACCCCCGGCCCGCCGGTGGTCCCGCCCGAATGGCTGTACCACGGGACGACGCCGGCCGCCCTGAACGCCATCCGCACCCAGGGGCTGCAGCCCCAATCCCGCCAGTTCGTACACCTGTCGGTGACGCGCCAGGACGCGCTGGCGGTGGGACAGCGCCACAGCCCTGACGCCGTGGTGGTGACGGTGCTGGCGCGGCGGGCCCATGAAGCCGGCGTGCGGTTCTATCGGGCGGCGCCGTCCATCTACCTGGCCCGCCATGTGCCCCCGGAGTTCATCCTGCTGCCCTCCCCCGCCGGCGGGAGAGCCCAGGAGACGTAGCCATCCATGCGCGCGCCTCCGCCGGGTCGCGACACGACATTTGGGGTCAGACCCCGATTGTCGGGGGAGCTGCCGCAGATGAGCGTCACACGATCGAGCGACACCCACGGAATTTGGGGTCAGACCCCGATTGTCGTCGCGGGACGGGGAGGCGGGGCCGCGCGCCCCGCGGGTGACGGGAGAAAAGCGGATGTCGATGCCTGACGCCCACGCGTCTTCCGCGACCGCCTACGATCCCTTCGCCTGGTTCTACCACCGCTACTGGGCCTCCGGACCGGACGCGTTCGCCCACCGGATCCTGCCGGTCCTGGAACGTCTGGTCCTCCCCCGCGTCCCCGCCGGCGGTCGGATCCTGGATCTGTGCTGGGAACGGGCTGCTGGCCAGCCTTCTGCAGGCCCGGGGGTACCGGATCACGGGCGCGGACGGCTCCCGGGAGCTGCTGCGCTATGCCCGGCAACTGGCGCCGGGAGCGCAGTTCGTCTGCGTCGATGTCCGCCGGTTTGCTCCTCCGCCGGTGTTCGACGCCGTCCTCTCCACCTACGACAGCCTCAACCACCTGCCGGACCTCAGCGACGTGGAGACGGTCTTCCACAACGTGGCCGGCGCGCTGCGGCCGGGGGGGACGTTTCTCTTCGACCTGAACACCGAGGAGGGCTACCGGGTCCGGTGGCGGGGGTCGTTCAGCATCATCGCCGACGACCACGTCCTGGCCGCCCGCTCCCACTTCGACCCTGCCACGCAGGTGGGCACCGTGCGGCTGGCCCTGTTCCAGCCGGACCAGGGCCGCTGGCGGCGCACCGACCTCACCCTTCTCCAGAGGTGCTACTCCGACGTCGAGGTCCGCGGAGCTCTGCGGGCCGCGGGGTTTGCCTCGGTGGAGGTCTCCGACGCCGAGCGGGACTGGGGGATTTCGGGCCACACCGGCCGCGCCATCTCCCTGGCGGTCCCCTCCTGACGCGGCGGATCCGGCGGGCCTATTCCTCCACCCGGGAGAAGTGAATGACCGTCACCGTGTCGTCCAGCGTGATCTGCCGCTCCCGCCCGTAGATGTTGGTGAGGAAGTCGATGAGCTCGTCGTGCCGGCGCAGCTCGGGGTTGTCGCGCTGGATCTCGCGCGGCGTGACATCCCGCAGGGCCTTCACCTCCACCGCGTCCACGATGGCCGCCGCAATCTTCTTGCGGGTCCCGAACCGGCGGCCCACGGTGAGCCACACGATCTGCCCCGGGCGATACTTGTCCCTCTTGTCCCCCAGGCGGATGGTGGCCGTCTTCCGGCCGTCCCGCAGCTGCTCGGCAAACACGGCGGAGTAGAAGTTGAGCGCGTACACGACGGTCTCCCCCCTGCGCGCAGACTCGGACGCGTCCCTACGGCGACCCCGGGGTGCGGGGCAGCATGGGAATCTTCAACCCGTGCCGGCGGGCGGCGGCGATCGCCGCCTCGTACCCCGCGTCGGCGTGGCGCATGATGCCCGTGCCCGGGTCGGTGGTGAGCACCCGCTCCAGCTTGCGGGCGCCCAGGTCGGTGCCGTCGGCCACCACCACCTGCCCCGCGTGGATGGAGTAGCCGATCCCCACCCCGCCTCCGTGGTGGACCGCCACCCACGTGGCGCCGGCGCAGGCGTTGATCAGGGCGTTGAGGATCGGCCAGTCGGCCACCGCGTCGGACCCGTCCCGCATCCCTTCGGTCTCCCGGTACGGCGACGCCACCGATCCCGCGTCCAGGTGGTCGCGGCCGATGACGATGGGCGCCCGCACCCGGCCCCGGCGCACCAGGTCGTTGAAGGCCAGGCCGGCCGCCGCCCGCTCGCCGTACCCCAGCCAGCAGATGCGCGCCGGCAGGCCCTGGAAGGGCACGCGTTCCTCGGCCAGGCGGATCCACCGGCTCAACGAAACGTTGTCGGGGAACAGCTCCAGCACCGCCCGGTCCGTCTCCCGAATGTCCTCCGGGTCGCCCGACAGGGCCACCCACCGGAACGGCCCCTTCCCTTCGCAGAACAGGGGCCGGATGTACGCCTCCACGAACCCCGGATAGCTGAACGCGTCGGCGTACCCGGCCTCCCGGGCCTGGCCGCGCAGGTTGTTGCCGTAGTCGAAGACCACGCTGCCGGCCCGGCGCATCGCCACCATGGCTTCGCAGTGCCGGGCGATGGACGCCCGCGCCCGGCGCACGTAGTCCTCGGGCTGCTCCCGCCGCAGCCGCGGGGCTTCTTCGGCCGTGACGCCTTCGGGGATGTAGCCGCCCAGGGGGTCGTGGGCGGAGGTCTGGTCGGTGACCACGTCGAAGCGCACGCCGCGGCGCACCAGTTCCGGGTACACCTGGGCGGCGTTGCCCAGCAGCGCCACCGACCGGGGCCGCCCGGCCCGCCGGGCCTCCTCCACCATCCGCAGGGCCTCGTCCAGGTCGTCGGTGGCGTGGTCCACCCACCCGTGGGTCAGCCGGCGGTGGATGCGGGCGGGGTCCACCTCCACGATCAGGGCCACGCCTTCGTTCATGGTGATGGCCATGGGCTGGGCGCCCCCCATCCCGCCCAGCCCCGCTGTGAGGACCGTCCGGCCCCGCAGCGTTCCCCCGAAGTGGGTGCGGGCCACCGCCGCGAAGGTCTCGTAGGTCCCCTGCAGGATCCCCTGGGTGCCGATGTAGATCCACGAGCCGGCGGTCATCTGCCCGTACATCATCAGGCCCAGGGCCTCCAGCCGCCAGAAGGTCTCCCAGGTGGCCCAGGCGGGCACCAGCATCGAGTTGCTGATCAGGACCCGGGGCGCCCACTCGTGGGTCCGGAAGACGCCCACGGGCTTGCCCGACTGGACCAGCAGCGTCTCGTCGTCCTCCAGCGCCTGCAGGGCGGCGACGATGGCGTCAAAGCACTCCCAGTTCCGGGCCGCCTTGCCCGTTCCCCCGTAGACGATGAGCTCGTCGGGCTTTTCGGCCACCTCGGGGTCCAGGTTGTTCATCAGCATGCGCAGAGCAGCCTCCTGGGGCCACCCGCGGCAGCTGATGCGACTGCCCCGGGGGGCGCGTACGACGCGACGGCCGCCTCCGTCCATCAGTGCACCTCCCCCACCGCGCCCGCCACCGCCGCCACCAGACGGCCGCTGCGCACGAGCGCGGCGGCGGCCGCCAGGTCCGGCGCCAGGATCCGGTCCTCCTCCAACCGCGGGACCACCTCCCGCACCGCGGCGTAGGCGGCCCGGGTCCCGGCTCCCGGCAGGGCCGGACGGTGAAACTCCAGAGCCTGGGCCGCGCACACCAGCTCGATGGCCAGCACCTGGCGCGTGTGCGCCACGACCCGGGCGGCTTTGCGGGCGGCGATCATGCCCATGCTCACGTGGTCCTCCTGCCCGGCGGAGGTGGGGATGCTGTCCACGCTGGCCGGGTGGCAGAGGACCTTGTTCTCCGACACCAGGGCGGCGGCCGTGTACTGGGCCAGCATCAGGCCCGAGTGCAGGCCGCCGTCGGATGTCAGGAAGGCGGGCAGCCCCGACAGGTAGGGGTTGACCAGCCGCTCGATGCGGCGCTCGCTGATGCTGGCCAGCTCGCTGACGGCGATGGCCAGCAGGTCCGCGGCCAGCGCCACCGGCTGGCCGTGGAAGTTGCCGCCGGACAGCACCCGGTCCTCGTCCGCAAAGACCAGGGGGTTGTCGGTGGCGCTGTTCATCTCCACCTCCACCACCCCGCCGGCGTAGCCGATGGCGTCCCGGGACGCTCCGTGGACCTGGGGCATGCACCGCAGACTGTAGGCGTCCTGGACCTTCGCCCCAGACCGCGGCCGGGCCAGAATCTCGCTGCCGGCGATCAGCCGGCGCAGGTTCGCGGCGCTGGCCGCCTGGCCCGGGTGGGGACGGACCTGCTGCAGCAGCGGGTCGAAGGCGTCGGGCAGGCCCCGCAGGGCCTCAAAGCTCATGGCCCCGCTGATGTCGGCCACCGTGGCCAGCGCCCGGGCGTCGTGGACCGCGAGGGCGAGCAGGGCTGTCATGCCCTGGGTGCCGTTGATGAGGGCCACGCCCTCCTTGGCGGCCAGGGCCACCGGCTGCAGCCCGGCCCGGGCCAGCGCCTCCCCGCTGGCCAGGCGGCGGCCGTCCGCGACCACCTCCCCCTCTCCCGCCAGGGCCAGAGCCAGGTGGGCCAGGGGGGCCAGGTCGCCGCTGGCTCCCACCGAGCCCTGGGAGGGGATGACGGGGTGGACGCGCCGGTTCAGCATCGCCACCAGCAGGTCCACGATCTGGGGGCGGACGCCCGAGTAGCCCAGAGCCAGGGTGTGGGCGCGCAGGAGCATTATGGCGCGCACCACGTCCTCGGGCAGCGGCTCCCCCACGCCGGCGGCATGGCTGCGCACCACGTTCAGCTGCAGGCGGGCGGCCTGCTCGGGGGAAATGGAGACGGAGGCCAGGTCGCCGACGCCCGTGGTGATCCCGTAGACGACGCGCCCCTGCCGGAGCAGCCGGTCCACCACGGCGCGGGAATGCTCCACCTTTTCCCGCGCCCGGGCCGAGAGGGTGACCTCCGCCCCCTCCCGGGCGACCCGCACCACGTCCGGAATGCTCAGGCGCTCGCCGATCTCAACCCGCACGCGCGTCCCCGCGGCGTCCACCCGTCCTCCCCACGGCATCCGACGCCCCGCGCCGCCGTCACTGCAGGCTGGGGTGGTAGGTGGTGGTCACCCCCCGCTCGCCGCGCGTGCCCACCACGGTGGCCAGCGTGACGTCCTTGTAGGTGATCCGGGACGTCACGGTCTTGATGGAGGGCAGCTGGGACAGGATGGCCTGGGACGCCAGCAGGCCCTCGGTTTCCAGGTTCTTGCGGGCGGCGGTCTTGTCGTCGGGCTCGATGAGCACCATCGCCCGGCCCTCCTGGACCCGGTCGCCGGCCTTCACCAGCACCGCCACCACCCGCCCGGTGTACTCGGCCTGGGCGCCCAGGACCACCTTGCCGTCCTCGGTGCGCACGTACACCAGGGGGTCTCCCCGGGTCACCCGCAGGCCGACCAGCAGCTGGTCCAGGTTGCGGGCCACCACCTCGCCGCTGACCAGCGCCCGGGCGGCCGGGGGGTAGGTGGCCGACTCGAAGGTGACGTCCACGGTGCCGGCCCCTTCGTCCACCGTCAGGGACTTGACGGAGCCGCGGCCGATGATGTTCTCCACCAGGTTGCGGGCCACCACCTCCGGCGGCGGCGGCCGGCGGGCCTCCTCCTCCCTCCGCCGGTACGCCACGTCCCACGCCACCAGGCCGCCGGTGGCCACCGCCACCACGGCCAAGTAGAGGAGAATCGGCCCCCAGCTGAGGCCGGTCTTGCGCGCCAGCCGCCCCGCCCGAGCCACCCGCCACCTCCCCTGCGTCGGTCCGGGCCTGCCGCGGCCCCTAGGACGCCACCTGAATCGCATCGGATGTGGTGATGATCCCGCGGTACAAAAACGACGTCTGCCGGATCGCCACCTGCAGGTCAAAGGGCGTCAGCGCCGAGATGGCGTCCACGGGCAGGATCACCCGGTACCCGCGGATCGCGGCGCTGCCGGCCGTGTGCAGGACGCAGATGTTGGCCACGGTGCCGCACACGATCACGGTGGTCACACCCCGCAGGCGCAGCTCGTGGTCCAGGGAGGTGCCGAAAAACCCATCGTAGCGCAGCTTCTGGATCACCCGCTCCCCCGGCCGGGGAGCCAGGTCGTCCACGATCTGCCAGCCCCAGCTGCCCCGCACCACGTGCTGGCCCCAGATGGCGAACTCGATGTCCCCGGGATCGTGGGTGTCCTGGGTGAAAAACACCGCCATCCCGTGTCCCCGGGCCAGGGCCAGCAGGCGCCGGATGGCGGGAACGGTCTCCCGGGCCTGGGGGACCACCAGCGCCCCGCCCTCGCTGACGAAGTCGTTCTGCATGTCCACCACGATCAGCGCGGTCGTCTTCGGATCGACGGCCACGCGCCGTTCCACCTGATATTCGGGCGCCTCGACCGTCGGCATCGCTCCCACCTCCGCCCCGGGTCCGCCCCGCCGGCCGCCCGGACAGAGGTTCCTTCCTTCAGGTCCGGGCCACCAGCGGCCGCAGCAGCGGCACCACCAGCATGATCACCACCACGTCCACCACCGTCTCGAAGACCAGCCCGTAGATGAACACGGCGCCGGTGACCTCCGAGGCCGGCAGCAGGCCCACGGCGATGAATCCCAGGATGTTCAGCACATGCCCGACCAGGATGGTGAAGGCGCCGGCCAGTAGCGACCGCCGTCCCACCACTCCGGCCGTCAGCCCCATCACGGCGTGGGGGAGGACCGCCACGCGCTCAAAGGCGTTCCCCGCCGGGGTGAAGAACCCGTTGATCCCGGTTCCCACCAGACCCACGAGGGCCCCGGCTGCCGGCCCCAGCAGAATCCCGGCGATGACCACCACCACCATGTTGAGCGCGATGATGGCGCCGGGCACCATGGGGTTGGGCAGGAAGCGCACCACCTGCCCGACCACCACGTACAGGGCGGCCAGCACCGCGGCGTAGGCCATCTGGCGAGTGGACATGGCACGCCTCCTGCCCCGCGGCGACGCACAACGCACCGGCCATCGGGGGCACCGGCTCACTTCGCGCCGCGGGCGCCGGCTCCCTCTCCCCTCACCACCCGGGGAGAACCGTCCGGGCGCGGTCAGGAGCCGCGGGAGCGAGGCCCGGCGACGGCGGGGATGCCGCGGCGGGGCACAGGGGGGCGGTCCCCCGGGACCGCAGGCGCGGGGGGCTCCACGCCCCCGGCGGGGATCTCCGGGCGGTCCTTAAGACGCTTCGGGCTTGGGCTTGAGGGTGGGGCTGGGGGCGGGCAGGGACACGTCGGGACGCGCCGGCTCCGCGCCGGCCCGGGCGGGGGCGGCCGGACGGGTCTCCCGCTCCACGGGCTCGCCGGCCAGGGCCCGGTCGATCTCCTCGCCCTCCAGGCTCTCGTGCTCCAGCAGGGCCCGGGCCAGGCGCTCCAACCGGTCCCGGTTGGCCTGCAGCAGGTCGCGGGCGCGCTCGTAGCACTCGTCGATGATGCGCCGGACCTCCTTGTCGATCTCGTAGGCGATCTCCTCGCTGTAGTTGCGGGTCTCCACCAGGTCCCGTCCCAGGAATACCGGGCCGTGCCGCTTGCCCAGGGAGAGCGGGCCGAGTTTCTCGCTCATCCCGAACTCGGTGACCATCTTGCGGGCCAGCTCGGTGGCCTGTTCGAAGTCGTTCTGGGCGCCGGTGGTGACCTCGTTGAACACCAGCTCCTCCGCCACCCGCCCGCCCAGCATGGCGGTGATGCGGTCCAGCAGCTCGCTCTTGGTGTAGGTGTACTTGTCCTCGGGAGGCGCCGAGATCACGTAACCCAGGGCCATCCCCCGGGGCAGGATGGTGACCTTGTGGGGCGGGTCGGCGTTGGGGAGCAGCTTGCCCAGCAGGGCGTGCCCGCCCTCGTGGTAGGCCGCGATCTCCCGTTCCTTGGCGCTGAGGATGCGGCTGCGGCGCTGGGGCCCGGCGATGACCCGCTCGATGGCCTCCTCCATCTCCGCCATGGTGATCTTCTTCTTGTTGCGCCGGGCGGCCAGCAGGGCCGCCTCGTTCACGAGGTTGGCCAGGTCGGCGCCGGAGAACCCCGGGGTGTGCTTGGCCAGCAGGTCCAGGTCCACATCCTCGGCCAGGGGCTTGCCCCGCACGTGGACGTCCAGGATGGCTCGCCGGCCCTTGCTGTCCGGGTTGTCCACCACCACCCGCCGGTCGAACCGCCCGGGCCGCAGCAGCGCCGGGTCCAGGATGTCGGGCCGGTTGGTGGCGGCGATCACGATGATGCCCGCGTTGGGGTCGAAGCCGTCCATCTCCACCAGCAGCTGGTTGAGGGTCTGCTCGCGCTCGTCGTGGCCGCCGCCCAGGCCGGCCCCGCGCTGCCGCCCCACCGCGTCGATCTCGTCGATGAACACCAGGCACGGCGCGCTCTTCTTGGCCTGGTCGAACAGATCGCGGACCCGGCTGGCCCCCACCCCCACGAACATCTCCACGAACTCCGATCCGGAGATGGAGAAGAACGGCACCCCGGCCTCGCCGGCCACCGCCTTGGCCAGCAGCGTCTTGCCGCTGCCCGGCGGCCCCACCAGCAGGACGCCCCGCGGGATCTTGGCCCCCAGGGCCTGGAACTTCTTGGGGTGCTTGAGGAACTCGATAATCTCCTGGAGCTCTTCCTTGGCCTCGTCCACCCCGGCCACGTCGTCAAAGGTCACCTTGGGGCGGTTCTCGGTGTGCAGCCGGGCCCGGCTCTTACCGAAGGACATAGCCTGGTTGCTGCCACTCTGGGCCTGGCGCAGCATGAGTAGCCACAGCCCGATCAGCAGGAAGAAGGGCAGCATGGTGGACAGCAGGCTGGGCCACAGGGTGGTCCGGGACTTGGGCTCCACGTGGATCTGGACGCCCCGGGACTGCAGCAGGGTCAGGTACGAGGTGTCCCCGGGCGGGATAAAGGTGCGGAAGGTCTGGCCGTCCCGCAGCCGCCCGGACACGGTCTCGTCGCCGATGGTCACCTCGACGATGCGCCCGGCCTGGGCGTGGCTGAGGAACTGGGTGTAGGAGATCTCCTCCCGGGGCCCGCGGGTCCGGTACAGGGGCAGGAAGAAGTACAGGACCACCGCCAGGATGATGGCCCACACCACCACGTTGCGCAGGTACCGGTTGATCACGCCTGCCGCCTCCCGCCGGAGCCCTCCCGCGTGTCCCTGTGCAAGATTCGCTCCGCCGCCGGGCCTTCCCTGGCCCGGGTTGACGCCACCATACACCCATCCCTGCCGGACATCAAGCCGGCTGCAGAGGCTCCACTCTCAGCCGCACCACCTGGCGGCTGCCCTCGGTCACCCGGGCCGCTTCGGCCACCCGGCAGCCGACCACCCACAGGATCCGTCCGGCGGTATCGGTCACCACCGGCATCCGGGACCGCTGCCAGCGGGGCACCTTGGCGTCCACATAGATGTCATGCACCTTGCGGCTGCCCCGCAGACCCAGCGGCACCATCCGGTCTCCCCGCCGCCAGGGCCGGACCACCAGCTCGGCGCCCGCCGCCGCGGCGTCCAGGTAGGCCAGGGCGGGCTCGACGGAGAGCCGGGGAACCGCCGCCCGCTCCACCACCTCGGCGCGCACCTCCACGCCCAGCGCCTCCGCCGCCACACGGCCGGGCACCGGCAGCCGGTACTCGCCGGTCTCCGCCGGAGGCGGAGGGACCACGACCTCCACCGCGTCGTAGGCGCGGCGCACCACCCAGCCGGCGCCCGCCGCCTGCCGCCCGGGCCGCCCCAGGGCCACCTCGTACGCTCCCTCTTGTTCAACGCGGGACATCCGCGCCGCTGTTCCGGCGACGCGCGCCACCGCCAAGCGCAGCAGCCGCCGCCGCACGTCGGGGCAGTGCCCCACGAACGCCGACACCGGCAACCGCACCCCGCAGGAGGCGGGGACCGCCGCGCGGGCGAACGCATCCGCCGCCAGCCCGTCCAGCCACCTGGAGGTCTCCGCGGTCAGGCGGCCCAGGTCGGCCAGGACCTCCCGCAGGGCCGGCGCGCGCCGGTCCAGGTCCGGCAGGATCTGCCAGCGGATCCGGTTGCGCAGAGGGCGCAGGTCGCGGTTGCTGGGGTCGTCCCGCCACCTCACCCCCCGCTCGCGGAGGAAGGCCAGGATCTCCTGCCGGGTGCACTCGAGCAGGGGCCGCACCACCTCCGCCGCCCCCAGGGGCCGCCGGATGGGGATCCCCCCGGCTTCCTCCCAGACCGCACCCTGCAGCAGCCGCATGGCCACGGTCTCCACCAGGTCGTCCCGGGTGTGCGCGATGGCCACCCGACCGGCGCCCGTCGAGGCGGCGACCCGGGCCAGGAAGTCGTAGCGGGCCCGGCGCCCGGCGTCCTCCAGGGACCGCTTCTCCGCGACCGCCAGGGCGCGCACGTCGGCCTCCTCCACGGTCACCGGCACCCCCAGCCGCTCGGCCATCTCCCGCACGAAGGCGGCGTCGTCTGACGCCTCCGGGCGCAGGCGGTGGTTGAGGTGGGCCACGTGGAGCCTCCACCGCCGCCGGGGGGCCAGGTCCGCCAGCGCGTGGAGCAGCGCCACCGAGTCCGGGCCGCCCGAGACGGCCACCACCACGCCGTCTCCGGGCTCCACCAGACAGTGGGCTTCCACGGTGCGCCACACCTTGTCGACCAGATCCGCCACGTTCCTCACCGGCGTCCCCGATCGGGCGCGCGCCGGCCAATGGAAAACGGAGCGACCGGTGGCCGCCCCGCCGTCACAGCCTTCCAGATCTCCATCCGGCCTCCGGGGCCCCGTCCAGACGCGGGACCCGGTTGCTCCCGCGCCCCCGCGGGTCCGTGGTGGCGGCGGGGAGAGTCGAACTCCCGACACCGCGGGTATGAGCCGCGTGCTCTGACCAGCTGAGCTACGCCGCCACGCGGCCTCATTATACGCGGAAACGCGGACGCGCGGTAGCGCGGCACCACGACGCCCCAGGATGACTCCCCTCTCCCCCGTCAGGGGGAGAGGGCAGGGGTGAGGGGGACCTTCAACCTCCAACCTTCAACCCTCAACCCTCAACGTCGTCCCGGCCGGAAGCGCGGAAACACGAGATGACTCCCCTCTCCCCCGTGAGGGGGAGAGGGCAAGGGTGAGGGTGAGGGGAACCTTCAACCTCCAACCTTCCACGCAGTTGGAGGCGGAAACGCGATACGACTCCCCTCTCCCCCGTCAGGGGGAGAGGGCAGGGGTGAGGGGAACCTTCAACCTCCAACCTTCAACCTTCAACGTCGTTAGGGGGCGCTGGCGAGAAAGCGTGTCTACCGTTCAACGATCTCGAACGCCAGCGGGGGCAGCCTCATCTCCCGTCCCGGACCGGTGCGGCCCAGGAAGACCGCCACCGCCTCATAGGCGCCGGGATCCACCGGCCGGCCCTGGAAGTCGCGCTGGTCCCAGGCCAGCCGCGCCGACAACCTCTCCCCGGGCTGCAGGGTGACGGTCTGGACGACCTGGATGAACGCCTTGTCGTGGGACCACTGCCAGACCGCGTCCCCCCGGGGGCGGCGCACGATGAGGTCGAACCGCTGGCCGCTGGTGAACGTCACCGCCAGGGGCCCCGCGCCGGCGTTGACAGCGGCGATAGAGACCTCCACGGGCTCGCCGGGGGCGAACGCGGGCCGGGGCAGCGCGGCCTGCACCCTCAGGGCCCCCGCCACCTGTTCCACCACCAGCGGACCGCCCGACGCCAGGGCGATCGCCCCCAGTCCCGCCAGCATGGCCCCCAGCCGGACCCTGTCCACCGCCCACTCTCCCGCCTGGGGATACGCACCCCCCGGCCTGTGGGTTCCCGCCGGGCTACTTGATTCCCACCTTGGGCATCTCGAACCGGATCTTGCCCGCGGCGATCTCCTCCAGGGCCACGGTGACGGGATTGGACGAATCCACGTCCACCAGCGGAAGGGCGCCCTCCTTCAGCTGGCGCGCCCGCTTGGCCGCCACGATCACCAGGGCATACTTGTTCCCGACACGGTCCAGCAGCGCCTCCAGAGGCGGCTTGATCACCTGTGCTTCACCTCATGGGAACACGACGCGTTGTGGGGACAATATCGTATTGTATCAACGACCTCCTGCCTGTCAAGCAACGCGATCCCCGCCGGCCGGGCCCGTGACTGTCGGGGCGGTCCTCAGGAGCCGGCGAGGTCGCTCTCCTCCGATTCAGGCACCCGCGGCGGGAGTTGGGCTACGGGGCGGGCACGCTGCCGTCCCCGCGGGCTACTTCCGCCGCACGGGCGGCCCCGGCCTGTTCCGCAGGCCGGCCACGCTGGCGGAGATGCGGCCGATCACGCCGAACACCGCCAGCATCCCGCCCAGCAGCATCAGCCCCACGGACCCGAAGTACAGCTGGTCCAGGGTCTGCAGCCGCTCGACGGTGACCAGCGTCGGATCGGCGGCCAGCTGGGCGGCGACCTGCTGGATCTGTGGCAGGGTGCGGGTGTAGACGTACACCCCGCCCACCAGGGTCGCCAGCCCCACCGCCTCCGCCAGGACGTCGGTCACCCGCGCCAGCACCCCCCGGTACTTGTAGACGGCGGGCACCAGGGTGAACGACACCGACAGCAGCTTGGCCCAGTCCAGCTGGCTGAGATCCGGCAGATTCTGCACGCCATGACTCCCCCGGCCCGGCGGTCCGCGCGGGTTGTACTACTGTCCTTCCCCGAATATGATGGGCGAAGACGTCGGCAGGCTGCGGCCGAGCCGCCTCAGGCCGGTGCTGTCCGCACCGTCCGGAATCGCCTCCATGGCCCGCGCGGCAGGTTCCACCGGGTGGCGTGTCCATGCCCTGGGGTTGATCGCCCTGGGCGCGCTGACCTCCATCACCGTCACGTCGCCGGTGATCTCCCTGTACCTGGACCGCCGGGGCCTTCCGTCCGTTCACGTGGGCGGCGTCATCGGCGCTCTGTCGCTGACCCTCATCGTCACCGAGTTGCTGGCCCTGGCGGTGAGCGCCCGCATCGGCCGGCGGGCGACCGCCGTGGTGGGCCTGGTGGGCAGCGCCGCGATGTTCGCCTGGTTCCCGCTGACGGTCAGCCTGGGCGGTCTGTACCTGAGCCGGCTGCTGCTGGGGGCCGTGCGGGGGGTCCTGTGGCCGGTGGTCTGGATGGAGGTGGCCGAGGCCGGACCACCCGAACGGCGCCCGGCGGTCCTGGCGATTTTCTGGGCGTACTTCGGCGTGGGCCAGCTGCTGGGCCCGGCCCTGGGCGGGCTGCTGGCCCAGCGCATCTCCCTCACCGCCCCGTTCTTCGCCGCCGCCCTGATTTCGGTGCTGGCGGCCCCCGCGGCGGCAGCGGTCCGTCCCCTCCGGGACGGCACCGGCCGGGCGGTGGGGTCCTACCGGGTCGTGGTGAGCCGGTCGCCGGAGGTGGTGCGGCTGTGGGCGCTGACGGCCTGCAATACGATGGCGTTTTCGGTGTACGCCACCTTTATGCCGCTGCACGCCGCGGCCCGGGGCAGGACGGAAGCGGAGATCGGCGTGATCTTCACCGCGGGCGCCGTCGCCTTCATCGTCGCCCAGGCGGCGGTGGCCCGCCTGGGCGCCCTCCTGCCGGAACGCCGGGTCCTGGCCGCCGCGTTCCTCGCCCGCGGAGTGGGCGTCGCCCTGACCCCGCTGCTGGCGTCCTTTCCGGCGCTGCTGGTGGTCAACTTCCTGTCCAGCGTCGTCGGAGCGGCGGGACCGCACGGGCTGTCGGTGCGGATCGCCGCCCGTACGCCCCGGCAGCACATGGGGGCCGGCATGGGAGGGTTCAACGCCGCCGCCGACCTGGGATTTCTGCTGGGTCCGGTCGCGGGCGGGGTGCTGGCCGGAGGCGGGATGGCGTGGGCGTTTGCCCTGGCACCGGTGGTCACCCTGGCCGCCCTGGGCCTGCTGGCCGCCGACGCCCGCGCCGGCCCGCCGTCAGGCGGCCAGGAAGCGGTCGGCGACCATGGCGGCGAATAGCAGGGCCAGATAGACCACCGAGTATCCGAACACCCGCACCGCGGCCGGCACCGACTTCTCCCGCGCCAGGCGCACGGCCAGGACCACGAAGCCGGCCCCCAGGGCGAGGGCCGCCAGGGCGTACAGCGGTCCCAGGTAGCCCAGCGCCCACAGGAGCAGGCTGCAGGCCACCAGCAGCAGCGTGTAGACCAGGATCTGGCGGTGGGTGGACGCCTCGCCGGCCACCACCGGCAGCATCGGCACCCGGGCCCGGGCGTAGTCCTCCCGGCGCCACAGGGCCAGGGCCCAGAAGTGCGGCGGAGTCCACAGCACGACGATCAGGAACAGCAGGACCGCCGGCAGCTCGACGCGGCCGGTGACAGCGGCCCACCCCACCAGGGGCGGGACAGCCCCGGCCGCGCCGCCGATGACGATGTTCTGGGCCGTCCGCCGCTTCAGCCACACCGTGTAGACGACCACGTAGAACAGCAGGGCGGCCAGCGCCAGGACCGCCGCCGGGAGGTTGACCAGCACCGCCAGCTCCACGAAGGCACCGACCCCCAGCAGGACCGCGAACGCCACCGCGTAGGCGGGCAGCACGCGGCCGGCGGGGATGGGCCGGCGGCGGGTGCGGGACATCAGGGCGTCGATGTCCCTGTCCAGGACCTGGTTGAGGGCGTTGGCCGCCCCGGCCGACAGCGCACCGCCGCCCAGGGTCAGCAGGATCAGCCAGGGGGAGACCCGGCCCGGCGCGGCGATCAGCATCGCCGCCAGCGCGGTGACCAGCAGCAGCACCATGATCCGGGGCTTGGTGAGGGCCACGTAGTCCAGCACCCGCTGCGCCCGCGACGGCCGCGGCGGGATCCCTTCGGATGTGGGGAGGATCTCGATCTCGGGCAGGCGGTGGGCCAGGACGGCCAGGGCCACCAGCGTCCCGAGCAGGGCCGCGGCCGTGGCCAGGTGGCTGACGGTCACCGCGTCGGCCAGCTGGTACTCGATGTTCAGCGCGCCCAGCAGGACCTGCAGCACGAACAGGCCCACGGCCACCGCCGCAGCGGCCTGCACCGCCGGCCGGCGGGCCTGGGTGCGGGAGGCGGCCCAGGCGGTGACCGCGATCATCGTTCCCGCCACCACGGCGGCGGCCCGGTGCACCAGCTGCGCTCCCACCCGTCCCCGCAGGGCCGGCAGCAGCTGCCCGTAGCACAGCGGCCAGTCCGGACAGGCCAGCCCCGCGCCGGTGGCGCTCACGTAGCCGCCGGCCAGGACCAGGCCGTAGGTCACCACGGCGGTGGCGACCGCCAGCGCGCGGAAGGGATCCCGCGCCCGCCGCGCCCCCGCAGGCCCGGGGACGAGGGCCAGGACCGCCAGGGCCACCAGGACCGCGAAGAAGGCCATGGCCGTTCCCAGGTGAGCGACCACCAGCCACCGGGTGAGCAGGTGGCGGACAGTCAGACCGCCCAGGACGACCTGGGCGGCCAGCAGCACGGCCGCCAGCAGCGCGGGGCCGCCCAGGGTCGCCCGGGACGAACGGTCCCACCACACCGCCACGACCACAACGAGGGTCAGCAGGCCGGCCAGGGAGGCGGCCAGCCGGTGGGTCCACTCCACCAGCACCAGGGGCTCCAGAGGGGGGATCACCCGCCCGTGGCACAGCGGCCAGTCCGGGCAGGCCAGCCCCGCGCCGGTGGCGCGGACGACGCCTCCCAGGACGATCAGCGCGAAGGTGGCGATCAGATCGGCCGCAATCAGGCGGGCGACGACGCGCATCACCTGTTGTCTTTCTCCACCCCCCGCGCGGCCCCCTGGCGGAAGGTGGAAAGTGGACCGTCCTGTCCTGTTAGCCGCGGGATCCTGGAAGCGGCCAGCGGCGGGTGGGGGCGGGCGACAGCGGGCAGTACAGCGTGACCTGGGTGCCGCGGCCGGGGGCCGAGCTCACCTCCACGCGTCCCCCGGCCATCGCCGCGTGCTCGCGCATCAGCCGCAGCCCCAGGCGGCCGGAAGAGTCCCGGGCGTCCGGCCGGGCGCGGGCGTCAAACCCCCGGCCGTCGTCCCGGATGCGCAGGAGGACGGCCCCGCCGACCTCCTCAAGGGCGACCTGGACCCGGCACGGCCCGGCGTGGCGGGCCGCGTTCAGCAGAGCCTCGTGCAGCACCACGGCGGCGGCCGTCAGCGCCTGCCGGGGAACGCGGTCGACGGATCCCCGGACGACGATGTCCACGGGTACGGCCGGATGGGCGCGCCGGAACTCCTCCACCAGGCGGCGCAGTTCGTCCTCCAGGCGGGGAACGCGGCCGGGAGGGCGGGACGCGGCCAGGGCGCGTGTGAGGGTTTCCAGATCCGACAGCATCTGCTGCAGCCGCCGCACCTCCGTCACCGAGTCGGGCGCCCCGGCCTGCACCGCCTGCTCGCAGACCCGGGACTGGAGGATGGCCGCGCCGATGGAATCCAGGATCGTGGAGTGCAGCCGGTACTTCCAGAACGCCCGTTCTGCCCGGACCCGCGCCATGACCCGACCAACTAGAATCCCGCCCGGCCCGCGGGGAGTAATCCGGATCCCCCGCGGCTGTTGCTCTTGGACAGGAGGGCGGTGTCCTAAGAGCCCCGGACCGACGCATCGGGGTGCCCGGGGGATCCGGAACCCTCATCGGGCAGCCCGACGGTACCACGGCTTTCTCTCAGCGGTCTCACACCAGCCCCCGGCGGCCGGAAACGCTCCCCAGGCCGCTCCGGCCGGTCCGGGCGCTCCCGGGCCGCCAGGGCGGTCAGGTCGTTGCGGACGGTGCGTTCGGACACACCCAGCAGCGCGGCGACATCGCGCGGGCTCCTCACCCCCGCCTGCATCAGCGCGGCCAGCAGGTGACGCCGGTCGGCTCCGGGCGCGGGAGAGGTGCGCAGCGGTCCCTGGATGAGCACCGAGGCCGACGGCGGACCGTCCCCGGACAGGGGTCCGGCGGCAGCCAGGTGCGCGGGGGAAGTCCCCAGGCGGGCGCACTCGGCGAGGATCTCCCGGGCCGGCGACAGCTCCAGGAACCGGCGGCGCCAGGGCCCCTTCAGGGTCAGCGCCTGTGCCCACAGGGCGAGGCTGGCCTGCCGGAGGGACGCGCGCATGGCGCGGTCTGCGCCGGCGGCCCGGTACACCCGGTAGCACGTCCAGTGAATCCGGTGCAGGCCGTCCAGACCGTCGACCCTGCGCAGCAGCCGGGACAGCCCGCGGGCGATCGCCAGGGCCTCGCTCAGCCGGCCCTGGTCCAGCCGCACGCCGGCCAGCGCGGCCCGCACGGCCACCAGGGAAGCGGTTTCCTCCCTGCGGGCCATCGCCCGCGCGGCTTCGCGCAGGTACCGGTCGGCGCGGCGGTGCTCTCCCAGAGCCTGGTAGATGACGCCCAGACGGTACTGGATCTCGAATCCCACCCACGTGCGCCGGCGCGTCCCGGCGTTCAGCGCCTCCGCCCGCCGCGCCCAGGCCAAAGCCTCCCGGGCCCGGCCCGCGTCCAGGAGGATGCCGGCCATCGTATCGTGATAGACGGACTGGTTTTCCTCCTCCGCGGTCTCCCGCACCAGCCGCAGGGCCTCCCGGAGGTAGCGGCGGGCCCGGACGAACGCCCCCACCACCCGGTGGACGCCGTAGGACGCGTTGTTGAGCAGCATGATCTGGGCCCGCACGTCCTTGCACTCGCGGGCCGTCCGCAGGGCGGTTTCGCTTTCCAGAATCGCCCGGCGCAGGTCGCCCAGGGCGGCGTGGGTGATCGCCAGCTGGCTGAGACCGCGCGCCTCGCCCACCCGGTCGCCGATCTCGCGCAAGGTGCGGACTCCCAGCGCGAGGAGGGTCTCCGACAGGTGCAGCCTGCCCAGAGACCGGTACAGGATTCCCTTCATCAGGTAGACGGAGGCCTGCGAGCGCCTGTCGCCGAGGGTTTCCAGGACCACACCGGCGCGGGTGAGATAGGCGAGGGCGCGCCGGTTCTCGTTGTGGAAGGCCATCACCGTGGCCACGTGAATCAGGCTGCGCGCCTCCCCGGCTCGATCCCGCGCCCGGCGGTGCGCCGCCAGGGCACGCAGCATCGCCGACCGGGCCGAGTCGTAGCGACGCATGTTGATGTAGGCCAGGCCGCACGCCTCGATGGCCCGGGCCGCCCCCGGGAGGTCCCGGCCGGCCCGGGCCAGCCGCACGGCCTGCCGGGCGGCGTCCAGCGCCTGGTCGTTGCGGTTCAACCGGAGGAGCAGCCCGGCGCGCAGGCGCAACGCTTCCGCCAGCAGGTGGCGATCCCGCAATACCCCGGCGGCGGCCGTGAGGGCGTCGATGTCCGCCCCCTGGGCCTCCCGGTCTCCCAGCAGGTCGAGCACCGCCTGGCGCTTGAGCAGGAGGGACACTTTGCGGCGCACAGCGTCCCCGTCGTGAGCGGGGTCGCCGAGCAGGTCCAGCGCCCGCGAGTACCACGCGGCGGCATCGGCGTTGGCGTGCACGGTTCGCGCCTTGTCTCCCGAGAGCTCGGCGTAGTGGAGCGCGCCCTGCCGGTCTCCCGCCTCGCGGGCGTGCCAGGCCAGGTCCTCGGTGTTCCAGGGACTGACGCGCTGGATCAGCGCGGCCGCCCGGGCGTGAAGCCGGCGCCGGATCGGTGGGGCCAGCATCTGCAGAGCCACCAGGCGGACGCTCTCGTGCACGAACCGCCACCCGCCGGGACTCTCGTCTATCACCCGGACCGCTCTCAGCCGGTCCGCCAGGCGCGTCAGGTGGTCCTCCTCCAGGCCGGTCAGCTCGCGGAGGTGCTCGCGGGACACCTCGCTGCCCAGAACGGCGGCCGCCCCTACAAGATCCCGGGTCTCCGGGTCGAGCATCAGCAGCCGCCGGCGCACCACCTCCTGCACCCGCGCGGGAAGACGGGCGTCGGGCGCCGGCAACGGGCCCGGGGTCCAGTCCCACCGGCCCAGGGCGTCCCGGGACACCGCCCCCTGGGCCCGAAGCAGGTTCAGGAACTCCAGGACGAACAGGGGAACCCCTCCGGTCCTGCCCCAGACATAGGACACCAGCGTCTCCGGCACTCGCCGGGCGCCCAGCATCAGCCCCACCAGAGCCCCTGTGGCCTCCCGGCTGAGGGGCTCAAGCGCCACGTGGGATCCCCCGGCGGACGTCACCAGCCGGAGGATGTCGTCGGCCCCGGGCTCTCCGGCGCGGACGGTGACCAGGACGGCCACCGGCAGCTGGCGCAGGCGACCCAGCAAGGCGGCCAGCACGGTCAGACTGGCCTTGTCCACGCGGTGCACGTCCTCCAGGATCAACGTTGTCGGCCGGTCGGCGTGGGGCGGGGCGAACAGACCCAGCATGGCCTCGGTGACGATGGCGCTGGTGTAGCCCGCCGGATCCGCGTGCGCGAGGTCGCCCCCCGGCAACGCTCCCGGGAGGAGGGCTTGCAGCAGGGCTGACAGCGCCCCGGGGACATCCTGACGGTCGCCTGCCAGCCGCGTCAGCCGCGGCCACAACGCCTGCACGAATGCGTGGTAGGGCGGAGGATCCTGCAGGTAGGGGCAGCGTCCCACCAGCACGTCGAAACCCCGCAGTTGAGCCTCGACGCCGACCGCCTCGACCAGCCGGGTCTTGCCGATGCCCGCTTCGCCGGAGATCACCACGGCCGTCCCCCGCCTCCCCCGGGCCGATTCGACGGCGTCCAGCAGCCCGGCCAGTTCGGCCTGCCGTCCCACCAGCGGCGCCTCGGCGAAGCGACTGAGCAGGGCGGGGCGAAGCAGCGGACGGCCGTCGGCCGGGCCGCGCTGCGGCGAGCGCGAGCGGAGGTAGCGCCACAGCGCCAGGGTCTGGGGGGACGGATCCTGTCCCAGTTCGTCCCGGAGGATGCGGCGGAGCTGGGTGAACTGGGACAGGGCGGCCCCCACGTCGCCGGCCAGGTGGTACAGGACCATGAGGTGCTGGTGGGCGTCCTCGTCCAACGGATCCAGGCGGACGAGTTTGCGGGCGTAGGCGATGCCCCGCTCGACCGCATCGGCCTCCACGGACAGCTGGACCAGATCCCGCAGCGCCTGCTGGTACAACGCCCTCAGGTGCCGTCGGTCGTCCTCCACCCACTCGGCCGCCAGGTCCTCCAGCAGGTCCCCGCGGTAGAGTTCCTCCGCCTCGCGCAGCGTGCCGTAGCGGTTGGCCGGAGGCTCGTCCCGCGCCCGGTCCAGCAGCGCCGCAAAGCGCGCCACGTCCACGGAGACCCGGTCCCCCCGCAGCCTCACCGTGTCGGGGCGCGCCTCCAGCCCGAGGCCGCCGGCCGGCCGCAGGCACGCCCGGAGCCTCCACAGCACCGTGCTCAGGTTGCGGCGCGCCCGTCCTTCGTCGGTGTCCGGCCACAGCAACCCGGCCAGCTTCACCCGGCTGACCTCGGGCCCCCTCAGCAGCAGGCAGGCCAGCGCCTCGGCCATTTTTCCGGTGAGACCGGCCAGCGGCTCCGTACCCACCATCACCGACACCCTTCCGAACAGCCGCACGTGGACCGCGGACATGTGGGCCTCCCGTGCCGGCGCCGCCCCCTCGGCGGCGGCCGTCTGACCTGGTGCCCGTCAGGAGAAAGCCGGGCGGTCGGAGCGCAGGTGAGGTCAGGAGGTCTGCAGGACGGTCTTCAAAGCGCGGACCACGGCGGGGTCGAACTGGGTGCCGGCGTTCTCCTCGAGTACCCGCATCGCCTCCTGTGGCGTCAGAGCCCGTCGGTAGGGCCGGTCGGTGGTCATGGCGTTGAAGGCGTCCGCCACAAGGACGATGCGGGAACCGATAGGGATCTCCTCTCCCTTCAGGCCGTCGGGGTACCCGGAGCCGTCGTAGTGCTCGTGGTGGTGGCGCACGATCTCGGCGGCGTCCGCCAGCAGCTCGATGGACTGGAGGATCCGGGCGCCGATCACCGGGTGCTCGCGCATCGCCGCCATCTCCTCCGCGCTCAGGGCCGACGGCTTGCGGATGATTTTTCGATCTACCCCGACTTTGCCGATGTCGTGCAGGATGCCCGCAAAGCGAATCTTGCGGACCTCGGACTCGGGCAGTCCCATGACCCGGGCGACGCGCACCGCGATCTCCGACGCGTCCCGGGAGTGGCGGCCGGTGTAGACGTCCTTGAGGTCAATGGCGCGGGCCACCAGGGACAGACTGGCGTACAGGGCCTCCCGCTGGTCGCTGAGCAGCTTGTAGGGATGGTAGGCCTCCACCAGGGCCACCACCAGCAGAGCCAGCGCGAAGTAGCCCACGCGACCGTCCCGGAAGACCAGGTAACTCAACCCCACGCCGGCCGCCGACAGCAGCACGTAGTTCACCAGGATCGTGCGGCCCGCGTTTCGGAGAAACGTCCCGATGGCGACCGTCTCAAAGACCCGGGCACAGAGGGCATCGGCGGCCACCCGGGCCAGGATGTACGCGAGCACCCCTCCAGCCAGCGCCAGCAACCACGGCGTCGTCCAGGGACTGGTGGCGGATGCCAGCAGGAGGAAGGCGGCCACGCCGCATCCTGCAGCCAGGGCGTCCTCGCCCGCCGCCAGCAGGACCGCCGCCGGACGCTGGCGCGCAATTCCACCGGCCACTGCAGCCGCCAGCGGGGCCACCAGCAGAGGCGTCACCGGAGACCCCACGGCGAGAGCTGCCGCCACCACGACCGGGGCGAGGGTCATATGCCCGGCGGGCTCCAGGGTGATGCGCAGCCAGGCGGCCGGTATGACCAGACCCACCAGCACGAGGTCGCCAGGATGTCCTCCCTGGCGGACGAACGTGACCAGTGCCGCCACGGGGGCCACTACGGCCGCTGCCCCGAAGACCGCCCGGAGCCCTCGCCTAGCCACTATCGGCCACACGGTCCGGCACCACGCGGCCCGTCTCGTCCACGATGGACACAAAAGCCTTGACCACGGCCGGGTCAAAGGCGGTCCCCGAGGCGGCCTGGATCTGGCGCAGGGCCTCTTCCGGCGGGAGCGGCTCCTGGTGGGGAGACCCTCCGGAGACCAGGGTGTCGTAGGCTTCGGCCACAGCCACAATCCGCGCTCCCAGCGGGATACCGTCCCCGCTCAGACCCCGGGGATACCCCGTGCCGTCAAAGCGTTCGTGGTGATGAAGCACGATGTCCCGCACGTCCTTACGCCGGAGTTCGCCCGCCACGTCCGCGCCCAGGATCACGTGGCGGCGCTCGGGCCCCTCCGGATCCCGGGCTCCCGCCCCGGTCCCGTCCACGCCGATCATGCCCACGTCGTGCAGCAGAGCTCCGAGCTCGATGGCCTCTACCTCCGAATCGGGCAGGCGCATCCGGCGGGCGACAGCCGCGGCAAGGTCGGCCACACGGCGGGAGTGCCCGGCGCCCTGGGGGAAGTGGGCGTCGATGGCAGCAACCAAGGCATCGATCGCTTGACGGTGGATTTCGCCCTGTTGGAGGTACAGCTGGATGGCCCAACGTTGAACGGGAAGAAATATAAGATAGAGAGATACCGCAAGAGGATGCACAAGTACATATAGGGTAACCAGCAAGGCAGCGGTTGGAACGGATAAGAGGTTCGGACCCAAAAAATCCCTTAGCTCTCGAAGCCACGCCCCCAGAAAGTTCGACCTCCGGAGTCGAGAAAAAAAGAGCGCAACAAAGAAATTATTCGATGCGTGATGTACAAGTGCACCTATAAGAAGTGGCAAGAGTAGCCCCGACACGCTCGGACTGTGGGGGGAGCCTCCCATGGCTGTAAACGCCAGTCCGGCGAGGGCGACACTGATTCCTCTCTGGGCGCCGTTAGAAAGACTCTTCCACGGCACCCACTCACCCGAAACAGCTCGACCTATTACGTGGCCCGTCCATGCTGCGAAGAGTGCCGCGCCAGGCGCTTGCACAGCCATCAGCACGTACATAAGGGTAGGCGTGACAGTCAGATAGCCTCCTCGGGGGTTAATAATAGGGGTCATCGATGCAAGCATGACCAAGAACGTGAACAGAAGCACCTCGGGCATGTCCGCAGGCTCGACGCCCCTGGCAAGTAGCCAGATTAATAAGGAAGCTCCAGCCAAGACGGATGCTACGAAGAGTTGTAAATCCCTAGGCAGCCTCGAGACCAACCCCAGGCCAACCTCCCCAAAAAACAAGACCGAACCGCAGCTACCAGTTCTTATCGGCCCCTAAACCCCGCAACAGGGATCTCAGCAAGCGACGAGCCATCTGATCGAATGCCAGCCCCCAACCGTGCCGCGTCGCCTACAAGGCTCCCGTCTCTATTCACCTGGATGAGCCGCAATCCGGGCTACTCGCCCGACATCCTCATGCGGCGTGAACTTGCCGGCGATGAAGTCGCCCCTCTCCCGCTAGCTGTCGGTCCGGTTGCCCGCAGTTTTCGACTGCAAGCCGCGCTTTCCCTTCGTCCACACAGAATTCGAAGCGTTCACCGGGCTAACGTTTCCCACAGTAGCGAACATACGTTTGTATGAATCCGGCGCCTCGCCAAGCCCCGTGCGTCTGAGCATAACGCCAAGCACGGACACCACTGCCGCCCCTGCGAACAAGAAGGCAGCCCGGGGCCCAGATCGAATCACAAGAATCAAGGCGCCGAACCCTGCTAGGAAGATCGAAGAGACGTTAAGTCGTAGCTGATCCAACCGATCAAACTCAGGAGAATAAGAGCAGACGAACCGATTCCACATCACAGATGCGGTCGCCGAGTCACCCCCTAGATCCAGCTCCCACATTGGCCTCGCCCCAAAGGCCGCAACAGCCGTCCCTGCGACCCCTATCGAAGCCATCAGTAGCATCGACTCCCGCACCCCAATTAAGTCGGCAAGCGAACCAAACAGCAACGGTGCCACCACACGTACACCGCTCAGCGCTACTTGGCGCAAGGAAATCACTCTTCCCAGGAAATAATCTGGAGTAATCCGCATCAAAACAGTAGCGATGCCAACATAATTGAGCGTATTCGCAAACCCCACAGCAAATGCGCTAAGAAGAAGCCCCTCATACGACCTACTCAGGCTCATTCCACCCGTCAAAATGGATCCCAACAGAAAACCGCTCACTATTAGAACACTTCTGGGCATACCATGGCCAAACCAACCCAATAGGAGCGAGGCCACAAGGAAACCAACCCCCCACACACTCTGAAACGTGCCAAATTGAGCATCGTTAATACCTATTTCTCCCTTAGCAAGGGGGGTCTGAAGCGCATTTAGACCCGCACCTACCAATACAGAGGGAAAGATCAGGAGAAACAGCTGCCACTGACATTGATCACGCCGGATATATCGGAAGACCTCGACTATCTGCGCAATTGTCTCCCTGCGGGCACTGTCAGTGTCGCTGCCAAAACGATAAGTTAATTTAAGCCCCATCATGCACAGAGCCGAGACGAAATACGTGCCCGCGTCGAGGTACACCAGAAATGAATAACCTTTGACAAGAGCTAGGATGCCCGCCAGCGCAGGTCCAAAGATCTCGGTACCTGTCTCCATCGCTGCAAAGAAC
>JBBIUY010000020.1:0-51106 GCA_037440005.1 Armatimonadota bacterium | reverse complement strand
GGGCGGGCACCTGCGTGGCTGCGGGCGTGCTGCCCGCCCGGGCGGCCGCGCGCGCCTCGGCGGCGCCCGGAGCCAGCGCCGCCCGGTACGGCTGGTGCAGCCGGTCCTCCATCGCCGACGCCAGCAGCTCCGTCCGGCCCGTCAGCATGGCCGCCACCAGCCACGCCGTCCGGGTCACGTTGTAGACCGCGTCGGCGAACGGCACCGCGCCGGGCAGGACGGCCCGCGCCCGCTCGGTGGCCACCGGGTAGTCGGGCACGGCCACCACCAGGGCCGCGTCCCACGCCGGGACGAACCGCGTCCAGCGCAGCTGTCCGTCCCCGCCGTCCACCAGGACGGCCCCGCCCAGCAACGCTGGCGCCACGTTGTCGGGATGACCCTCCAGCCGCCAGGCCAGGTCCAGCAGCGCGTCCGGACCCAGGGGCCGTCCCAGCACCTCGTTGGCGGCCACGGCGCCCGCCACGATGGCGGCCGCGCTGCTGCCCAGGCCGCGGCCGGGGGGGATGGCGTTCTCGCACCGCAGTGCGAACGCGACCCGCTGCCCGGCGGCCTCCGCCACCGCCGCCGCCGCCCGGTACACCAGGTTGGCGGCGTCGGCGGGCAGGGCGTCGGCCCCCTCCCCCGCCACCTCCACCGTCGGGACATCCGCCCGGCGGGCGCGCACCACGTTGTGGAGCGTGACCGCCAGGCCCAGCGCGTCAAACGCCGGGCCGAGGTTGGCGATGGTCGCCGGCACCCGGACGGTTACCGCGCCGTCCATCTCCCGCAGGCTCCCGACAACAAAAACCCCCTCCCAATTCCCGGAGGGGTGCGTCCCTCTCTTATCTCTCGGAATTGGTTCCGCGGGAGTTGGCACCTTGCAACGCCTGGGCGCGCAGGTTGCCGGGGGTCATCGGGCCCGTCCCTCGCCCGCTCTGGATAAGAGCGCGTATGCAATTTGGCCACTTTATAGCACGCGCCCGGGGGCGCGTCAAGATGACAGAGCGCGGCCGCCGGTGGCGTTGACACCGCGCCGGGGCCATGATACGCTCGGCCGGGCAGGCACGAGGCTGGAACGCCGCGTTCTGTACTACCGAGAGGAAAGGAGCACGGCCGCAATGGTCACCGGTACGGTGAAGTGGTTCAACGCGGAGAAGGGCTACGGCTTCATCTCCGTGGAGGGTGGCAAGGACGTCTTCGTCCACTACAGCGCCATCCAGATGGACGGGTTCCGGACCCTGCAGGAAGGCCAGCAGGTGCAGTTCGACATCGTCGACGGCAAGAAGGGCCCGCAGGCTGCCAACGTCGTCCCGCTGTAAGCCGGCACGACGGCGCACCACGGCCCGCCGGAGGTCCCTCCGGCGGGCCGCTCCATTTGCGGGGGCCGGACACAGGAGGGGGGTCGCGGCGGGGTCGAATACACCGGTGGCGGGCCGTGTCCGGGCGGAATGCTCCGCCGGGACGGGCGGCGTGGTGCTGCGGCCCGCCGCGGTCCGGGCGTCCGGACGGTCCCGACCGGGGGACGGGAGGAGTCCCCGCCCCGGGGGGTGGAACAGTGGCGGTGCAGGCCTACGTGCTGGTGCGGACGATGCCCGGTCAGGCCGGGGAGGCTCTGGCCCACATCCTGGCGACGCCCGGCGTGGCGTCCGCGCACGCGGTGACCGGCCCCACGGACATCATCGCGTTCGTGGAGGCCCCCAGCATGGATGCGCTGGGTCGCCTGATCGTCTCCCGGATTCAGCAGGCGCCCGGGGTGACCCGGACGACCACCTGCGTGGTGACGGCGGTGGACGCCCCGCCCCGCCCGTAGGCGCCGGCAGGGAGGTGAGCGGCAAGCCGCATGCTGGACCAGCTTCTGCAGGTGTCCATCCTGGTCTCGGACATGAAGAAGGCCTTCACGTTCTACTCGTACGTCCTGGGCCTTCCGGTGATCACCAAGTCGGAGTCCTCGGCCGAGTTCCGCACCGACGGCGTGGTGCTGGCCCTCAAGCCGCGGACCCAGCCCGGAGGAGCGGGGACGACCCAGATCACCTTCCAGGTGGCCGACCTGGAGGTCGCCTTCAACGACGCCAAGCGCCGCGGCGCCAAGGTCCTGGTCCCGCCCCGGACGGTGGACGGGGGCCGCATGGCGCAGCTGGCCGACCCGGACGGGAACATCATCGAGCTGTTCGAGCCCGAGGCGTAGGGCGCCGCGCTCGGGGCGGAGAGTCCGCCCCTAGCGGGGAGCCCGGGGCAAGGCCAGCACCGCCGCCAGAGCGGGCACCACCAGGAGCACAATCCCCGCCAGGGTCCGGTCGAGCCCGACCGCATCCGCCAGCGCTCCCACCCCCGTCAGGGACAGCCCGGCGGTGCCCCAGGCCAGTCCCATGACGATGCTGCTGGCCATCCCGGCCCGGCGGGGCAGCAGTTCCTGGGCCATGACGATGGTCACCGCCGCCGACAGGTAGACGGCCGCTCCCCCCGCCGCCAGCCACACGTACGCCCACGGCCCGGACGTGCGCAGGAACGCCAGCAGCAGGGGTACCGGGACGACCAGGGAGAGGATCAAGGTGCGCCGGCGGCCGATGCGGTCCGCGAGAAACCCTCCCGAGATCCCTCCCAGGGCGCCCACGCCGCCGAAGGCGAAGACGGCCGCCCCGCCCGCCACCAGGGAGCCTCCCCGCTGGTGCAACAGCAGCGGCAGGAACGTCTGGTAGGCGGTGATCAGAACGCTGCGCAGGACCACGATCAGCCACAGCAATGCCAGCGGGCCCGCCGCGCCCGCCAGGTCGGCCCGCAGGGGCGCCGGCGAGGGCCGCCCGTCGGCGGAGGGCCGGTGCGCGGGCAGGGAGCGGGCCAGCAGCCCGCACAGCACTAGGCCGCCCACCGCCAGGCCGGCGGTCGCCCGCAGGCCCCACGCCGACACGGCCGCGGTGCTGGCCAGAGGCCCCACGGCATAGCCGAGCTCTCCTCCCGCCACGAAGATCGACAGGGCCCCCCCGCGGGCGCGGGCGCCGGCGCGGCCGGCGACGGCCGCCCCCTGGGGGTGAAAGGATGCCGTGCCCGTGCCGGCCAGGAGCAGCAGGGCCAGCAGCGCACCGTAGCTGGGCGCCAGCCCCAGCAGCCCCATGGCCGTCACCGACAGGGCGGGGCCCAGCACGACGAACACCGGCCGCCGCAGGCGGTCGGCGAGGGCGCCAAACAGGGGCTGGGAGAGGGCGGAGGAGGTGGTCAGGGTGGTGGCCAGCAGGCCGGCCAGGGCCAGAGACAGGTGGAAGGTCTGCACCACCAGCGGCAGCAGCGGCCCCAGAAACGACAGGAAGAAGTCGTTGAGGAAGTGGGCGACGGTGGCGGTCCACACCGCGCGGGAGTCGTAGGGCCCGCGCGAGGGCCCCGGCGTCCGGACGGCGTGCGCCACCTGCCCGGGGCTAGGCGCGAGGCCGGGCGGCGCGCCGGCGCGCTGATGGCGGCCGCTGTCCGTCCACGGCCTTCTTGAGGAGTTCTTCCTCCCAGGTGACGATGCTGTGGAAGAAGACCCGGTCTCCCTCCTCCAGGCCGCGGGTCACCTCGGTGATGTGCACGCTGGTGGCGCCGAACTCCCGCAGCGCCCACTGGACCGCCTTCTCGGGCTTGGCGGCTCCGCCGCAGGTGAAGATGTCCAGCGCCGCGTACCCCACCTCCGGCCAGGTGTGGACCGACAGGTGGGACTCGGAGATGACCACGACCCCCGACACCCCGTTGGGGTTGAACCGGTGGAAGGAGATGGACCACACCTGGACCCCGGCCACCTCCGCGGCCCGGACCAGGATCCGCTCCACCGCCTCCACCTTGCCGATGACGTCGGGGTTGCAGCCGGACGCCTCGACGATGTAGTGGTGTCCGATGGTGTCCATCTCCACCTCCCCTCCTCCGCCTCTCGCGCCGGCGCGCCCGGCGCGAGGGTGATGGTATCGCCCGCCCGGGGCGCTGTCAATTTTCCACCCCTTCGCAGGCACCGGGCCGATCCCTGCCCGCCCCGCCGCGCCGGACCCGCTTCGCTTACGGCAGTCGCCAGACGGCCGCCGCGCCCGTGGCCGCCAGCGTCACCACCGCGCCCGCCACCGCCACGCCGCAGGCGATGGCGGCCAGGGCGGGTCCGCGCGGCAGGCCCAGCAGCCACGCCAGCGCCGCCCCCGCGTAGGCGCCGGTGCCCGGCAGGGGCACCGCCACGAACAGGGCCAGCCCCACCAGGCCGTAGCGGCGGACGTAGCGCTCCCCGGACCGGCGCACCCGCTCCACCTGGCGGCGGACCGGCGCCCACCGGGACAGCCACCGCTCGTACCCTGCGTCCAGGACCCACCACGCGGGAAGCGCCAGCGCCCCGTTGACCGCCACGGCCACCGCCCAGACGGTCAGGGCAGGCTCTCCCAGGGCCACGCCCGCCGGGATCGCCCCCCGCAGCTCGATCCACGGCACCAGGGTCAGCGCCGCCACCACCAGCAGGTCCCTCATGGCGCCCCCGGGCGCAGCCGCGCCCGGCGCTGCAGGCGGCGGGCCCGGCGGGCCTCCGCATCGTGCCACCGGCGCCTTTCCTCCTCGGAGGAGGGCGTGTACGCCGGCACCGGCTCCGGGCCCTGCGGCCCCAGGTGGACCATGGTGAGGAAGGCGGTGCAGGTGTGCCGGCGCTCCCCCGTCAGAGGGTGCTCGGCCACCACCTTCACCCCCACCTCCATGGAGGTGCGCCCGACGTGGTTGAGGGCGGCCTTGTAGGTGACGATCTCGCCCACCCGGATGGGAGCGTAAAACGCCAGGGCGTCGATGGAGGCGGTGACCACGGGGCCGCGGCAGTACCGCAGGGCCAGGATCGAGGCCACCTCGTCCATGTGGGCCATCAGCCGGCCAGCGAACATCAGGGTGCCCAGCACGGCGTCGTCGGGGAACACGATGCGGCTGACCTCCAGGGCGCAGCGCAGCCCCGCCGTGTCCTCCTCCACCCGGGCGGCCTGCGCCCGGCGGTCGGCCAGGCGCGCGTCCCGCTCGCGCTTGCGGGCCGCCGCCGCGGCGGCGACCTCGCCTTCGGCGGCATCCCGGGGGACGATCCGCACGCCCACGGGGCGCGGGCGGCCGTCGTCGTCCACCGCCACCAGGGCCAGGTGGGCCGCGGTGGTGAACCGGCGGGCGGCGGTCCGGGGATCCTCGGCGTACACGTCCACGCCCACCTCCAGGGACGCGGTGCCCACGTGCTCCACCCGCGCCTGCAGCGTCACCACGTCGCCCACGTGCACCGGCGCCACGAAGTCCAGGTCGTCCATGGCGCCCAGCACCGCCGGGCCGCGGCTGAGGCGCATGGCGGCCATGGTGGCGGCGGTGGTGATCCAGTCCATCATCCGGCCGCCGTAGAGCGTCCCCCGGGTGTTGGCGTGCCCGGGCAGGACCAGCTGGACGACCTCGACCCGGGTGTCGGCGATGGAGACCTCGCCCATGGCGGTCCGCGGGGCGGGGGCCGTCAGCCGGCCACCTCCTGCATCCACCGGATCACCGTCTCCACGCCCCGGTGGAAGTTGGGCAGGTGGAACTTCTCGTTGGGCGCGTGCAGGTTGTCGTCGGGCAGGCCGAAGCCGAACAGGACCGTGGGCACCTTCAGGGCCCGGTGGAACTCGGTGACGATGGGCACGCTGCCTCCCTCCCGGATGAACACCGGCTCGGCGCCCCACACCTGCCGCGCCACCCGCGCCGCCGCCTGCACCGGGGCGGCGGCGGGGTCCACCAGGACGGGGTCGCTGCCGGCCAGCTGGCGCACCGTCACCGTCACCCCGGGCGGGGTCAGCCGCCGGACCCGGCGCTCGAAGGCCCGGAACACGGACCGCGCCCGCTGGTCGGGCACCAGCCGCATGCTGACCTTGGCCGTGGCCCGGGACGGGATCACGGTCTTGGGCCCGGCGCCGGTCCACCCTCCGGCGATGCCGTGCACGTCCAGGGTCGGCCGCGCCCACCGGCGCTCCAGCACGCTGTAGCCCTGCTCCCCCACCGACACGGTCAGACCCAGCGACCGCAGGTACTCCTCCTCCCGAAAGGGCAGGCGCTCCCAGGAGGCCTTCTCCTCGGCCGACGGCTCCCGCACCGCCGCGTAAAAGCGCGGCACCGCCACGCGGCCGGCCCGGTCATGCAGGCCCGCCAGGATGGCGGCCAGGGCCACCAGTGGGTTGGGGACGGCGCCCCCGTGGATGCCCGAGTGCAGATCGACGGCGGCGCCTCGGACCTCCACCTCGGTGTACACCAGCCCCCGCAGCCCGGTGACGATGGTGGGCAGCCCCGGCGCGAACAGCTGCCCGTCGGACACCCACACCATGTCGCAGGCCAGCCGGCGGGCGTGGCGCGGCACCCAGCGGGTGACGGCGGGGCTGCCGATCTCTTCTTCGCCCTCGATCAAAAAGCGCACGTTCACCGGCAGGGCCCCCTCGCCCCGCAGCAGCGCCTCCACCGCCTTGATGACCGCCAACACCTGGCCCTTGTCGTCGGACGCACCCCGGGCCACCAGGTCGTCCCCCCGCCGGGTGGGCTCGAAGGGCGGCGACGTCCACTCCTCCACCGGGTCGGCGGGCTGGACGTCGTAGTGCCCGTAGCACAGCACCGTCGGCCGCCCCGGGGCCTGCAGCCACTCGGCGTACACCAGCGGGTGCCCGCCCTCCACCGGGATCACCTCGGACCGCAGGCCGATCTGCCGCAGGTGGTCCGCCAGCCAGTCGGCGGCGCGCCGCACGTCCTCCCGGTGCGCGGGGACGGCGCTGACGCTGGGGATGCGCAGCAGGTCCGCCAGGTCCTCCTCAAACCGCCTGCGGTGCTCGCGGGCGTAGTCCACAGCGCTCACCGGCGTCACCTCCCGGCCCCGGGTGTGGGCACTCCGGCCGGCGGGCGCGCCGCCGGCCGGACGAACCAGGGGAACGAATGGAAGGCTTCGACGGCGGCGACCGTGCGCCTGCCGCCCCTCGCCCGCCGATCAGGGCGCGGCCCGCAGGCGCAGCCGCAGGGTCACCTCGACGGGATCCTCGGCGACGAAGATGAGAAACCGCGGGATGGGGATGCCGTAGTCGGTCATGCGCACGGTGACCGTGCCCTCGGCCAGGTACGCGTCCCGCAGGGCCACCACCTGCGCCGGGAACTCCACCTCCCGGGACACGTCCCGGATCGTCAGGCGGCCGCGCACCAGGACGCGGAACGACAGCCCCGTGACCGGACCCGCGGGGACGGCCGTGCCCCGGAAGGTGATGGCGGGGTAGCGGTCGGACTGCAGGAAGTCGCGGTGCATCTGGGCGTCCCGCAGCCCCAGGCCCGTGGTCAGGGACCGGGCGTCGATGCGGGCCTCCACCGCGGCGGCAAAGCCGTCGGCGGTCTCTTCCACCCGGACCGTGGCCTCCACCCGTCGGGCCTCGCCCCGGAAGCCTCCCCGGTTGTCCCGCACGACGAACGTCACCGCGCTGGCGGCGGGGTCCAGCACGAACGTCCCCACCGGCAGCAGGCCCAGCACGACCGCCGCGACCGCGGTCACCGCCCGCGCGCCCATGGCGCCGCCTCCCCGGCCGTCCCTCCGACCGTCCTCCGGTGCGGTCCGGCCGCCAGGATGCGCCGGATGTGTCACGTCCGGTTCACGGGCCCCGCCAGGAGAACCGCCCGGGCGGGGCTAACCTGTGTGGAGGACCCGTGGACCTGCGCCTGCTGTACGCGCGCCTGGCCGAGCCCGAGGGACACCGCACCGCCGCCCGGGGGCTGGCGGCGGGGTGCGCGCTAGGGTATGCGGCGACCCTGACGGTCCTGGCGGCCCGGGGCGACGGGCTGCAGCGGTGGTTTTTCTGGCTGCTGGTGTGGACGGCGCTGGTCTACGTCCCCCTGCGCATCCTCCTGGAGGCCGCCCGGACCACAGCCGCCGGCGCCCGCCGGCGGATGGTGGCCTGCGTGGCATCGCATCCGGACCGCTACCGGAACCGCCGGTCCGTGGAGCTGGTGGTGGAGGGCCTGTTCGCCCGGCACGTGGTCCTGCCCCGCATCGCCACCCCGGTGCAGGCCCGCCAGGCCAAAGAGGCGGCGGTGGCGGTGCTGGGACGCGCGTCGGGCGCCGAGCTGGGCCAGGCGGCGGTGCGGTGCCTGGCGACGGTGGAGACGTGGGTGGCGGACCTGGCGGCCTGGTCCGCCGACCAGGCGCCGGCCAACATCCAGGCCCGCTGGGCCGACGTGCGCGCGCTGGCGGGACTGACCGCCCTGACCCGGATGCTGGCGGCCGCCTACGAGGACCAGACCCGCCTGCCGTTCGCCGCGGGCCCGCTGGACTCCGGGGAGGTGGCCGCCTACCTGGACGCGTGCCTGGACTTCTGCGACCGGCTGGCCCTGGAGGTGGACGTGGGGCCCTGGACCGAGCCCTCTCCCGTCCTGGCCGTGGATTCGGTGCTGCGGGAGCGCGCCCGCCGCGCCTGGACGGCGTACAGCAACACGCCCCCGCCGGCGGTGGCGGCCCGCGCCGCCTTCATCGACGTCCTGCTGGGCGGCGGACCGGCCTAAAGCGAAGGGGCTCCCCGCCGATCGCCCCCGACGGGCGGACGGCTAGGCGCCTCCATCGGGCCACCGCTCCACCACCACCTTCTTCTCGGTGTAGAACTCCACGGCGTCGCGGCCCTGGCCGTGCAGGTCGCCGAAGAAGCTATCCTTCATCCCCCCGAAGGGATAGAACGCCATGGGCGCCGCCACGCCCACGTTGATGCCGATGTTGCCCACCTGGGCCTCGTACCGGAACCGGCGCGCCGCCCCGCCACTGCGGGTGAACAGGCACGCCATGTTGCCGTAGGAGTGGCGGTTGATCAGGGCGATGGCCTCCCCGATGTCCCGCACCGGCACCAGGCCCAGGACCGGACCGAAGATCTCGGTGCGGGCGATGACGCCGTCGGGAGGCACCTCGTCCAGCAGCGTGGGGCGCACGAAGAATCCGCCCTCGTAACCCGGCACCCGCGCCCCGCGGCCGTCCACCACCACCCGGGCGCCCTCGGCGGCCCCGCGGCCGATGAGCTCCTCGATCCGGGCCTTGCTCTCGGCGCGGATCACCGGACCCATCTCCACCTGGGGGTCGAAGCCGCTGCCCACCCGCCGGGTGGCCGCCAGCTCGGCCAGGGCGTCCCGCACCGGCTCCCGGGCGGGGCCCACGGGCAGGACCAGGGACGTGGCCAGGCACCGCTGCCCGGCGCACCCGTAGGCGGCGTCGGCCACCGCCCGCGCCACCGCCTCCAGGTCGGCGTCGGGCATGACGATGACCGGGTTCTTGGCTCCGCCCTGGCACTGGGCCCGCTTGCCGGCCGCTGCGGCCCGGGCGTACACGGCCCGGGCCGCCGGGGTGGAGCCCACGAAACTGACGGCCCGGACCAGGGGGTGGTCCACCAGGGCCTCGGCCGTCCGCTGGGCGCCGTTCACCAGGTTCACCACGCCGGGCGGCAGCCCGGCCTGCTCGACCAGCTGCATGATCTTCTGGGCGGTGAGGGGGACCTTCTCCGAGGGCTTGAGGACGAACGTGTTGCCGCAGGCGATGGCGTAGGGCAGAAACCACAGGGGAATCATCCCCGGGAAGTTGAAGGGGGTGATGGCCGCCACCACCCCCACCGGCTGGCGCACCACGGACTCGTCGATGCCCCGGGCCACGTCCTCGCTGGTGTATCCCTGCATCAGGGTGGGGATGCCGCAGGCCACCTCCACGTTCTCGATCCCCCGGCGCAGCTCGCCCCGGGACTCGTCCAGGGTCTTCCCGCACTCCAGGGTGATGGTGCGGGCCAGCTCGTCCAGGTGGTCCTCCAGCAGGCGTTTGAGGCGGAACAGGTACTGCACCCGCTCCACCGGAGGCGTGCGCCGCCAGGCGGGGAAGGCCTGGGCCGCCGCCTGCACCGCCCGGTCCACGTCCTGGGCGGTGGACAGGGGCACCCGGGCGATCACCTCGCCGGTGGCCGGGTTGTAGACGTCCAGGGCGTCGGCGCCCTGCGGGCGCACCCACCGCCCTCCCGCCCAGTTCAGCACCTCCTGCACCGCCACCGAGCCCACAGCCGCTCCCTCCCGGGCGGGGCGGGAGGCGCACGGCGCTCCCGCCCCGCGGGCACCGGCTACCGGCGTCCGCCCACCAGGCCCTGCTCCCGCCACTTGGCGAAGACCCGGCGGATCTGGGCCGCCGCGGCCTCCAGGGCCTGCTCGGGCGTGTCCAGCCCCTGGGCTACCCGCGCGAACATGGTGTTGATGATCCAGGTGTTGAACACCTCGTCGATGGCCGCGCTGCTGGGCCCGGGCCAGCCCACGTTGTGAGCCCACTCGTAGGCGGTCTCGATGGTGACCAGCTTGTCCTTGCGGTCGCCGGCCGCCTTGCTCACCGGGTCGTCCCGCAGGTACGCCAGGCGCTTCTCCTTGGAGATGGCGTTCTGGAAGGTGGGGTAGTCGTAAGCCTGGCTGGCGTGGAACTTCCCCGGCGCCCACCCCTCCCGGGCGGCCACGTCCGGGTCGTAGCTGAGCACCAGGTCGATGAGGAACTTCTTGGCGGCCTCCCGCACCGGGCGCGGCCGGTCCCGCCACAGGGTGTACACGCCCATGACGTGCTCCAGCCCCCGCGCCCCCGCCGGTCCCTGGGGAGCCCGCTCGGTGATCCAGGTGTTGCGGGCGAACTGCACCGCCGGCGACTGGTTGGGGTTCTCGCCCCGCTGGATCGCCTGGGCCGCCAGGCTCTGGGCGGTGCGGGTGATGGAGATGGCGTTCATGGCCACCGAAATCCGCCCGGCCAGGAACTCCTCGTTGTTGGACGCCGCCGTCCACGCGAAGACGGCGGGGAACATGGTCTCCTCGTACAGGGCCTTGACGAAGCGCAGGGCGTCCAGGGTGCGCTGGCGGAACGGCGGCAGGTCCAGGACCACGTTGCTGCCCTCGTCCTGCTCCCCGGTGCCCCAGGAGTACATCAGGGCCCGCAGGAACATGCCGGTGTCGATCTCCTGGGACAGCCCCAGCCCCACCGGGTGGCCCATCCGCTTCAGCTCCCGTCCGGCCTTGCGGATGTCGTCCCAGGTGACCGGGCCCCGCAGGGGAACCCGCTGGTCGCCCGTCAGGCGGGCCGCCACCTGCCGCCACAGGTCGGCGCGGTAGTGGACGGGGTCCGGGACGAAGTTGTCGGAGACCCCGAAGTACCGCCGGGTGACCGGATTGAAGGTGCTCTTCTCGGCCAGGGGGATGTAGGGCCCCACCTTGGCCTTGAGCTCCTCGATGACCTCCTGGTGGGCGGCGGTGTCCACCTGCCGCTCCAGCGCCGCCGGCGGGGTGAGGTGCTGGATCAGGTCATGGCCGGGATCGGCGCCCCCCGCCACCCGGGCGGCCTCCCCGGCGGCGATGGCGGGGATCTCGGCCAGGCCCACGTGCTCCACCACCACCCGCACCCCGTTCTTCTCTCCCCACCGGGGGGCGAAGACCTTGTCGAACCACTCGTCGTAGGGCGGCACGAAGTGGCGCCACTGGAGGATCCTCAGGGTCGGCTGCTGGGCCGCCGACCGCGAGGTGAAGATGAACGGACCGACGCTGGCCGCGGCCACCCCCACCCCGGCCAGCTTGAGGAACTCGCGGCGGGTGAGGCGCCGCCACTGGCCGTCGGCCAGCCGCACCCACCGGCCGTCGTCGCGCTCCTCCCGCATCTCTCCCACCTCCTCAGCGGATCGCTCCGGCGCTGGTGAAGCCGGAGACGAACTTGTCCAGGACCACGTAGTACAGGGCCGCCACGGGGACGCTGGCCAGGAATGCCGACGCCATCAGCGGCCCCCAGTCGAAGATGTCGCCCCGCACCATGTCCGCCGGCACGCCGACGCTGACCGTCTTGTGGGCGGTGCTGGTGACAAAGGTCAGCGCGTACACGAACTCCTGGGCCGAGAGGGTGAAGCTGAACACCACCACGGTGATGATCCCCGGCACCGCCAGGGGGAGGCTCACCCGCAGGAACGCTCCCAGACGGCCGTACCCGTCCACCAGGGCCTGCTCCTCCAGCTCCCGGGGGATGGACTTGAAAAAGCCCATCAGCAGCCAGGTGGCAAACGGCACCGTGATGGTGGGGTACACCGCCACCAGCGCCCACACGGTGTTGGCCAGGCCCAGCTCGCTGACCACCCGGGCCAGCGGGATGAACAGCAGGGTGGGCGGCACCAGGTACACGAGGAAGATGGCCATCCCCAGCCGTCCCCCCCACGCGCCCAGGAACCGGGACAGGCTGTAGCCCGCCGGCAGCGCCAGCAGCAGGGTGATGACCACCACCGCCGCCCCCACCAGGGCGGTGTTGGCGATCCAGTGGGCGTACATGGTCTTGGTGAAGACGTACTGCAGGTGCTCCAGGGTGGGCCGCTCGTTGAACCAGAAGGGGTTGTGGGTCGGGTTGTACAGGTCCGAGTTGCGCTTGAAGGCCGTGATCAGCATCCACGCGAACGGGAAGGCGGCGAAGGCGGTGAACACGCCCAGGACCCCTCCCCGCCCGACCGGGCCCAGCACCCGCATCGCCCGCCGCCCCATCACGCCACCTCCGCCCGCCGGGCGACCTGCAGCATCAGGACCACGGTGGCGAACAGCACCGGGAACAGGAAGAGGGAGATGGCGGCCCCCACGCTCAGGTTGCCGCCCACGATGCCTTTGAAGAACGCCAGGCTGGACAGGACCTGGGTGGTGTCGAAGGGCCCGCCCCGGGTGAGGACGTAGACCACGGCCATGTCGGTGAAGGTGAAGACGGTGCCGAACAGCACCGCCACACTGATGACGGGCAGCAGCAGGGGGATCTGGATCGAGAACAGCCTCCGCCAGAACCCCGCCCCGTCCACCACGGCTTGGTCCAGCACGTCCTGGGGCAGCGACGCCAGCCCGGCCAGCAGCACCACCGTGGCGAAGGGCAGCATCCGCCACACGTGCACCACGATCACCGAGATCATGGCCAGGTCGGGCCGGCCCAGCCAGAACATGTTGGTGGTGCGGGGCAGCAGCCCCACCTGCCACAGCACCCAGTCGATGACGCTGAACCGGGCGTGCAGAATCCACAGCCAGCCGATGGTGGCCAGGGAGACCGGCGCCACCCACGGCAGCAGCAGCAGGAACAGCAGGACCCCCCGGCCCCGGCGGACCCCGTGCAGCGCCATGGCCAGGACCTTGGCCAGCACCACCACGGCGGCCTGGGAGGAGAGGGTGAACACGAAGGTGTTCCGCAGGGCGCGGCGGAAGGTGGGGTCCTGGATCACCTCCACGAAGTTCTTCACTCCCACGAACGCGCCGTAGGGGTTGCCGGTGGTGGCGTCGGTCAGGCTCAGGTACAGGGCGAACAGGAAGGGAAACCCCACCAGCAGGGCCACATAGAGGAAGGCCGGGGCCACCAGCAGGGGCCCCAGGACCTGCTCCCGGCCCGCCCACCGGCGGCCCTGGGCCAGGACCGCACTGACCGGGCGGACGGCCGTCAGCGTGGACTTCACGGCATCTCTCCCCACCTGCCGGGTGAGCGGCTGCGGGCGGCCGGAAGGCCCGCTCCCCGGGCTGTCGACCGGTACAGGTCCATTCTCTGTGTTCTCATTGTAACCTTTCCGCATCCCGGTGGTCGCCCGGCGGGCTTGTGGCTCGGGGTCTGTCCCCACCGGGGACAGGCCCCCGGGAGGCGACGCGGCCTACGCGCGGGACGGAGAGGCCTTGGTGCCCACCAGGACCACCCACCGCTTGAGGAACGACGGCCGGGGCCACCGGCGGTAGCCGATCTGGGAGAGAGCGGACCGCGGGGCCCGCGCCAGGGTGTCGGCCACGGCGGACCGGCGGGCGTGGTCGGAGCCCGCGAGGGACAGCCACCGGGAGAGGGTCAGCCGGCGGGTCACCACCCGGACGCAGTGAAGGCGCAGCCCCCGCTCTTCCAGCATCACCGCCCACCGGCGGGCCGGCAGCGCCCGGACGTGGCTGGGGTCCCGCAGCACCTCCAGGGTCTCCATCAGGTCCTCCCCCTCCCGGTCGTCGGGAGGGCACTGGTCGGCGATGCCCAGGCGGCCGCCGGGCGCCAGGACCCGCACCATCTCGTCCAGCGCCCGCGCCAGGTCTGTGAAGTGGTGGGGGGCCCGCCGGCACGCCACCACCGTGAACGCTCCGTCGGCAAACGGCAGCGCGTGGGCGTCGGCGGCGATCCAGTCCACCGGCCGCCGGACCAGCCGCCGGGCCTGGGCGAGCATCGCGGCGGTCAGGTCCACCCCCACCACGCGCCCCGCCCGGGCGCCCAGCGCCAGGGCCGTGAACCCGGTGCCGGTGGCCACGTCCAGCACCCAGTCGGCCGGACCGGGCCGCAGGTGGTCCACCAGCAGGTCCAGGTCCACGTCGGCGCGGTGGCTGTCGCTGCGGGCGTAGGCGGCGGCCTGCCGGGTGAACTGGTCGCGGACCAGCTGCCCCCGGCCGGTGAGGAGTGCCACCCGACGGACGATCTCGTCGCGGCGGGACACCAGCAGGTCCTTCTGTTCGGGCCAGAACATCTGTGGCAGGGCGTCGACGGGGACCCACCGCACGCCGGACGGGGCGGCCCCCGCCTCCCCGGCCCGCGTCGGCGGGGCCACGTACAGGACGTAGTAGGTGCGGTTCCACCAGGTCCGGCTGACGTCCAGCCGCTCCCGGACGTCCAGCAGCCCCGCGCAGACCAGGCCGCCGATGCCGGTCTCCTCGGTCACCTCCCGGATCGCGGCCTGCAGGACCGACTCCCCCGGCTCCACCGCGCCCTTGGGCAGCGACCACAAATCCTGGGGGCCTTCCCGGATGACCGCCACCTCCACCGTGTCCCCGGCCGGGCGCGCGACCACGCCGCCGGCCTGCAGGCGCAGGGCGGCGCCGCGCGGACGGCGGTACCAGCGCTCGTCAATGACCACCGCAGGACCCTCCCCTCCCCGAGTTCGCCGCGCCGGCCGCCCGGTCCGCCTCCACGTCCCGGGCCCCCGGCGGTGGCCCGGGCGCGGGAAGAACGCCCGCCGACGGCGAAATGGTGTGGGCGCCATGCCGCTGTTTTTGCGGGAGAGCGATATCGCCCGGGTCCTGGAGATGGACCGGGTCATCGCCGCCGTGGAGGAGGCGTTCCTGCTCCTGGGGCAGGGACGCGCCCTCAACCGCCCCCGGCGGCGGGTCCACAATCCCGAGGGCTCGGTCCTGCACGTCATGTCGGCCGCCCTGCCGCCCCTGGGGGTGATGGGCCTGAAGGCGTACACCAGCGCCCCCTCGGGCACGCGCTTTGTGGGCCTGCTGTACAGCACCGACACCGGCGAGCTGCTGGCGCTGATGGAGGCCAACCGGCTGGGACAGATGCGCACCGGAGCGGCCAGCGCCGTGGCCACCCGCCACATGGCCCGGCCCGACGCCGGCTCGGTGGGCGTCATCGGGACCGGGTGGCAGGCCCGCGGCCAGGTGACCGCCATCAGCCGCGTGCGGCCGGTGGCCCTGATCAAGTGTTACAGCCGGACGGCCGCGCGCCGGGAGCAGTTCGCCGAGGAGATGGTGCAGGAGCTGGGCGCCGAGGTGGTGCCCGTCGACTCCGCCCGGGAGGCGGTGGACGGCGTGGACATCGTGGTGACCGCCACCACCGCCCGGGAACCGGTCCTGCGGGGCGAGTGGCTGCAGCCCGGCATGCACGTCAACGCCATCGGGTCCAACTGGGCCCACAAGCAGGAACTGGACGTCCCGGCCGTGGCCCGCTGCCACCGGATCGCCGTGGACGACCTGGAGCAGGCGCGCCAGGAGTCCGGCGACCTCATCGCGGCCGTGGCCGCCGGGGCGGTGGGATGGGAGGCGGTGGTGGAGCTGGCGCACATCGTCGCGGGGCGCGCGCCGGGACGGGTCTCGCCGGACGAGGTGACGCTGTTCGAATCCCAGGGGATCGCCCTGGAGGACGTGGCCGCCATGAAGGTGGCGTACGAGCGGGCGCTGGAGCTGGGAGTGGGGGAGATCCTCTCCCGCCCGCCGATGCCGGCCGGCGACCCCTGAGGGCTCCCGCCGGGAGAGGAGGACGCGGGTGGAGCTGACCGTGACCGTGGGCGCCGCCGAGGCCTTCCCCTGCGACGCCGTGGGGGTCGCCGTGTACGCGGGCCAGACCGGCCTGCGCGGGTCGGCCGCCCGGGTGGACGCCGCCCTGGGGGGCGCGCTGGCGGCCGCCCTGGCCGAGGAGAAGTTTGCGGCCACCCGCGCCGCCACCGTCGTCCTGCACACCCACGGACGCATCCCCGCCCGCCGGGTCATCGCCGTCGGGATGGGGACAGCCGAGGCGGTCAGCGCGGAGACCGTCCGGCAGGCGGCGGCGGCCGTCGTCCGCCGGGCGGCCCAGGTCCACGCCGCGCACGTGGCGCTGGCGGACGACGGGACACCCGGCCTGTCCGATGCGGCGGTCGGGCAGGCGCTGGTGGAGGGCGCCCTGCTGGGCGCGTACCGGTTCGGCCGCTACCGTCGGGACGACGGCGGGCGGGTGGACCGCCTCACGCTGCTGGCCGCCGACTCCTCCCGTCGGGACTCTCTGCAGGCGGGCGCCGCCCGCGGCCGGATCTTCGCCGAGGCCACCGTCTTCGCCCGGGACCTGACCAACGAGCCGGCCAGCGTGCTCCCCCCGCCCGCGCTGGCGGAGGTGGCCGCGCAGGCGGCGGCGCGGGCCGGACTGCGGTGCACCATCCTGGACCCCGCGCAGATGCAGCAGCTGGGCATGAACGCCCTGCTGGCCGTGGCGGCCGGGAGCGACCACCCCGCCCGCCTGATCGTGCTGGAGTACGCGCCGCCCGATCCCCGCCGCACCGTGGCCCTGGTGGGCAAGGGCGTCTGCTTCGACAGCGGGGGCCTCAACCTCAAGCACCAGGACCTGGAGTGGATGAAGGCCGACATGGCCGGCGGGGCGGCGGTGATCGCCGTCCTGCAGGCCCTGCCGGCCCTGCAGCCCGCCGTGCGGGTGGTGGGCGTGGTGCCCGCCGTGGAGAACCTACCGGGCGGCCGGGCCGTCAAGCCCGGCGACATCGTGCGGGCCAGCACCGGCACCACCATCGAAATCACCAACACCGACGCCGAGGGCCGGCTCATCCTGGCCGACGCCCTGGCCTACGCCGGGCGGCAGCAGCCCGACGAGATCATCGACCTGGCCACCCTCACCGGCTCCGCCATGGTGGCCCTGGGGTACCTGGCGGCGGCGGTCATGGGCAACGACCAGGCGCTGGTGGACCGCCTGCTGGCGGCGGCCGCCCGGGCCGGGGAGAGGCTGTGGCAGCTGCCGCTGTACGAGGAGTACCTGGAGGACATGCGCAGTCCCGTGGCCGACCTGCGCAACTCCGGCTCGCGCTACGGGGGAGCGCAGAAGGGGGCCATCTTCCTGCGGGAGTTCGTGGGCGGGCGACCGTGGGCCCACCTGGACATCGCGCCCACCGCCTTCCTGGACAAGGACGAGGGCACGGGTCCCTACCTGCCCAAAGGCGCCACCGGCTACGGCGTGCGCACGCTGCTGCACTACCTCGCCGACGGGTAACCGCCCGCACCCGCTACGGCGTCACCGCTGCACCGTTCCAACGCTCCAACGGTCCAACGCTCCAACGCCCCCACGCCCCTGTAGGGGGTCAGGGCTGCATCACCCAGATCTCCTGCTCGGCCGGCAGCACCTGAGGGGTCAGGGTGGCGGTGTGGCCCACCTGGCGCACCCGGGCCTTGCCCCGCAGGAAGTCGTCCAGGGTGGCGATCGGCCAGTCCCGGTTGACGGCGGTCTTGTAGTGCATGGGGATGACGACCCGGGGAGCCAGCTGGCCGATGACCGTGTCGGCCTCGGCGGGGCCGATGGTGTAGTAGCCCCCCACCGGGATCATCAGGGCGTCGGGCCGCCCCACCGCCGACACCTGCTGGGGGGTGAGTACGTGGCCCAGGTCGCCCACGTGCACCACCCGCAACCCTTCGGCCTCGAAGACGAAGATGGCGTTCTTCCCCCGCTCGGACCCGCTGGCGGTGTCGTGGTAGCAGGGCACGGTGCTGATCCGCACGGGCCCCACCTGCTCGGCCACCTGGGCCCAGTCCTTCCCGCCGTCCCGCAGCCCCCGGATGATCCGGGGGGACCCCTTGGCCACCTGGACGTGGTTGTGGTCGAAGTGCTCGTGGGACACCGTCACGGCCGTGGGCCGCACGTCGGGAAACGGATAGCCCACCTGCTCGTTGAACGGGTCGATGAGAATGGTGGTGCCGTCGGACTCCAGCACAAACGTGGCGTGCCCGTAGTAGGTCAGCTTCATCGTCCTCCCCCCTCCGCCCCCTCTAGGCGTGGATCTCGATGATGTCGCCGTCTTCCAGCACGTGGTGGCGGCTCACCATCTGCCCGGAGAACTCGTTGCGCCCCCACAGCCGGGCGTACCGCAGGCGCTCCGCCAGGTCCTTGTGAATCGCCCGGGCGGCGTCCAGGACCGTGGCCCCCCGCCGGAGGATGAACGGCGCGCTGGTGTCCGCCTTGCGTCCCGGCGGCTTGCTGTACACCCGGATCACGCCCAGCAGGTCGAACAGCGCCCGCCGCAGGGTCTCCAGCCCCGTCCCCTGCTCCGCCGAGACCGGAATCACTGGCAAGGCGCCCTCCAGGAGCTCCTCCACCAAGGCCAGGCGGGAAGCCGCCCCGGGGGCGTCCAGCTTGTTGGCCGCCACCAGAGCCCGCAGCTCGCCGGGCTGGCGGGGCTCGCGGACCAGCCGCAGCCGCGCCCGGGCCAGCAGCTCCCGGACCTGGTCGATCTGGGTCAGCACCTCGTCGGTGCCGAGGTCCACCACCAGGGCGGCGGCGTCGGCCGAGCGGATGATCCCGTACAGCCACCCCACGTCGAACTCCACGCTGACCGCCGGCAGGTCCACCAGCTGCACCTGGACGTTCTCGAAGGTCATCATCCCCGGCAGCGGGACCCGGGTGGTGAACGGGTAGGGAGCCACCTCGGGCGACGCGTTGGTCAGCGCCCGCAGCAGGGTGGACTTGCCGGCGTTGGGAGGGCCCACCAGCACCACCTGGCCGGCCCCCTCCCGCTCGACGTGGTAGAGGGGACGGCTCCGGGCGGCCGGGCGGCGCTGCTGCATCTGCGACCGCAGCTTGGCGATGCGCCGCTTGATGTCGGCCTGCATCTTCTCGGTGCCCTTGTGTTTGGGAATGGTGGCCAGCATCTGCTCCAGGGCCGCCAGCTTGTCTTCGGGCGTGGCGGCCGCCCGGTAGCGGCTTTCGGCCTCCAGGTATTCGGGGGTGAGGTTGGCCGGCATAGCCCAACAGGACGGGGCGCCGCGTTCCCGCGCTTCGCGTTCCCGCGTTCCCGTCTTTTATCTTACTTCAAACCTTCCCACCACCTCCGGGTCCAGGTCCAATCCCAGTCCCGGCCGCTGGGGGACGTCGATCATCCCGTCCCGGGGGAGGGGGAAGGGCTCGGTGAACAGATCCCGCAGGGGGTTGGGGGCGAAGAAGTACTCGTAGGTCATCAGGTTGGGCACGCTGGCGGCCACGTGGAGGGCGGCCAGGTGGGAGATGCCGGCCGAGAACCCCGTGTGGGGGGCGTAGCGCAGGTTGTGGGCGTGGGCCAGCGCCCCCACCCGGCGGGCGGCGGTGAAACCGCCCACCCGGGCCACGTCGGGCTGCAGGATGTCCACGGCGCCGCGGCGGATCAGCTCGCGGAACCCGAACACCCCGAACTCGCTCTCGCCCGCCGCCACCGGGATCGGCTGGCCGGCCCGCACCCGGGCGTAGCCGTCCAGGTCGTCGGCGGGCACCGGTTCCTCGATCCAGGTGATGTCCAGCTCTTCCAGCCGCCGGCCGACGGCGATGGCCGTGGCCGCGTCGTAGGCGCCGTTGACGTCCACCATGATGTCCACCCGGGGCCCCACCGCCTCCCGGATCGCCCGCACCGACTCCACGTCCGCCCGGCGCCCTCCCAGCTCGGGGGGACGGCCGATCTTGACCTTGATGGCGGTGTGGCCCGCGGCCACCTGCTGGGCCGCCTGGGCCGCCATCTGGTCGATGTCGGCGAAGTACACCGACGACGCGTAGCAGGGCACCCTCTCCCGCCCCGCTCCCTGCAGCACCTTGTACACCGGCAGCCCGGCGGCCTTGCCCAGGAGGTCGTACAGGGCGATGTCCACCCCGCTCATGGCCTCCAGGACAAACCCGCGGTAGTGTCCCCACCCCCGCAGCTGCCGGAACATCTCGTCCCACAGGCCCTCGGCGTCCTGCGGGTCCCGGCCCACCAGCAGCGGCGCCAGCAGGTGCTCGACCACGGCCCGGGTCACCTGGGGAGCGCGGCGCACGATGCACTCGCCCACCCCCGCCAGCCCGTCGTCGGTGCGCACCTCCACCAGCGTGGCCGCGAAGGTGGGAAACGCGCCGATCCCGAACTGCAGAGGGGTCGGCAGCGTCGCCTGCAACATGCGGCACCGGACGCTGTGAATCCGCATCAGCGCTCACCCCGCCGTCACCGGAAGAGGTCCCGCTCCGCCGGCCGCACCAGGCGGGCGGCGGAGCCCGCGCCGGCCCGCACCCGGGCCCCGCGGATCAGCACCACCGGCGTCCCCTCGGCCGCCTGTCCCTGCAGCAGGCTGGCCACGCCGGCCAGTTCGTCGGCCACCGCCTCCACCGACGTCTGCAGGATGTAGCCGTAGCGGTCCTCCACGCCCACGTAACTGTACAGGGGCTCCAGCCCCGCGACGCCGATGGCCACCCCCACCGCCCCTTCCCGGAAGGCGCGGCCGTGGGTGTCGTTGACCACCACCCCCACCGACGCCCCGAACCCGCGGGCCACCGCCTGGCGGATGGCCGCCGCCGACGCGTCGGGGTCCCGGGGCAGCGTGGTCACCCATTGGGGGCCCAGCCCCACGTTGCTGTGGTCCACCCCGGCGTTGGCGCAGATGTAGCCCAGGCGGTGCTCGCAGATGATCAGGCCCGGCCGCACCCGCAGCACCGCCCGGGACTCGTCGAGGATCACCTGGCACAGCCGCGGGTCCTTGCGGGCCACCGCCGCCAGCGTCCGGGCCCGGGGAGTGGGGGAGACCTCCTCCAGATTGACCACGCTGCCCTCGGCCTTGCTGACCACCTTCTGGGCCACCACCACCACGTCGCCGTCCCGGGGCGGCAGGCCGTGGGCGCGCAGCGCCTCCACCACCAGCCCCGGCAGGTCCATGCCGGGGCGGACGTCGGGGAACCCTTCAGGGGCCCACGCCGTCAGGGTACCCATCCGGGGTCACCCGTCGCCGTCCTCGTGCAGTCCCACGATCCGCACGCCCAGGTCGCGGCGGCGGTACCGCCGGTTCATCTGCAGCAGCAACACGGCCAGCATCTCCAGCGCCCGGGCGGAAGACAGCCCGCCGGCGTCCACCGGCCGGGCGCCCAGGGCGCGGACCAGATCCTCCACCACCGCCTTGGCGTCGGGATCGTTGCCGCACACGAGCACGTCCCCCCGCAGCGGCCTGTCCCGGTCGGCCAGCAGGTGGGAACTGACCGTGTGGAAAGCGGCCACCACCCGGGCCCGAGGCACGAGGGCCTGGGCCTCCTGGGCGGCCGAGCCGGCCGGGGGGTGGGCCAGTTCCCGGGAGTCCACCAGGGGGACGGTCGTGTCCAGCAGGATCTTGCCGGCCAGGACGTCGGCCAGCGCCTGGAGGGTCTGCCGGTGGGCGGCGAACGGGACCGTCAGCACCACCACCTCCGCCCCGGCCGCCGCCTCCCGGTTGTCTGCGCCCGCCGTCTCCGGCAGCCCCGCCGCCCGGGCCGCCTCCCGAGCCCGGGCCGGGTCCCGCGACCCGATGCGGACCGGAACTCCTGCCCGGGCCCACCGGGCGGCCAGCCCGCGGCCGAGGCGGCCGGTGCCGCCCACGAGGGCCACCACAGGCCGGTTCATGACCCCACGGGCGGGCCGGCGATGGCCACCCCGCAGGCGTCGGTGGAGAAGGCCCGCGCGGCGCGCACCACGGCGTCGGCTCCGACGGACCGGATGATCTGGGGGTAGCGGAGCAGGTAGTCCAGCCCCAGCCCGAACAACTCCATGTCGGCCAGGAGTTGGGCGATGCCGGCCAGCGTCTCCAGCCGCACCGCCAGCGACCCGATCAGAAACTGCCGCGCGTCGGCCAGCTCGTCGTCCCGGGGGCCGTCCCGCTGGAACGTGCGGATCTCGGCCAGGATGGCCTCCAGGGCCGCCCGCTCGTTGGCCGGATTGACCCCCGCCCGGACCAGCCAGGGGCCGGCCAGCAGGCCCGCCCGCAGCTCGCTGAAGGCGTAGTAGGCCATCCCCTGCTGCTCCCGCACGCGCTCGCCCAGGCGTCCCATTAGTCCCAGCTGGCCCAGGATGAGGTTGGCCACCATGGTCTCGTAGTAGGCCGGGTCCGTGCGGGCCACCCCCGGCACGCCCACGGCGATGTCCGACTGCACCTTGCCCGCCATCCGCCTCTCGGCCCGGCGCACGCCGGACGTGGACACCGGCGCTGTGGCCGGCGGGCGCCACGGGCCGGCGGCCGGCCAGGCCTCCAGCGCCCGCTGCACCAGGTCCACCACCTCCCCCGCCCGGCAGTCCCCCACCACCGCCAGGACCGCGCCGTCGGGCCGGTAGTGCCGGCGGTGGAACGCCGCCAGGTCGTCGCGGGTGACGGCCGCCACCGCCTCTTCGTCCCCGTCGGGCACCCGCCGCTGGGGATGCCCGTCGGGGTACAGCAGTTCCCGCAGCAGCCGCTCGGCGACGTGGCGGGTGTCCTGCAGGCTCACCTGCACGGCCGTGAGCAGTTCCCCCCGGACCTTCTCCACCTCGTCGGCCGGAAAGGTGGGGGCGACGAGCACCTCGCCCAGCACCGACAGGACCGTCGGGAGATCCTCGGCCAGGGCGCGCAGGCCCACCACCACCGTCTCCAGGTCGGCGCGGACGCTCACCCCGGCCCCCAGGCCGTCCAGCAGCTCCGCCAGCCCCTGGGACGACCACGACCGCGTCCCCCGGATGAGCATGGCGGCGGTAAACCGCGCCAGCCCGGGGCGGTCGCCGTCGAACATCGCACCCGCGCGCACGTGGCCGTGGACCGCCACGGAACCGCTCCCGGGCACCTCCCGCACCAGCACCGCCAGCCCCGAGGGCAGGACGACGCGGGTCACCACCTCGGGGGTGAGGGGCGGCGCCTGCACGCCCGCCTCCGGCCCGGTGCGGTGGAAGACGGTGGGAGCCGCCGCGGCCGCCCGGGGGGCCGCCACCGCCGCGGCCGGCTCCGGGACGTACCACCCCGTGGTCTGGGTGCGGTCGGTGAAGTAGGTGGCGGCCACCCGCATCACGTCCTCGGCGGTCACCGCATCCAGGCGCGCGAGCAGGGTCAGAAACGCGTCGAGGGTGTCCACCAGGGCGAAGGCTCCCAGGGCCAGCGCCTGCCGGGAGACGCCGTCGCGGCTGTACACCAGCTGGGCCCGGGCCTGCTTTTTCGCCCGGGCCAGCTCGTCGGGACTCACCGGCTCGCGGGCCAGGCGGGCGACCTCCTGCCCTACCCGGTCCTCCACCGCCGCCACGTCCACGCCCGCCCGGGCCGTGGCCGTGATCCGGAACAGGGTCGGATCGATGCTGGGGACGACCGACGACGCGACCTCGCTGGCCAGGCCCGTCTCCACCAGGGCCCGGTACAGCCGGCTGCTGCGTCCTCCCGACGGCGCGTCGAACGGGACCAGGCTCTTGAAGCCGGACAGGATCCCGTCGGTCACCAGCAGCGCGGGGAAGTCCGGGTGGGAGGCGGCGGGCACGTGGAACGCCACGTGCAGGTAGGCGGTGGCGCCGCCCGGCCGGCGCAGGACCACCCGCCGTTCCCCTTCCTGGCGGGGTTCCCGGGCCCGCACGGGAGGCGGAGGAGGCCCCGGCGGCAGCGGCTCAAACGCCCGGCGGATGCTCTCCAGCGTCCGGTCGCCGTCGCAGGCGCCCACGACCACCACCAGGGCGTTGCGGGGATGGTAGTAGGCGCGGTAGTGGGCCTCCAGGTCGTCCCGGGTGATGGCCCGCAGATCTTCCTTCCACCCGATGACCGGGATGCGGTAGGGGTGGACCTTGTAGGCCGCCGCGTCCACCTCCTCCCGCAGCAGATAGGCCGGAAAGTTCTCGCTGCCCTCCCGCTCGGAGATGATGACGGTCCGCTCGCGCTCCACCTCGTCCGGGTCGAAGAGGGTGTGGGCCATCCGGTCGGCCTCCATGGCCACGACCTCGTCCAGGTCTCCTGAGGGCAGCACCTCAAAGTAGGAGGTGTAGTCCTTCCAGGTGAAGGCGTTCCAGCGGCCTCCCAGGCGGTCCACCAGCCGGGTCAGGACGCTCCGGGGGCGGGCGGGTGTCCCCTTGAACAGCATGTGCTCGACCCAGTGGGAGATGCCGGTCAGCCCCGGCACCTCGTTGCGGCTGCCCACCCGGTACCACACCCACAGGGTGACCACCGGCACGGTATGCTGTTCCCAGATCAGGACGGTCAGGCCGTTGTCGAGGGTGTGCACGCGCGGTCCGGACATGGCACGCTCCAGCGACGCCCGCCGCAGGAGCGCCGGCGGGCACAGGCACCAGTGTAGCAGCCGGATGGCGGGACTGCCTACCCCGCCGGGCGGCGCCAGGAGGGCCCGGGCCGGGGCGGAGAAGGCAGCAGCGGAGGTCGTCCGCCATGGCCGGCCGTAAGGCCCTCAGCCTGGGGAAGGTCCGCCGCTACCGGGCCGCCTGGCTGGCCCGCTTCCGGGTGAGCGACCGGCGGGCCGCCCTGGCCTTCGTCAACGCGGCGGGGTTCTGCTACGCCTTCACCTCCGGTCCCGGAGGCCTGCCCGGCCTGTTCGACGTGCTGGCCACCCGCAGCACGGACCGGATGTGGGAGTGGGCGTGGCGGTGGAAAGACGAACTCGTGACCGCCCGCCAGCTGTACTACGGCCGGGTCCTGGGCCGCAAGCCCACCTACATCTCCCTGGCGTACCTGCCCCACGTCTACGCCCTCAGCGGCAACACGGGCGAGCCCGACGACTACCTCCAGGCCTACCGGGAAGGCAGGCTGAGCCGGCTGGCGGCCGACGTGTACGCCTACCTGCACGAGCACGGCCCCGCCGACACCTGGACGCTGCGCAGGCAGTTCACCGGGCGCGGGGCCGGAGGGAGCGCCCTCCACCGGGCGCTGGCGGACCTGCAGGCTCTGTGCCTCATCAGCAAGGTCGGCGAACGCGAGGACGGGTCCTACAGCTTCATCTGGGACACGTTCGCCCGCTGGCTGCCCGAGGTGGTGGACGCCGCCTCCCGGATCACCGCCGTCGACGCCGCCGCGGCGGTGCTGGAACGCTACCTGCGAACCGTCGGCGCGGCGTCTCCGGCGGAGGTGCGGGCGCTGTGGGGGTGGAGTCCCCGCCTGCTGGAGGACGCCCTCGTCCGCTCAGCCGCGGTCCGGGAGGCGGAGGTGGACGGCCGGCCGGCGCTGGCCCATGCGGCCCTGCTGCGGTGGGCGGCCCCCAGGGGACGTCGGTGAGCCGCACCATCCTGCACGTGGACATGGACGCCTTCTTCGCCGCCATCGAGCAGCTGCGGCATCCGGAGCTGCGCGGGCGGCCGGTGGTGGTGGGCGGCTGTGGCGACCCCCGCCGCCGGGGCGTGGTGTCCACCGCCTCCTACGAGGCCCGGGCGTACGGCATCCACTCGGCCATGCCCCTGCGGGCGGCCTACCGCCGGTGCCCGGACGCGGTCTTCCTGCCGGTGGACATGGACACCTACGCCTCCTACGCGGAGGCGATCAGGGCGATCCTGCGGGACTACACTCCTCTGGTGGAGCCCCTGGCGCTGGACGAAGCCTTCCTGGACGTCACCGGCCATCCGGACCCCCGGGGGCTGGCCGAACAGATCCGCGCCCGCATCCGCCAGCAGACGGGGCTGACGGCTTCCATCGGGATCGGTCCCAACAAGCTGCTGGCCAAGATCGCCTCCGGGCTGCGCAAGCCGGACGCGGTCACCGAGATCCGCGCCGAGGAGGCCGAGCAGATCCTGGCGCCCCTGCCGGTGACGGTCCTGTGGGGGGTGGGGCCGAAGACGGCCGCCCTCTTGGAGCGCGAGCTGGGCGTGCGGACGGTGGGGGACCTGCAGCGGGTCCCCCTCCCGGCCCTGGCGGACCTGCTGGGCCCCCGGAGGGCCGCCGAGCTGGCCCGCGCCTGCCGGGGTCTGGACGACAGCCCGGTGGTGACCTCCTGGCAACCGCGGTCCGCCAGCCGCGAGGTCACCTTCCAGCGGGACGCCCGCGACCGCGGGCCGGTGGAGCAGACCCTGGAGCGTCTCGCGGCGGAGGTGGCCGACGACCTGCGGTCAGGGAACTACCGGGGCCGGACGGTGACGGTGAAGATCCGCTACCACGACTTCCACACCCACACCCGGTCCCTCACCCTCCCCCAGCCCACCGACGACCCCGAGCGGATCCGGGCCACGGCCCGGACCCTGCTGGACCGGTTCACCCTGGACCGCCCGGTGCGGCTCGTGGGCGTGCGGGTCTCGGGACTGGTCAGGCGCGACGGGAGCGACGACGCGCCGGGCCGGTGACGCGGGAGGGCCTACGCCGCCCGGCGCACCGCGTCGGCCACCTGGTCGTAGTCGGGCTCCACGGCCGGGTTGTCGGACACCCACCGGTACACAACCGTGCCGTGACGGTCCACCACGAACACCGACCGCTTGGCCACCCCGGGCAGCAGCCCGCCGGCGAAGTGGGGATCCTCGATGCCGAAGGCCCGCACCGCCTGGCGGGTGAAGTCCGACAGCAGGGGGAAGTTGAGGCCGTTCTGATCGGCGAACGCCTTCTGGGCGAACGGGCTGTCCACGCTGATGCCGATGACCTGCGCCTGCATCTCGTTGAACCGGGCCAGGATGTCCCGGAACGTGCACATCTCCCGGGTGCAGACGCCGGTGAACGCCCCGGGGAAGAACGCCAGCACCGTGGGTTTGTCCAGCAGGTCGCGCAGGCGCACCGCCTTCCGATCGGCGCTGACCAACGTCACGTCGGGAACCTGCTGGCCCACCTCCACCGTCATCGGATCCCTCCTTCCCGCCGGCCGCCCTCCCTGCGGTCCGCGTCGGGGAAGACAGCCCCTGGGCTCGTGAGTCGGCCCCATTGTAGCACGGCAGGAGCGCCCGGCCTGCGGGCGAACACAGTGGCGGAGCCCATGGATCAGCCTCACACGCCCCCGCCGGAACCGGCCGGGGCGGCCTCCCCGCAGGACGCGGACGTCTGGATGGCCTCCTCCGTCGACGAGGAGCTGCCGTGGCTGTGGCAGCACATCCCCCTCACCCGGCGGGTCGCCGCCGACCTGCGGGGGCTGGCGGGGCGCACCGTGTGCCTGAACATCCACCTGGATATCAAGATGATCCCGGTGGTGGACGCCCTGGTGGGGGCGGGAGCCCGGGTCCTGGTCCTGGGCTGCAACCCCCACACGACCCGGGACGCGGTGGTGGCCTGGATGGCCCGCCGGGGCGCCGAGGTGCGCGCCCGGGCCGGCATGAGCGAGCCCGACCGTCTGGAGGCGATCCGCTGGGCCCTGGCCCGGGAGTGCGAGTTCGTCAGCGAGATGGGCGGCGAGGTCCTCCTGGCCGCCGCTCACGACGCCCCCAAGACGCTGCGGGCGGGGATGGAGGCCACGGGAACCGGCATCGCCCGCCTGCGGGACCTGGCGCTGCCCGTGCCGGTCTTCAACTGGGACGCCCTGACCCTCAAGCAGGGCCTGCACAACCGCCACCTGGTGGGGCTGATGGTGTGGACCACGTTCCTGCAGGTCACCCGGCTGACCCTGTACGGCCGCCGCGTCCTGGTGGTGGGCTACGGGCTCGTGGGACAGGGAATCGCCGACTACGCCCGCCTGCTGGGCGCCCGGGTGCTGGTGTGCGATCGGGATCCCGTGCGGGCCCACCTGGCTCGCCACCAGGGGTGCGAGGCGGTGACCCTGGACGACGGCCTGCCCCGGGCCGACGTGGTGGTGACCGCCACGGGACGGGAGAGGGTGATCACGACGCGGCACCTTCCCCTGGTGCGGGACGGGGCGATCCTGCTGAATGCGGGCCACTCCAACCTGGAACTGGACGTCCCGGGCCTGCGGGCGCACCCCGTCCGCCGGGTCCGCCCGCACGTCGAGGCCATCGACCTGCCCGGCCGGACGGTGTACCTGCTGGCCGGCGGCGCCATGTTCAACCTGGCGGCGGGCCCCGGCGACCCCTACGACGCCTTTGACCTCACCTCGGCGCTGATGCTGGCCGGCATCGAGTACATGGTCCACCGCCACCAGGAGTTCCCTCCGGGGGTGCACCTGCTGCCGGACGAGGTGGAGCGGCGGGTGGCGGCTCTGGCCGCCGCGGTCGCCGGCGGAGACGGGTGAGGGAACGGGGGATGCGGACGGTGGACGCCCGGTATCCGTCGTTTGGGTTCGTGACGCCCGACACCCTGGGGCTGCTGGTCGACCTGTACGAACTGGTCATGGCCGACAGTTACCTCCGGGAAGGCCTGAACGATCGGGCGACGTTCGACCTGTTCGTCCGGAGCCTGCCGCCCCACCGGTCCTTCCTGGTCAGCGCCGGGCTGGAGACGGCTCTGGCGTACCTGGAGTCGGTGCGCTTCACCGACGAGGCCATCGCCTACCTGCGGGGGCTCGGGCTGTTCAGCGACGCCTTCCTGGACTACCTGCGGACGTTCCGGTTCACCGGCGACGTGTGGGCGGTCCCCGAAGGGGAGGTGGTGTTTCCCCTGGAGCCCCTGGTGGAGGTGACCGCCCCCCGCATCGAGGCGCAGCTGGTGGAGACCTTCCTGCTCAACACCGTCAACTTCCAGGTGATGATCGCCAGCAAGGCCGCCCGGGTGGTCCTGGCCGCGGGCGGGCGGGCGGTGGTGGACTTCTCCCCCCGCCGCGACCACGGCGCCGACGCCGCCGTCAAGGCGGCCCGGGCGTCCTACCTGGCGGGGTGCGCCGGGACCTCCAACGTGCTGGCGGGCATGCTGTACGGGATCCCGGTCTACGGGACCATGGCCCACTCCTACGTCATGTCCTTCCCCGACGAGCTGGCCGCCTTCCGGGCGTTCGCCCGGGACTTCCCCCACAACGCCATCCTCCTCATCGACACCTACGACACTCTCCAGGGGGCGCGCCACGCGGTGGAGGTGGCCCGGGAGATGGCCGCCCGCGGCCACCGGCTGCGCGGGGTGCGGATCGACAGCTACGAGAGCCTGGACCAGCTGGCGGAGATCAGCCGCCGGGTGCGGGCGATCCTGGACGAGGCGGGCCTGGCCGACGTGCAGATCGTCCTCAGCGGCGACCTGGACGAGTACAAGGTCGCCGAGGCGCTGGACCGCGGAGCGGCCGCCCAGGCGTTCGGGGTGGGCACCCGCATGGGGACCTCCGAGGACGCGCCCAGCATGGGCGGGGTGTACAAGCTGGTGGAGGACGCCGCCGGCCCCAAGATCAAGCTGTCGGCCGGCAAGGCGACCCTGCCGGGGCGCAAGCAGGTCTGGCGGGTCCGCACCGCCGACGGGGCCCTCCGGGACACCATCGCCCGGCGCGACGAGCCCCCTCCCCCGGGCGCCGAGCCGCTGCTGGTGCCGGTGATGTCCGCCGGACGGGTGGTGGCCACCGACTCCCTGGCGCGGATGCGGGAGCGGTGCGCCGCCGCCCTGCGGGCGCTGCCGCCGGCGCTGCGGGACCTGCAGGGCGCGCCCCCGCCGCCGGTGTCCCTCAGCCCCGCCCTGGAGGCCCTGCAGGCCCAGATGTTCCAGGCCGCGGCCCGGCCGTCGGATCCCTGAGGGGGCCGCCCACAAACAGCGCGGCGACGGTCCGCAGACCGTCGCCGCCCACGAGCATCTGCTCGCCGGTGGCCGCGCCACCGTCCGCGCCCGCAGGCGCGGAGCACACGCTCGTGATGCCTACTTCTTCTTCTTCTTCTTGGCTGCCTTCTTCTTCGCCACTGAGCTCCCCCCTTCGCGCTGTTGCGCCCGTGATCGCGCACCGAGGTGTCACTCAGCGCGCCCGTCGGTCATCCCGCTCTCGGTCCCGCGCTGGGGCTACAGCCCGGGCGCCTGACTATGGTTCCGACGGGGCGGCAAGAATTTCCTGCCGCGCGCCGAAAAATTTCTCCACCCGATGGACGTGACCGTGCGCCCGCTGACCCGCGCCAGCGAGCTGCGGGCCGTGGAGGACCTGCAGCGGCAGGTGTGGGGGATGCCCGACCGGGAGATCGTGCCGGTGCACCAGCTCCTGGCGGCCATCCACGGCGGCGGCGTGGTGCTGGGCGCGTTCACCCCCGACGGAACGTTGGTGGGCTTCTGCTACGGATTCGTCGGGCTGCGGGAAGGGCGGCCGCTGTTCTGCTCTCACATGGCCGGCGTCCACCCCGCCTACCGGGACCGGGACGTCGGGTGGGCCCTCAAGCGCGCCCAGCGGGAGGCCGCCCTGGCCCGGGGGCTGGACCGCATGGTGTGGACCTTCGACCCTCTGCAGAGCCGCAACGCCGCCTTCAACCTCCGCAAGCTCGGCGCGGTGGCGGCGCGGTACCTGGTGGACTATTACGGGGAGATGGACGACGACCTCAACCGCGGCCTGCCCACCGACCGGCTGGAGGTGGACTGGTGGCTGACCGACCCCCGGGTGCTGGCGCGCCTGCAGGGGCGAGCGGCCGTCAAGGACTGGTCGGGCGCTCCCCGGGTCCTGCCGGCGGCTGCCGGCCCGGCGGGGCCCGTGCCCGGGCCGCTGGCGGCGGTGGACGCGGACGCCGTCCGCCTGGACATCCCCGCCGACCTGGCCGGGCTGAAGGCCCGCGCTCCCGACCTGGCGCTGGCCTGGCGGCTGGCCGTGCGGGAGGCGTTCGTGCACTACCTGGGAGGGGGCTACCAGGCGGTGGACTTCGTGGGCGGGCCGGCCGATCCCGTGGGGTCGTACGTGCTGGTCCGCGCCGCCCGAGAGGAGGGGAGGCGGTGAGGATCCGGCGCGCCGAGGTGCGGGAGGTCGAGCTGCCGCTGCTCTTTCCCTTTCAGACCAGCTTCGGCCGCCAGACCTCCCACACGTGCCTGCTGGTCCGGCTGGACGACGGCGAGGTGGAGGGGTGGGGCGAGGTGCCGGTGGAGCGCACGCCGCTGTACAACGAGGAGACCACCGGCACCGCCTGGCACGTGCTGGAGGCGTTCATCCTGCCGCTGGTGCTGGGCCGGACCCTGGACCACCCCCGCGACTTCCCGCCCCTGGTGCGCCACCTGCGGCGCCACCACATGGCCAAGGCGGGGGTGGAGGCGGCCCTGTGGGACCTGTACTGCCGCCGGCAGGGGATCCCCCTGGCCCGGGCGCTGGGGGGCGTGCGGACGGCGGTGGAGGCGGGGGTGAGCCTGGGGATCGAGCCCACCGTGGACGCCCTGCTCCGCCGCATCGAGGAGTTCGTGGGGCGGGGGTACCGCCGGATCAAGATCAAGATCCAGCCCGGGTGGGACGTGGAGGTGGTCCGGGAGGTCAGGCGCGCCTTCGGGCCGGTGCCCCTGCAGGTGGACGCCAACTCGGCCTACACCCTGGACCAGGCGGAGGTCTTCCAGGCCCTGGACGACTTCGGCCTGCTGATGATCGAGCAGCCCCTGGGCGAGGACGATCTGGTGGACCACGCGGCCCTGCAGGCGCGCCTGCGCACGCCGGTGTGCCTGGACGAGTCCATCGTCTCCCCCGACCACGCCCGCAAGGCCCTGCAGCTGGGCAGCTGCCGGGTCATCAACATCAAGGCCGCCCGGCTGGGCGGCCTGACGGCCGCCGTGGCCACCCACGACCTCTGCCAGGCGGCCGGGATCCCGGTGTGGTGCGGGGGCCTGCTGGAGACGGGCATCGGGCGGGCGGCCAACCTGGCCCTGGCCTCCCTGCCCAACTTCCGCCTGCCAGCCGACCTGTCGGCGAGCGACCGGTACTACCGGGAAGACCTGATCGACCCCCCGGTCAGCCTGAACCCCGACGGGACTGTCCCCGTGCCCTCCGCCCCCGGCCTGGGGGTCCGGGTGCGCCGGGACCGGGTGGAGGCCCACGCCACGCGGGCGGCGACTTTTTCTGTCTGACCGGCGATGCCCTCTCCCCAGGGCGGCGTCGGTGTGGTATGGTAAGGCCGACACGAACCGGTGGGGCCGCGACGCCCCCGCAGATCGCGGGGGCGTTTGTGTTTTGGCCGCCTTGCAGCGGCCTGGAGCCCGGAAGGAGGAACGGATGGACCGCCGGCGCGATCCGATGGAACTGTGGGTGGGATCCTGGCAGCCCGAGGACGCGGTGGACAGGAATCTGCGCGACCTGCGGCGCCGGACCGCACCCGACGAGCTCCCCCGCGAGCAGGCGCCGCCGCCCGAGCGCACGTAGGCCCGGGCCGCCTCACCGCAGCTCCTCCAGCCGGCGCAGGATCTCGCCCAGCCGGTCGATCTCCCGGGCGTAGCCGGCCAGGTCGCCCTGCTGGAGGAGGCCGCGGGCCCGGCGGTAGGTGGCCGCCGCCTCCCGGATGAGTTCGGCCGCCCCGGCGGGCAGCCCCGGAGTGGGGGAGGCCGGCGGCGGGGAGGGCCGGCCAGCCAGCAGGCGGCTGAGGGCCGCCTCCAGGGTCTCCTCCATGGCGATCCGTGGCCCGCTGGCGACGATCACCCGCTTCAGTTCGGGCAGCTGGCTCCGGGTGGCCTGTAAGAACAGCGGCTCCACGTACAGCAGGGCGTTCTCAACGGGGATTACGAGCAGGTTGCCCCGGATCACCCGCGATCCTTCCTGGTTCCACAGGGTCAGCTGCTGGGAGATGACCGGGTCCTGGTTGATGCGGGACTCCACCTGCATGGGCCCGAAGGCCAGCCGGTCCTTGGGGAACCGGTAGACCACCAGCTGGCCGTACGCCGGCGGGTCGTTGCGCGCGGCCATCCACGCGATCATGTTGTCCCGGCCGGCCGGCGTCAGGGGCAGGATCAGGACGAACTCGGGCCCCGGGCTGTCCTCCAGCCGCAGGGTCACGTAGTAGGGCTCCACGGGCACCGTGTCGTCCCCGAACAGCTCGGTGGGCACCGCCCACACGTCCTCCCGGTTGTAGAAGACCCGGGGGTCGCGCATGTGGAAGGTGGCGTACACGCGAGATTGGATCTCGAACAGGTCCACCGGGTAGCGCAGGTGGGCGGCCACCTCCGCCGGCATGGCCGACGCGGGCCTGAACAGGCCCGGGAAGACGGCGGCGAAGGTGGCGCCCACCGGGTCGGCGGGGTCCACCAGGTAGAAGTCCACCGTGCCGTCGTAGGCGTCCACCACCACCTTCACCGAGTTGCGGATGTAGTTGATCCCCTGGTGGGGCGTGGAGTACGGGTAGCGGTCGGAGGTGGTGTACGCGTCCAGAATCCACACCAGCCGGCCGCCGGCGACCACCAGGTAGGGGTCGCGGTCGTAGGTCAGAAACGGCGCGATGCGGCGGACCCGCTCGGCGACGGTCCGGGCGAACAGCAGGCGGCTGCGGGACGAGATGTCCGACGACAGGGCCAGGCGCAGGTCGCCGAAGCGGTAGGCGAAGGCCAGCCGGCGCAGGGGCGTCAGGGGGATGCCGCCGCGTCCCCGGTAGGTGGTGTGGACGTTCTCGTCCCCCCGGGGGTAGTCCAGTTCCTGGACCCGGGTCTGGACCACCACGTACCCGGCGGTGCGCTCGCCGAAGTAGATCTGGGGGCGGTCCAGCCGCAGCTCGGGCACGCCGACGGGAGGGATGTCCTTAAGGAAGAACTCGGGCATCCCCTCCTCGGAGACCCGGTTCACCGGACTCATGACCACCCCGTAGCCGTGGGTGTAGACCAGGTGCTGGTTGACCCAGGTGCGGGCGGGGGCCGGCAGCAGGGCGATGTCCAGCTCCCGGGCCGCCAGCATCACCTGGCGCTGCTGGCCGGCGATGCGGTAGCGGTCGATGTCCACGTCGGCGAAGACGTAATACGGCCGCAGGGCCTGCAGCTGCCGGAACGCGGCCAGCAGGGGCCGGTAGTCCCACAGCCGCACGTTGTCGAGGGTCTCCCGGTTGCGGGCCACGGCGTCGGAGGTCAGGTCCTCCGGGACGAACTCCCGCTCCCGGACCCGGTCCAGCCCGAACGCCCGCAGGGTGGCCGCGATGCCGTGGCGGATGTAGGGCGTCTCCACCGTCAGCTCGTTGGGAGCTACCCGCAGCTGCTGCACCAGGCGCGGGTACAGGCCCACCCCCACCACCCACGCCAGGGCCAGGGCTACCACCACCCCCGCGGCCAGCCGCAGGGTGCGCAGCACCACGTTGGCCGCCATCAGCGCCGCCCCCAGGACCGCCAGCGCCGCCAGCAGCCGCAGGGCCGGCAGCGTGGCGTGCACGTCGGTGTAGCTGGCGCCGTAGATGGCCCCGTGGGGGGACAGCAGCAGGCCGAAGCCGTCCAGCCAGAACCCCCACCCCCGCACCAGCAGCAGAGCTCCGGCCAGCAGGCTGAGGTGCACCCGCGCCGCCGGCGGCAGGCTCCAGATCCCCCGCAGCATGGACGGGGTGTGGACCAGGTAGTAGCCCACCGCGACCCCGGCCGCGATCAGCGCCAGCCACCCGAACAGCCATCCTTCCACGAACTGGTAGACCGGCAGGCGGAACACGAAGAAGCCGACGTCGCGGCCGAAGATGGGGTCGGCGGTCCCGAAGGGGCGGGCGTGGGCGAACTGCACGAACATCGGCCAGCGGGCGGACACCGCCCACCCGGACAGGGCGGCCACCGCGGCCACGGCGGCGGCGGCCAGACGGCCGGGCCGGCGGCGCCGGACGCGCCGGTACACTCCCCGGCCCCGGCGGTCCAGCTCCAGGTCGATGACGTCCTCGGGACCGGCGGCCCACGCGAGAAACGGCCGCAGGTTCACCCACAGCAGGACCCCCAGCGCCCCGCCGAAGGCGGCGGTCACGGCCAGCCGGGACAGCAGCGGTACCCAGAAGACCCGCCGGTATCCCACCTCGCCGAACCATAGCCAGTCCGTGTACCACCGGGCCAGGGCGGGCGCCACCACCACCAGGACCACCAGGGCCGCGATCAGCCCCACCCGCACCCGCACCGTGTCACCTCCGCCCCGACGTTTGACCCCCATCGCGCGGGGTTGCTACAATACCCCTGCGATGACCGACCCCGCCGACACCCTGACCCGCGAGCAGGTGATCCAGGTCCTGCGGACCATCTACGACCCCGAGATCCCGGTGAACATCTGGGACCTGGGGCTGATCTACGACCTGCAGGTCACCGGCTCCGACGTGGCCATCCGCATGACCCTGACCGCGGTGGGCTGCCCCATCGGCCCCCACATCGCCGCCGAGATCGAGAACAAGCTGCAGGCCGTCGGCGCCGAGCGGGTCACCGTGGACTTCGTGTGGATGCCTCCCTGGACGCCCGACCGGCTCACCGAGGAAGGCCGCCTGGCCCTGCAGAGCATGGGCTTCCCGGTCTGACGCGCCGCAGGGTCACCGCGCCACCTGCTCGATCTGCGCGGCCAGGGCCAGGTCCTTCTCGGTCACGCCCCGCTCGCTGTGGGTCATCAGGGTGAACGTCACCCGGTTGTAGCCGGCCACCAGAATGTCGGGGTGGTGGTCGGCCCGCTCCGCCAGGTCCGCCACCGCGTTCACCAGCCGGATGGCGTCCCGGAAGTCCGCCCGCCGGTAGGTCTTGCGGATCCCCGCAGGCGTGAGCTCCCACCCCGGCAGGTCCGCGAGCCTGCGCCGGATTTCGTCCTCGGGCAGCACGGCCACCACCGTCACCTCCCGGAGGGTCTGGAAGGGCAGTTCGGTGCGTCCGGGAGGATTCCCCTGCAGGCACCGCCGCCCCCGCCGGCGTTGACGGACGGCCGGCCCGGTGCTATGCTCGCGGCGTTGCAGGCTCCGGGAGGCGGACACCTCCCGTCCGGTGGCTGACCAGAAAGGAGGTGAGGCCGACGATGCGTAGACACACCCCGGCCCACCTGAGAGGAGCGGCAGTGTAGGGCGGGGAGCCTCCCCGTCCGGGGCGTCCTGGCCGGTGGGCCGGGGCGCTTTTTTTGTGGGACTGGCCCGCTCGGCCCGGGGGCATAGTCTGGGCAGGACGATGGCGCCGCCGGCCGCGAGAACCCTGGGGCTCCTGCTCCTGACCGCCGCGCTGAGCGCAGCCCCTCCAGCGGTCGCCGCCGACCTGCGGGTGGCCCGCCCGGCCCTCGTCGCCTGGCAGTCCGACGGCCCCCTGGGGCGCGTGCTGATCCGCCTGGCCGGGCCCGTGGCGTACCGCGTGCTGGGCACGCGCACCAGCATCACCGTGGACCTCTGGCAGGCCCGCTACACCCCCCACACTATTCCGGTCCCCTCGCACCCGTACGTCCGGCAGGTGCAGGTGGACCAGATGACGCCCGAGCTGGCGCGGGTGCGCATCCACCTCCACCGCCCGGCCCGGTACCGGACCTTCCTGATCGACGACCCTCCCACCCTGGCCGTGGTGGTGATCCCGCCCTGGATGGCCACGGTCCCCCTCCCCCCCAGCGTGGCCCACCAGGCCCTGCGGGTGCGCACCGGATCGGGCGTCGTCACGGCCCACGTCCTCCGGGTAAATCCCCACGATCCCACCCTCGAGATCCGTCCCGTCCTGGCCGCCGACATGGTCTCCGGGCGGGAGACCACCAGCGTCATCGCCACCCGCCACCGGGCCCTGGCCGCGGTCAACGGAGGGTATTTCGCGGGGCCGGGAGTGCCGCTGGGGATGGTGGCGGTGGACGGCCAGCTGGTCAGCGCGCCGCTGCCCCGGCGGTCGGTCCTGGCCCTTCCGGCCCGGGGAGTGCCGGTCATCCGGGACTTCGGGTTCCGCGGCCGGCTGGTGGCGCGGCCCGACCTGACCATGCCGGTCACCGACGTCAACCGCCCTCCTCAGGGCGGAGGTATCGCCGTCTACACCCCCCACTACGGGCCGCTGACGCCGCCGGCCGGACTGGCCGCCGTCGTCCGCCACGACATCGTGGAACGCCTGCCCTCGGGCCGGGTCCTGATCCCCCGGGACGGGTACGTGCTGGTGGTCAACGCCCTGGACGCGCCCCTGCTCCAGCACCTGCGGCCGGGGCAGCGGGTGATCCTGGACCTGGCGGTGTCGCCGGACCTGGACGTGGTGGCGGCGCTGGGAGGCGGACCCCGGCTGGTCAAGGACGGCCAGGTGTCGGTGCCCTACATGTGGGAGCGGTTCTCGCCCGCCCTGATCCACTGCCGCGCGCCCCGCACCGCGGTGGGGATCACGCCGGCGGGCAAGCTGCTCCTGGTGACGGTGGACGGCCGGGGGCGACGCGACACCGGCATGACGCTGCTGGAACTGGCGGCGCTGATGGTGCGGCTGGGTGCCCGGGACGCCATGAACCTGGACGGAGGCGGCTCCGCCACCATGGTGGTCGGGGGACGGGTGGTCAACGACCCCTCCGACGGGGTGGAGCGTCCCGTGGCTTCGGCGCTGCTCGTGCTGAGAAAAGACCACAACCCGCAGGCGCAGCCGTAGCCGACGAGACGGTCTCCGTCTCCTCCCGCGTCTGTGCCCTCGTCCCCTTCGCCCGTTACTCTTTCGTTGCACACCGTCGGTTACGATGAGGTCCAGCAGGGTCCACCGCACCGGCGGAGTGCCGTCATGGGGGCGCCGCCCTACCGCGCCGCGCAGGAGTTCCTGGACACCTCCGGGCAGGATCCCACGGAACTGGCCGGACTGCTGGCCGCGATCCGGCGGACGAACCGGTGGTACGGAGGATACCGCCTGGTCCTCGGCTACCTGCGGGAGTTCCTGCCCGACCTCCCCCGCAGGCCCCTGCGGGTCCTCGACGTGGCCACGGCCGGCGCCGACGTCCCCCGAACCGTGGCGCTGTGGGCGCGCCGGCGCCGGGTGGCCGCGCAGGTGGTGGCCGTGGACCTCAGCGCCGACATCCTGGACCACGCCCGCCGGACGGTAGCCGCCACCCCGGAGGTCCGCCTGGTGCGCGGGGACGCGCGGGCGCTGCCGTTTGCGGACCGCGCCTTCGACGTGGTCCTGTGCGGCCTGGCCCTGCACCACCTGTCATTTGACGACGGCGTCGCCGTCCTTCGGGAGATCGCCCGGGTGGCCGGTGGGGGCATCCTGGTCCACGACGTCCTGCGGTGCTGGGGCGCCTACGCGGGCGCCTGGCTGGACACCCGCCTGCTGGGGCGCAACCGCCTCGCTCGGCATGACGGCCCGCTGTCGGTGTTGCGTTCGTTCACCCTGGACGAGTTCCGGGCGATGGTCCGGGCGGCGGCGCTGGAGGGCGTGGAGGTCCGCACCCACCCGCTGTTCCGGGTGGCGCTGGTGCGCCGTCCGGCACGGACCGCGCCCGGCAGCCCCAACCGGGCCTCGCCGGGCCCGGGAGACTCACCGTGACGGTGGACGCGGACGTGATCGTGGTGGGGGCGGGACCGGCGGGCAGCACGGCCGCCGGGCTGCTGGCCCGCCGGGGCCGGCGCGTGCTGCTGGTGGATCGGGCGCGCTTTCCCCGGGACAAGCCCTGCGGGGACTACTGCAACCCCGGGGCGGTCCGCCTGCTGGACCGGGTGGGGTGGCTGGACGCGGTCCGGCGGGCCGGGGCCGCCGCCGTCGGCGAGATGACGGTCTACGCTCAGGACGGCACCTGCCTGCGCGCGGCGTTTCCCAGTGGGTGCGGGCTGCTGCTGCCGCGGCGGGCGCTGGACGCCGCCCTGGTGAGGTGCGCGGCCGCCGAGGGCGCGCTGGTGGAAGAGGGGCGCACGGTGGAGGAGGTGCGGGTGCGGGACGGCGGGGTGGAGGTCCGCGCGGGGCGCTCGCTGTGGCGCGCCCGCTTGGTCGTCGCCGCGGACGGAGCCCGCTCGACGGTGGCGCGGCGCTACGTCCGGACGACCCCGCTGCGCGGCGGCCGCTACACCGTGGGCGCCTACTTCTCGGGGCTTCCCCTGCGCGCCCCCGCGGGGCAGCTGCACCTGGGCCCCGACCTGTACTGCGGCGTGGCCCACTTCGGCGGGGGCGTCGCCAACGTGTGCATGGCCCTGCCCCGCCGACGGTGGGGACGCGGCGGTCCCGGATCGGCGTTTGCCAGCGCCCTGTCCTCCCTGCCCGTCCTGGCGGACCTGCTGGCCCGCGCCCGGCGCGACAGCCCTTACCGCTGCGCCGGCCCGGTGGGAATGCACGCCCGGACCCCGGTCGCGTCCCGCGTGCTGCTGGCCGGAGACGCCGCCGCCCAGGTGGAGCCGCTGACCGGCCAGGGCATCTCCTTCGCCCTGTACTCGGCGGTCCTGGCCGCCGAGGCGGCGCACCGAGCTCTGGAGTCCCCGGATGTCTCCCCGCTCCCGCTGGTGCGGTACGCGCTGGCGCGCGCCGGCGCCTTCGCCGCCAGACGCTGTGTCCTTCGGACGGTGAGCCGCCTGGCGGTGGGCCGGTGGGGTCCGGTGCTGGTCGGGCGTCTGGCCGCCCGCCCCGACCTGGCGGCCCGGCTGCTGGGCGCTGTCGGCGACGTGCTGCCCCCCGCGGCCGTCCTCTCCCCCGGTTTCTGGGGCCGGCTCCTGTGGCCAGGCCATGCGGACCGTCCATGAGGCGGTGATCGCGTCCGCTCCGGAGGCGGTCTTCGACCTGGTCCGCGACGTCGAAGGCTGGCCGCGGCTGGATCCCGCCTACCGGTGGTGCCGGGTGCTGGAGCGAGGCGGGCAGTCCCTGCGGTGTGAGATGGCCGGGCGGATCCGGGGGTGGCCGGCCCGGTGGACGGCCGTCCTCACCTGGGACCGCGACGGCCGGTGGCTGCGGTTCGTGCACGTGGCGGGGATCACCACCGGCATGGAGGTGGTGTGGGCGCTGCGGCCGCACCCCGAGGGGACGCACGTCACTCTGACCCACGACCTGGTCCTGCGCTGGCCGCTGGTGGGCCGCCTGGCCGCCGCCCTGGTGGTGGGGCCGGTGTTCATCGACTGGATCGCCCGGCGGACCCTGCGGGCCGTGGCGGCCGCCGCCGGGAGGTGAGGCGATGCACCGGGTGGTGGTGACGGGGATCGGCGCCCTCACCCCCATCGGGTCGGGAGCATCCGGCCTGTACGAGGGGGTGCGGCGCGCGCGGTCGGCGGTCAGCCGGATCCGCCGCTTCGACCCCTCGCCCTTCCGCAGCCAGATCGCCGCCGAGGTGGCCGACTTCGACCCGCTGGCCTACATGGATCCCAAGAAGGCGCGGCGGCTGGACCGGTTTGCCCAGTTCGCGGTGGCGGCCGCCCGCCAGGCCGTCGACGACGCGGGGCTGGACCTGGCGCGGCTGGACCGCGACCGCTGCGGGTGCTTCATCGGCGCCGCCCTGGGGGGCGGGGCGTTCGCCGAGGAGCAGCACGAGGTCTTCCTGCGGGAGGGCCTGCGGAGGGTCCGGCCCACCCTGGCCCTGGCGGTCTTCAGCGGGTCGGCGTCGTGCAACATCGCCATCGAGCTGGGGCTGACCGGCCCCACCAGCGCCAACTCGGACAGCTGCAGCAGCGGCGCCATCGCCATCGGAGAGGCGTTCCGGTGGATCAGGACCGGCCAGGCCGACGTGATGCTGGCCGGCGGCGTCGAGTGCCCCCTGGCGCCGCTGATCTTCGGCGCCTTCGACCTGCTGGGGGCCATGTCCACCCGCAACGACGACCCGCCCCGCGCCTGCCGGCCCTTCGACCGCGACCGGGACGGCTTCGTGATGGCCGAAGGGGCCGCGGTGCTGGTGCTGGAGCGCCTGGAGGTCGCCCTCGGACGGGGCGCCCGCATCTACGGCGAAGTCCTGGGCTACGGGACCACCAACGACGCCTACCACATGACCGCTCCGCTGCCGTCGGGCGCCCAGGCGGCCCGGGCGATGCGCCTGGCGCTGGAGGAGGCGGGCCTGCGCCCCGGACAGATCGGGTACATCAACGCCCACGCCAGCAGCACTCCCCTCAACGACGTGGTGGAGACCCGGGCCATCAAGATGGTCTTCGGCGAGCACGCCTACCGGGTGCCCGTCAGCGGGACCAAGGCGATGCACGGCCACAGCCTGGGGGCCACCGGCGCCATCGAGGCGGCCATCTGCCTGCTGGCCCTGCGCCACGACTACCTCCCCCCGACCCTCAACCTGGACGCCCCCGACCCCGACTGCGACCTGGACTACATCCCCCACGAGGGTCGACAGGTGCGGGTGGACTACGTGCTGAGCAACTCGTTCGGATTCGGCGGCATCAACGCGTGCCTGGTCTTCGGCCGCCTGCCCGAGCGGTGAGGCTCCCACCTTCAACCTTCAACCTTCAACCTCCAACCTTCAACCTCCAACCTCCAACGTTCCCACCGCGCAGCCGGGGGGTCAGGGCCAGCACGGCCAGCATCACCGCCACCCCTCCCGCCGACAGCGCCGGCCCCACCCCGATGGCCGAGGCCAGCGCGCCCACCGGAAGGCTGCCCAGGGCGAACCCCCCGAACGCCACCATGCTGTACAGGGCCATCACCCGGCCCCGGGCCGCGGGCGGGGTGGCCAGCTGGACCAGCGCGTTGGCCGCCGACAGCGCCAGGGACTGGGCGGCGCCGACCAGGACCAGGACCACCAGGGCCGCCCACAGCGTCGGGCAGAAGCCGAACACCGTCACCAGAAACCCAAACGCCAGCGCCGCCGAGGCCAGCAGCGTCCCCGCGCCCCGCTCGGCCAGCCGACCCACCACCAGCGCCGCCGCCACCGTCCCCACCCCCGGCGCCGCCTGGAGCAGGCCCAGGGACGTGGGGCCCACGTGGAGGTGCTCCCGGGCGAACGCCGGCATCAGACGCACGTACGGCCGGCCGAAGAAGCTCACCACGGCCACCGTGGCCAGCAGGACGGCCAGCTGTCGGTGCTCCCGCAGCAGCCGGAGGCCGTCTGTCACGTCGTCGGCCAGGCGGCCGGCGGGGGATCCCCGCGGCGGGGGGAACTCCATGGCCCGCACGGCCGCCACCACCGCCAGGAAGGAGACGGCGTTGAGGAAGAAGCAGCCGGCCTCCCCCACGGCCGCGATCACCACGCCGCCCAGGGAGGGGCCGAAGACGGCGGACCCGTTGAAGGCCACCGAGTTCAACGTCACCGCCGTCAGCACCTCGCGCTCTTCCACCAGCTGCGGCACCAGGGAGTGGCGGGCCGGCATGTCAAACGCCTGCACCAGGGAACTGAGGGCGGCCAGGGCCAGGATCTGCCACAGCCGCACCGCGCCGGTGGCCGTCAGCGCCGCCAGGGCCAGGGCGGAGGCCAGCAGGACCAGGTTGGTGGCCAGCAGCAGCCGGCGCCGGTCCACCCGGTCGGCCACCGCCCCGCCCACCAGGGCGAACAGGATGCGGGCGGCCGCCTGCACCGCCGCCAGCACGCCCAGGTACACGGGATCGCGGGTGAGGCGGTCCACCAGGTAGCCCAGGGCCACAAACTGCATCCACGACCCGGTGTTGGAAATCAGCAGCCCCGTCCACAGCAGGCGGAAGTCCCGGTGGCGCAGGGGCGCGTAGGCCGGGACCCGGCTACTGAGAGGAAGAGCGGACCCGTCAGAGGACCGGGGCGACGACGATGGACACAATGGCCATCAGCTTCAGCAGGATGTTCAGGGACGGTCCGGCGGTGTCCTTGAAGGGATCCCCCACGGTGTCCCCCACCACCGACGCCTTGTGGGGGTCGGACCCCTTGCCGCCCAGGTGGCCCTCCTCGATGTACTTCTTGGCGTTGTCCCACGCGCCGCCGGCGTTGGCCATCAGGATGGCCAGCATGAAACCGGTGACGATGGACCCCGCCAGCACGCCGGCCAGGGCCTCCTTGCCCAGACCCAGTCCCACCGCCACCGGGACCGCCACCGCCAGCAGGCCGGGGGCGATCATCTCCCGGATCGCCGCGGCCGTCGAGATGGACACGGCCCGGGCGTAGTCGGGCCGTCCCTGCCCCGCCAGCAGCCCGGGGATCTCGCGGAACTGCCGGCGGACCTCCTCCACCATCTGCATCGCCGCCCGGCCTACCGCCGACAGGGCGAAGGAGCTGAACACGAACGGCATCGCTCCGCCCACGAACAGCCCCAGGACCGTCACCGGCGTCAACAGGTCCACCGACCGCAGGCCGGCCACCTCGGCGTAGGACACCAGCAGGGCCAGGGCGGTCAGCGCCGCCGACCCGATGGCGAAGCCCTTGCCCATGGCGGCGGTGGTGTTGCCCACGGCGTCCAGGGACTCGGCCCGCCGGCGGACCTCGCCGCCCAGGCGGGCCATCTCGGCGATCCCGGCGGCGTTGTCGGCGACGGGTCCGTAGGAGTCGGTGGCCAGGGTGATCCCCAGGGTGGACAGCATCCCCACCCCGGCCAGGGCGATGCCGTAGATGCCGGCCAGGTGGTGGGCGGCCAGGATGGCCGCCCCGATGGTCAGCACGGGGATCAGGAGGCTGCGCATCCCCAGGGCCAGTCCCTCGATGATGTTGGTGGCCGAACCGGTCCGGGCGGCCAGCGCCAGCCGGCGGGTGGGGCCGTAGGCGTGGGAGGTGAAGAACTCGGTGGCGTACCCGATGACCACCCCGGCTCCCAGCCCCGCCGCAAAGGCCCAGAAGATCGCCAGGCGGCCCACCAGGACCTGGATGAGCGCCGCAGCCGCCAGCGCCGTCAGCACCGTGGCCCCCACCACGCCCCGCATCAGGGCCGCCGCCGCCGACTCCCCGGCCCGGGCCCGCACCACGACGGTCCCCAGCAGACTGCAGACGATGCCCGACGCCGCCAGGGCAAACGGCAGGACCACCAGGGCCGGCTCGCCGGAGGCAGACCCCAGGGCCACCGCCGCGATGAGGGAGCCCACGTAGCTCTCGTACAGGTCGGCCCCCATGCCGGCTACGTCGCCCACGTTGTCGCCCACGTTGTCGGCGATCACCGCCGGGTTGCGGGGGTCGTCTTCGGGGATGCCGGCCTCCACCTTGCCCACCAGGTCGGCGCCCACGTCGGCGGCCTTGGTGTAGATGCCGCCGCCCACCCGGGCGAACAGGGCCACCGACGACGCCCCGAAGGAGAAGCCGAAGATGGCGGACGGGTCGCGGAAGGCCCACAACAGCGCCAGGACGCCCAGCAGGCCCAGGGAGACCACCGCGAACCCCATGACGGCGCCCGACCGAAAGGCCAGGACCAGCCCGGCGTTGAGGTCGCGGCCCACCGCCCACGCCGCCCGGCTGTTGGCCAGGGTGGCGATGCGCATGCCCAGATTTCCGGCCAGCACCGACAGCAGCGCCCCCGCCAGGAAGCACACGGCCAGCCGGGCGCTCAGGACGGCCCACAGCAGCACGAACACGACGGCCACGAACCCGCCCAGGACCTGGTACTCCCGGGCGAGAAAGGCCATGGCGCCGGTGCGGATGGCGTCGGCGATCTCCCGCATGCGCTCGGTGCCCGGGTCCTGCCGGGCGATGGCGGCGGCCGACGCCAGGGCGTAGCCCAGCCCCACCAGCCCCACCACCAGGGTGGCCACCCACAGGCCGCTGAACTCCGTCAGGGTCACGGTGCGCCTCCGTCGGTGACGTCGGATACCGCCGGCATTATACCGCGGCGGGCGCGTTGAACCGGGTCATGGCGGTCTGCAGGCCTTCCCGCAGCGCCACCTCCGCGGCCTCGGCGGCGCGGTCGAGGGCGGGCTCCACCACCGCGCGCTCGTCCGGGGTGAACGGAGTGAGGACGTAGTCGGCGGGGTCCACCCCGGCTGGAGGCCGCCCGATGCCGATCCGCAGCCGGGGGACGTCCTCGGTGCCCAGGGCGTCCAGGACCGACCGCAGCCCCCGGTGTCCCCCGTGGCTGCCGCCCGGGCGCAGCCGCAGCCGTCCCAGGGGGAGGTCCAGGTCGTCCACGATCACGAGGACCTCCTCAGGGCGGATCCTGTGGCGGCGGCGGAGGTCGTCCACCGCCGTGCCGCTGAGGTTCACGAAAGTCTGGGGTTTGGCCAGCAGCACCCGGCGGCGGCCCAGCCGGGCCGTCCCCACCAGCGCCCATCCCTCGTCCCTGTCCACCGCCACTTTCAGGCGGCGCGCCAGGCGGTCGAGGACCTCCCATCCCACGTTGTGGCGGGTGCCCCGGTAGCGGCGGCCGGGGTTGCCCAGCCCGACCACCAGCCTCATCGGGACGGCAGCGCGCCGGCCACCGGATCGTCACTCCGCCCGCGACGGGCGCTCGGGGCGGGCCTCCGGTGCGCGGGAGTCTCCGCCCGGCCGGACCTCCGCCGCGGGAGCGGCCGGCGCTTCCGCCGCCGGAGCCTCCGCCGCGGCGGGCGCCTCTTCGGCCACCCGAGGCTGCACCACCGACGCCACGGTCTCCTCCTCGGAGGTCACCAGGGTCACCCCGGGGGGCAGGCGCAGGTCCCGCGCGTGGATCGAGTCCCCGACCCCCAGCCCGCTGACGTCCACGGTCAGCTGGTCGGGGATGGCCGTGGGCAGGCACTCCACCACCACCTCGCGCAGGTGGATGTCCAGCACGCCTCCCTCGGCCACGCCCGCCGGCTGGCCGGTGAAGACCAGGGGCACGCGCGCCTCCAGGGTCCGGGTGAGATCCACCGCATAGAAGTCCACGTGGATGATGTCCCGCCGGAAGATGTCCCGCTGGACCTCCTTGACCATCACGGTGGCGGACGGCCCGTCGCCGTCGCCCACGGCCAGGTCGATGAGCACGTTCATGCCGGCGTGGGTGCGCAGGGCCTCGCGCAGCGCCCGGGCGTCCACGGCCACCGGTATGGGCTCCCGGCCCCGCCCGTAGACCACACCCGGCACCAGCCCGGCCCGCCGCAGCCGCCGGGCCCGGCTGGATCCCTTCTCCTCCCGCCGCCGAACCTGCAGGGCCACCCGTTCCATCCTCGCGCCTCCCAAACTCAAAAGGCCGGTCCCGCCCGGCCGCACGCCGACGGGAATTATAACACACGACCGGCCGCGCGGCGCGGCGGGGAGGGGATCAGCCGGCGGTGAGGACGTCGGCGCCGACGCGGTCCAGGGCCACCCCGGCCTGCTCCAGCAGCCGGCGGGCCAGGGGGTCGGGGTAGTCGCCCGCAAAGACGATGCGGCGGATGCCCACGTTCACGATCATCTTGGCGCAGGTCAGGCAGGGCTGGTGGGTGGTGTACAGGGTGGCGCCGGCGATGGCCACCCCGTGGTAGGCGGCCTGGATGATGGCGTTCTGCTCGGCGTGCAGGCACAGGCAGGTATCCAGCGCCTGGCCCGACGCCGCCGTCGAGGCGCAGCGGTCGCAGCCCCCCTCCCCGCAGTTGGGCAGGCCCCGGGGGGTGTCGTTGTACCCTGTGGACAGGACCATGCGCTCTTTGACCACCACGGCCCCGACCCGCCGGCGCACGCAGGTGGAGCGGGAGGAGGCCAGCACGGCCATGCGCATGAAGTACTCGTCCCACCCGGGCCTCACGGCGGCCTCCGGCGAGCCCGTCCGGGCTCCTGGACCCGCGGTCGGGCGCCCCGGCGGTGGCCGGGGCGGCAGGGTCGGGCCATCCGACGCTCCGACGTTCTCATGTGTTGACGCCGACCGTCCGCCTCCGCCCCAGGTCAGCGGGTGCCGTACAGGCGGTCTCCGGCGTCTCCCAGTCCCGGCACGATGTAGCCGTGGTCGTTGAGGTGGCTGTCCACGGCGGCGGTGTAGATCTCCACGTCCGGGTGGGCGCCGTGCACCTTGCGGATGCCCTCGGGGGCGGCGATGATGGCCATGACCTTGATGGTCCGGCACCCGCGCTGCTTGAGGGTGTCGATGCAGGCCACGATGGAGCCGCCGGTGGCCAGCATCGGGTCCACCACCATCGCCTCTCGCTCGGCAATGTCGGCCGGCAGCTTGGCGTAGTAGGTCACCGGCTGCAGGGTCTCGGGGTCCCGGTAGATGCCCACGTGCCCCACCCGGGCCGTGGGGATCAACCGGGTGATCCCCGCCTCCATGGCCAGCCCCGCCCGCAGGATGGGCACCACAGCGATCTCCTGGCCGGCAATGCTGCGCCCGGTGGTGGTGGCCAGGGGCGTCTCCACCTCCACCTCCCGGGTGGGGTGGGAGCGGGTCACCTCAAAGGCCATCAGCATCGCCATCTCCTCCACCAGCTCCCGGAACTCCTTGTGGCCCGTGCGCTTGTCCCGCAGGATGGTCAGCTTGTGCAGGATCAGCGGGTGGTCGAAGACGTACACCTTGCCGCTGGCCATCATCCACCTCCCCCACGTGTCCGGACGGCGTGCGGGACGCCCGCATTCACGCGGTGCGCGAACGCTCTCCCCGCCGCCCCGGGTCCATCGCCCCTAGGTGCCCTTGTGTCGGCGGGAGCTCCGGACCGGCGCCGCCCGCTGACCGTAGCGGGCCTCCACCCTGGCGATCTTCTCCAGGCGGCGCTGGTGGCGCCCGCCGTCGAAGGGCGTCTCCAGCCACACCCGCACGACGTCCCGGACCACCTCGCTGCCGATGATGCGCTGGCCCAGGGCCAGGACGTTGGCGTCGTTGTGGGAGCGGCTCAGGCGGGCGGTGGTGGCGTCATGGCACAGGGCCGCCCGGATCCCCGGGACCTTGTTGGCGGCGATGGCCTCCCCGTTGCCCGACCCGCCCACCACGATCGCCCGGTCGCACTCTCCCCGGCCCACGGCCTCGGCCGCCGGCACCACAAAGTCCGGGTAGTCCACCGGGTCGTCGGAGTGGGTGCCGAAGTCCCGCACCTCGTGCCCCAACTCCCGCAGGAGGAGCTTGATCTCCTCCTTGAGGCGGTACCCCGCGTGGTCGCTGGCGACGGCGATCTTCACAGTCCCAGCTCCGCCGCCGGGATCGCCCCTTCGCGGACCACCCGGGGCGCCTGCCCGGTCAGGTCCACGACGGTGGACTCTCTCCCCGCGGGAGTGCGCCCCCCGTCCAGCACCAGGTCCACCCGGTCGCCCAGGTCGAACACCGCCAGCTGCGCCGTCACCGGGGCCGGCATGCCGTGGGAGTTGGCGCTGGTGCCCACCAGGGGGACGCCCGCGGCCCGCACGAGGGCCCGGGGGACGGGGTGGTTGGGCACCCGCAGGGCGACCGTGTCCGTCCCGCCCGTCACCACCGGAGGCACCCGGGGCGACCGGCGCAGGACGAGGGTGAGGGGCCCCGGCCAGAACCGGGCCATCAGGCGCCGGGCCAGCTCGGGCACGTCCCGGGCGTACTCGGCCGCCTGCGCCGGGTCGGCGAGCAGGACCGGCAGGGGGTCGGTGGGCGGGCGGTTCTTGATAGCGAAGATGCGGCGCACCGCCCGCTCGTCGTCGATGCGGCAGCCCAGCCCGTAGACGGTGTCGGTCGGGTACACGATCACCTGGCCCTCCCGCAGGGCCTGCACCGCGCGCCGGGGCGCCGGGCTGTCCTCGGTCACGCGGAGTATGGGAATGGGGCGAAGATCGAGATCGCGGAGGTTCGAAAACGTGACCCGGTAGTAGGACATCGCCCTTTACTCCCTTTCGCCCGCTCCCTCCCCCTCCCTCCGTGATTCTCCCTCCGCACGCGGGTCGGTCCGCCGGCACAGCACCACCCGGGGAGCGCCCCCGTAGTCGTTCCGGACGCGGACGGACGCGTACCGGCCGTCGGACCGCGCCAGGGCGGCCACCTCCTCCGCCTGGTCCGGCGCCACCTCCATGGCCAGCAGGCCGCCCGGGGCCAGCCAGGGGGCGGAGGCGGCGACCAGCCGGGCGTGGACCTCGGTGCCGGCCGGGCCGGCGAGCAGCGCGGCGGCCGGCTCGTACTCCCTGACCTGGGCGGGCAGAGCCTGCCACCGGGAGGCGGGGATGTAGGGAGGATTGCTCACCACGGCGTCCACCCGGCCCGCCAGCGCCCCCGGAAGAGGCCGGAGCAGGTCGCCGACCAGCGCCACCACCCGGTGGCCGACCCCGTGGCGCGCCGCGTTGGCCCGCGCCACCTCCACCGCGCCGGAGGAGATGTCGGTGGCGTAGACGACGGCCCGGGGCAGAGCCACCGCCAGGCTGACGGCCACGCAGCCGCTGCCGGTACCCACGTCCACCACCACCGGATCGTCCCGTCCGGCCAGAGCCTCCAGCACCGCCTCCACCAGCACCTCGGTCTCGGGCCGGGGGATCAGAACCCGTTCGTCGACGGCGAAGGCCAGTCCCCAGAACTCCCGCTGGCCGACGATATAGGCCACCGGGCGGCCGCGGGCCCGCTCGTCCAGGGCCTGGCGGTACCGCTCCCACGCCTCCGGGGAAATCTCCGCCTCCCAGCGGGTGTACAGCCCCGCGCGGTCGGTGCCCAGGGCGTGGCGCAGGAGCACCTCCGCCTCCAAGGCGGCCTCCTCGCTCCCGCTGGCCGCCAGGTGCTCCCGTCCGCGCAGGTACGCCTCGCGGACCGTCACGGACACGGGAACGTCAGCGCGCCGCCAGCTCGGCGGCGGCCAGGGCGTCGATGATCTCGTCCAGGTCCCCGTCCAGCACCGCGTCCAGCCGATGCAACGTCAGGCCGATGCGGTGGTCGGTCACCCGGTTCTGGGGGAAGTTGTAGGTGCGGATTTTCTCGGCCCGCTCCCCGGTGCCCACCTGCTGGCGGCGCTGCTGGGCCAGCGCCTGCTGGCGGCGCTGCACCTCCATCTCCAGCAGCTTGGCCCGCAGGATGCGCAGGGCCTTCTCCCGGTTCTGGTGCTGGGACCGCTCGTCCTGACAGGCCACCACCAGCCCCGTGGGCAGGTGGCGCACCCGCACCGCCGTCTCCACCTTGTTGACGTTCTGGCCCCCGGCGCCGCCGGCCCGGAAGGTCTCCACCTCGATCTCGTCGGGGCGGATCTGCACGTCCACTTCCTCGGCCTCGGGCAGCACGGCCACCGTGGCCGTGGAGGTGTGGATGCGGCCGGAGGATTCGGTCACGGGGACCCGCTGGACCCGGTGCACGCCGCTCTCGTACCGCAGGCGCCGGTAGGCCCCGCGCCCCTGGATCGCCAGGATGATCTCCTTGAAGCCGCCCAGGGCGCTGGGGTTGCTCTGGAGGACCTCGACCTTCCAGCCGCGGCGCTCGGCGAACCGGGAGTACATCCGGAACAGGTCGGCGGCAAACAGGCCCGCCTCCTCACCCCCCGCCCCGGCCCGGATCTCCATGATGATGTTCCGGTCCGCCAGGGGGTCCGGGGGAGCCAGCAGCTCCCGCAGGCGGGACTCCAGCTCCGCCAGGCGGGTCCGCAGCCTGGCCTCCTCCGCCCGGGCCAGGTCCCGCATCTGGGGATCCCGCTCCTCCCGGGCGAGGGCGGCGGCGTCGTCGGCCTCCCGGCTCGCCCGCTGGTACTCCCGGTACAGCGCCACCGCCTCCTCCAGGGACGCCCGCTCCCGGGCCACCTGCTGCAGGCGGGCGGGGTCTCCCAGCACCTGCGGGTCGGCCAGCGCCCGCAGCAGCTCGTCGTGCCTCGCGGCCAGCGCCTCCAGCTTGCTCATCAACGCCGAACGATCGACGGTCATGACGACAGGGAAGAGGGAAGAGGGAAAGACCATTGCGGATCTCTGCCCGTCCTCCTTGGCCCTCTTTCCCCCTCGATTATAAACCCCTCTTCCCTCTTCCCTTTCACCTCACCACCACGTGGTGGCGGCGGCAGCGGGCTTCGTAGACTTCCTGGGCGCCCAGCAGGATGACCGGGTCGGTGTACCGGGCCGGCTGGCCGTTGATCAGGCGCTGGGTGCGGGTGGCGGGCGCTCCGCACACCATGCAGATGGCCGTCAACTTGTCCACGGCCTCGGCGATCGCCAGCAGCTGGGGCATCGGCCCGAAGGGCTCGCCCCGGAAGTCCATGTCCAGCCCCGCGACGATCACCCGGACCCCGCGGTCGGCCAGGGTCCGGACCACGTCGGGCAGCCGGTCGTCGAGAAACTGGGCCTCATCGATGGCCACCACCGTCGCCTCGGGGTCCAGGGATGTCAGGATCTCCTCGCTGCGGGCGACGGGGGTGGCGTCCACCCGGGACCCGTCGTGGGAGGCGACCTGGCGGCGGCCGTACCGGTCGTCCAGGGCCGGCTTGAACACCTGCACGCGCTGGCGGGCGATCTGCGCCCGCCGCACCCGGCGGATCAACTCCTCGCTCTTGCCGCTGAACATGCTGCCGCAGATGACCTCGATGCGCCCGGCCGCTCCGTCCACCCGACCTCCCCCCTCGTCCTCGATCACCGCGCCCGGGACGACCCGTCCGCCCCGCGCCCGGCCCGCCGGTCGGCGAGCCGGCTGCGCAGCGCCGGCCAGAGCAGCCACAGGACGGCGACCACCAC
>JBBIUY010000019.1:0-52069 GCA_037440005.1 Armatimonadota bacterium | reverse complement strand
CGGCCCGGGTGCGGGCCGGCGCGCGGGCGGCGCGGGCCGCCACGCCCCTGCTGTTCCTGGCCCCGGCGGGGGCGCTGATCCTGCTGTTCTTCCTGGTCCCGGTGGCGGCCACCCTCGCCCTGTCCTTCACCGACATCTCCACCCTGACGTTCCGCCAGCCCCGGTGGGTGGGGCTGGCCAACTACCGGGACCTGCTCACCGACCCGTTCCTGCCCCGGATCCTGCTGAACACGGTGCGGTACGTGGGCCTGACCCTGCTGTTCAACGTGGGGATGGGGTTGACCCTGGCCCTGCTGACCACCGCCGTGCGGCCGGGAGTGGGCAACCAGGTCCGGGCCCTCTGGCTGCTGCCCCGCATCCTGCCGCCGGTGGTGTACGTGCTGGTCTGGCAGGGGATCAGCCGCGAGGCTCCCTACGGGCTGCTGGGCATCCTCACCGGCAGCTCCCGGGGGTGGATCAGCAGCCACCCGTGGGCCACGGTGATCCTGGCCAACGGGCTGGTGGGCGCGTCCTTTGGCATGCTCATCTTCACCTCGGCGATCCGGTCGTTGTCCCCGGAGCTGTTCTACGCGGCGGCGGTGGACGGCGCCACCACCGGGCAGACGGTGCGGCGGGTGGTTCTGCCGCTGCTGCGCTGGCCCATCCTGTTCGTCACCGCCTACCAGACCCTGTCGCTGCTCACCTCCTTCGAGTACATCCTCCTGCTCACCGACGGCGGGCCGGGCTTTTACACCACCACCGTATGGTCCCTGCACGCCTACAAGCTGGCTTTGTCCAACTACTACGGCAACGTCCAGTTCGGCCTGGGGGCGGCCATGGCCGCGGTCCTGGTGGTGATCGGGGTGGGGGTGTCGGTCCTGTACCTGCGGGTCTTCAACTTCCGGGCGCTGGTGGGCGAGCCCAAGATCGAGGTGTCCTGATGCCCCTGCTGCCTCCCCGGTGGCGCCTGCTGGTGGCCGTGCTGGCCGTCCTCACCCTGCCCATCGGCGCCGGGGTCCTGTGGCTGCTGCTGACCGGGTGGTTCGACCAGGTGCACGGCCTGCTGCCGGTGGGCGGGTGGTCGCCGGAGAACTGGCGCTTCCTCTGGCAGCCGGTGGGCGGCCGGCCGCCCCTGCGGGTCCCGCTGCTAAACTCCCTGATCTTCGCCACCGTGGTGGCGGCCCTGGAGGTGGTGGTGGCGTCCCTGGCGGCCTACGCCATCTCCCGAATGGCCTTTCCCGGCCGCCGGGCGTTTTTGGGGCTGGTCCTGGTCCTGCACGCCTTTCCCGCGGTGAGCCTGCTGATCGCCATCTTCTACATCCTGCGGCTGCTGGGGCTGTTTGACACCCTGGCCGGGGTCATCCTGGTGAAGGTGGCCCTGGAGCTGCCCCTGGGGATCTGGCTGATGAAGGGCTTTTTCGACTACCTGTCCTGGGAGATCGAGATGGCGGCCCTGGTGGACGGCATGTCCCGGTGGGGGGTCTTCTGGAGGATCGCCCTGCCTCTGGTCCGGCCGGGGCTGCTGGCCCTGGGCACCTTCGCCCTGCTGTCGGCGTGGGGCGAGTTCATCCTGCCGTTCACCCTGATCGTCAGCAGCCAGCGGTGGACCATGGCCATGTACATGCAGAGCTTCCTCAGCGAGGCGTTCACCGACTTCGGGATGATGGCGGCGGTGGGGCTGACCTACGCGGCGCCGGTCCTGGTCCTGTTCGTCCTGGGCCAGCGCTACCTGCTGAACATCTACGCGGGGGGCGTGAAAGGGTGAAGGGCATCCGGCTGAGGCTGGAGCGCCTGAGCAAGCGCTTCGGCCGGGTGGTGGCGGTGCACGCCCTGGACCTGGAGGTGGGGGCGGGGGAGCTGGTGGCGTTTTTGGGCCCGTCGGGGTGCGGCAAGACCACCACCCTGCTGATGATCGCCGGCATCTACCAGCCCACCAGCGGGGCCATCTACTTTGACGACCGCCGGGTGGACCACCTGCACCCCCGGGACCGGGACGTGGGGATGGTCTTCCAGTCCTACGCCCTGTACCCCCACCTGACCCTGTTCGAGAACATCGCCTTCCCCCTGCGGCTGAAGCGGCTCCCCCATCAGGAGGTGGCCGCCCGGGTCCGCCGCACGGCGGAGCTGCTGGGGATCGCGCCGCTACTGGACCGCTATCCCGCCCAGGTGTCCGGCGGCCAGCAGCAGCGGGCCGCCCTGGCCCGGGCCCTGGTGAAAGAGCCCCAGGTCCTGCTGCTGGACGAACCGCTGTCCAACCTGGACGCCCAGATCCGGGTGCAGGCCCGGGGCGAGATCCGCAGGCTGCAGCAGGAGCTGGGGGTGACCACGATCCTGGTGACCCACGACCAGGCCGAGGCGCTGGCCATGGCCGACCGGGTGGCGGTCTTTTCCACGGGCCAGCTGCTGCAGGTGGCCTCCCCCGACGAGCTGTACCGGCGGCCCGCCACCACCTTCGTGGCCCGCTTCGTGGGCCACCCGCCCATGAACCTGCTGGAGGGGACGTTCACCAACGGCCAGTTCGTCTGCGGCCGTCAGCGCTTCGCCCTCCCGGCGGCGGTGCCGCCCGGCCCGGGGTACCTGGGCGTCCGGCCCGAGGATCTGCACCTGCGGGGCGAGCTGGCCGGCCGGGTCGTGGTGGTGGAGTCCCAGGGCCGCCAGGCGCTGGTGACGGTGGACCTGGACGGGGTGGAGCTGAAGGTCCTGGTGGACCAGGCCGACCGCCCGGCGGTGGGGGCGAGAGTGGGCGTCGGGGTGCAGGCGGACCGGGTCCACCTGTTCGACGCCTCGGGCGTCCGAATCGGCCCATGAGGCTGCCCGCTACCCTGACCTGGCGGGGCCGGCAGGTCTTACTGAAGTACCACAAGCTGCTGTCCGGCACGGGCCGGCATCCTCCCAACAGCCTGCCGGCCCTGCGGGAGGTGCTGGACGGCGGGGCCGAGGTCATCGAGTTCGACATCCAGCCCCTGGCCGACGGCGAGTACGCCCTCCTCCACGACGACCGGCTGGAGTCCGAGACCACCGGCTGGGGCCCGGTGGGGGCCGCCCGCAGCGCGGAGCTGAAGGCCCTGCGGCTGCGCGGCACCGACGAGCCCCCGGCGACGTTGTCCGAGGTGGCGGCGGTCCTGGCCGGCGTGCGCCGGCCGGTCAAGGTGCAGGTGGACTGCAAGCACTGGCGGCCCTGGTCGGAAGAGCAGGCCCGCCACCTGCTGGCGGCCCTGGACCCCCTGCGGCGCACCCCCGCCCTGCGCGTGGTGGTGGGGTGTCTGGGGGACTGGAACCTGCGCCTGCTGCGGCGGCTGGACCCCACCCTGGCGGTGGGGCTGGACTTTCTGCTGTACCTGGACAGCCCGCTAGACGAGGGGCGGCTGCCCACCCGCGTCAACGCCTACGGCTACCTGGACGACCACCCCCTGGGCTACCGCCGCCTCCTGCCGGTCCGCGCCTACCTGGCCGACCGGGTGGACAGCCTGTGCCGGGTGGTGGACGGGGCCGAGGAGATCTACCTGCGCAAGGAGTTCCTCCTGCAGGCGCTGTCCGACGGGTTCAATCCCGTGCCGTTTGTGCGGGAGCGTCTGGGCCGGCCGGTGGTGGTGGACGCCTGGACGCTCAACGCCGGGCCGGGCAGCCCGCAGGAGCTGCAGGCGATCCTGCAGGCCGGCGTGGACCAGATCACCACCGACACCGCCGTGCAGCTGGCGGCCCAGGTCCCGCCGTGAACGCCTGGCTGCGGGCCGACCGCCTTCTGGTGATCGCCCACCGGGGCGCATCGGCCGCGGCGCCGGAAAACACCCTGGCGGCGTTCCGCCGGGCGGCCGACGACGGCGCCGACGGGGTCGAGCTGGACGTGCGCGCCACCGCCGACGGCCACCTGGTAGTCCTCCACGACGCCGACGTCTCCCGCACCACCGACGGGACGGGACCGGTCAGCGGCCTGACCCTGGCCGAGGTCCGGCGCCTGGACGCCGGACACCGGTTCAGCCCGCTCTTTGCGGGAGAGCGCGTCCCCCTGCTGGAGGAGGTCCTCCAGTGGGCCCGGGGTCGGCTGCTGGTGGACGTGGAGGTGAAGGCGCCGGGCCTGGAGGACGCCCTTACCGACCTGATCCGCCGGACCGGGATGGCGGACCAGGTGCTGGTGTCCGCGTTTGACCCTCAGGTCCTGGCCCGCACCCGCGCCCGGGCGCCGGAGCTGGCCCTGGGGCTGCTGCAGCTGGTTCCCGACCCCGCCGCGGCCGCCCGCCTGGGCGTGCCGGTCCTGCTGCCGGCGGTGGGGGCCCTGGGGGCGGAGGCGATGTCCGGGTGCCGGGGGCGGGGGCTGCGGGTGGTGCCCTGGACGGCGCGCACCGAGGCGGAGCTGCGCCGGGCCGCCGCCCTGGGGGTGGACGGCGTCATCGTGGACGATCCGGCGTGGGCCCGCCGGGTGCTCACTTCTCCGTCTCCATCAGCCCCGTGACGAACCAGCGCTGCATGACCACCACCACCGCCACCGGCGGGAGCATGGCCAGCAAGGCGGTGGCCATGATCAGCGGCCAGTCCACCAGCGCGCGGGAGAAGGGGCGGGGCCGGGCGGGCAGACGCCCGGCCCCGCTGCGCTACTGGCCCATGGTGCGCTCAAAGCGGCGCAGCACCTCGTTGCCGCGGCGCACGGCCGCGTCCAGCGCCTGCTGGGCCGACTGCTGACCCTGCAGGGCCCTTTCCATCTCCTCATAGATGATGGTGCGGATCTCCGGCAGGTTGCCCAGCCGCAGCCCTTTGGAGTTGCGGGTGGGCGGCGTCCGGGTCAGCTGGGTGATGGGAATCTGCGCTCAGGGATGGCGGGTGTAGTAGCCCAGGGCGTTGGCCAGCTGCCGTCCGGTGAAGGTGATGGGGACGTACCCGCTCTCCATGTGCCACGTGGCCGCCACCTCGGCGGAGGCCAGGTAGCGGAAGAACTCGGCCACACCCCGGTACTCGTCCCGGGAGCGCCCCGGAGCCTGCATCACCCAGAAGGCCGCCCCGCCGATGATGGAGTTCTTGAGCGCGCCCGGCACGTCGTCGTAATAGGGCAGGAAGGTGATCCCCCAGTCGAACTTGGCCTCCCGGGAGACGCGGCCGAACAGGGCCGACGACGCGGTGACCATGGCGCACTCCCCCGAGGGGAACAGGGCGTCGCCGGCGGAGTCCCGCCCGCCGTACCTGAAGGTGCCCTCCCGCTGCATGTCCACCAGAGCCTGCAGGTGGCGGACGTACAGGGGGGCGTTGATGGTCAGCTCGGCGGGTGTACCTGGTCCCCGCGTTCTCCGGGCTGTTCGCTCCCCACTGGGACATGTACGCCCGCGGGGTGATCGTGGGGCTCACCCGCTTCACCGACCGCCGCCACCTGGTGCGGGCCACCCTGGAGGCCATCTGCTTCCAGACCCGGGAGGTGGTGGAGGCGATGCGTCAGGACGCCGGCATGGAGCTGGAGGCGTTGAAGGTGGACGGGGGAGCCACCGTCAACGACTTCCTGATGCAGCTGCAGGCCGACATCCTGGGCATCCCCGTGGTGCGCCCCACGGTGCACGAGACCACGGCCCTGGGAGCCGCCTACCTGGCCGGCCTGGCGGCCGGCGTGTGGGCGCGCCCCGATGACCTGCGGGCCCTCTGGCGGGCGGAGCGGGTGTTCGAACCCCGCTGGTCCGCCGACCGCCGGGAGGGAGCCTACCGCGGGTGGCGGCGGGCGGTGGAGCGGGCCCGGGGGTGGGTGGAGCGGGAGGGGGAGGCGCGGTCCTCGCGGGGCGGCCGCGACGGCTGCCCGCGCCCCGACAGGTCCAGAGCCCACAGGCCCGAGGTGCTGGTGGAGACGGCCAGCGCTCCCGCCCGCAGCACGGCTTCGGCGTCGTCCCGTCGGCGGATGAAGCCGCCGGCGATCGCCGGGAGCCCCCACGCGCCGATCTCGGCGGCCAGGGACGGGTAGATGATCCCGGGCAGGACCTCCACCGCGTCGGGCGCGCAGATGTGCAGCAGCCTGGTGGCGGTGTCCAGCGAGGCCGAATCCAGCAGAAACAGGCGCAGGACGGCCAGCAGGCCCTCTGCCTTGGCGGCCTGGACCAGATGGCCGCGGGTGGTGATGACGCCGGCCACCCCGGGCACCGCGCGGACGAACCGCACCGCCGCCCGATCCGCCGCCAGCCCCTCGACCAGGTCCACGTGCACCAGGACCACCTTGCCCGCCTGGGCCAGACGCGCCGCCAGGGCGGGTAGGGAGACGATGGTGCCCGAGAGCAGGAAGGCGGTGGACACCGGCGAGGCCGCCGCCAGGCCGGCGGCGGCCTCGGTGCGGACCGCCGCAATGATTGGGCGCGCCCGCAGCGGCGCCCAGGGGTCCGGGGACGGGGCCATGACGGGGGCTGACTTCGGGACGGCCGGACGGGCCTCCTGTGCGGGGCAGGAGACGTTGGGCCGCGGGCCGAAACCGTCCAATAGTTCACAGCCAGACGTGGCAGGACGGAGCCGCGGAGAAAGTCCTGCCGGCCGTCGGGGAGCCCGGCCGGCAGGACTTTTGTGTGCGTCGTCGCGCGGACGAGCGGCGCGTCACCGATGTCATCCACCCATCGTGAGGACCACCTGGCCGCCCTGGCCGCCGGGGTGGACGTGCTGGTCGTCGGAGGCGGCATCACCGGAGCCGGCGTGGCCCTGGACGCCGCCACCCGCGGGTACCGGGTGGGGCTGGTGGAGCAGGCCGACTTTGCCAGCGGCACCAGCAGCCGCTCCACCAAGCTGATCCACGGAGGCCTGCGCTACCTGGCCCGGGCCGAGCTGCGCCTGGTGGCGGAAGCTCTGCGGGAGCGCGGACGTCTGCTGCGCCTGGCGCCCCACCTGGTGCGTCCGCAGCCGTTCGTGCTCCCCCTGTACGGCGGACTGGCGCGCCCGCTGGGCGTGGCGGTCGCCCCTCCCCTCCACCGGTGGGCGCCGGCGGGAGTTCGGGCCATCCTGTGGGGCTACGACCTGCTGGCGCGCGGGGGCGGCCTGCGCCACCGGCGCCTGACCCCCGCCCAGGCCGCCGCGTGCGTGCCGGCCCTGCGCACCGAGGAGCTACGCGAGGCGTTCGTGCTGTACGACGCGGCCGCCGACGACGTGCGCCTCACCCACGCCGTGCTGGCCACCGCCCGGCGGTTCGGAGCGGTCACCGTCAACTACGCCCGGGCCACGGGCCTGATCGTGGAAGGCGGGCGGGTGGCGGGCGCGGAGGTGGAAGACCGCGTGGGCGGGCGCCGGGTGGTCGTCCGCGCGCGGCACGTGGTCAACGCGGCCGGGGTGTGGGCGGAGAAGGTGGCGGCCCTGGAGGGGACGCCGCCCTTCCGGCTGCGGCCCAGCAAGGGCGTGCACCTGGTGCTGCGCCGGGAGGTGCTCGGCCCCCCGCCGGTCGCCGGCGACGCCCGGGAACCCCGCCCGTGGGCGCACAGTCCCCGGGACGGCGAGACGGCCCTGATCCTTCCGGAGACCGAGGACGGCCGGATCGCGTTCCTGGTGCCGTGGGCGGGGCGGGTCCTGCTGGGCACCACCGACGACCCGTATTCCGGCCCGCTGGACCGGCCAACGGTCTCCTCCTCCGACGCCGCCTACCTGCTCCGCCACGCCCGGCGCTACCTGCGCCGGGTGGAACCGCAGGACGTGGTGGGGGCCTTTGCGGGGCTGCGCCCGCTGGTGGAGGCGGACCGGGACCGCGCGGCCGACCTCTCCAGGGAGCACGCCGTGGTGGAGTCCCCCCGGGGGCTGGTCAGCGCCATCGGCGGCAAGCTCACCACCTACCGGCAGATGGCCGAGGACGCGGTGGACCGGCTGGCCCGCCGGGACGGCGCGGGTCCCTGCCGCACCCGGTCGCTGCCGCTGGCCGGGGCCGAGGGGCTGACCCGGGCCGAACAGGTCCTGGCCGCCAGCCCCCTCCCCGAGCAGCAGCGCCGCCACCTGCTGCGCTCTTACGGGAGCGCCAGCACGCAGATCCTGGCGCTGGCCGCCTCCGAGCCTTCGCTGCTGCGGCCCCTGGCCGACGACGTCCCCGTCCTGGCCGGGGAGGTGGTGTACGCCTGCCGGCAGGAGATGGCGGTGGCGCTGGCCGACGTGATGTTCCTGCGCACGCGCCTCAGCGTCCTGGCCGAAGACGGCGGGCGGTCGGCGGTGGACCAGGTGACCGCGCTGATGGCGGCCGAGCTGGGCTGGAGCCCCGGGGAGGTGCGGCGCCAGCTCGAGCGGTGGGAGGCGGAGGTGGACGAGCAGCGGCAGGTCCTGGAGGGGCTCAGATGACGGGACGCCGGCACTCGCTGGATCCGGGCGCGGTGTTCGACGACCCCCAGCGGAGGTTTCTGCCCCTGGGGCAGGTGGTGGCGGCCCGGCCGCGCCCCGACGGGGCGGACCTGCGGGTGCGGTTGCCCGGAGGGGAGGACGTCGCCGCCCGTGTCACGCTGGTCAGCGCCCACGTGGTCCGCATCCGCTTTCCGGTGGTCGAGGGACCGTCGTGGATTCTGGCAGGCCGTCCCGGGCGGGCCCGGGTGCGGACCCGGGTGGACCGGCAGACGGTGCGGGTGGAGTCGGCGGCCCTGACCGTCGAACTCGACCGCGCCTCCTGGGGGCTGCGCGTGCTGGACGCCTCCGGCCGGCCGGTATTCTCGGAGCTGGCCGACAGAGACTTCGACGACTTCGTCACCCGTCCCTCGGGGCTGGCCGACCACCTCCCCACCGGCGCCCGGCACGCCTACCTGACCTTCGCCCTGGGGGCCCAGACGCAGTTTTTCGGACTGGGCGAGCGCTACGGACCGCCGGGCCGGCGCGGGCTGCGCACGGTGCTGTGGTGCACCGACACCCACGGGACCAACTCCACCGACCTGGTCTACAAACCCGTGCCCTTCCTGATGAGCACGGCCGGCTACGGGCTGTTCATCCACACCACGGCGCGGACCGTGGTGGACCTGGGCGCCCACTCGGCGGTCTCGGGGTGGGTCTACGTGGAGGAGCCGCGCCTGGACGTCTTCCTCATCTACGGGCCCACCCTGGCCGAGATCCTGCGCCGCTACCTGGACCTGGTGGGCCGGCCGGCGCTTCCGCCCCGGTGGTCGTTTGGGGTGTGGATGTCCCGCTGCATGTACCGGTCCCGCCGGGAGGTGGAGCAGGTGGTCCGCCAGGCCCGCCGGCGGGGGTTCCCTCTGGACGTGGTGCACCTGGACCCCCTGTGGCTGGCCGGCCGCCGCGGGCGCGACTACGACAGCTGCGACCTGCGCTGGGACGAGCAAGCCTTTCCCCGCCCCGCAGAGTTCATCCGCTGGCTGCGCCGCCGGGGCGTGCGCCTGTCGCTGTGGGAGAATCCCTACGTTCCCATGGGCAGCCCCCGCTACCCCCCGGCCGCCGCCCGGGGATACTTCCTGCGCACCGCCGACGGGCAGGTGGCGCGCTTTCGCGGGCGCGACGCGGCCATCGTGGACTTCACCCACCCCGAGGCCCGGCGGTGGTATCGGGACCTGCACCGGCCGCTGCTGCGGATGGGCGTGGCGGTTTTCAAGACCGACTACGGCGAAGAGGTGCCCGAGGACGCCGTCGCCTCCGACGGGACCACCGGCGCCGCGCTGCACAACGTCTACCCCCTGCTGTACACCCGCACCGTCTTCGAGGCCACCGCCGCCGCCGGCCGCCAGCCGATGGTGTGGGCCCGCAGCGGGTGGGCGGGTTCCCAGCGCTACCCGGTCCACTGGTCGGGCGACGCCCCCTCGCGGTGGGACGTCCTGCCGGCGGTGCTGGGCAGCGGGCTCTCGCTGGCCCTGTCGGGGTTTGCGTTCTGGAGCCACGACATCGGGGGCTTTTACGGCCTGCGGGACCCGGACCTGCTGGTGCGGTGGGCCCAGCTGGGACTGCTGTCCTCCCACGCCCGCTTCCACGGCACCGAGCCGCGGGAGCCGTGGCGGTACGGCCGGCGGGCCTTCCGGATCATCCTCCGCTACGCTCGGCTGCGGATGCGGCTGCTGCCGTACCTGTACACCGAGGCCGCGGCGGCGGTGGCCGCGGGGATGCCGCTGATGCGCCCTTTGGTCCTGGACTACCAGAACGACCCCACCACCTGGCAGGTCGGCGACCAGTACCTGCTGGGCCGGTCCCTGCTGGTGGCGCCGGTCCTCACCCCGGATGGCCGGCGGTGGGTGTACCTGCCCGCCGGGACCTGGTGGGACTTCTGGCGCCACACCCGGCACAGCGGCCCGGGCTGGCGGCACCTGCAGGTCCCCCTGGAGGAGGTGCCCCTGTTCGTCCGCGACGGCACCGTGCTGGCGCTGGGGCCGGAGGTCGAGCATTCCGAGCAGGCCGAACAGCCCCTGACGTTTCAGGTGCGCCTGACCACGGCGGCCGCCGGCGAGGTGCTGACCACAGGCGGGCGCATCACGGTGGCCGCCCGCGCCCGTGGAGACCACCTGGAGGCCGCGGTGCGGGGCGGCCGGGGCGAGCACCTGCTCCAGTGGATCGGCGTGCGGGACGTCGCCGTGCGGGTGGCCGGGCGGGGGCGGCTGGTGACGGTCCGGGAGCGGGCGGACGGCACCGAGGTGGCGGTCCGCGCCGCGGGGACGTACCGGGTGATCCTCACCCGCCCGCCGCGGCGGTGATGCGGGCGCCGCCTCCAGGGACAGGGGCGTCGTCGCCGCGAATGGATGCACCGGCAGATGCCAGACCAGGATGACGGTCGAGGAGGGGTGGGACGTGGACCGCGAACGCATCGGATTCATCGGGCTGGGCATCATGGGCCGGCCCATGGCCCGCAACCTGCTGCGGGCGGGCTACCCCGTGACCGTGCACAACCGCAGCCGTCCCCCCGTGGAGGAGCTGGTGGCCGCCGGCGCCCGGGACGGCAGATCCCCCCGGGGCGTGGCCGAGGCCAGCGACATCGTGATCACCATGCTGCCGGACTCCCCGGACGTGCAGCAGGTGGTGCTGGGGCCCGACGGCGTCCTGGAGGGCCTGCGGCCCGGCAGCGTGCTGGTGGACATGAGCACCATCTCCCCCCTGGTGGCCCGGGAGATCGCCCAGGCGGTGGCGGCGCGGGGCGCCCAGATGCTGGACGCGCCGGTCAGCGGCGGCGAGCGCGGGGCGGTGGAGGCCACGCTGTCCATCATGGTGGGCGGACCGGCGGACGTAGTGGCCCGGGTCCGACCGGTGTTCGAGGCGCTGGGCAAGAACATCGTGCACGTCGGCGACCACGGGGCCGGCCAGGTGGCCAAGGCCTGCAACCAGATCGTGGTGGCCCTGACCATCCAGGCGGTCAGCGAGGCGCTGACCCTGGCGGCCAAGGCGGGGGTGGATCCGGCGCGGGTGCGCCAGGCCCTGCTGGGCGGGTTCGCCCACAGCCGCGTGCTGGAGGTGCACGGCCAGCGGATGCTGGACCGCAACTTCACCCCCGGCTTCCGGGTCCGCCTGCACCAGAAGGACCTGGCCATCGCCCTGGCCGCGGGCAAGAGCCTGGGCGTCCCCCTCCCGGCCACCGCGGTGGTGCAGGAAGCCTTCACGGCCCTGCGGGGGATGGACCGCAGCGACTGGGACCACTCGGCCCTGGTGACGCTGCTGGAGACCCTGGCGGGGGTGGAGGTGCGGGCGCCGGCCTGAGGCCGGCACGACGAGGGACGCGCCCGGCGGCGACGTTTCATCGTCTTCGGCCGCGCCGCCGGTTCGTCCTGCCGGCAGTCTCCTCTTTGGGATTACTCCCAAAGTGAAGGTCTGCGGCTGTCGGAATCCACGTGCGGCGGCGTTTGAGTCGGCTACTTTGCCGCGCCTCGCGCGCCCCTCGACCTAGATCCTGGCACCGGCCCCCTCGCCGGTCAATCGGGAACGGACGTTCAGCGGCTGTGGACAGTGTGGGCGCAGGGGACGGCCGGCCGAAGCCGGCACCTGCCAGGAGAGGGCCTCCCGCACCGAGAACAGGCCGGGCAGGATGCACGTCGCCACAGCCCGTGAGATCGCCGAGCTGGACCGCCGGGCCGCCGGTGAGTTCGACGTCCCGGTGCACCGGCTGATGGACGCCGCCGGGAAGCGGGTGGCCCAGGTGGTGCTGGACCTGCTCCGCCAGCGGGGAGGGCGGACGGTGGCGGTCCTGGCCGGCCGGGGGCACAACGGCGGAGACGGGCTGGCCGCCGCCCGTCACCTACGGGAGGCGGGGGCCGAGGTGACGGTGGTGCTGGCGGCCCCGGCGCAGGACCTGCAGGGCGAGCCGGCCCGCATGCTGCAGGCCGCCGTCGGGGCGGGTGTGGCGGTGGTGGAGGCGTCGGAGGTGTCCGTGGACGACGTCCTGGCCGCCGCCGACGTGGTGGTGGACGCCCTGGCGGGCACCGGGTTCCGCGGGCCCGCCCGCGGGACGGTGGCCGCGCTGATCGAGGCCGCGGGGCGCTGCGCCGCGCCCGTGGTGGCCGTGGACGTGCCGTCGGGGGTGGACGCGGACACGGGGCGGTGGACCGGGCCGTGCGTGAAGGCGTGGGCCACCGTCACCATGGGGTGGCCCAAGCCGGGCCTGCTGCTGTATCCGGGAGCGGAGATGGCCGGCACGGTGTACGTCGCCGACATCGGCTATCCCGCCCCGCTGCGCCGCGATCCGGGACTGCGCACGTTCCTGGTGGACAGCGCGACGGTCAAAAGCCTCCTGCCTCCTCGCCGGCCCGACACCCACAAGGGCACCTACGGCCGGGTCCTAGTGGTGGCGGGGTCGGTGGGCTTCACCGGGGCCGCGGTGCTGGCCACCCGGGGCGCCCTGCGCGCTGGGGCGGGGCTGGTGACCGTGGCCGTCCCGCACAGCGTCTACCCCATCGTCGCCTCCCAGGTCACCGAGGGGATGCCGACCCCGCTGGCCGACGAGGGAGGGGCGCTGGGAGAGGGGTGCCTGGCGCGGCTGGCCGGGCTGGTGGAAGCATCCGACGTGGTCGCCGCCGGCCCGGGCCTGTCGCGCGCCCCGGGGGTGGCCGCGGTGGTGGAGTTCCTGCTGGGCCAGACGCGGCCTGCGGTCCTGGACGCCGACGCCCTCACCGTCCTGGCCGGGCGCGCCGGAGTCCTGGCGTCGGCGCGGGGACCGGTGGTGATCACCCCGCACCCCGGGGAGCTAGGGCGTCTGCTCGGTCGGTCCGCGTCGGAGATCCAGCAGGACCGCCTGGGAGCGGCCCGCGGCGCGGCCGCGTCGTTCCGCTGCGTGGTGGTCCTCAAGGGGGCGCGCACGGTGGTGGCCGCTCCCGACGGCCGCGCGTGGATCGTGCCCACCGGCAACCCCGGGATGGCCACGGGAGGGATGGGAGACGTGCTGACCGGCGCCGTGGCCGCCCTGCTGGGCCAGGGGCTGGCTCCGGAGGCGGCGGCCTACGCCGCCGCCTACCTGCACGGGCTCGCCGCCGACCTCCTCGCCGCCGAGCGGGGGCAGGTGGGGATGCTGGCCTCGGAGGTGGCGGACCGGCTGCCCCACGCCATCGCCGCCGTCCAGGCGGGCCGGGTGGTGGACGCGGTGCGGGTGCTTGGGGACGGCGACCGGTGAGAGGATGCGCGCGGCCGGGCGTCAGGGGCTCCACGCACGCCACTGCGCTCCCTCGGCGGCCTCGGTGAGAAAGGCGCTTCCCTCCCGGCCGGTCCGCCGGCGGTAGCCGTCCAGGACGGCGGCCAGGAACGCCTCGCCCTCGCTGCGCTGCACCACGGCCACCACCGCCCCGCCGAACCCGGCCCCCGTCATCCGGGCGGCCAGGCAGCCCGGCGCGTCCAGCGCCGCCTCCGCCATGGCGTCCAGCTCCGGACAGCTGACCTCGTAGTCATCCCGCAGGCTGCGGTGGGAGGCCTGGAAGACCTCCCGCAGGCCCTGCACCTGTCCGCCCTCCAGCAGCCGGGCGGTTTCCACCACCCGCGCGTTCTCGGTGACCACGTGCCGGGCGCGCCGCCGCAGCGGGTCGGCCAGCCGTTCCACCGCCGGCAGGTCGTCCGTGGTCAGATCCCGCAGCGACCGCACCGGCAGGCCGGCCTGCCGCAGGGCCTGCACCGCGGCGTCGCACTCCTGCCGGCGGCGGGCGTAGGCGGACGCGGCCAGCGACCGGGGCACGCCGGTGTCGCACACGGCCAGGGCCAGGTCGCGGGGCAGGGGGATGTGGTGGGTCTCCAGCGACCGGCAGTCCACAAACAATGCGTGGCCCCGCCGGCACAAGGTGGCGGCGAACTGGTCCATAATACCGCAGGGCACGCCGACGAACTCCACCTCGGCCGCCCGGCACAGCAGCGCCCGCTCCCGCGGCGGCAGGGGATGTCCGCTGGCGTGCTCGAGGACGAGCGCGCCCGCCACCTCCAGCGCCGCCGACGAGCTCAACCCGGCGCCGGCGGGGAGGTCGGCGGCGATGAGGGCGTCCAGCCCGCGCAGGCGGATCCCCCGCCCGGCCATCTGCACGGCGACGCCCTGCAGGTACCGGGCCCACGGCGGCAGGACGGGCCGGCCGGGATCGGCGGCGGGGAACTCGGCGGCCTCCCCGTACAGCGACGCGACCACCCGGATCACGCCGCCGGGGGTGGGGCGCGCGGCGATGCGCACGTGGCGGTCGATGGCGGCGGGCAGGACCAATCCGTCGTTGTAGTCGGTGTGCTCCCCGATGAGGTTCACGCGCCCGGGCGCGCGGGCGATCCCGGATGGCGGGACCCCGAAGCGGGCGGCGAAGGCGGCGGCCACCGCGTCGTCGGCGAGGGAGGATTCCATCGAGGTTTCTGTTCGCCCCCGGCCCGGCCGCTCCCGCCGGAGGAGACCGTCCTCCCGGAAGAGAATACCCCGGCGGATCTCCCGACAGCGACGCTTGACACCGCGCGGGCTGCGCGCGGACAGAACAGACGAGAGGGGGAGGGTGCCATGGGACGCCGAAGCCTGCTCTCCGGCGTGGTGGGTGTCTTGGTCTTAACCGTCCTCCTGGGCGGCCTGCCGGTCGCTCGGGCGGGTCCCGCCGCCAAGCTGGAAATCTTCTCCTGGTGGACCACCGGCGGGGAGGCGGCGGGGCTGCTGAAGCTGTTCGACATGTACCGCAAGCAGTACCCCGGGGTGGAGATCATCAACGCCACCGTCGCCGGCGGCGCCGGCTTTGAGGCCAAACCGGCGCTGAAGGCCCGGATGCTGGGCGGCGACCCTCCGGACTCCTTCCAGGTCCACATGGGCCGGGAGCTCATCGACACGTGGGTGGTGACGGGCTACATGGAGCCCCTGGACGACCTGTACCGGTCCGAGGGCTGGGAGCGGGTCTTCCCCCGGGGGGTGCTGGAGCTGCTGCGCTACCAGGGCAGCTACTGGTCGGTGCCGGTCAACATCCACCGGGCCAACGTCCTGTGGTATAACCGCAAGGTCTTCCAGGCCAACGGGTGGCGCCCGCCGACCACCTTCGACGAGTTCTTCGCTCTGGCCGAGCGGATGAAGGCCAAGGGGATCACCCCCCTGGCCCTGGGCGACGTGGGGATCTGGGCGTCGGTGCACCTGTTTGAGGTGATCCTGGCCGGGTCCATGAGCCCCCAGGCCTACAAGGGACTGTGGACCGGCGCCACCAGCTGGACCGGGCCCGAGGTCCGCCGCGCCCTGCAGACCATGGCCCGCATGCTGCAGTACGTCAACCCCGACCACGCGGCGCTGTCCTGGGACCAGGCCAACGACCTGGTGATCCAGGGCAAGGCGGGCATGACCATCATGGGCGACTGGGTGGACGCCGACAACCTGGCCAAGGGCTTCAAGGACTCGGGGTGGGCCTCCCCGCCCGGCACCCGGGGCGTGTTCGTGGCCCTGTCGGACACCTTCGGGCTGCCCAAGAAGGCCCCCCACCGCCAGCAGGCCATCGCCTGGCTGCGGCTGGTGGGCAGCAAGGCGGGCCAGGAGGCGTTCAACCCGGTCAAGGGGTCCATCTGCGCCCGCAGCGATTGCAACCCGCAGCTGTTCGGCCCCTACCTGCGGTCGGCGATGCAGGACTGGGCCCGGGACGCCATCGTCCCCAGCCTGGCCCACGGCGCGGCGGCGTCGGAGACGTGGGTGACGATGATCAACGACGTGATGACCGCCTTCGTCAACGACCGGGACGTGGCCAAGGCCCAGGCCGGGTTTGCCAAGGCCTGCCGGGACGCCGGCGTGTGCAAGTAGGCCCGCCGGCGGGCCCGGGTGCGGGGAGGCGGCCCCCACAGGGCCGCCTCCCGTTTTCCGCGAACTAACATCACCATGCGGCTGTCAGACCGTGCGGTGGCCTGGGCGTTGATCCTCCCCTCCCTGGTGGCGGTGGGGGTGTTCGTCTACGGCTTCATCGGCTGGACCGCCTGGGTCTCCCTGACCAACTGGGCCGGCCTGCGGCCGCAGCTGCACTGGGTGGGCCTGGCGAACTACGTCAGCCTGTTCAGCACCCCGCGCTTTCAGATCGACCTGCGCAACACGGTGGCGTTCACCACCGTGCTGCTGGCGGCCTGCATGACGCTGGGGCTGGGTCTGGCCATCCTGCTGGACCGGGGCGTGCGGGGGGAGAGCGTGTTCCGCACCCTGTACCTGTTCCCCCTGGCGATCTCCTTCATCGTGACCGGGGTGGCCTGGCGGTGGCTGCTGGCACCCGGCGACCCCGCCACGGGGCGGCTGACCGGGATCAACGTGCTGCTGTCCCGCCTGGGAGTCCCGCACCTGCGCTGGTACACCGACCCCACCATCCTGTACATCCGCCCCGACAGCGCCCTCGGCCGGCTGCTGGACCAGGTGGGGCTGGGGGCGCTGGCCAGCCCCCTGTGGGGCGTCCCGGTGGCCATGCTCTCGGTGGTGGTCGCGGCCACCTGGCAGATGTCCGGGTTCGTGATGGCCCTGTACCTGGCGGCCCTGCGCAGCGTCCCCGACGAGCTGCGGGAGGCCGCCCGCATCGACGGCGCCAGCGAGTGGGCGGTGTATCGGTACGTCCTGCTGCCGTTCGTGCGGCCGGTCACCCTCAGCGCCCTGATCGTGCTGGGCCACATCTCCCTGAAGATCTTCGACCTGGTGGCCGCCATGAGCAAGCGGGGCCCGGGGTTTGCCACCGACGTGCCGGCCTACTTCATGTTCGAGGCCACCTTCCAGGGAGACCAGTACGCCCTGGGGGCGTCCATCGCCATCGTCATGCTGGTGGCCGTGAGCCTGCTGACCGTCCCCTACCTGATCTCCAGCGCCCGCCGGGAGGCCCAGCCGTGAGGCGCCCGCTCGCCCCCGCGCCGGCGGCCACCCTGCCGGCCCCCGCCGCCGCCCGGTCGCCGGCGGCCCTGGCCCTGGGACGGTCCCTGATCTACCTGCCCCTGCTGGCGGCGGCGGCGTTTTACGCCCTGCCGGTCTACCTGCTGCTGATCACGGGTCTCAAGTCCTACGCCGAGGCGGGGCTGGACCGCATGTGGCAGCTGCCGTCGGCGGTGAGCCTGGACAGCTTCCGGCAGGCCTACCGGCAGCTGGCCCCCCACGTGGCGAACAGCCTGATGCTCACCGTGCCCGCCTCGGTGATCTCCTCGTTCGTGGGGTCCATCAACGGGTTCGTGCTGGCCAAGGGCCGCCTGCGGGGAGCGGACCTGATCTTTCCCCTGCTGCTGTTCGGCATGTTCATCCCCTACCAGAGCATCCTCATCCCCCTGGTGCGGACCCTGCAGCGGGTCAACGACCTGGCCCAGGCCCTGGGCGTCCCCCCGGGTCTGGCGAGCCTGGTGCCCGGGTACGGGACCATAGCGGGGCTGGCGTTCGTGCACATCGTCTACGGCATCCCCATCACCACCTTGATCTTCCGGAACTACTACGCCACCATTCCCGACGAGCTGGTGGACGCCGCCCGGGTGGACGGGGCGGGCCTGCTGGGCGTCTACGGAAGGGTGTTGCTGCCCATCTCCATGCCGGCGTTTGCGGTGGTGCTGATCTGGCAGTTCACCTCCATCTGGAACGAGTTCCTGTTCGCCGTGGTCCTGACCCAGAAGCCGGCCGTGCGCCCGGTGACGGTGGCTTTGTACAACCTGGCGGGCAGCTACATCGTCGAGTGGAACGTGCAGATGGCCGGAGCGCTGCTGGCGGCGCTGCCGACGCTGCTGGTGTACATCCTGCTGGGCCGGTACTTCCTGCGCGGCCTGCTGGCGGGAGCGCTGCGGGGATGAGCGACCAGGCACCTTCGCCCTCCCGCCCCGCCCGCGGCCCGGTCCGCCCGACGTCCCCCGTGGTGGAGCGGGCGGAGCGGGTCAGCGCCGCCGTGGCGGCCGCCACGCGGCGGACCTGGGCGGAGGTGGACCTGGACGCCGTCGCCGCCAACGTGGCCGCGGTGCGGGCGGTCCTGCATCCGGGGTGCGCCCTGATGGCGGTGGTCAAGGCCGACGGCTACGGCCACGGCGCCGTCCCGGTCGCCCGGGCCGCCCTGCAGGCGGGGGCGTCGTGGGTGGGCGTGGCCACAGTCCAGGAAGGGGTGGCTCTGCGCCGGGCCGGCATCACCTCCCCGGTCGTGGTCCTGGGCGCCTGCGACCGCTCCGACCTGCCGGAGGCGGCCGCCTGGGACCTGCAGCTGACGGTGGCCTCCGTGGAGAGCCTGGAGGACATCCTGCACGCCGCGCCCGGGGTCGGGCTGCACCTCAAGGTGGACACGGGCATGACCCGGCTGGGGCTGCTGCCCGAGCAGGTGGGGCCGGCCCTGCGCCGGCTGGCGTCGGCCGGGGCCGTCCTGACCGGCTGCTACACCCACCTGGCCACCGCCGACGATCCCGACCCCTCCTTCGTGGCCGAACAGGTCCGCCGGTTCGAGGCGGTCCTGCCCGCGGTGCGGGCGCAGTTCCCGCAGGTGGTGGCGCACGCGGCCAACAGCGCCGCCGCCCTGGCCTACCCGCATACCCACTACGACCTGGTGCGGGTGGGCATCGCCCTGTACGGCCTGCCTCCCGCCCCCCACCTGTCCGCCCTCCCCCTGCGGCCGGCGCTGCGGCTGTGCAGCCGGGTGGTGCGGCTGGCGCGGGTCGGCCCCGGCACCCCGGTGAGCTACGGCGCGCGCTACCGCACGGCTGCGGAGACCACCATCGCCACCGTGGCGTGCGGGTACGCCGACGGCTACCCGCGCCGGGCGGGGGCGCAGGGCCGGGTGTGGATCGCGGGCCGCCGGGTGCCGGTGGCGGGGGTGGTGTGCATGGACCACCTGATGGCCGACCTGGGGGACGCGCCGGCGGCGGTCGGGGACGTGGTGGAATTGATCGGAGAACACGTCCGCGCCGACGAGGTGGCCGCCGTCGCCGGCACCATCGCCTACGAGGTCCTGTGCGGGATCGGTCCGCGGGTGCCCCGGATCTACCTGCAGGGGGGTCGGCCGGTGCAGGTGGACATGCGGCCGACCTGAGGAGGGGTCGCCGGGGTGCGGGTCGCCTTCCAGGGAGAGCGCGGCGCCTACAGCGAGGAGGCGGTGGTCCTGCTGTTCGGGGACGTGGAGGTGCTGCCGTGCCCGTCCCTGCGGGACGTCTTTGACGCCGTCGCCTCCGGACGCGCCGCGCGGGGCGTGGTGCCCGTGGAGAACTCCCAGGCCGGGTCCATCAACGAGACCTACGACCTGCTCCTCGCCCACTCGCTGTTCATCACCGCCGAGCTGGACCTGCGGATCCGGCACTGCCTGCTGGCGCTGCCCGGCCAGACGGTGGCCGACATCCGCCGGGTGTACTCCCACCCCCAGGCGCTGGCCCAGTGCGAGGCGTTTTTGCGCGCCCACGGGCTGGAACCCGTCCCCGCCTCCGACACCGCCGGCAGCGCGCGGATGGTGGCCGAGCAGCGCCTGCGCGGTGTGGGGGCCATCGCCGGGCGGGCCGCCGCCCGCATCTACGCCCTGGCGGTCCTGGCCGAGGGGATCGAGACCAACCCGGCCAACTACACCAAGTTCCTGGCCCTGGCCCCCGAACCGGCGCCCCGGGCAGGCGAGAGCAAGACGTCCATCGTGTTCACCACCGCCAACGTGCCCGGCGCCCTGTACCGGGCCCTGGGCGCGTTCGCCACCCGGGGCATCAACCTGACCAAGCTGGAGTCCCGGCCGCGCCGCCAGGTCCCCTGGGAGTACCTGTTCTACGTGGACTTTGAGGGACACCGCGACGACCCCCCGGTGGCCGACGCGCTGGCCGAGTTGAGCCGGCTGACGATCTTCCTGAGGGTCCTGGGCTCGTACCCGCGGTCCCGCACGCCCCTGGTGTCCGACCCCTGAGGGGGCGGGCAGAGCGGCGTCGAACCCACCCTCAGAGCCTGGGCGACCCGCCAGGGGCGGGAGGAGGGACCTGGGTGGAGGGAGCGGACCTGCAGAGGCTGCCCCGGGTGCGTCTGGCCCACCTGCCCACGCCCCTGGAGGAGGCGCCGCGGCTGGCGGACTACCTGGGAGGGCCGCGCATCTGGATCAAGCGCGACGACCTCACGGGCCTGGCCCTGGGGGGCAGCAAGGCCCGCAAGCTGGAGTTCCTGCTGGGGGAGGCCCGGCGGCAGGGCTGCGACGTGGTGGTCACCGTGGGGGCCGTCCAGTCCAACCACGCCCGCATGACCGCGGCGGCGGCCCGCCGGCTGGGGATGGACGCCGTGCTGGTGCTGCAGGGCGAGCCGCCTGCGCTGGCTCAGGGCAACCTGCTGCTGGACCGGATCTTCGGCGCCGAGGTGCGCATCATCCAGACCGACGACGAGTACGTGCTCAGCGGCGTCGTGGACGACGTCGCCCGCCAGCTGCGACGGCAGGGGCGCCGGCCCTACGTCATCCCCCGGGGCGGCAGCACCGCCCTGGGGGCCGCCGCCTACCTGGCCGCCTGGCAGGAGGTGGCGGCCCAGATTGCCGCCCTGGGGATCCGGGTGGACGCGGTGGTGCACGCCAGCACGTCGGGAGGCACCCAGGCCGGCCTGTACGCCGGCACCCGGATGACCGGCAGCCCCGTCCGGGTGGTGGGCATCAGCGCGGGGCCCGCCGCCGGGGTGGTGGTGCGCCGGGTCCTGGGGATCGTCACCGACCTCGCGGACCTGCTGGGGCTAGCCTGGCGCCCGCACCCGGATGACCTGATCGTCTATGATCAGTTCGTGGGGGAGGGGTACGGCCTGCCCACCCCCGAGGGACTGGACGCCATCCGTCTGACCGCCCGCACCGAGGGCATCCTGCTGGACCCGGTGTACACCGGCAAGGCGATGGCCGGCCTGATGGGGCTGATCCGCCAGGGGCAGTTCACCCGGGAGCACGCGGTGGTCTTCTGGCACACCGGCGGCCAGCCGGCCGTGTTCGCCCACGCCGCCGCGCTGGCGGAGGGATAGGGGTGAATAGCCGCGGGAGCCTGCTGGGGGCGGCGCTGCTGGCCGCGGCGCTGGCGGCGCCCGTGCGGGCCCAGCTGCCGCCGCCGGAACCGGTGCGGCAGGATCCCGCGCTGGTCCGTGCGTTTTCCCGGTACCTGCGGACCGCCGCCGTCTACGTGGAAAGCGTCCCGGACCTGTACCCGGGAGGCTACGCGCGCATCAGCCTGTACGCGCGCCGCGCGGCGCTGGGGACCCTGGTGGCCGACGAGGTGTGGTTCAAGCTGGTGGGGGTGTCCCTGGATCCCGACGCCCTGGAGCGGGGCCGCCTGCGGCTGCTGGGCGCCCGGGACACGGCGCTGCACGGCCGCACGTCCATCGCCAGCCTTCAGGGCCTGTTCGCCGCCAGCGGCGTCGCCGACGCCCGGGTGTGGTCCGACGGCCGCTCCCTGTACGCCGAGGGGACGGTGCCGCTGGAGGGCGTCCCGGTGCGGGTCTTCCTGCAGGGCCGCTTTGCGGTCAACGGCACCAAGGACCTCTACTTCCACCTGGAGCGGGCCCGGGTGAACGGCTTCCCCGTGTTCTCGTTCGTGCTGCGCGCCCTGGAGAACCGGATCAACCCCGTCATGTCCCAGATGGACTGGCCGGTGACCTTCCGCCTGCGGGGGCTGCGGATGACCCTCCACGAGCTCCTCCTCTCCTCCCAGGCGGACCTGGACAGGCCCTGCGGGTTCTGCGTCACTCCCCCCGGAGGTCTGCCGTGACCCGCCGGCCCCGCATCGGCATCACCGCCTCCGCCGGCGGGCCGGCCAGCCCCACAGGGCGCCGGTACGCCGACGCGGTGGCCGCCGCCGGCGGAGAGGTGGTGTGGCTGGATCCCGCATCCCTGCGGCAGGCGGGCAAAGCCGAGGCGGTGCTGGAGCGGGTGGACGCCGTGCTGTTCAGCGGCGGCGCCGACATCGCCCCGCATCACTACGGGGAGGAGCTGGATCCCCGCGCCGGCGTGGAGGTGGACTCCGAGCGCGACGCCGTCGAGCTGCCTCTGGCCCGGGCCGCCTGGCAGGCCGCCGCGCCCGTGCTGGGGATCTGCCGGGGCATCCAGACCCTCAACGTGGCCCTGGGCGGCACCCTGCACCAGGACCTGACCCTGGCGGGTCTGGACGGCCGGGTCCACCAGGGCGCGGGCGCCGACGTCGTCCATCCGGTCCGCCTCGTCCCCGGTTGCCGTCTGGCCGACGTGGTGGGCGCGGACGCCCTGGAGGTCAACAGCGCCCACCATCAGGCCGTCAAGGCTGTGGCGCCGGGACTGGTGGTGACGGCCCGATCCCCCGACGGCGTCGTCGAGGCGGTGGAAGCCCCCGACCGCCCGTTCTTCGTCGCCGTCCAGTGGCACCCCGAGCGCATGCTGGACCGCGATCCCCGCATGGCGCGCCTGTTTGAGGCTCTGGTGGCCGCGGCCCGGGACCGCTAGGACACCTCGTCCGGCCCGACCCCGCGGGTCGGCGGGTTGGGGTAGAATGGTCCTGCACGACGGGAGAGTGTCCCCATGCGACGCCTGGCCGCCGTCCTGGATGCCGTGGCCGGGACGACCAGCAGGCTGCAGAAGGTGGAGGCGCTGGCCGACTACCTGCGGTCTCTGTCCGAGTCGGACCTGCGCATCGCCTGCACGTTCCTCACCGGCGCGCCGCTGCCGGCGGCCGACGGCCGGTCCCTCCAGGTGGGCTGGTCCACCCTGGTGGATGCCCTGCGGGAGGGGGCCGGCGTCCCGGCGGAGGCGGTGGAGGACAGCTACCTGCGCCACGGCGACCTGGGCTCGGTGGCGGCCGAACTGCTGGCCCGCAAGGCGCGGGCGCCGCTGTTTGCCCAGCCCCTGACCCTGGCCCGGGTGCACGAGGTCTTCTCCCGCCTGGCGGATGCCTCCGGCCCGGGGTCCCGCCAGGTCAAGGGGGAGGCGGTCCGCGCCCTGCTGCTGGACGCCGAGCCCGCCGAGGCGCGCTACCTGGTGCGGATCATCACCTCCGACATGCGGGTGGGCCTGAAGGAGGGACTGCTGGAAGAGGCCATCGCCCGCGCCTTCGGCTCCTCCCCGGACGCGGTCCGCCGGGCGCACATGCTGACCGGGGACATCGGCCTGACGGCGGTCCTGGCCCGCGCGGGACGGCTGCGCGAGGCCCGGCTGCAGCTGTTCCGGCCGGTGCGGTTCATGCTGGCGGAGACCATGTACGCTGCCGAGGAGGCGTTCCAGCCCCCGCGGGAGGCCGACGGGAGGGAGGATGTGCCCGCGGCGGTGGTGGTGGAGGACAAGTACGACGGCATCCGCTGCCAGGTGCACGCCGACGGGACCCGGGTGGCCGTCTACAGCCGCACCCTGGACGACGTCACCGCGTCGTTCCCCGAACTGGATGCCGGACTGCGCGCGCTGGCCGGCCGCTACGTCCTGGACGGGGAGATCGTGGCGTGGAAGGACGGGCCGGTCCCGTTCCTCCACCTGCAGCAGCGCCTGCGCCGCAAGGACCCCGACTCCCTGCGGGGCGACGTGCCGGTGGTCCTGTGGGCTTTTGACCTGCTGCACCTGGACGGGGAGGACCTGGTGGACCGTCCTCTGGGCGAGCGCCGGCGGATGCTGGAGGGCCTGCGGTGGGGGGAGAGGGTGCGCCTGGCGGCGTCCACCGTCGCCTCCACCCCGAGCGAGCTGGCCGCCCGCTTCCGCCGGGCCCGGGACGCCGGCTACGAGGGGGTGGTGGTGAAGCGGCCGGAGTCGCCCTACCAGCCGGGCCGGCGGGGCCGCCAGTGGCTCAAGTGGAAGGAGGAGCTGGCCACCCTGGACGTGGTGGTGGTGGCGGCCGAGCAGGGCCACGGCAAGCGCGCGGGCGTCCTCAGCGACGTCACCTTCGCCGTGCGGGACGGGGAGCGCCTGGTCCCCGTGGGCAAGGCCTACACCGGGCTCACCGACGCCGAGATCGCCGAGCTGACCGCCTGGTTCCGTGCCCACACGGTCCGCGACCACGGGCGGGTCAAGGAGGTGGAGCCGCAGGTGGTGCTTGAGGTGGCGTTTGACGCGGTCACCCGCTCCCTGCGGCATCCCAGCGGCTACGCGCTGCGCTTCCCCCGCATCAAGCGCATCCGGTTCGACAAGAGCCCGAGGGAGATCAGCACCCTGGACGACGTGCGGGCGATCTTCGAGCGCCAGGGCCGCAGCCGCGGGGGCGTCTCCCCCCGGCTGTCGGCGGCGGGGAGGGCGAGGTGACGGGACGGGCGGGCCGGGTCATCGGGGCGGCCGCGGTCGCGGCGGTGGCGCTGGCGGCCGGGGCGGTGGCCGCCCCGCCGGTGGTGGAGTCCCGGGCGGTCCTGCGCATCCGGGTGGACGGCGTCATCAGCCCGGCCAGCGCCCGCTACATCCGCCGCGCCATCCGCACCGCCGAGGAGGCCGGGACCACGGCGGTGCTGGTCGAGCTCAACACCCCGGGCGGGCTGCTGCGATCCATGGAGGACATCACCACCGCCATGCTCAACGCCCGGGTGCCGGTGCTGGTCTACGTGAGCCCCAGCGGCGCCCGGGCGGCCTCGGCCGGGGTGTTCGTCACCTACGCGGCCCACGTGGCGGCCATGGCCCCGGGCACCCGGATCGGCGCCGCCCACCCGGTGGCCGTGGGGCAGGGCGAGCAGGACCGCACCATCATGGACAAGGTCACCAACGACGCGGTGGCCAACATCCGGGCCATCGCCCGCCGCCGGGGACGCAACGCCGACTGGGCCGAGCGGGCCGTGCGGGAGAGCGTGTCGGTGGACGAGGAGGAGGCCGTGCGGCTGCGGGTGGTGGACCTGGTGGCCGCGGACGTCGCCGACCTGCTGGCCCGGGTGGACGGGCGGGAGGTGGAGACGGCGGCGGGGCCCGTGCGGCTGCGGACCCGGGGGGCGCCGGTCCGGACCCTGGCCATGGACCCCAGCGAGCGGGTCCTGGACCTGCTCAGCGACCCCAACATCGGCCTCATCCTGATGACCATCGCCATCTACGGCATCATCTTCGAGCTGAGCAACCCCGGCGCCATCCTGCCGGGCGTGGTGGGCGCCATCGCGCTGATCCTGGCCCTGACCTCCTTCGCCATCCTGCAGGTGAACGTGGCCGGGCTGGCGCTCATCGCCCTGTCGGTGCTGTTCTTCATCGCCGACCTGAAAGTCCCCGGCCACGGCGTGCTCACCGTCGGGGGCGTCCTGGCGTTCATCCTGGGCGCGCTGCTGCTCACCGAGCGCCAGCTGCCCTTCTTCCAGGTGTCCCTGCAGGTGGCGGTGTTCACCGCCCTGCTCACGGGCGCGTTCTTCCTGTACGCCGTGGGAGCGGGGCTGCGGGCCCAGCGGGCGCCGGCCCGGATGGGTCCGCAGGGTCTGCTGGGCGCGGTGGGGGTGGCCCGCACGGACCTGGCCCCCGACGGCCAGGTGTACGTCCAGGGCGAGATGTGGTCCGCCGAGGCGGAGGGGGAGCCGATCCGGGCGGGCGAGCGGGTCACCGTGGTGGCGGTGGAGGGCCTGCGCCTGCGGGTGCGCCCGCTGCGCTAGGGGCATGTCCGGCGAGCGCCGCCCCGGACCCATCCGCCTGGTGACCCGGTCGGAGGACGAGACCGAGGCCGTGGGCCGCCGCCTGGGCAGCCGGCTGCAGCCCGGGGACGTGGTGGCGCTGTCGGGGGACCTGGGCGCCGGCAAGACGGTGCTGGCCCGCGGCATCGCCCGGGGGGCGGGCGCGTCCGGCTACATCGCCAGCCCGACCTTCACCCTGGTGCGCGAGTACCGGGGCCCCGTCCCCGTCTACCACGTGGACCTGTACCGGCTGGACCGTCCCGAGCAGCTGGACGACCTGGGATTGGACGAGGTGCTCGCCGCAGGAGGCGTCGTGGTCATCGAGTGGGCCGAGCGGGCCCGGGGCCTGCTGCCGCCCGACCACCTGTGGGTGACGGTGGCGTTTGCCGACGGCGAGAACGAGCGGGTGCTGGAGGTGATCCCCCACGGCGCGCGCTCCGCCCGGCTGGCCGAAGCCCTCGGCCCGGGCGGGGAGGGACGCCCGTGATCGGTGCGGACGGTGCCGGCGTCCTGCCGGTGATCCTGGCCCTGGAGACGTCCACGCCGTCGGCCGGCGTGGCCCTGCTGCGCGGGGAGGAGGTGCTGGCGCAGGAGGAGGCGGTGGTGCCCCGGCGCCACCTGGAGTGGCTGGCGCCGGCGATCCGCCGGCTGCTGGACGACCAGGCCCTGCCTCCGGACGGCGTGCAGGCCGTGGCGGTGTCCACCGGACCCGGGGGGTTCACCAGCGTGCGGATCGGCCTGGCCACCGCCCTGGCCTGGGCCCGCGCCCGACATGTTCCCCTGGTGGGCGTCCCCACGCTGGCGGTGGTGGCCGCGGGCGTGGGGGATTCCGGGCCGGTGTGCGTCCTGCTGGACGTGCGGCAGGGCGCGGTGGCCGGGGCCCTGTACGACCCGCCGAATGCCGGCCGTCCCCGGATGGACCCGGTGGTGGGGACGGTGGAGGAGGTGCTGCGCCGGCTGCCGCCCGACCTGGCGGTGACGTTCGTCGGAGACGCCCTGGAGCGCTACGAAGCCGCCGTGCGGGCGGCGCACCCCCGGGCCCGGATCGCCCCCCGCGAGACGTGGGCACCCACCGCGGCGGCGCTGGGCCGGCTGGCGTGGAGACGCCTCAGCCGGGGCGAGCGCGACCACCTCTACCAGGTGCGCCCCCACTACGCGCGTCCGGCCGTCGCCGGAGGAGAACCCGCCTCCGGCGGCGCAGTGGGACTACAGGACCCGTGAAGCAGATCGTCCGCGTCCGCCTCCAGCCCATGCGCCCGGAGGACATCCCGCGGGTGCTGGAGATCGAGCGCCAGTCGTTCCGCACCCCCTGGCCCCGGGACGCCTACGCCCACGAACTGCGGGAGAACCGCCTGGCGGCCTACCTGGTGGCGCGGGCCGAGACCGGAGAGGTGGTGGGGTACGCGGGGATGTGGGTGATCCTGGACGAGGCCCACATCACCACCATCGCCGTCGACCCCCAGTACCGGGGCCAGCACATCGGCGAACGGCTGCTGGTGGGTCTGATCGACGAAGCCCTGGCCCGGGGCGCCCGGTGGATGACCCTGGAGGTCCGGCGGTCCAACCTCGCCGCCCAGGCCCTGTACCGCAAGTACGGGTTCCGGGAAATCGGGGTGCGCAAGGGCTACTACAGCGACAACCGGGAGGACGCCATCGTCATGTGGACCGGGGACCTGCGCGAACCGGCCTACCAGCAGCAGCTGGGGCGGCTGCGCGCGGCCCTGGAGCGGGAAGGGCCGGACGCCTCGGCCGGAGGGGAGTCGCCGCCGTAGGGATGCGCGTCCTGGGCATCGAGACCTCCTGCGACGAGACGGCCGTCGCCGTGGTGGACGGGGGCCGCCACGTGCGATCCAGCGTGGTGGCCTCCCAGGCCGACCTGCACCGCCGCTTCGGGGGCGTCGTCCCCGAGCTGGCCGCGCGCAAACACGTGGAGAGGCTGCTGCCCGTTCTCGACGAGGCCCTGGACCAGGCGGGCGTCCGCCTGGAGGACATAGACGCCGTGGCGGTCACCTGCGGCCCGGGGCTGGTGGGCGCGCTCACGGTGGGGGTGGCGGCGGCCAAAGCCCTGGCCCTGGCGCTGGACCGGCCGCTGGTCGGGGTGAACCACCTGGAAGGACACATCTACGCCGCCTTCCTGCACGACCCGGAGATCCCGTTTCCCGCCGTGGCCCTGATCGTGTCGGGGGCCCACACCGACCTGGTGGTCATGGACGGCCACGGCCGCTACCAGGTCCTGGGACGCACCCGGGACGATGCCGCCGGGGAGGCGCTCGACAAGGTGGCCCGCGCCCTGGGGCTGGGATATCCCGGCGGCCCCCAGATCGACCGCCTGGGCCGCCACGGCGATCCCCGGGCCGTGCCGCTGCCGCTGCCGATGGCGGACGAGTCGCTGGAGTTCTCCTTCAGCGGGATCAAGACGGCCGCCCTGCGGGCGCTGCACCGCCCCGGACAGCCCCTCCGGCCCGAGGATCTGGCCGCCAGCCTCCAGCAGGCGGTGGTGGAGGTCCTGGTCCGCAAAACCCTGCGCGCCGCCTCCCGGGCGGGCGCGGCGGCGGTCCTGGTGGTGGGCGGGGTGGCCGCCAACACGCACCTGCGGGAGCGGATGCGGGCGGCGTGCGCGGCGGCCGGGCTGCGGCTGGTGATCCCCCCGCCGGCGTTGTGCACCGACAACGCGGCCATGATCGCGGCCGCCGGCTACCACCGGCTGGCGCGCGGGGAACGGGCGGACCTGTCCCTGTCGGCCCACGCCGACCTGCCCCTGGGCGCGGCCGTCCCCTCCCCGGTCCCGCCCTGACCGGCCAGGTCCCCGGATGGGGATAACCCCCTGTGGATACTGTGCACAACCGTGGGAGCCCGCCCGCCGCGGCCCCGCCGGGAGGGCCCGGGATCTCCCCGCGGCGCCGGGTCCGGTCTTGAACGGCGGCCGCATCCCCAGTAAGATGGGGGTGGCCTAGCACTCTACGCCCGCGAGTGCTAATCCTGTCGCAGAAAAGGAGGGAGCGTCCATGAAGCTGCGGCCGCTGGGCGACCGTGTGCTGGTTCGCCCTATCGAGGACGAGGAGCGCACCTCGGGGGGGATCGTCCTCCCCGACACCGCCAAGGAGAAGCCCCAGCGGGGCGAGGTGGTGGCCGTGGGGCCCGGGGAGTGGGACGAGGAGGGCGAGAAGCGGCTGCCCCTGGACGTCAAGGTGGGCGACCACGTGCTCTTCGCCAAGTACGCCGGCACCGAGGTCAAGATCGACGGCGTGGAGCACCTGATCCTGCGCCACAGCGACATCCTGGCCATCGTCGAGCGCGAGCCGGCGGCGGCCAAGAAGTGATCCCGGCGGGATCGGGGACCGGGGGTCCGGGCCGCGCCGGTCCGGGTCGTCGGAGCCCGATCCCCGGTCCCGCAGCGTCGTGCGGAGGTGACGGACCGTGCCGAAGATCCTGGCGTTTGACGAGGCGGCCCGGCGGGCCATGGAGCGCGGCGTCAACAAGCTGGCCGACGCCGTCAAGATCACTTTGGGTCCCAAGGGCCGCAACGTGGTGCTGGAAAAGAAGTTCGGCTCCCCCACCATCACCCACGACGGGGTCACGGTGGCCAAGGAGATCGAGCTGGAAGACCCGTTCGAGAACGCCGGAGCCCAACTGGTGCGGGAGGTGGCCACCAAGACCGAGGACGTGGCCGGCGACGGCACCACCACCGCCACCATCCTGGCCCAGGTCCTGATCCGGGAGGGGCTGAAGGTGGTGGCCGCCGGGGCCAACCCCATGGCGGTCAAGCGCGGCATCGACCGCGCCGTGGCCGCCGCGGTGGAGGAGATCCGCAAGGCCGCCAAGCCGGTGGAGACCAAAGAGGCGATCCAGTCGGTGGCCAGCGTGGCGGCCAACGATCCCAGCATCGGCGCCATCATCGCCGACGCCATGGACAAGGTGGGCAAGGACGGCGTCATCACGGTGGAGGAGAGCAAGGGGATCGAGACCACCGTCGAGGTGGTCGAGGGGATGATGTTCGACAAGGGCTACATCTCCCCGTACTTCGTCACCGACCCCGAGAAGATGGAGGCGGTCCTGGAGGACTGCTTCCTGCTCATCACCGACAAGAAGATCTCCTCGGTCCGCGACCTGCTCCCGGTGCTGGAGAAGATCGCCCAGGTGGGCCGCCCGCTGCTGGTGATCGCCGAGGACGTGGAGGGCGAGGCGCTGGCCACCCTGGTGGTGAACAAGCTGCGGGGCACCCTGCACTCGTGCGCCGTCAAGGCGCCGGCGTTCGGCGAGCGCCGCAAGGCCATCCTGGAGGACATCGCCATCCTCACCGGCGGCCAGGTGGTCTCCGACGAGGTGGGGGTCAAGCTGGAGCACGTGGACCTGAGCATGCTGGGCCGCGCCCGGCAGGTGCGGGTCCGCAAGGAAGAGACCATCATCGTGGGCGGCGCGGGCAAGCCCGAGGCGATCCAGAAGCGTATCGCCCAGCTGCGCAAGCAGATCGAGGAGACCGAGTCCGACTACGACCGGGAGAAGCTGCAGGAGCGGCTGGGCAAGCTCAGCGGCGGGGTCGCCGTCATCAAGGTCGGCGCGCCCAGCGAGGCCGAGCTCAAGTACCGCAAGACCCGTACCGAGGACGCCCTGCGGGCCACCCGCTCGGCGGTGGAGGAGGGGATCGTCCCCGGCGGGGGCTCGGTCCTGGTGCACGCGGCCACGGCGGTGGAGGCCCTGATGCGGGACCTGCAGGGGGACGAGCGCACCGGGGCCGGCCTGGTCGCCCGGGCCCTGCTGGAGCCCGCCCGGCAGCTGGCCATCAACGCCGGGCAGGAAGGCTGGCTGATCGTGGAGCAGCAGCGCCAGCAGCCGCTGGGCGTCGGCTACAACGTGCTGACGGGGAAGTTTGAGGACATGATCAAGGCCGGCGTCGTGGACGCCGCCAAGGTGGTGCGCTCCGCCCTGCAGAATGCGGCCAGCGTGGCCTCGCTGGTCCTGACCACCGAGGCGATGGTGGTGGAAAAGCCCGAAGAGGAGGAAAAGACCACCCCGTCGCCGCCGTCGGTCTGAGCCCGTCCTGACCCCTCCCGCGGGCCCTGCCGGACGGTCCGGCAGGGCCCGCTCTGTTTTCCGGCCACCCCACCCACCGTCGGCTGGACACCGTCACCCCCCAAAAATACGAACATTGTTGCGCAACGAGCCTATTCCGTTTACACTTTGGTCGGCCGGAGACCGTCTTTCGTGGCTCGCACCGGCCGTAGGAGTCAAAATCCGAACGATACGGTGGGGCGCGGGTGAAGGTCCTCGTAGTGGGGTCGGGAGCACGGGAGCACGCGCTGGCGTGGGCGCTGGGGTCTGACCCCGCCGTCCGGGTGTACGCCGCCCCCGGCAACCCGGGGATCGCCCGCCTGGCCACCTGCCTGCCCATCGCCGCCACCGACCTGCCGGCTCTGGCGTCGGCGGCGGACGACCTGGACATCGACCTCACCGTCGTCGGCCCCGAACAGCCCCTGGCCATGGGCATCGCGGACCTGTTCGCCGCGCGGGGACTGCGCCTGTTCGGGCCGACGGCCGCCGCCGCCCGGGTGGAGGCCAGCAAGGCGTTCGCCAAGGACCTGATGCGCCGGTGGGGGATTCCCACCGCGTCCTACCAGGTCTGCGACGACCCGGCCTCCGCCCTGCAGTGCGTCCGCCGCGCGAGAGGTCCCGTGGTGGTCAAGGCCGACGGCCTGGCCGCCGGCAAGGGCGTGGTGGTCGCCCGGACAACCGGGGAGGCCGAGCGCGCCGTGGTGGACCTGATGGTGCGCCGGACCCACGGGGCGGCCGGCCGGCGCGTGGTGATCGAGGAATGCCTGGACGGCCAGGAGGCCAGCCTGCTGGCCCTGGTGTGCGGAACCCGGGTCTGGCCGCTTCTGCCGGCGCGGGACTACAAGCGCGCGGGTGTGGGGGACACCGGACCCAATACCGGCGGCATGGGAGCGCTGGCTCCGTCCCCCCTGCCCGACGGTGCCGCCCGCGAGGCGGGCGCGATCCTCCAGCGCGCCGCCGAAGCGCTGGCGGCCGAGGGCAGCCCGTTCGTCGGGGTCCTGTACGCGGGCGTGATGGTGACCCCGGACGGGGTGCGCGTGCTGGAGTTCAACTGCCGGTTCGGCGACCCCGAAGCGCAGGTCCTGCTCCCCCTGCTGCGGACGCCGCTGGCCGTGGCGCTGGCGGACGTGATGGACGGCCGCGATCCCGGACTGCGGTGGGGGCTGCAGGCGGCGGTGTGCGTGGTCCTGGCGAGCGCGGGCTATCCCGGGCCGGTCCGCACCGGCGCCCCCATCACCGGCCTGGGCGCGGTGCCGGACGACGTGCTGGTGTTCTATGGGGGGACCGCCCTCCGCGACGGCGCGCTGGTGACCGCCGGCGGCCGGGTGCTCAGCGTGGTGGGGGTGGCTGCCACGGTGCCGGAAGCCGCCGACCGCGCCTATGAGGCGGTGGGCCGGATCGGCTTTGAGGGGATGCGCTACCGTCCGGACATCGGACGTCCGGGGGCGGCCGTCGGTGCGGCCGCCGGAGGCTCCTGATGCAGGCCACATCGCCCCGGGTGGGGATCGTCCTGGGCAGCGAGTCGGACCGGCCCGTCATGGAGGAGGCGCAGCGCACCCTGGCCGCCCTGGGCGTCCCCGCGGAAGTCGTCGTCGCCTCCGCCCACCGCACGCCGGACCGGGTGGACCGCTACGCGCGCAGCGCGGAGGAGCGGGGTCTGCAGGTCCTCATCGCCGCCGCCGGCGGGGCGGCCCACCTGGCCGGCGCGCTGGCGGCGCGCACCGTGCTGCCGGTGATCGGCGTGCCCCTAGCCGCCACCGGCCTGGGAGGGCTGGACGCGCTGCTGTCCACCGTCCAGATGCCTCCGGGGGTGCCGGTGGCCACGGTGGCGATCGGGTCCTGGGGGGCCCGCAACGCGGCCCTGCTGGCCGCGCAGATCCTGGCGGTGCACGACCTCTCCCTGCGGGAGCGGCTGCGGGCGCTGAGGGCGCCGGCGCCCCCGGCCGCCGACCCAGGACCCCCGGTCAGGCCTGCGGTGCCCGATCCCCGGCCCTATGGGGAGACGTCTTAAGATGCCGGTCGTCGCGGTGGTGGGCGGCCAGTGGGGGGATGAAGGCAAGGGCAAGGTCGTGGACGCCCTGGCGGAGCGGGCGCAGATGGTCATCCGCTACAACGGCGGAGACAACGCCGGCCACACCCTGGTGGGACCCTGGGGCGTCCTGCGGCTGCACCTGGTGCCGTCGGGCATCTGCCACCCCCACGTCACCTGCGTCATCGGGCCGGGCGTGGTGGTCAACCCGGACGTGCTGCTGGGGGAGATCGCCCTGCTGGAGGCCCGGGGGATCTCCACCGCGCGGCTGCGGCTGTCCGACCGCGCCCACCTGGTCTTCCCCCACCACCGGGAGCAGGACGAGGTCGCCGAGGTGGCCCGCGGACCCCGGGCGCTGGGGACCACCCGGCGGGGCATCGGCCCCGCCTACGCCGACGCGGCGGCCCGCTGCGGCGTGCGGGTCGGGGACCTGCTCCAGCCCGAGTTCCTGTGGGAGCGCCTGGGCGAGGCGGCGCGGCGGGCGGGGGCGATGGTGGGGCGCACCATCACCCCGGGAGAGCTGCTGGACCTGTGCGAACAGTGGCGGGAGCGCCTGCTCCCCTACATCGCCGACACCCACCCGCTGGTCCAGGAGGCCCTGCGCCGGGACGACCTGGTCATCCTGGAAGGCCAGCTGGGCGTGATGCGGGACCTGACCTGGGGGACGTACCCGTACGTGACCTCCTCCACCTGCCTGCCCGGCGGGGCCTGCGCCGGAGCGGGCGTCCCGGCCGGGCGCATCACCCGGGTCATCGGGGTGGTCAAAGCCTACACCACCGCCGTGGGAGCGGGCCCTCTGCCCTCGGAACTGTCCGGGGCCGTGGCGGACGTGCTGCGGGAGCGGGGGGAGGAGTACGGGGCGACCACCGGGCGCCCCCGCCGCTGCGGGTGGTTTGACGCGGTGGCGGCCCGCTTTGCCGCCGAGGTGGCCGGGTTCACCGACCTGGCGGTGATGAAGGTGGACGTGCTGGACGGCTTCCGGACCGTGCGGATCTGCGTGGGCTACCGGGACGGGGCGCGGGTGTGGCGCACGGTGCCGCCCACCCCGGTGCTCGCGCGGGTCCAGCCGGTCTACGAGGAGATGGAGGGCTGGGAGGGCGCCGCCGGCGCGCGCAGCGCCGCCGACCTCCCCTCTGCCGCCCGGGCGTTTCTGCAGCGGGTGGAAGACCTGGTGGGGGTGCCGGTCACCCTGGCGGGCGTGGGGCGCGAGCGCGACGCGCTGATCGCCCTGCCCCGCCCTGCGGGCAGCCGGGAGGGGAGGCCGTGATCGACCGCTACACCACCCCCGAGATGCGGCAGCTGTGGTCGCCGCAGACCACGTTCGCCCTGTGGCTGGAGGTGGAACTGCTGGTCTGCGAGGCGCAGGCCCGGCGGGGGGTGGTGCCCGCCGACGCGGCCCGGCGGCTGCGGCAGACCGCCCGGGCGGGCACGCCGGAGCGCATCGCCGAGATCGAGCGCACCCAGACCCAGCACGACGTGGTCGCCTTCCTGCGGTCGGTGGCCGAGCAGACCGGCCCCGACGCCCGCTGGCTGCACCTGGGGGTGGGGTCGTCCGACGTGGTGGACACGGCCCTGTCGGTCCTGCTGGTCCGGGCCGCCGACCTGCTCGTCGCCGAAGCCCATCAGGTGGCCGCCGCCCTGGCCGCCCTGGCCGACAGCCACCGGTACACCGTGATGGCCGGGCGTACCCACGGGATGCACGCCGAGCCCACCACCTTTGGCCTGAAGGCCGCCCTGTGGCTGGACGAGGTCCGCCGGGGGATTCACCGGCTGGAGCGGGCCCGCGCCGAGGTGGCCGTCGGCAAGATCTCCGGCGAGGTGGGCACCTACGCGCACCTGGACCCCGAGGTGGAGGTCGAGGTCTGCCGGGCGCTGGGGCTGACCCCCGCCCGGGTGTCGTCCCAGATCCTCCAGCGGGACCGCCACGCCTGCTACCTGGCGGCGGTGGCGATCCTGGGCGGCACCGCCGAAAAGATCGCCACCGAGATCCGCACCCTGGCCCGCACCGAGATCGGCGAGGTGGAGGAGCCCTTCGCCCCCGGCCAGACCGGCTCCTCGGCGATGCCCCACAAGCGCAACCCGATCCTGTGCGAGCGGATCGCCGGGCTGGCGCGGCTGCTGCGGGGGTGGGCCCTGGCGGCGATGGAGGACCAGGCCCTGTGGGGCGAGCGGGACATCACCCACTCCTCGGTGGAGCGCGTGGCCCTGCCCGGCGCCACCACCGTCCTCCACTACATGCTGCGCACCCTCGCCCACGTGCTGCGGCATCTGCGGGTGCATCCCGAGCGCATGCGGGCCAACCTGGAGCGCACCGGCGGCCGCATCTTCAGCCACGCGGTCCTGCTGGCGCTGATCGCCCGCGGGCTGTCCCGGGACGAGGCCTACCGCATCGTCCAGGAGGCGGCCCTGCAGGAAGAGGTGCCGTTCCGGGAGGCGCTGGCATCGGGCGGACATCTCAGTCCGCAGGAGCTGGACGCCCTGTTCGACCTGCAGGCCCACCTCCGCCACGTGGACGCGATCCTGGCCCGGGTGGGCGTCGGCCGGCCCGGCCAGCCCGCCCCGGCCGCCCGGCCCGCGCCCGGAGGAGGGAGAGGATGACCGTCTCCGACACCGCAGCCGTCTGGCAGACCGCGCTGCCCCTGCCCCTGGTCCGGCGCGGGAAGGTGCGGGACCTGTACGACGTCGGCGACCACCTGCTGGTGGTGGCCACCGACCGCATCTCGGCCTTCGACCACGTCCTGCCCACGCCCGTCCCCGACAAGGGGCGGGTGCTCACGGCCCTGTCGGCGTTCTGGTGCGCGCGCCTGGGCGGCGTGGTGAGCCACCACCTGGTCTCCGCCTCCTGGGACGCGCTGGTGGCCGCCGTGCCCGCGCTGGCGGACCACCCGGAGCTGGACGGGCGGGCGATGCTGGTGCACCGGTGCCGGCGCATCGACGTGGAGTGCGTGGTGCGCGGGTACCTGACCGGCTCGGCGTGGGAGGAGTACCAGCGGTCGGGGACGGTGGCCGACGAACCCCTGCCCCCCGGGCTGCGCCACGGCGCGCCGCTGCCCCGGCCCCTGTTCACGCCCGCCACCAAGGCCGCCACAGGCCACGACGAGAACATCGGCTACCCGCGCCTGGCCGACCTGGTGGGCCCGACGGTGGCCGCGCGCCTGCGGGAGGTCAGCCTGCGCCTGTACGAGCAGGCCGCCGACCACGCCCGCCGGTGCGGCCTGATCCTGGCGGACACCAAGTTCGAGTTCGGCTGGCGCGAGCGGGAGCTGGTCCTCATCGACGAGGTCCTGACCCCCGACTCCTCCCGCTACTGGGACGCGGGGTCCTACCCCGTCGCCCTGGTCCCCTTCGACAAGCAGTACGTGCGCGACTACCTCGCCGCCGTCGGGTGGAACCGCGAGCCCCCGGCCCCGCCTCTGCCCCCGGAGGTGGTGGCCGCCACCCGGCGGCGGTACTGGGAGACCTACCGCCGGCTGACCGGCGATCGGGGAGGAGGTGAGGCGGCGCCGTGAGGGTCTGCGTGGTGGTCACCCTCAAGCCCGGGGTGCTGGACGCCCAGGGTCAGGCGGTGCTGGGCGGGCTGCGGGCGCTGGGCTACCGGACCGTCTCCCAGGTGCGGGTCGGCCGCTACCTGGAGCTGGCCGTCCGCGACGGCACGCCCCGGCGGGACCTGGAGGCGATGTGCGCGCGGTTTCTGGCCAACCCCCTCATCGAGCGGTGGCAGATCGAGGTGGACGACCCCCGGCCTGCCCGCCCCCGGCGGCGGGCCGTCCCGGAAGGGAGGGACCGCCGGTGAGGGTCGGCGTGGTGGTGTTCCCCGGCAGCACCTGCGACCGGGACTGCTTGCAGGCGCTGCGCCAGGTGGGCGCGCAGGCGGAGGAGGTCTGGCATACTGAGCGCGACCTGCGGGGCCTGGACGCGGTGATCCTGCCGGGCGGGTTCTCCTACGGCGACTACCTGCGGGCCGGGGCGGTGGCCGCCCGCTGCCCGGTGATGGAGGCGGTGCGGTCGTTCGCCCGCGCGGGCGGCGCGGTTCTGGGCATCTGCAACGGATTTCAGATCCTGCTGGAGGCCGGGTTGCTGCCGGGAGCGATGGTCCGCAACCGCTGCGGGCGGTTTGTGTGCCGGGACGTCTACGTGCGGGTGGAGTCCGTCCGCACCCCCGTCACCTGGACGCTGCGGTCCGGCCAGGTGCTGCGCCTGCCGGTCGCCCACGGCGAAGGCTGTTATATCCCTCCGGCCGGGCTGGACCCCCGTCAGGTCGTCTTCCGCTACTGCGACGCCTCAGGACGCCTGCGGCCGTCCGCCAACCCCAACGGGTCGGTCGCCCACATCGCCGGCGTGTGCAACGCCGCAGGCAACGTGGTGGGGATGATGCCGCACCCCGAGCGGGCCACCGACGCCCTGCTGGGGTCCGCCGACGGCGTCCCGCTCCTGGAGGGGCTCCGGCGTCTGGACTCCCGCAGCCGGCTGGCGGCGGGGGGGAGGGGGCGGTGAGCGCCGTCCGCGCGATGTCGGCCGCCGGGGGGCTGGCCTCCGCCGACTACCGCGAGCTGTGCCGACGACTGGGCCGGCCGCCGAAGGTGACCGAGCTGCGGATGGCGGCGGCCATGTGGTCGGAGCACTGCGGCTACCGGCGCTCCCGCCACCTCCTGAGGCTGCTGCCGTCGGACGGGCCGCGGGTCATCCGGGGGCCCGGGGACAACGCCGGCGTGGTGGACCTCCGGGACGGCTGGGCCGTGGCTTTCAAGATGGAAAGCCACAACCACCCCAGCGCCGTGGATCCCTTTCACGGCGCCGCCACCGGAGTCGGCGGCATCGTCCGCGACATCCTGGCCATGGGGGCCCGTCCGGTGGCCCTGGTGGACTCGCTGCGCTTTGGCCCCCTGGACGACCCCGCGGCGCGCCGGCTGGCCCGCGGGGTGGTCGCCGGGATCTCCGCCTACGCCAACTGCATCGGCGTGCCCACCGTCGCCGGCGAGCTGGCCACCCACCCCCGCTACCGCGGGGCGCCGCTGGTCAACGTGGCGTGCGTGGGCCTGGCCCGCCGCGAGTTGCTCGCCCGGTCGGCCGCATCAGAGCCCGGATCCGCGGTGGTCCTGGCGGGCGCCCGCACCGGGCGGGACGGCATCGGCGGGGCGGCGTTCGCGTCGGCGGAGCTGGACCCGTCCCGAGATGACCGGGACCGGACGGCCGTCCAGCTGGGCGACCCGCTGGCCGGCAAGCTGCTCATCGAGGCGACGCTGGAAGCCCTGCGGACCGGCCAGGTGGTCGCCGTGCAGGACCTGGGAGCGGCGGGGCTCACCTGCGCGGCCAGCGAGATGGCCGACCGGGGCGGCGTGGGCATGGAGGTGGACCTGGACGCCGTGCCGCTGCGGGAAGGGGGGATGACCCCCGACGAGATCCTGCTGTCCGAGTCCCAGGAGCGCATGCTGCTGGTCGTGCGGCCGGAGGCCGCCGGCGCCATCGTGTCCCTGTACCGGCGGTGGGGCCTGTCTGCCGCGGTGGTCGGCCGGGTGACGCCGGGCAGCCGGCTGCGGGTGCGCGCGTCGGGCGTGACGGTGGCCTCCCTGCCCGCGGCGGTGCTGGCCCGGGCGCCGGCGGTGCGCCCGGCCGCGCGGCCTCCGGCGGACCTGCGACGGCGGTGGACGGTGCCGCCGGTCCCGGAGGCGGATCCGGACCGGGCGTTGCTGGCGCTGCTGGCGCACCCGTCCGTCGCCAGCAAGGAACCGGTGTTCCGCCAGTACGACCACACCGTCCAGATCCGCACGGTGATCCCTCCGGGGGCCGCCGACGCGGCGGTCCTGCGCCTGGGGGAGGTGCCGCCCCTGGCCCTGGCCGTGGCCTGCGACGGCGACGGCCGGCTGTGCGACCTCGACCCCTACCGGGGCGCCCGACGCGCGGTGGCCGAGGCGGCGGCCAACCTGGCGTGCGTGGGCGCCGAGCCGCTGGGAGTCACCGACTGTCTGAACTTCGGCGACCCCCACACCCCCGAGGTGTTCTGGGCGTTCCGGCAGGCCGTGGCCGGGCTGGCCGCGGCCTGCCGGCAGCTGGAGATCCCCGTGGTGGGCGGCAACGTCTCGTTCTACAACACCTCGGAGGTCGGGCCCGTGCTGCCCACGCCGGTGGTGACCATGGTGGGCTGGCTCCCCGACGTCCGCCGGACCTGCCGGGCTGGATTCTCCCGGCCCGGCGACGTGGTCGCCCTGGTCGGCCGCGCGCACCCCACCCTTGAGGCCAGCGCCTACCTGGCCGTGGTGTGGGGCGCCGACGCCGGCCGACCGGCGGACGTGGACCTGGCGGCGCACCGCCGGGTGCTGGCGGTGGTGCGCGAGGCGGTGCGACAGGGGTGGCTGCACAGCGCCCACGACTGCAGCGACGGAGGCCTCGCGGTCGCCCTGGCCGAGTCGGCGGCCCTGGGCGGGGTGGGCGTGGACGCGGTGGTGCCCGACGCCGACCGGGTGGATGCGGCCCTGTTCGGGGAGGTCCCCTCCCGCGTCGTCGTCTCGCTGCCCGACAACGCCCTGCGATCTCTGACGTCCCTGGCCGAGGCCTGGGGCGTGCCGGTGACGGTCCTGGGACGCACCGGCGGGAGGCGGGTCCGGCTGGCCGTGCGGGGCCGGCGAGGGTGGGCCGTGGACCTGCCGGTGCGCCGTCTGCGGGCGGCCTACCGCAGCCTGGAGGGGCTGGTGTGAGCGGACTGGCCGAGGAGTGCGGGGTCATAGGCGTCGTCGGGGAGCGGGCGGCCGCCCGCGTCCACGCGGGTCTGCTGGCGCTGCAGCACCGGGGCCAGGAAAGCGCCGGCCTCGCCGTCAGCGACGGCGTGCGGCTGTGGCACCACCGGGGGATGGGACTGGTGTCGGCGGTGTTCGACCCCGACCGGCTCCGGCGGCTGCCGGGGCACCTGGGCATCGGCCACGTGCGGTACTCCACCATGGGCTCGGCGGTCCTGGCCAACGCCCAGCCCCTGGTGGTGCCCTCGCCCTGGGGACCGCTGGCGCTGGCCCACAACGGCCACCTGGTCAACGCCGTCCGGCTGCGCGAGGGGCTGCAGTCCGCCGGCGTGCGGTGCGCCGGGACCACCGACAGCGAGGTGATCGCGCACCTGGTGGCCCGCGCCCCGGCGGCGACGGTCGAGGACGCCGCCGCGTGGGCGATGGAGCGCCTGCGGGGGGCGTTCACCGTGGTCCTGCTGGCCGCCGGGCGGGTGCTGGCCTTCCGCGACGCGTACGCCATCCGCCCCCTGGTCCTGGGCACCACGGGATCGGCGTGGGTGGTGGCGTCGGAGTCCTGCGCCCTGGACGCCCTCGGCGCGGCGGCGGTGCGGGAGGTGGGCCCCGGTGAGCTGGTCGTCCTCGACGGCGGGGAGCCGTCTGGCCGGCAGGTCCTGGCGGGGGACCGGACGGCCCACTGCGTGTTTGAGTACATTTACTTCGCCCGGACCGACTCGGTGCTGGCCGGGCGCACGGTGCACCTGGCCCGCAAGCAGATGGGCCGCGTGCTCGCCCGGGAGCACCCGGCCCGCGCCGACGTGGTGGTGCCCGTGCCGGACTCGGGGACGTCGGCGGCTTTGGGCTACGCCGAGGTCTCGGGCCTCCCGCTGGAGGTGGGGCTGGTCAAGAACCGCTACGTCGGCCGGACGTTCATCCGGCCCGATCCCCCGGCGCGGGCCGAGGCGGTGCGGACGGCCCTGGCCGCCCTGAGGGAGGTGGTGCGGGGCCGGCGGGTCGTCCTGGTGGACGACTCCATCGTGCGCGGCACGACCACGGGCGCCCTGGTCCGCCGGCTGCGGGAGGCGGGGGCACAGGAGGTGCACGTGCGCATCTCCTCGCCGCCCATCCGCTTCCCCTGCTACTACGGGGTGGACACCACCGGCCGCGGCCAGCTGGTCGCCGCCGCCCTCACGGTGGAGCAGATCCGGGAACGGATCGGCGCCGACAGCCTGGGCTACCTCAGCCAGCAGGGACTGGTGGAGGCCCTGCAGCTGTCCGCCGACCGCCTGTGCATGGCCTGCCTGGACGGCCGGTACCCCACGCCGGTGCCCGTCCCCGCATCCGCCGGCCGGCACGCGCTGGAGCCGGGAGGCTCACCCGGTGAGTGACCTCCTGACCTACCGCGCCGCCGGCGTGGACCGGGAGGCGGTGGGCCGCGCCCTGGCCCGGGCGGATGCGGCGATCCGCAGCACCTACACCGCGGCGGTGGTGGGCGGCGGCGGCCACTTCGCGGGGCTGTACCGCCTGCCCGCCGGGTCCGACCTGGTGCTGGTGGCGTCGGTGGACGGGGTGGGGACCAAGGCGCTGCTGCTGGCCCGGGCCGGCCGGCTGGACGTGGCCGGCCGCGACGCGGTGGTGCACGGGGTCAACGACGTGGCGGTGGTGGGCGCCACCCCGCTGCTGGCGCTGGACTACGTGGCCGGCGGCGATCTGGACGAGGACGCGGTGGCCGCGGTGATCGCCGGAGCCGCGGCCGCCTGCCGGGAAGAAGGAGTGGTTCTGCTGGGCGGCGAGACCGCGCAGATGCCCGGCGTGTACCGGCCGGGCGCCCTGGACGTGGCGGCGTGCGTGGTCGGCGTCGTCGAGGCCGGGCGCCTGTGCGACGGTTCGGCCATCCGGCCCACCGACGCGGTGATCGGTCTGGCCAGCAGCGGCCTGCACACCAACGGGTACAGCCTGGTGCGGGCGGTCCTGGACCGGTGCGGGTGGACACCGGACACTGTGGTGGAGGACCTGGGCGGGCCGCTGGGCGAGGTGCTGCTGCATCCCCACCGCAGCTACCGGCGGGCGCTGCTGGCTCTGGCCCGGACCGGGTGGCTGCGGGGGGCGGCCCACATCACCGGCGGCGGGCTCCCGGCCAACGTGTCCCGCATCCTGCCCGCGGGCTGCCGGGCGCGGGTGTTTTCTGGCAGCTGGCCGGTGCCGGCGGTGTATCACGTCCTGGCCCGCGCGGGCCGGATCCCGCCGCAGGAGATGTGGGCCACCTTCAACATGGGGGTGGGGGCCTGCGCCGTGGTGCCGGCCGACCGCGCGGAGGCGGCAGTGGAGATCTGCCGGGCCCAGGACGCGCCCGGCTGGATCATCGGCGAGGTGGTGGCGGGGGAGCGGGGGGTGGATGTGGTGTGAACAACAAAGGCGCGCCATCGCAGGCGCCCGGGAGCCCGGCGGAGCCCCGCGCGCGCCTGCCCCTGCGTCTGGGCGTGCTGGTCTCCGGCCGGGGCAGCAACCTGCAGGCCATCCTGGACGCCTGCCGCGCCGGCGAGGTGCCCGGGCAGGTCGTGGTGGTGGTCAGCAGCCGCCCGCAGGCGTACGCCCTGCAGCGGGCGCGCTTTGCCGGCGTGCCGGCGCTGGTCCTGGCCCCCGGGGACTTCCCCTCCCGGCAGGTCTACGATGCCGCGCTGGCGGACCTGCTGGACGCCTGGGGGGTGGACCTGGTGTGCCTGGCGGGGTTTGTGCGCATCCTGGGTCCGGAGTTCGTCCGGCGCTTTGCCGGCCGCATCCTCAACGTCCACCCCTCGCTGCTGCCGGCGTTCGGAGGTCCGGGCATGTACGGCGACCGCGTCCACCAGGCGGTCCTGCGCAGCGGGGCGAAGATCTCCGGGTGCACGGTCCACCTGGTGGACGAGACGCCCGACGGGGGGCCCATCGTCCTGCAGGCCGCGGTCCCCGTGCACGACCACGACACCGTGGACACCCTGGCCGCGCGCGTGGCGGAGCAGGAACACCGCCTGTACCCTCTGGCCATCCGGCTGTACGCCCTGGGGCGGCTGGCGGTGCGGGGACGGAGGGTGGTGGTGCTGGACCAGGCGGCAACCGGCAAAAAGCTCGCTGGGAGCGCCTCGGTCGCCGGCGGGGGGCATCCCGCGGCCGCCGTGCGGGAAGGAGGCAGGTCCTGATGACATCCCCGCAGGACGCGCCGGTGCCGGATCCGCCGCCTTCCACGGTGGTGCCGGTGCGCCGCGCGCTGCTGAGCGTCTCGGACACCACCGGTCTGGTGGAGTTCGCCCGGGCGCTGGTCCAGATGGGCGCTCAGATCCTGGCCACCGGCGGCACGGCCCGGACGCTGCACCAGGCCGGCCTGGCCGCCACCCCACTGCAGACGCTGACGGGGTTTACTGACCTGCTGGACGGACGCATCAAGACGCTGCACCCGGCGGTGTTCGCGGGGATCCTGGCCCGGGACGTGCCCGCCCACCGGGAGCAGCTACAGGCGCTGGGCGCGGTGCCGGTGGACCTGGTGGCGGTCTCCCTGTACCCGTTCGAGTCTTGCGCGCCCGGGCGCCCGGAGGAGGCCGCCGACCTCATCGACGTCGGCGGGGTGGCGCTGCTGCGGGCGGCGGCGAAGAACTGGGAGCGGGTGGCGGTCCTCTGCGCCCCGGAGCAGTACGCACCGCTGGTGGACGAGCTGCGCCGGACCGGCGGGACCTCCATGGACACCCGCCGCCGCCTGGCCGCAGCGGCGTTCGCCCGCACCGCCGCCTACGACGCCGCCATCGCCGGATTTTTGTCCGGTGCAGACGCCCTGCCCGTGCCCTTCGTCCTGACCTGCCCGCAGGCGATGCCGCTGCGCTACGGGGAGAACCCCCACCAGCGGGCGGCCTTGTACCCCCTGCCCGCGGCGCCGGCCGGCTCCCTGGCGGCCGCCGTGCAACTGCAGGGGAAAAAACTTTCGTACAACAACCTGCTGGACCTGGACAGCGCCTGGCGCCTGGTGGGGGAGTTCCCCGAGCCGGCGGCGGCCATCATCAAGCACGCCACGCCCTGCGGGGCGGCCATCGGCCCCACCCTCGCCGCCGCCTACGCCGCCGCGCGGGCCGGCGACCCGGTGTCGGCGTTTGGCGGGGTGGTGGCCCTCAACCGGGAGGTGGACGGGGCTACGGCGGAGGCGGTGGTGGAGATCTTCACCGAGGCGGTCATCGCCCCCGGCTACACCGAGGCGGCCCGCGCCGCCCTCTCCCGCCGGCCCGCCCTGCGGGTCCTGCAGGTGCCGGGCCCGACGTCGGCTCCGCGATGGGAGATCCGCACGGTCGGCGGCGGGGTGCTGGTGCAGGAACCCGACCTGCTGGACCTGGACGAGCAGGCCCTGCATGTCGTCACCCCGCGGGCCCCCTCGGCGGAGGAGGTGGCCGACCTGCGGTTTGCGTGGCGGGTGTGCAAGTGGGCCAGGTCCAACGCCATCGTCCTGGCGCGCTCGGGCGCCACCGTGGGGATCGGCGCGGGCCAGCCCAGCCGGGTGGGAGCGGTGGAGGCCGCGGTCCGGGCTGCCGGCGACCGGGCCCGGGGGGCGGTGCTGGCCTCAGACGGCTTCTTCCCCTTCCGCGACGGCGTGGACGCCGCCGCCCGGGCCGGGGTGACGGCGATCATCCAGCCCGGCGGCTCGGTGCGCGACGCGGAGGTCATCGCCGCGGCGGCAGAGCACGGCATCGCCATGGTGGTCACCGGGATCCGCCACTTCCGCCATTAGGCGTCCTGCCCCCGCGCCCGCGCCGTCTCCCCGCTTGCCGCGCCGGTGGTGCGCGAGGGCACGTTGCTGTAAGAGACCTCCCCTCCCTCTTCCAGCCGGTCCACACCCACCCGCAAGCCCGGCCTAAGTGTCCGGGCCGTGGCCATCTCCCCACTCATTCCAGCATCAACCCCGGAGCGCCACGACCCGGACGCCGCGCGCGGGTGAGGACCTGGCGGGACGTCTCCACGGCCAGGAGGGCGGCGCCCACGATGATCAAAAGGTCTCCGGGCAGCCGCCACTTGTTCAGCACTAACACCGGTGGGCGCTCGTCGAAGCTCAGGGCCCGGGCTGCCGCGTAGTCTGCCTGGACCGCCTCCCGCAGCTGCAGGACCCCCACGGGCGTCACGCTCAGGAACACCATGAGCGCAAGGCCCACGTTCAGAGCCCAGAAGGCCGCCCAGAGCCGGCCCTCGCTCCAGCCCTCCGGGTGGGCGTGCCGGACGGCGTACAGACTCAGCCCGACGGCCATGAACCCGAAAGCGCCCAGGAAGGAGGCGTGGCCGTGGGCCACGGTGAGGAACGTTCCGTGCTCGTAGTAGTTCACCACCGGGAGGTTGATCAAAAGACCCAGGATCCCGGAACCGACAAACTGCCAGAGGGCGCTGGCGATGAGGAAGCGCAGGGGCCAGCGCAGAGCAGGAGGTACGTGGCCACCGCGGGCGAGAGCTCGCAGGGCCGTGGTCAGCAGGAGGAAGAGGGGGAGGACCTCCAGGGTGCTGAACACGCTGCCGACTCCCAGCCACAGCGGAGGTTCACCCACCCACCAGAAGTGGTGCCCGATGGCCAGGAACCCCGCCAGCAACACCAGAGCGCCTTCCAGGTACGGGGACTTGGTCACGTCCTCCCGGCTCACCAGCCGGAGCCCCGCGAAGAACCACCCGAGGACGAGGATCTGGAAGAAGGCGAAGATCCCCTCCACCCAGTGGTGGACCACCCACCACCGCCAGAAGTCGATGACCACCCAGTGGCTGGTGGGCCGGTACGCGAAGCTGGCGTAGAACGCGGCCGTGATCGCCGCCCCGTTCCAGACCAGCACCTGCAGGAGGGGACGCCACGCCACGGCGGCACCCCACAGGGAGGAGGCGAGGATCGCGACCCACAGGGTGAACCCCACGGCGATCCCGGCCCGCCACAGCCGCCCCATCTCCAGGTACTCCGTGCCCTCGCTGCCCAAAAGCGGCGATCGGACCCACCCCTGAACGCTCGCGTACACGCCGAGGAGGGTCCCTGCCACCGAGAGGAGGAGTACGACCACGGAGGCGTAGGCGGCGGGCCGGTGCCACGCACGCTCCCGGCCGCCCAGGAGCAGGGCTACGTACAAGGCGGCGGACATCCACATCCCCACCACCCAGACCACCGCCATGGCCGTGTGGGCAGAGCGCACGGCCTGGAACGGCAGCACCGCCATGCGCTCCAGCCCCAGGCGGCGGAACAGCCCGTAGAAGTCCTCCCGGGACGCGTACGCGTTGGCGAGGTAACCGCCCCCTAGGGTCTGGAGGAAGAACACGAGGAAGCAGCCGCCCACGAGCAGAAGGGCGACCCGAGCCAAAAACCCGGGTGGCCGGGCAGCGCGTTCCTCCAGGGGCGGCAGCGCGGGGATGGGCTCCAGGCGCACCGCGCCGAAGGCGACCACGACCAGCAGGGCCAGGACCAGGACCCATCCCAAAGACCACGCGGTCCACAGCACCGTCCCCGGCGTGGGCACAAGACCCAACTCCGGCATGGGCGGGAAGTTGTTGGTGTACGTCCCGTCGCCTCCGGGACGGGGGGTCACGGACACCCAGGCGGACCAAGCCACGAAGGCCGCAAAGGGCCCGACCTCCTCCGGCTGCAGCGTGTTGGGGGCGATGCCGAGGCGCCGGTCGCCGTCCACGAACCGGCTGCGGTACCGGCCTTCGATGGCCCGGTGGGCCTGGACCCACGGAGCTGGGAGGACCACGCGGTCGCCCTCCAGCCGGGCCCGCCCCAGGATCTCCCGGACCTGCACCATAGCCCTCCGGCGCTCCTCGGGCGAGGCCCGGTCGGGAGGACGGCCGAGCACGCGCTCCGCCACCGAGTCGCGCAGCCAGGCCAGGTACTCCGCCCCGTAGTCGGGCCCGAAGTAGCTGCCGTTGCCGAACAGGGTGCCGAAGCCCATGAGGTTGCGGCGCTGGAAGGCCTGTTGCCCGGCGCGCACGTCTGAGGCGGTGAACAGGATCGCCCCGTCCTCCCCCACGAAGGCCTCCGGGAGGGGCGGCAGGTGGCGGTAAGTCTGCGCCGTGCCCCAGGCGAGGGTCACGGCGCTTGCGACGACCACAGCCAGGAGGACGATGTTGGCCTGCCGGAGGGTCAAACGCATAACCGATGGTTACTCCACAAGGGACCTTCAGCTTCCTGTGCTCGCCACCACCGTGTTGGCGAGGAAGAGGAGGATGGCTAGCGTGTTCAACGCCACCGCCCACCGTCGGCCAGGTTCCCAGCTCATCAGGTCGGACGCAACCCGCAGGAGCACCGAGAGATGCAGCAAAGCTATGTGCCCGTAGAACCGTCGGCGGAACCGGATCGTCCCGCCCAGCACCGACGGCCAGATGATGGGCGCGTGGGCGAAGACCATGGAGAACACGAACCCCAGGAACAGCGCGTGGACCTCCGCGTCGTACCGCAGCCCCGCGGGAACGCCGGGACTGGATAGCCACAGGACCCCCGCCACTGCCAGCCAGACGTAGCCCGCTAGCAAGCCCCAGGCCGAAAAGCGGGGCAGCCCCGGGGTGCGGACGGTCCTGCGCGCTACGTCGAACCGGGCCAGCCACGCAGCCCACGCCGCAAACGCCAGGCCCGAAAGCCGCCACCCCGACAATGGGTGAGCGAGGGAGATCAGGACGGCCGCACCGTGGAGCACCCCGATGCCCGCGAAAACCCGCCACGCCCATTCGGGCGGGCGCGCGAGCCGGCTCAACTCCAGCCGCTCGCCCACGATGGTGAGGACCAGGAACGCGGCCCAGCACGTCACCCACGTGGCGGAAGCGAGCCCCGCGCTCCACGCCAGGGTGCCCAACAGCCACGCGGCCCCGCCCGCGGCCATGGCTACGGTGAAGGGAGCGAGCTGGATGCGCAGGACGCGGGCGTAGGCCGAGCACAGAACGGCACCCGCCGCACCGAACAGGATGGCGCTGAAGCCACCAGGCAGGCCGCCGAGGGCCGCCAGCGCCGCCACGGCCGACAGGGCAGGGGCAGCGAACGCCCAGGGGACCCTCAGGGCCACGGCCCGTTCCAGGCTGATCAGAGTCCCCAGGAAACCGCTCACCATGAGGACAGCGTGGTCCCCAAGGCCCAACCCGAACGGCAGCGGCAGAGGCCAGCCCGCGCGCCGTAACCCCACCCACATCCCCACCAGGAGGGACAGCCCGCCCGCCGCGAGCAGCGGTGCCCGCCGCAGGCGCCTGGGGGCGTCGCGGGCCGGAGGGGCTGCGGAAGTCTGGCCCTCAGGCTGCAGGCTTGCCGATGCGGACACGCCACACCTCGGGCCCCTGCTCCAGGTACTCCCACGTGAACTGGCCGGGTAGCTCCGCGGCGAACTGGTAGTACAGGGGCTTGGGGTCGTGGTCGTTGACCAGCTCGAAGCCCTCTCCCGGACGCAAGGCCTGGAAGGTCTGGAAGATGAGCGGGTGGCGTTGCGGCGGGGGTAGGCGCCGGACGTCCAGCACACGAGCGGAGCCGGCGGGCGCCTCGGCTACGCCCTCGTGCATGGCGTTCAGCAGTGCGTCCTGGTCCGCTTCCGAAAGGTGGCCCTCCACCAGGGGCAGGTACACCTGCTCTTCCTTCTCCAGGTGCGCCCGGAACAGGGCCGCAAGCCCCAGGACCTCGCGCCGCAGCTGGTCGGGCCACGTGAACCCGCCCCGCTGGGACTCCTGCACCGCCGCCTCCACCCGGCGGACGTGCTCCTCGATGAAGGCGTGGTCGAGCCGCATGGTGGCGGTGGGGTCCGCGTGCTGCCGCAGCAGGGGGGCCACCGCGGGGTACAGGTGGCGTTCCTCGGCGCGGGCGTGGGGCAGCAGCTCTTCCCGGAGGAAGCGAACCAAGGATTGCAGGTCCGCCCTCTGAGGGTCTCGGGCGACCTGCTCGGCGAAGTCCTCCATTTGCCGGAGGAGTTCGCGGTGGTGGGACCGGAAGGCTTGGTCGAGTCGGGACACGGGGATCACCTCCTCGCTGCAAGGTCGCGCGCGGGGACCGGGAGGAATGTGCGTGCCAGCTGCCTGAAGCGGCGGGAGACCTCCAGGTCCGGCTGAGCCCACACCACGGGCTCCCCGGCGTCCGCGCACTCCCGCACCGCGGGATCCAGGGGGATCTCCGCCAGCAGCGGGACCTCCAGGCGTTCCGCTGCTTCCCGTCCTCCTCCTTTGCCGAACGGGTGGAGCAGGGGGCCCTGGGGCGTCGGCCGGTACCAGGAGAGGTTCTCCACGACGCCCGCCACCTTCAGGTTCACTTTCTGCGCCATGCGGCCGGCCCGCAGGGCGACCTCCACGGCTGCGGGCTGTGGCGTGGTGACCACCAGCCACTCCGCGTGGGGGAGCTCCTGGGCCACCGTCAAGGCCACGTCCCCGGTGCCCGGTGGTAGGTCCAGGAGCAGCGCGTCCAGGTCCTCCCATGCCACCTCGTGGAGGAACGTGCGCAGCGCTTTGTGCAGCAGGGGCCCCCGCCAGATCACGGCTTCGTCCGGCCCCACCAGCATCCCCATGGTCACCACCTGCAGGTCGCCCCGCCGGGCCGGCACGAGGCGCTCCTCGTGGACCTCGGGCCGCTCCCGCACTCCCAGCATCCGGGCGATGCTGAACCCGTACACGTCCGCGTCGAGCACGCCGACGCGTACGCCCTCCAGCGCCAGGGTCGCGGCGAGATTGGCGGTCACCGTGGACTTTCCCACTCCGCCCTTGCCGCTGGCCACGGCCAGCGCGCGGGCCGCCACCCGCGTCCGCGTGGCCGTGGGCTGGGCGGGGCGGGGCGCCCTGGCGGGTGTGACCCGCACCACCTCCACCACCCGCACGCCAGGGAGCTGGAGGACCGCCCGCCGGACTTCCCGCTCGAGCTCCTCTTGCACCTCTGGCGCCAGGTGGGCCACGGCCAGCGCGATCCCGACCACGTCTGCCTGCGCGGTCACCCGCTGCACGAGCCCGAAGGAGACCACGTCGCGGCTGTAGCCCGGGTAGCGGACCGAACGGAGAGCCTCCCACACGCGGTCGCGGAGTTCCACGTCAGTCCACCCACCCGAGCTGGCGGCGCGCTTCGTGGGACATCATCCCGGGATGCCACGGCGGGTCCCACACCAGCCGCACGTCCACGCGGCGAAGGTGGGGCAGGTCGCGGCGAAGGACGAACTCGATGGCGTCCACCACGTGGCCGTGCAAGGGGCAGGCGGGCGTGGTCATGGTCACCGCGACCCGGACCGCGGCGTCCTCCACGGCCACGTCGTACACCAGACCCAAATCCACGATGTTGATGCCGAGCTCCGGGTCCAACACCTCCCGGAGGGCGTCCCACACCTGGCGCTCCGGGGCGGTCGGAGTCCGTCCGACGGGCGTGTCCGGCGGGGAGCCCGAAGCTCCTGGAACTTCCCCGGGCGATGCTTGGGGTGGCCTACACATGGCTACCCATTCCCATGAGCCCGCGCCGCTCCAGGTACTGCCGGCCCAGGTCCTCGAGGGCGGAAGCCTCCAGCTCCCCTTCCGCCAGAGAAAACACGATTTTCTCTTCCGCGAAGAAGTGCTGCTTGCACAGTCCCGCCAGGTTGACCAGCAGCTCCCGGGCGCGGTGGATGTCGCCGATCCAAGTCGTCAAGGACCTCGTCGATGTCGTCATGCATGATCCGCATGCCCCGGACAGCGGGCTCCGCCCGCGCGCTGGCCCGCTCCAGGGGCTCAAACAGCAGCTGGTCTTCCACCTCCGCGTGGGAGCGGATGACCTCCGCCAGCAGGTCGCGGCATGCCCGCACGGCCGTCGGGTCCGTGTTCGGGGCCAGATCCTCCACCCGGTCCAGCAGGGCGTACAAGACTCCGTGCTCACCCAGCAGGAAGGTCACGATGGACATCCCCCGCCTCCGCGAGTTCCTGCAGGAACGCTTCCACGGGGACGCGGTAGATGCGGCAGACCTCCTCCAGGGTCTCGAAGGGGGCCATGGCGCAGCCAGGGCAGGCCATGCGGTGCCGCAGGAACACCCGCACCGCCGCGGGATGCCGTTGGAGGAGCGCCTCTACCGTCTCGCCCCGATGGGCTCGTCCCATCCCACGCCAAGTCCAGCACACCCCGTGGGGTGTGTCTTTGACGGGGCGCAAACCGGTTGTCTTCGGACCTCAGGAGCGTCACCATGGAGGTGTGGACCTCGACGCGCTTGCCCGCTGCCCGGTCTTCGAGGGTCTGAGTTCTGCAGGGCTGGAACGGATCCGGGCCGAAGCCCAGCGCCACCTCCTGGAGGGTGGCGAGGTGCTGTTCGCCCAGGGGGATCCTGCCATCCACAGCTACGTCCTGGAGACCGGGCGGATGCGACTCGTCCAGCTCCACCCCGATGGCCGGACGATGATTTACCGGATCCTCACGCCGGGAGAGTTCTTCGGCGGGATCGCGGCCCTGGGGGACGAGACCTATCCGGTGTCCGCAGAGGCCGTGGAAGCGAGCGTGGTGCTTGGCTGGTCCAGGGAGACGATGTACCGGATCCTCCGCGCCCATCCACAGGTTGCGCTGAACCTCCTGCGGGTGCAGGCGCGGCGCATCCAGGAGCTGCAGGAGCGGGTCAACGAGCTGGCCTGGGAACGGGTGGAGCGGCGGGTCGCCCGGGCGGTCCTCCGGCTGGCCCGCCACGTGGGTCGCAGGATCGAGGAAGGGGTTCTGGTGGACGTCCCCCTCTCACGGGAAGATCTGGCGAATCTCACGGGCACCACGCTGTACACCACCAGCCGGATCCTGAGCCAGTGGGAGCAGCGGGGGTTCGTGAGGGCGGGTCGGCAGCGATTGGTGATCCGGGCTCCTCACGCCCTTGTGGAGATCGCCGAAGACCTCTCTGTGCCCGAGCGCCGAGAGCAGATTGAGGATGATCCGTAGTTCCCCGCGTTCACCCACCCGAGCCGTCGTCCTGCACATCCTCGCGGCCCTCGTGTGTCCCCCTCCATGCCGGCTATGGCCCGGCTTCAGGCTCCCGGGCAGATGAGGCGCATCCCGCGTCCTCGCGCCTACCGAAAGACGTGCACCCGGCCAGTTGAAGAACTGCCTGGCAGGCGGCGCATGAGCCATCCTCCGGGTGCACGCGCCCGCCCATGACCGCGCGGCAGGTCCCGGCGACGCCCCACCGAATGATGCGTCGGAGCCCAGGAGGAGGTCGTCGCCGTGGCCGGACCGCAGCCGCCACCCGCCACCCGGTCTGCGATGCAGGTCGTGCACGAGACGGTCCGGCTCATCGCGGTCTACGGGACGCTGGCGACCCTGGTCCTGATCGCCCTGTACCTGGTCCTGGGGGCGTTCGGCCGCGGGTTTGCCGCGGGACTGCGCAGCCTGGCCGGGGTGATGCTCCCGGTGGTCGTGGCCAGCTTCCTGCACGTGTTCCGGCGCGGAATCCTGGAGCGCCTGGCGGGCGTGTCGACGCTGGCGGGCGTGGCGGGAGGTCTGGCGCTGGGCCTGCTGACCATGACCGCGCTGCAGTACCTGAGCCGGGGGGTGGCCTCCCCACTAGCGGAACTGGTGGTGTCCGCCTGCTTTGCGGTTCTGGTGTTCTCGTCGGC
>JBBIUY010000018.1:0-54960 GCA_037440005.1 Armatimonadota bacterium | reverse complement strand
CGGATAGCTGCCCTCGGGGATGGACTCCCACTCCACCTCCACGAAGCGCTCCGGGTGGGCTCCCAGGGCCTTGACGTTGGGGCAGTCCTGGCGGTGGATGGCCACGCCGCGCCCCCGGGTGACGTAGCCGATGATCCGGTCGCCGGGCAGCGGCGTGCAGCAGCGGGACAGCCGGGTCAGGATGTTGTCGGCGCCGCGGACCCGCACGCCCCCCGGCGCCGCCGGCCGCGCCGGCAGGGCGACCGGTTCCCCCGCCGCCTCCGCCGGCCGGGGGGCCTCCGGCGGGCGCAGGGCCTGCACCACCGCCAGCAGCGAGACGTCGCCGTTGCCCAGGGCCGCCAGCAGGTCCTCGTCGGTGGTCAGGCCCAGCCGGGGGGCCACCTCCCGCAGCCGCTCGGGGCGCAGGTGGGCCAGCAGCCCCAGCCGGCGCAGTTCCTTCTCCAGCATCTCCCTCCCGCGCTGGATGTTTTCCTCCCGGGCCTCCTTCTTGAACCACTGGCGGATCTTGGCGCGGGCGTTGGTGGTCACCACGAAGGTCAGCCAGTCGCGGCTGGGGCGGCCCTCGGTCTTGCTGGTGAGGATCTCCACGATGTCGCCGGTCCGCAGCCGGTGGGACAGGGGGACCAGCCGGCCGTTCACCCGGGCTCCCACGCACCGGTGGCCCACGTCGGTGTGGATGCGGTAAGCGAAGTCCACGGGGGTGGCCCCGGCGGGCAGGTCGATGACGTCGCCCTTGGGGGTGAAGACGAAGACCTCGTTCTGGAACAGGTCCAGCTTCACCGACCGCACGAACGCCCGGGCGTCCTGCAGCTCCGCGTGCCAGTCCAGCAGCTGGCGCAGCCACGCCAGCTTCTGCTCGACCTCCTTCTCGGCCGGCCGCCCCTCCTTGTACTTCCAGTGGGCAGCGATCCCGTGCTCGGCCTCCCGGTGCATCTGCACGGTGCGGATCTGGATCTCCAGGGGCTCGCCCTGGTAGAGGACGGTGGTGTGCAGGGACTGGTAACCGCTGGTCTTGGGGTTGGCGATGTAGTCGTCGAACTCGCCGGGGATGGGCTTCCACAGCGAGTGCACCACCCCCAGGGCCGCGTAGCAGTCCTTCACGTCCTCCAGGATCACCCGCACGCCCAGCCGGTCGTAGATGCGGGCCACCGGCTGGCCGGCGTACTTGGGCCGCTGCATCTTCTTCCAGATGCTGTACACGTGCTTGGGGCGGGCGGTGATCCGGTCCCGGGCCACCCGCACCCCGGCCCGGTTCAGCTCCCGGTACAGGGTGTCGGCCACCTGCTCCAGGAACTGGGCGCGGGTGCTTTCGGCCTCGGCCAGCTGGCGGCGGATCTCCTGGTAGGCGTCGGGCTGCAGCACCGCAAACGCCAGGTCCTCCAGCTCCCGCTGGATGCGGCCGATGCCCAACCGCTCGGCCAGGGGGGCGTAGATGTCCAGGGTCTCCCGGGCGGTGCGGCGCTGTTTCCCCTCGGGCAGGTACTGGAGGGTGCGCATGTTGTGCAGGCGGTCGGCCAGCTTGATGAGCACGATGCGGATGTCGTTGGCCATGGCCAGGAACATCTTGCGCAGGCTCTCGGCCTGCCGCTGCTCCCGGCTCATCCACTCGATGCGGCCCAGCTTGGTGACCCCGTCCACCAGACCGGCGATCTCGGCCCCGAACTGCTCCTCCACCTGGCGCAGGGTCACGCCGGTGTCCTCGGCCACGTCGTGGAGCAGCCCCGCCGCCACCGTCACGGGGTCCAGCCGCAGGTCCACCAGGAGGGACGCCACCGCCACCGCGTGGGTGATGTACGGGTCCCCCGACGCCCGGGTCTGGGCCCGGTGGGCCTGCTCGGCGAACAGGTAGGCGGCCCGCACCAGGTCCAGGTCGGCCCGGGGGAACTGCTCGCGCAGCCGGGCCAGCAGCTGCTGGACGTCCGCCGGCAGGTCCTGAAACGCTCCCGACTGTCGCGCCTGCAGCCACTTCACCTCAGAGCCCTCCGGTCCGCGCCGTCGGCCGGTCCCTCCCCCGCCCTGGCGCCCTGGGCTGCTCCGGGGCCGGCCGCCTCCCGGAGGATCTCCACCAGCGGGCCGAGCGCCCACCGGCCCAGGTCGGCCAGGGCCGCCTCCTCCCGGCGGCCTTCGGCGTAGCGCAGGGAGGTCGCCAGGTCCCGTCGCTCCCCCACAGCGAGGGTCATCCGCCAGCTCTCCCCGTCGTACTCGCGGCTCAGCACGCCGGCCTCGGCCAGGACCTCCAGGCCGACGGCGGCCGTCCGGGGCGCGATGCCGCACTGCTGCAGCGCGGCGGCCAGGTCCTCGTCGGGCCAGCGCAGCGCCCCGCCCCGCTCCCCGTGCGCCCGCAGCGTCCGGTACAGGACCGCCAGGACCTCCCGCGGCGGGTGCCGGGCGGTGACACCCGCCCGGACGTCGGCCAGGTCGTCGGCGCGGTACGCCAGCGTCACGACCGCCTGCCGTCCGTCGCGCCCCGCGGCGGCGATCAGGTCCACCAGGTCGGCGCGGTGCGCCGGCAGCCCGGCGACAATTACCTGGCGGACGTCGGGCGGTGCGGCGCCCGGAAGGTCGGCGGCCACGAGAGTCCGGACCTTGCCGTCGGTGAACAGCTGCTCCAGCACCTCCCTCACCCGCAGCGGCAGGCCTCGGTGGTAGTATGCCACCTGCCCGCCCCCGGCGTCCCGCAGGCGCCGCGCCAGGTCCACCGCCTGCAGCCGGGTCGACACGTAGACCAGGGTCTTCTCCTCCCGCCCGGCGATCCGGGCGACCAGCTCCTCCCGCTCCGCGGCCGCCAGACCTCGGCGGTCCACCAGCCCCACCTGCGCACGAATCCCGTCGTCCAGCACGACCTCCGCGGCAGGCAGCCAGGCGCACACCCTGTCCGCTCTGGCGCCCAAGACGGCCACCACGGAGGCGACGGCCTCCAGGTCCAGCGTAGTACCGTCCAGTGCAGGTTCGCAATCCACCGCGAGCACAGCGGGGCGCAGGTCCACCTCCCCCTGCCCGGCCAGGAGGACCCGGAGGTACTCCAGGCTGCTGAGAACCACCTGGGCCCGCCCCTCCCGCGCCGCCTCCACCAGGCGCTGGCGCGCCCGCCAGCCCAAAGCCCCGTGGGCCCGGAGGCAGGTGATCCCCAGCCTCTGCAGGCGGGGGGCCAGCCGCTCGTACCATCGGTCCACCTGGGAGGCCAGGGGCACGGCCAGGACCACCGGCCCCCGGCCGGATGCCGCCCAGCAGACGGCCGCCACCTCCATCACCGCCCGGCGGTCGCCTCCCGGCCCGAGGACCCCCGCCACGGGGCGCCCGGCCAGCAGCGCGTCCAGGATCTTCCGGTGGGGCTCGCGCAGGGGGGCCTCTCCCAGCAGGTGGGGCCGGAGGCGGTCCACCAGCTCCTGGGGAGGCCGGCCCGAGGCGGCAGCCCGGAGCGGCGGCTCGACCTCGCCGGGGTCTTCCAGACGCTGCAGGTACACGTTGAGGCCGTACGCGCGTTCCCCGCCTCCGGTGACCTGCGCCACGGTGACGCGGTAGCGGGCGCCGGCGTCCAGGGACGGCGCGATCCGGCTGGCCACCCGGGCGCTGAGGTACCCGACCGGGACGCCGGTTGCGGTCAGCACCTTGACCGCGTGGGGGTCGTGGGGGTTGTGGGGCTCCCGGCGCAGCTGGAGGGTGTCTCCGGGCCGCAGCCCGGACACCACCTGCTGGCGCCCCTCGAACGTGACCCCCGCCACCTTCGTGTAGAACGCCCCCGCCTGCTCCAGGCCCGCGCCGTCGTCGGCCAGGTAGTCGGCGGCGCGGCTGAACAGCCTCTCCAACAGCAGCCGGCCGTCGCTGAGAACTTCCCGCAGGTCCAGCCCCCGGGCCACCAGGTCCGCGACCACCAGCTGCGGCCGCGGGGGAGACGTCCAGCGGTCCACAGCCAGGACGCCCGCCAGGTCGACCGTCGCGCGGGTGAACGCCAGTACCTCGGAGACGTCGCCCATCCGGAAGCCCACGGCTTCGGCGTAGGCCAGGCCGTCGGTGACGCCCAGCCGCAGGTGGTGCCCGTCGCCCACCGAGCGGGTCGCCAGGGCCACCAGCCCCCGGCAGGCCAGGACGGGTTCCGGGTTGCCCGGGCCGAACGGTTCCAGCCGCTGCAGCTGCTCCGCCAGCTCCACGGTGAGGTCGGACAGGCGGACCTCCGCGTCCACCACCAGGGTGGGAACCAGGTCCTCCGGCCGCACGCGGGCCCTGACTGCGTCGGTGAACCGGCGCGCGAACTCCTCGATCCGGTCCGCGCGGACCTCGACGCCGGCGGCCTGGGCGTGGCCGCCGAACCGCTCGAGCACCCCGGCGCAGTCCGCCAGGGCCCGCACCAGGTGCAGCGCCGGGATGCTGCGGGCCGACCCCCGCGCCCGGCCCTCCCGAACGGTCAGCACCACCGCCGGCCTGTAGTACCGCTCGACCAGCTGGGCGGCGACGATGCCCACCACGCCGGGATGCCACCCCTCGCCGGCCACCACCAGGGCCGGGGCGTCCCCCAGCCCGCGGGAGGCGACCTGCGCAAGCGCCTGGTCGAGGACCTGCTCGCACAGGGCCTGGCGCTGCTGGTTGACCGCGTCCAGCCGGGCGGCCAGCGCTCCGGCTTCGGCGGGGTCGTCGGTGGTCAGCATCCGCACCGCATCTGAGGCGTCGGCCAGCCGCCCGGCGGCGTTGATCCGCGGGGCCAGGACGAATCCCACCTGCCGGGCGGAGACCGTCCCCGCCAGCCCGGCGGCGGACGCCAGGGCCGCCAGCCCGGCGCACGGGCGGGCGGCCAGCTTCTGCAGGCCCCACCGGGCCAGGATGCGGTTGGGCCCCACCAGCGGGACCACGTCGGCGATGGTGCCGACGGCCGCCAGGTCCAGCAGGTCCTCGGGCAGGTCCGGCAGTCCCAGGCGGGCGCGGACGGCGCGCAGCAGCTGGAACGCCAGCCCCGCGGCGGCGTACTCCCGGAACGACTCGGACGCGTCCGGGCGGAAGGGGTCCACCACCGCTGCGGCCGCGGGCAGGCGGTCGCCGGGCTGGTGGTGGTCGACCACGATCACCTCCTGGCCCCGGGACGCCGCCCGGGCCACCTCCTCCACCGCGGTGACGCCGCAGTCCACGGTCACGACCAGGCGGCTGCCGCCGTCTGCCAGGGCGGCCAGGGCCGCATCGCTCACCCCATAGCCGTCGCGCAGCCGGGACGGGATGACAAAGCGGACCTCCGCCCCCATCTCCCGCAGGCCGCGCAGCAGGATGGCGGTGGCGCAGATCCCGTCGGCGTCGTAGTCGCCGTAGACCGTGACCGGCTCTCCCCGCCGCACCGCCTCCGCCAGCCGGTCGGCGGCCCGGGGGACGTCGATGATCCGGTGAGGGTCTTCCAGGTGGTCCAGAGGGCTGTCCAGGAACTGGCGGGCGCGCAGCGGGGTCCCGTGCCCGCGGGCGCACAGGACCTGGGCGACCACCGGGTGGACGCCCAGCGCCCGCGCCACCTCCTCCCTCTGGGGGGCGGGTGGCAGGAGCGTCCACCGCGGGGAGGGACCGCCGCGCAGGGACGTGCCGGAGGGAGTCAGGGCCGAGCTCACCGCTGTGCTCCGCCGGGCCGGCGGGTCCGGCGGCTGTCCGTCCGCGAAGCGTCTCCGGTCAGGCCTGCTCCCCGGCGGCTTCCCGCTCGCGCTCCAGCTCCCGCAGCCGGGCTTCGGCGGTGCGGGTGCGGGACTCGGCCATCCGCAGCTGCGATCGCAGCCGCTGCTCGCGGACCAGGGCCACCAGGTACATGACCAGGGCCCCCGCCACCAGCGCCGCCACCACGGCGACGCCCACGGTGGTCTCGTACCGCCAGGCCAGGAACGTGAGGGTCACCGGCGTCCTGTTCTGCAGGACGAACACGGTGAACGCCGCCGCCAGGACGATGCCGACGATGAACATACTCATCACCGTTCCCCGCGGCGGCGGCTATCCCTTCCGGGCGCGCGGGCGCGCCGCCACCGGCGCCGCAGCCGCCGCCGGCGCGGCCCGGCCCAGCCGGCGCTCGCTCCAGTTGTGCCAGTCCACCAGGATGGGGCTGGCGTTGAAGATGGACGAGTAGGCGCCGGTCAGGATGCCGATCATCAGGCCGAAGGCGAAGTCGCGGATGGTGCTGCCGCCGAACAGGTACACGGCGGCGATGGCCAGGACGGTGGTCAGGGCGGTGTTCAGGGAGCGCACCAGCGCCTCCAGGATGCTGCGGTTCACCAGCCGGTCAAAGGGCTCCCGGGTGCGCTGGGCCAGGTTTTCCCGGATGCGGTCGAACAGGACGATGGTGTCGTTGATGGAGTAGCCCACCACCGTGAGCAGGACGGCCACGAAGGAGCTGTTGACCTCCTTGCGGGTCAGGGCGAAGACGCCCACCACCACCAGCAGGTCGTGCAGAAGCGCGATGTCGGCGGCCACGGCAAACCGGATGGACTTGAACCGCAGGACGATGTAGACCACCTGCAGGGCCAATCCGACGACGGCGCCCACCAGGGCCGCGGTGCGCAGCTCCCGGCCGATCTTGGGCCCTACTTCGTCTTCCCGCAGGACTGTCACCGCGCCGAAGCGCTCCCGCAGGGCCGCCACCAGCGCCTCCCGGCGGCCCGGCTGCAGGGGGCGGGTGCGGATGAGGACCTCCTGGTCGGACTTCTGGATGATGCTCTGTCCGGTGGCGAACCGGTCCACCACCGCCCGGACCTCGCCGACGGTGAACGGGCGCTCCAGGCGCAGCTGGAAGAAGTGCCCGCCGGTGAAGTCGATGCCCCAGTCCAGGGCGCCGCGCCCGGCCACCGCGTTGGCCACGAGAGCCACCAGGCCCGGGAGGATGATCAGCAGGGACAGGGCGTACCCCCAGCGCCGCCGGCCGACGATGTCCCAGCTACGCCCGCTCACCCGCCGGCCTCCTCCCCGCCGCCGCCATCCGGCGGATGGCGCCCTCCAGCCCCGCCGCCGCCGCGGCGTCCATCAGGACCCGGGTGACCCAGACGGCGGTGAACATGCTGACCACCACGCCCACGGTCAAGGTGACGGCGAACCCGCGGATGGGCCCGCTGCCCAGCACAAACAGGATCACGGCGGCGATCACCGTGGTGACGTTGGAGTCCACGATGGTGACCACCGCCCGGCTCCACCCGGCCTGCAGGGCCGCCCACAGGGTCTTCTGAGCCCGCAGCTCCTCTTTGACCTTTTCGTAGATGATCACGTTGGCGTCCACAGCCATCCCGACGGACAGGATCAATCCCGCGATGCCGGGCAGGGTCAGGGTGGCCCCCAGCCAGGCCAGCACCGCCAGGACCAGCAGGGTGTACACCCCCAGGGCCACGTCGGCCACCACGCCGGGCAGGCCGTAGTACAGGGCCATGAACAGCGCCACCACAGCGGTGGCGACCCCTCCCGCCCGCAGGCTGCGCTCGATGGAGTCCCGGCCCAGCAGGGGGCCCACGGTGCGGTTCTCCACCACCTCCACGGGCACCGGCAGCGCGCCGCCCCGCAGCAGGACCGCCAGGTCCCGCGCCTCGGCCAGGTCCCGGAACCCGCCGCTGATCTGCCCCCGGCCGCCGGTGATGCGGTCGCGGATGACCGGGGAGGAGATCACCTCGTTGTCCAGGACGATGGTCAAAAACTGGCCGATGTGGGCTCCGGTGAACTCCTCGAAGGTCTTGGCGCCCTGGCCTTTGAACTGGAAGTTGACGATCGGCTGGCCGGTGGTCTGGTCGAACCCCGCCTGGGCGTCGGCCAGGTCGGCCCCGGTCAGGATGACCTTCTTCTCCAGCTTCAGGGGCTGTGCGCCGGGGGTGGGCAGGGTCACCGTCGTGCCGTCGGCGGACCACCGGGCGCCTTCGGGGAGCTGGGTGGCGCCGGTGTCCACGAACTCCAGCAGGGCGGTCTTGCCGATCAGCTCGATGGCGCGCTGGGGGTCCAGGATGCCCGGCAGCTCCACGATGATGCGCCGGCTGCCCTGGCGCTGCAGGGTGGGTTCGACCACCCCCAGCTGGTCGATGCGGTTCTCGATCACCCGCAGCGCCGCGTCCACGGCCTCGGGCGTCGCGGGGGTCTGGGGCGTGTCCTGGGCCTCCAGCACCAGGTGGCTGCCGCCCTGCAGGTCCAGCCCCAGGGTGAGGCGCAGCCGCGGAGCCTGCAGGTGGGGGGTCCAGCGCTCCCAGCGCACGGGGGCAAACGCGCCCTGGAAGGCGGCCAGGACCAGCGCGCCGACGACGAGCAGCCGCAGCCAGAGGCGAGATCTCACGCCGGGGTCTCCGGACGGGCAGACAGTCGCAAGCCCGGTTCATTATGAGGGAGGGCCCGGTGGGGTGTCAACGAAAGCGACAGCCGCGGACAGCGGCCGGGGGTCCGTGGTAGGCTGACGGGTGGAGGGCTCAGAGATGGGGGCTTCCGAGAACCGGGCCGACCAGACCGCCCTCGACCTGTCCGCGGCGGCGCGGCCGCTGCAGGTGGGCTCCTGCCGGGTGTACGTGGGCACCTGCTCGTGGGCCGACCCCCACTTCGTGCGCGAGGGCCAGTTCTATCCCCCGGGGGTCGGCGGGGACCCGCGGCGGCGGCTGCAGTACTACGCCACCGTCTTTCCCGTGGTGGAGGTGGACGCCACCTACCACGCCCTGCAGCCCCCCCGGCGGGCGGCCCAGTGGGTGGAGTGGACGCCGCCCACGTTCGTCTTCACCGCCAAGGCCTTCGCCCTGTTCACCGGCCACGCGACCGACCCGCGCCGGCTGCCCCCGGAGATCGCCTCCCTGCTGCCGGCCTCCCTGCGGACTCGGGAGGCGGTGGACGCGCGCGACCTGCCCGAGGAGGTGCTGATCGCCTGCTGGGACCACTACGCCGCCTTCCTGGAGCCGTTTGTGCGGTCCGGGCGGCTGGGCTACGTCCTGTTCCAGTTCCCCAAGGGGGCGGGCTTCAGCCCCCAGATCCTGGAGCACCTGGACCGGTGGGAGCCCTACCTGCGCCGGTGGCCGGTGGCGGTGGAGATCCGCCACCGCAGCTGGCTTTCTCCACCCGCCCGCTCGCGCTTTCTGGACTTTTTGCGCGCCCGGGGCTACGCGTACGTGATCCCCGACCTGGTGCAGCGGGGCTACCTGCCGCCTCCGGACGTGGAGGTCACCGCCTCCTGGAGCGTGGTGCGGTTCCACGGCCGCAACCCGGCGATGCTGGAGCGCCGGGCGCCCACCAGCCGGGTGTACGACTACCGTTACACCCTCGACGAGCTGCGGCCGTGGGCGCAGCGGGTGCGGGAGATGGCGCCCCGCCTGGACCGGCTGTACCTGATGTTCAACAACCACTACCGGGGGCAGTCGGCCCGCAACGCCCGGGAGATCGCGTCCCTGCTGGAGTGAGCCGGCCCTCCCGGGATCCGACGGCGCGGGCAGGCGGGCGCGCCGCCGCCAGCGGCTCCCACACCTCCCGGCGCAGGCGCTGCTCGGGATAGCCAAACGGCTCTAAGACCGTGGCCGCCGCCCGCAGCAGCAGGGTGGCGTAGGCCTCGACGTCGTAGTGCCAGTCCCCGCCCAGCAGTCCGTACGGGCGCACGCGGTCCTGGGGCACCGGGGCGTCGGCGTCGGCGATGATGTACTGCACCGCCTCGCCGGGGGCCAGGCGCGCTCCCGCCCGGTCCAGGGCGCGGGCGGCCAGGGCCTGGACGGTGTTGTGGCGGTACCGGCCCACCTCCTGGGACAGGCGGGTGGTGACGACCAGGTCGGCGGCCGTCACCTCCCCGGCCCGCAGGCGCAGGAGGGCGTCTTCCAGCACCCCCAGGACCGCTGGCAGGGCCGCCCGGGTGTCGGCCAGGGTGGGACAGCGGAACAGGCGCCGGAGCATGCGCTCCTGGGTGCGGACCACCAGGGCCGGCATGTCCGACCGCCGCACCTCGATGCCGCGCACCTTGGTGGTCCCGTCGTCGAACACGCCCAGGTAGCGGTTGGGCACCCCCACCCCGGGGTGGGTGCGGGAGGGCAGGAAGGCGATCCACCGGTACACGCCCTCCACGGCGATGGGCAACCCCGTGGCCCGGGCGACGGCCCGGGCCAGGTCCTCGTAGTCGGCGCGCGTGGCGCCGGGGCGCTGCAGCCACAGGGAGTCCACCAGGGCGTGCAGCATCCGGAAGCCGCGGGACTCGGCCACCTCTTTGGCCCGCAGGAGCATCTCCCGGGCGTAGGCGGTGACCGCCTCGTGGGCCTCGATGCGCCCGAAGCGGGCGTTGCGGTACCCCAGGTACCCGAAGGCGGTGACCAGGCACCACTTGAGGGCCGTCTGCCGCCGGTCGTACAGGGCGCGCTGCGCGCCCGCGGTCTGCTGGCGCCGGCGCTTGTAGTACGCCCGCCGGGCCAGCAGGTGGTCGAGCACCTGGGGGATCAGCCCGCGCCGCCGCCGGCACACGGTGACGCCGATCTCCGGGACCCGCGAGTCGGGGCAGCACCGGCACCCCACGGTCTCGGGCGAGATGTTGTAGGTGGCCATCAGGGTGGGGTACATGGAGGAGAAGTCCAGCTCCCCCACCTGCTCGTACAACCCCACCAGGGGCTGGTAGGTCAGCCCGCCCTTGTCGGTCAGGAGCAGCTGGCTGGCCGTCTTGAACTCCTCGGGCTCGCTCTTCTGCCAGGGGATCAGGATGCCGTCCTGGACCGCCTGGCGCAGCTGCATGGAGCTGATGGCGGTGCCGGTGGAGGTGCGCGCCAGGTCCTGGACCGGGATGCAGGCCAGCCGCGCCACCTCCAGCAGCCCCGCCAGCTCCGCCTCGGCGTAGATGAAGGAGTTGCGCAGGTCCAGGTGCCACCGGCCGGCCAGCAGCCGCGCCCCGGCCTGGTGGACGACCTGGCCGTACGTCATATACGAGCGCGGGCGGCGGACTTGCAGGGGACGGCCGGGGTCGCGGTTGAGGGCCAGCGCCTGGCCGGTCCGCGCCGCCGCCCGCACCAGGGCCGGCAGCAGGACCGCATCCCCCCACTCGGTCAGGATGACGTCGGGATCGTACCGCTGCAGCATCCGCTGGAGGCTGCGGACCAGTTCGGCCGGGTCGTCGCCGTCCAGGACGACGGTGTCCCCGTCCACCCCGACTTCCAGCCGCCCCGGCCGGCCGTGGCCCGGGTGGGGAACCGGCAGGTCGGGGTCGTCCGGCCGGCCGTCCGGGTCCGGACGGATCCGCAGGATGGTCAGCGGGGGGAGGTCGTACTCCAGGTCCTGGATGCGCGAGCGCAGGTCCACCTCCCGGATCACGTCTCCCTCGCAGGCCAGCGCGCACCGGGCCAGGGGGAACAGGCCGGTCTCGTAGAAGAACAGCCGCGGCACGGGGATGTCGCAGGTGTACAGGACGAGCCCGGGCACGCGGCCCAGCAGCCGGGCCGCGGTCGGAAACGCCAGGGGAGAGCCCACGGTGACCGCCACCACGGGGATCTCCTCCCCGCTGGACAGGTCCCGGCGGAGGACGGGAGTCCACCGCACCGGCGCGGCCAGCCGGTCCAGCGCCCGGTGCGCCGCCCGCAGCGCCTGCCGGGATCCCGCCACGTAGAGGGTGGGCGCGTAGGGAGAGCGCAGGCGGTGGGCCCGGCCGGCGGCGTCCACAACCCACACCACCATCCCGCCGGCGTCCGGGTAGACGTCGAACAGCCAGCCCTCCACCTGCCGGTGGTCCACCGGTTACCGCCCTCCCGTGTCCCCGGGTCCACGGCCGGAGGTCGCGGCCGGGAAGGAGGGCGGGCCGTCCGCGGTCCCGCGGTCCCGCGCTCCCCCGGCCCCGTCCCTGAGCCGTTCCAGCTCGCGGCGCACCTGCTCCACCGCCTTCATCGTCTCCAGGATCATGGCCATCAGCATGGCGTCAAAGGGCGTGGCGTGGGAGGCGTAGTGGGCGGGCGCCGAGTGGTGCCGCGCGGCGGCAAACAGCCGGTCGAAGATCTCCTGGTCCTCTTTGCGCAGCGCGCGCCGGAACGGCGCCCAGAAGGCTTCCTCCTGGGCCACCAGCTGCGTCATCGTCAGGGTCGTCCGTCCCATCGGATCCCTCTCTCAGGTGTATGCGTCAGCGGTCTCGCCGCGGCGCGTTTTGTGCCTCCTCACCACCACCGCCGGGGCGCGATGAGCCCGATGCGGGGCTCCCACGTCCACGCAGCCGGGTGGGGCGTCGCGCGGACGATGCGGACGGGCCCGGGCCCTGAGGCCTGCCCCGGCAGGCGGGTGACGGTGAACACCCATCCGGCCGCGCGGCACAGCGCCGGGAAGAACTCCTCCCGGCCGGGGACGGAGTGGGGAGGCGGGCAGGCCACCACCACGATCCTGTCCGGTGCCTGCAGCCGCCGCAGCGCCGGCGGGATCAGGCGGAAGATCCGCCGGGCCTCGCCGGCCGGCACGTCCTCGTCCAGCAGGGGGTCCAGCAGGCCGGAGAAATACACCGCCGCCGCCCTCCACCGGGAGGCGGCCGCCAGGAGCCTTCCCCGCACCAGCGCTTCCAGCTGGTGGCAGGTGAACACCCGGGAGAGGCGGATCCGGTCCAGCAGCGCCTGGGGCTGCAGGCCGGCCCGGCGCGCCAGGTCGGCGACCAGGAACGGGTCGAACGCGTTGGCGCCGTCCACCACCACCAACGTCCGCCCGTCCCGCACCGCCCGCAGGCTGACCAGCAGGCCGACGGTCAGGCAGGCGTCGTCCCCGGCGAAGACAGCAGGGCCGGAGGGAAGTTCCGGAAGGCCCGTCCAGACGTCCAGCATGGTAGATGCGAACAAATGTTCGCCCAACTGAGACTTTACCACTGTTCGCAGGCGAACAGTCAACATCTGCGGGTACAGACCCAGTAGGGCATGCCGGCACGCCGCGTGCTGGCCGTCCGTGGACCGGTCGCAGCCATGGCGCACACCCAGGACCGCACCGACGGCGCGAGGCGATTCCCATGGCGGGCCCGGGCGCCGGCGTGGGCGCTGGGCGCCGCGGCGGCCCTCGCTGCCGGAGTCGTCACCGTGGCGGCGATGACCGCCTCCGCCTACCGGCGCAGCGTGGCGCTGCACGCGGGCCTGCGGGCACCCGCCGATGTGCTGGCCGTGCTCGCCAGCCGGTCGGCCCGCGTGGTCGCCCTGCAGGGCCGGCAGGGAGCCAGCGTGCGGCTGGTGTACGATCCCCTGCGCCGCCGGGGCGCGCTGGTGGTGATCCGGCTGGCCGATCCCGGGCAGGGCCTGCTCTATCGCGTGTGGCTGGTGGACGGAGGCCGGCCGCTGCCGGCGGGCGCGTTTGCGCCGGCTTCCGACCGGACCACGCTGGTCGCGGTGCGGGCCGACTTTACGCGGGCCCGGGCGGTGGCCGTGGAGGTCGGCCGGTCCGACCGGGCGGCGTGGGCGGGAACTCCGGCGCTGCAGGCCGAGCTGGCGTCCGCCCAGCGCCGGCTGCGCCCTGCGGCCCCCTCCTCCCCGCCGCGCCGCCAGTGACCCCTGTCCGGTCGCGGACGGCTCACCGGCCCGCAAACCGCGGCGGGCGCTTGTCCAGGAAGGCCGCAACCCCTTCCCGGTAGTCGGCGGTGCGGCCGGCGATCTCCTGGAGCATGGCCTCGTACTCCAGGGCCTGCTCCAGGGTCGCGGACAGGCCGTAGGCGACGGCGCGCTTGGCCAGGCCGAAGGCGCGGGTGGGTCCGGCCGCCAGCCGGGCGGCCAGCGCCTGGGCCTGGGCCAGCAGGTCGTCGTGGGGGACCACCCGGTTGACCAGGCCCAGGCGCAGAGCGTCCTCGGCGCCGAGGGGCTCGGCGGTGAAGATCAGCTCCAGGGCCCTGCCCACCCCTACCAGCCGGGGCAGCAGGTACGTGGCCCCCGAGTCGGGGATCAGCCCCACCCGGCTGAACGCCTGGATGAAGGTGGCCCGGTCCGACGCCAGGCGCAGGTCGGCGGCCAGGGCCAGGCTGCAGCCCGCGCCCGCCGCCACGCCGTTGACCGCCGCCAGGACCGGCTTGTCCATGGTCCGCATCAGGAGGATCACCGGGTTGTAGCGGGTGCGCAGCGCCTCCCGGAGAAAGCCGGCCTCGGCCCCGGCCGCGTCCCGCAGGTCCTGGCCCGCGCAGAAGCCGCGCCCCGCGCCGGTGAGGACCACGCAGCGCACCGCGTCGTCCCGGGCGGCCCGGCGCAACGCCCCGTCCAGGTCGCGGAGCATGCGGTCGGTGAGGGCGTTGAGGACCTCGGGCCGGTTGAGGGTGATGGTGAGCACCCCGTCCTGCCGGTCCACCAGCACCTCGTCCCCCACGGCGCCACCTCCTCTGGCCTACCTCCCGGTGAAGCGGGGCGGTCGTTTCTCCAGGAACGCCCGGACGCCCTCGGCCGCGTCGTCGGTGGCGAACAGCAGGTAAAAGCACTGGCGCTCGTACTCCAGCCCCGCCTCCAGGTGGGTGTCAAACGCCCGCAGCACGGCCTGCTTGGCCAGCCGGACGGCCACCGGCGGGCGGGCGGCGATCTCCCGGGCCAAGCGGTGGGCTTCCTCCAGGACCGCCTCCGGCGGCACCACCTTCGTCACCAGCCCCCACGCCTCCGCCTCCCGGGCCGAAAACGGCCGCCCGGTGAGGATGAGCTCCATGGCGCGGGCCTTGCCGATGGCGCGGGTGAGCCGCTGGGTCCCGCCCGCTCCGGGCATCAGGCCCAGAGAGATCTCGGGCTGGCCGAACCGGGCGTCCTCCGCCGCCACGATCATGTCGCACAGCATGGCCAATTCGCAGCCGCCCCCCAGGGCGTACCCGTGCACCGCGGCGATCAGCGGCGTCTGCAGGCGGCGGATGCGCTCCCACTGCTGGAAGCGGTAGCCCGCCACCATCCCGGCGGCGGTGGCGCCGGCGAACTCGGTGATGTCGGCTCCGGCGGCAAACGCCCGCCCCCGGCCCGTCAGGACGATGCAGCGGACCGCCTCGTCCCGGTCCAGAGCCTCCAGGGCGTCCACCAGCTCGTCCATGGTGGCCTGGTTGAGGGCGTTGAGCACCTGGGGGCGGTTGAGGGCCACCGTGGCCACCGGGCCGTCGACGGAGACCTCGATGAACTGGTAGGGCATGAGAGTCCCTCCGGGTGGGGCGTCGGTCAGTCCACCTGGGCGTACAGCAGGGTCACCAACCCCGCGGCGAAGCGCTGGACGTCGTCGGCCGCCGCGCGCCCCTGGGGAGACCGCAACGCGGACCGCAGCGCGTCCATGTCGTCAAAGGACATCTCGGCGATCAGGTAGTACGGCGGCTCTCCGCCTCCGGGCATCCCGACCACACGGGCCACCTCCAGCCGCCGCAGCCCCGGCCACGCCTGGACCAGCGGGAGGTGGGTCTGCCGGTAGTGCCGGTCGAAGGCGGCCGGATCGGCGGGCCGGGCGTACAGGGCGATCAGCTTCACCACCGGACACCACCTCCCCGACGGTCCCGCGCGTCTTCCGATGTGTCGCCGTCGCGCGCCCTCAGGTCAGCGGGTGATGAGGACTTCGTAGCCGGCCGCGCGCAGCTGCTCGGCCAGCCGCTCGGCGTTCTCCTTTTGGGTGAACGCTCCCACCTGCACCCGGTACAGCCCCTCGGACGCCGTCACGTACGCCTCAAATCCCAGCTCCCGCAAGGCGGCGGCCCGCGACTCGGCGTTGGCCCGCGACAGGAAGGCTCCCACCTGCACCCGGTACAGGGGTCCTCCCGACGGTGGAGACGTCGGGGCGGGCGCGGGAGGCGCCGGCGGTGCGGCGGGGGACGGCCGGGGAGTGGCCGTGGCCGGCCCGGTCGCCTCCGGGGCGGCGGGGGGCGGACCGGCCGGAGGAGCGGTCGGGGCCGTCCGGGTCGGAGGCGCGGGCGCGGGCGCCGGCGGAGTCAGGAACGCCGTCCCGGCCAGGTACCCGGCCAGGACGGAGACGCTGAACAGGCCGATGAGCGCCAGAACCGCCACCACGGGTTGCAGCCGCATGGGACCCGTCCGGTCAGCCTCCCAGCCGCCGCAGGCGCGCGATGTTCTCCGCGCTGAGGCCGATGAAGTAGATCCCGTACGCCCGCCGGTCTGACCCCGACGGCTCCGCCCGGACGACTTCCCCGTCGGCGGCCAGAGGGCCGTCGGGGAGGGACACGACCACCCGCACCCGCTCCCACAGGGCGAGGTCGGCCCCCGTCAGTACCCGCACCCCCTGCAGGCTGGCGTCCAGAGCCGTCCCCTCCAGCTCCTGCCCGCCGCGCTCCACCCGGATCACGCGCACCGCCGAGTCGTGCAGCCGCACCCGGCGGCTGCGCCGTGACGCGATGCCCACCGACGCGGGCGATGCCAGGTCCACCTGCGTCCCCCGCACCGCCCGCACGGTGGTCTCGAAGACGTACTTGGAGACCCGGCCCTGGTAGTAGACGGCCACGCGGTCCCCGGGGGCGAGGGCCAGGGTTTCCTGCAGCCGTGCGGGGACGGCGATGGCGATGCGGTCGGGCTCGACGGCCAGCACCGTGCTGGCGAAGATGCCCCCCTGGCTTCCCGTCAGACTCTCGACCTCCACGGGCTGGCGGGCGGCCAGGGGCTCGGTGAGGGACACCGTTTCATCCGGCCAGGCGGGCTCGGGCTCCGGGACGGCCACCTGGCCCTCGGCATCCAGCAGCCGCTCCCGCAGGCTGTACAGCCGGAAGCGGGCGCACTCGGGGTGGCCGACCTGCTCGCAGGTGGCGATCACCCCCGGCGGGACGTGGGGACACAGGTCCTCGATGGTGCGGCAGAATCCCGCCTCGCGCGTGTAGCGGTCCAGTTCGGACTCGTCCTCCAGCAGCCAGGACGGGAGCTGAAGTTCGTCGGAGGGGGTGAACTCGGTGTGGCCGCGGGTGAAGTGACGGACCAGCGCCCGGAGGGAGATGCCCTCGCCCGGGTCCACGGTGGCCAGGATCTCCCGGTAGGGTGTGCGGACAGCCTGGCGCATCCACTCGATCATGCGCCGGTGCGGAGACCGGCACACCGGGCAGGCTTCCCGCTCGCGCCGGGCTTCGGGGCTCTCGGTGATCACCGCGTCACGCTCCGAGACGTCCTGATCTGCATTCGGCAGCCTCCTGCGCCCTCACCTGCCGGATGCCGTCGCCCGGGGGGCGGGGGCTGTGGGGGAGGCTCGGAGGGAGCGCGGCGCGCGGCCGCCAGCAGCACCGCTCCTCCCGCGGCCACCACCAGGTAGTACGACAGCGTCCGGTCCACCAGGACCGCGGTCGCCGCATCGGGACCCGGGCTCAGCCGCTGCAGCAGGTGGGCCAGGGACAGCTCGGTGACCCCCACGCCCCCCGGGATGAAAGTGAGAGCCCCCAGCAGGTTGGCGGCGCTGAAGGCCAGCGCCACCTGGCCCAGCCCGGCGGGGCGGTGGACCGCAGCCAGGACGCTGTGCAATCGCGCGACCTCCAGGGCCGCCGCCGCCACCGACAGCGCCAGCAGCGGGCCCACCAGACCGCTGCGCCGCCAGCCCACCAGCCCTCCCGCGAAGCGGTCGAGGGCGCCCCCCACCTGCTCCCCGCGCCCGGCGGGCAGGCGTCGGGCGAGCGCCCGCGCGGGGCGCAGCAGCAGGTGGGGAGCCAGCAGCAGGGCCGCCGACGCGGCCACCAGCACCCCGATGGCGGCGAGCACCGGGTAGAGCTCGGGCCGGCCCGGCAGGGGCACCGCCGCCAGGGACAGGCCGAACAGGACCGCCAGGGCGGCGCCGTCCAGCAGGCGCTCCACCACCACCGCGGCCGTACTGGACGCCACCGGGACGCCGTGGCTGGAGCGCAGCAGCAGCGGCTTGGCCAGGTCGAGGCCGCGGGCGGGACTGACGCTGGCGGCGGCCACGCCGGCCAGGACCGCGGCCGCCGCCGACGCCAGGGGCAGGCGCCGCCCGGCCAGCCGCGCGGCCATCAGGCGCCAGCGGACCGCCTTCAGACCGACGTTCGCCGCCAGGAGCAGCACGGCCCCGGCGGCGCGGGCGGGGTCGGCCCGCAGCAGCGCGGTGCGCGTTCCGGCCAGGTCCACCGACGACACAAAGGACGCCAGCAGCCCCACCCCCAGCGCCAGCAGCCCCGCCCGCAGCCACCGGCTCACCCCACCCCCCGCCGTCGACCTCCGCGTCGTCCGCCCCTCCGTCCCCTGTGTTCTCTGCCCCCGGGCGGCGGCGTCTACCGCCGGTACAGCGCCCGCATCTGAAGCTCCGCCACGATGCCCGCGTCGCTTCCCGACAGCGTCAGCCGGTCGATGACCAGCAGCCTGGGGGACTGCTCGATGCCGGCCACCAGGGCCCGCACCTGGGCATAGCGCCCCCGCACCCGCGCCTGCACCGGAAGGCCGCTCACCGGCGCGGCCTCGCCCGGGGTCGCGGGGGAGGTCGCCTCCGGTGGAAAGGTGATCTCCATCAGCTCGACGCCGCTGCGGTTCAGGACGTCGTCCAGGCGCAGGATCAGGTCGGGCAGGTCGGGCTCCCGCGGGATGCGGACGAGCAGCTGGTCGGCGGCCTGCCGCTCGGCGGCGTACCGGCGTTCCACCTCCGCCCGCTGCTGGGCCAGGGCGGTCGCCCGGCGCAGCTCGACGTCCTTGCGGACGATCTCGCGCCGCGCCGCAGCCAGGTCCAGCAGCGCGGGCAGGTAGACCAGCCCGCCCAGGATCACGCCGGCCACCACCGCCGCGCCCGCGCCCAGCAGCGCCCGCTCCTGCGGCCGCAGGGGGCTCACGGACTGCGGCCCTCCAGGCGGGCGTCGATGCGGAACTGGACCACCGGACGGGGACCGGCCGGTATCTGCTGCAGGCTGTGGACCCGCACCCCGGAGAACACCGGAGACGCCTCCAGGGAGGCGGCAAACTGCGCCACCGACCGCAGCGCCAGGGACTGGCCCGTCGCCGCCACGGTCGCTCCGTCCACGACCAGGGACTGCAGCCACACGTCCTGGGGGATCACCCGGCTGACCTCGTCCAGCACGGGGGTGCGGGGAAGATGGGCTCCCGCCACGGCGGCCAGGGCCCGCCGGCGCTCTTCCAGGTCCGTGATCTCCGCCTGCAGCCGCACCACCTCCACGGCGATGGGCTGGACGAGGGCCAGCCGCCGGTCGATGTCCTCCACCGCCGCCCGGGCCTGCTGGAGCGACACCTGGATCAGGGCCCACGCCCCGGCGGCCGCAGCGAGGGCAACCAGCGGCAGGCCCACCACCACCCGCCGGCGCGCGGCCCGCCGCCGCCGCTGCAGGACCGAGGGGGGCAGGAGGTTGAGGACGATGCGCACCCTAGCTCACCGTCCGCAGCGCCAGCCCCACCGCCACGGCCAGCTGGGGGGAGACGGCGTCCTCGGGCTGTCCCCGACCGCCGGCGCGCGAGCGGATCGGCGGCGATCCCACCGCCACCGGCAGGTCCAGCTCGGCGGTCAGGTGGCGGTCCACGTACTTCAGGCGCGCTCCCCCGCCGCAGAGGACGATCTCGGACACGGTCACGCCGGGAAACTGGGCGCGGACGAAGTCCAGGGTGCGCCGCAGCTGGGTGACCACCTCCTCCAGGGCCGCGGTCAGTTCGGTGGCGTACGCGCCCGGGGGCAGGTCCGGCGGGCTGTCCTCCCACCCCAGGCCGTAGCGCGCCACGATCTGCTGCGCGGCGGCGGGGTCGGCGCCCGCCAGGCGCGCGGCGGCCGCCGTCACCGCGTCGGTGCCCGCCAGGATGGTGCGGGTGAACTGGGGCACGCCGTCGCGGACCACGGCCACGTCGGTGGTGGAGGCGCCCAGGTTCACCAGGGCCCGGGTGCCGCGGGTGTCGGTGTGGCCCAGCCCCCTCACCATGGCCAGGGCCCCCACCTCCACCGCTTCCACCGTCATCCGGGCGCGCTCCACCGCCTGGATGTGGGCGAGCACGACCGACTCGGGGGCGGCGGCCAGGAGCACCTCCAGCTGGCGCCGGCCGTCCTCGGTCACCTCGCCCACCGGCTGGACGTCGATGACGGCCTCGTCCACGGGGATGGGCAGGTGGCGCTCGGCCTCCCAGCGGATCGCCTGCCGGACCTCCTCTTCGGGAATGGGGGGCAGCCGCAGGACCCGGGCCAGGACGTTCTGGCCGGTCACCGCCACCACGGCCCGGCGCGCGCGGATCCCGGCGCGGCGGACCAGGGCTTCCACGGCGGCGCCTACGGCGGGAGGGTCTAAGACCATGCCGCCTGCGACGGCTCCCGCAGGCGTGGGCGCCACCGCCGCGCGGCGCAGCTCCACCCCCCGGGCGGTCCGCCGGACCTCGGCCACCTTGATGGCGGCCCGGCCCACGTCCACGCCCACCGCTGCCGCGCCGATCTGCAGGACATCCGATAGCGCCGGCATGATCGTGTGCGCGCACCCCGGCCTCTATTCGCGCCGCCCCGGCGCGGTTCCCCCGGCTCAGAGGCCGGTCAATCGCCGCTGGACCACGACAGCGGGATGACGACGCGGGTGGAGGTGGCGGAGGCGAACGCCGCCGGCAGGGCGTCCAGGGCCGCCGGGTCGAACTCTACGGCCACCGTGCCGGCGTTGGCGGCGGTGTCCGCGACCGCGACGGCCCCGTTGGACATGAGCACGCCCAGGATCGCGAAGGCGACCCGGTCGGCGCCGTGCTGGATCGTGACACCCGCGGCGGCAGACCCCTGCAGCTGCCCGGCGGCGTCGGGGTTGTCCTGGCCGGCGAGGGTGTAGACCACGCCGCGGACCGTCACCGTGCGCGGGGCCGCGGCCGTCCCTGAGGACACCACCAGCAGCCGCCCGGCGGCCAGCAGCGCGGGGTCCGGACCCCAGGCGGCGTGGAGGTAGTCCGCATCGCGCAGGGCGAGGTTTTCCAGCGCCGCGTCCCCCACCACCGCCGTCCCCGCCCCCCGGCGGAAGACCACGATCGTCCCGGTCACCTGGCGCAGGGCGCTGGAGGGGTATTCGACATTCCCGCAGGGCAAAGCCGGCGGCGCGCAGGCTCCCCGGGCCTGCGCCGCCCGGGCCCGCAGGCACAGGGTCTCGGTCGCGGTCTCCCACCCGATGCAGTCCACCGTGCGCCGCCCCGGAGGGCCGCCGATGGGCTGGCGGTAGCTGGTGGCCTCGCCGGGGTTGAACTCCACGTAGAACACCGCGCCCGCCATCCCCGCGCCCAGCACGCCGGCGCGGTCGTTGACGTACTTGTCCCAGCATCGCTGGGTCTGGTTGGCGCCGAAGTTCCACGCCCCGCCGCTGCGGCACCGGCTGGTGCGGTCCCCGCCCCGGAAGTACAGGTTCAGCCCGTCCACCGGGTCCACCGCGGCCCGCGCCCGGCTTTCCAGGCTGGCCGCGGAGGCGCTGTCCACGTCCAGGCGCGGAAACGGCAGCGCCCCAAACGTCTCGCTGCAGCGCCACGGCCAGGCGGCGCAGCTGACCCCGGCGATCGTCCCCACAGCCGTCAGGCCGCCCGCGACGACAGCCCCGGCCGTGTTGACTGTCAGGGCCGTGGCGGCGCCCAGGCGGTTGCTGGCGTGGGCGGCGCCGGCATCAGATGAGGGCAGCGCGTTGCGGACCACCAGCCCCGGGCTCGCACCGCCCAGGGTGGCGGTGGTGTTGGCCAGGACCGCGTAGACCAAAAAGGGCGGCAGGGATGTGGCCGCGGCCGCCACCCGGCGGCGTCCCCCGCCCTGGGTGCCCACCGCGTCGATCACGACCACCGTCCCGCTGCTGGTTGCGGTCACCTGGTACTGGCCGGCGCCCACCGACCCCGTTCCCCCCGTCCAGGAGGCGTCCGCGCCCAGCTCGTAGAGGGCCCGCGCCACCCCCGCATCGGCCACCGCCTGGGCAGAGGCGGCGTCGGCCTGGTTGTAGGCGATGGTCACCTCGGTCAGGGCCAGGGTCACCATGGCCGCGCCGAGCACGGTGAGCAGGACGACGACGACCAGCACGGCGACCAGGGCGGCTCCATGCTCGTCCCGCCGGGTCGGCGATCGGTGGCGGAGGACGGCACCCATCGCTAGTTTCTCACCGCCGCGCGGGAGGTCACGGCTGCGGCCTGCGTCTGGTTGAGGGCGTCGTTGTACTGGGAGGCCAGCAGGCTGACCTCCACCGCCATCACCCGCACCGGCGTCCCGGCCGGACGGGCGAACGCGACGCCCGGGCTGACCACCAGGCAACTTGCCGCCGCGTCCACGCTCACCACGTCCAGCCTGTCGGGCAGCACCGCCTGCAGCCCGTAGACCTCCTGCCCCACGCGCACCCGGTCGCCGGCCGAAAAGCCGGCCACCGTGTCCACGCACAGGCGGGTGGCGCCTACCGGAACTCCCGCGGTCAGGACAGCGGCCGGAGCGCCGAACACCGGCCGCCCCGCAGGCGCCTGGAGGAAGTCGGCCAGCACCACCCCGTTGCGCAGGAGCTGGGTGCCGGACAGGGTGAAGACCACCGCCAGCGGCTGCACGGGCTCGCCGGCGGCGTGGGAGCGGCCCAGGGCGGGCGTCACGATGACGGTGGCCCCGGCGACCGCAGTCACCACGAACGGTCCTTCGGCGCCCACCGCCACCGCGTCGCCTGCGCCCACGGCCGCGGGATCGGCGACCGTGAGGCTGCTGGTGCCTGCGGCGGCGACGGCCGCCAGGGTGGTCTGGCCGCGCCGGACCTGCTCTCCGCGGCGGTGCGGCAGGCGCAGGGGAGCCGCCAGGGTCACGGTGGCTGCGGCCACGGAGGTGACGGACGCCGTCTCCGCGCTGGCCAGCCGCAGCAGGGTGAGGGGACGGCCTGCAGCCAGAGAAGAGGCGTCTTCCACCGTGACCCCCGTCGCCCCCGGCGGTGCGTCCGCGGCGAGCCGGGTGACCTTCACCAGCCCCAGGCTGCCGCCTCCCGCCCCGACGACGAAGTCGCGGGACTGGCGGACCTCGGCCAGGATCCGCGCCACCGCCACCCGCGGGTGTTGCTGGACGTCGGTCTGGCCCACCAGTCCCGCCCATCCCCGGGCCCCGGCCGTCACCAGCCCGTAGACCGCCGCCAGGACCAGGGCCAGCAGCGCCACGGCCAGCACCGTCTCCAGCAGGGTCAGGCCCCGCTGGCTGCGCAGGGCGGCCCTCATGGCTGGCGCACAAGGGTGGACAGGATGACCTGTCTGGGGATCCCCTGGTCCATCCAAGCCACCGTCACGTCCACCTGGGTGAGCCGGGGCGTGCCCAGCACCGGCGTGGTCACCACCGTCGTCCGCGTGTACGGGCCGTCAGCGGCGGGGACGCCCAGGGCGTCCAGGACCTCGGTGCCGGCCAGGGAGGGCAGACTGCCGTACGCGCGGGTGTGCGCCTGCTCGACCCGCTGCTGGGCCAGCAGGGCCGCCGCGCTGACGTCGCGGCCCAGCAGGCCCCGGGTTGACGCGATGAGGTAGAATCCGGTGAGGACGGCGGCCACCAGGCCGAACACCGCCACGGCGGCCACCACCTCCACCAGCGTCATTCCCCGCTGGCCTGCTACGGGCATGACGGGACCTCCTGGACAAAGACACGCCCGGTGGCCGGCAGGACCTCCACACGCCGGGCGTTGGCCCCGTCGGTCAGGCAGAACCGCCCCGCAGCGGCCGGGGCTCCCGTGGGCGAGAACTCCACGGTGTCGGAGGGGAAGGTGCTGGTGACCGCCACCGCAGGCGGCACGTCCACCTCTTTGACCACCGCGCCGTCGCTGGCCCGGACGATGGCGTACCGGGGCGGGGTGTAGGCCAGCCGGAACGCCTCGTGCTGGGTGACGGCGTACTGCTGGGTCAGCCGCAGGTCGGCGCCCATCGCCCGGGCGGTCTGCTCCAGGTCCCGCAGGGCCAGGTAGCGCTGCAGGGGCGGCAGCCCCGCCACCACCAGGACGGCGGCGACCACCAGGGCCACCAGCACCTCGAGCACGCCCATCCCCATCGCCGGCGCCCGGTCCGCCTGCTGTTGCACCCCGCCCGGACCCCGGACGCACCCGTTACGGGGTCGGGATGACCGTTCCGTCGGCGGGGCTCTCCTGCACCCGGCCGGTGTTGGTGCGGATGGCCAGCACGTAGTTGTTCGCGATGCCCACACCGGCGTTGGGCGGCACCACCAGCGCCAGGTAGTTGTTGGCGCTGGTGTTGTCCGGGGCGATCGCGCACGGTGCCAGCGTCGCCGGGTCGATGGTGGCGGTGTCGCCGCAGGCCACAAACGAGGCTGACCAGTTCCAGGCGTCGCTGTTGGCAGGTTGCGACCACCCGATCTCCGGGAGGGTGTCGCAGCGCGGCTCCCGGAAGTTCCGTTCCACCAGGCAGCTCCACGCCAGCGCCTTCCACTCGGACGCCAGGCTCCGCGCCTCGGCCACGTACGCCCGGGTGCGCGCGCCGGTGAACAGCGGCAGCGCGATCAACAGCAGAATGCCGATGATCGCCACCACGATGGCGATCTCGATGAGGGTGAACCCCCTCTGGGTGCGCCGGATCCCGTCCATGTCCGTCTCCCCCTTGACGCATTCGTCCTGGAAGCACGCGCCGTGCCGCCAGGCAGGGGCGGCCGGGGCGCGGTTTCCGCCCCCATGGTGAGGGCATTCCCCGTGCCCGAACAATGGGACGTTCGGGCGGACCCCATGGGACAAACGGCCCAGGAGACGGGAGGCACCCCGTTACCGCGCTTCAGCGCGGCAGGGTGGCGATCAGCGTCCAGATGGGCAGCAGAACCGCCAGGGCCACCACGGCCACCACCGCGCCCACGCAGACGATCAGCACAGGCTCGATGACCGACGCGAACCGCTTGACCGAGTTGTCCACCTCGCGCTCGTAGAACTCGGCCAGCTTGTTGAGCACGTCCTCCATCGCCCCGGTCTCCTCCCCCACCCGCACCATCTGCACGACCATCGGGGGGATCAGGGGCTGGCGGCGCAGGGCCTCGGCCATGGACTGGCCGGCCCGCATCCCTTCCCGGGCGGCTTCGAACTGGCGCCCGACGACCCGGTTGCCCAGGGCCGTGGCCACCACCGCCAGGCCCTCCAGTAGGGGGATGCCGCTGCGGATTACCACGGCCATGGCCCTGCCGAAGCGCGCCAGCGCCAGCCGGTACACCATCGGCCCTGCCACCGGCAGCCGAAGCAGCAGGGCGTCGAGGGCTTCCCGGCCGGCTGCCGAGCGGCGCAGGGCCGCGCCCCCCGCCGCCGCCACCGCCAGGGCCCCCCCGCCCGCCCACCAGTACGCCCGGACCAGGGCGCTGGCCGCGACCAGGACGCGGGTGAGCAGGGGCAGGGGGACTTTGAAGGAGGCGAAGATCTGGACGAAGACGGGCACGATGAACAGGACCGCGGCCCCGGCCACCAGCAGGGTGAAGGCCAGGACCACCAGCGGGTACGTGGCCGCGGTGCGCACCCGCTGGACCAGGTCGTACTCCTTTTCCAGGTAGTCGGCCAGGTAGTTCAGGGAGGTGTCCAGCACGCCGCTGACCTCGCCGGACCGGACGCTGTTCACGTAGAACTCGAAGAAGACCTCCGGATAGCGGGCGATCTCCCCGGAGAGGCTGCCGCCCCGCTCGATGCCGGTCCGCACGGCGGCGATGATCTCCCGGAACCGGCGGTGGAGGGTCTGGTCTTCCAGCACCCTCAGGGCCGCCACGATGGGCAGGCCGGCGGAGATCATGGTGGCGAGCTGGCGGGTGAACAGGACCAGCTCGGCCCGCCCGATCCGGCCCGGCCGGCGGATCGGGCGGGCGGCCGGGGACACCGCCTCCTGCTCCTGCAAGGAGGTGACCAGATACCCGCGGGCCTGCAGGAGGGCTGCGGCGGCACGGGGACTGTCGGCGTCCAGGACCCCGGTCGCCAGCCGGCCGGCCTGGTCCCAGGCCCGGTACACGTAGCGCGCCATCCCGCCCTCCTGTGCCCCGAGCCGGCCGCCCGGGCGGCGCCAGTGTACCAGCCGCCCGGACGGCCGGCAACCGGACGAAGGTCTCACCTCCCGGTCCGCCCGGGCGGTCCGACAGGGGTCGGGGCGGGCATGTACGAAGTGTGAGCCGCGATGGCCGGCGCACCCACTGTACCCGCCGGATCGGTGGACGACCACGCTGACTTCGCCCACGCCACCCTGTCCCTGCGGTGGCTGGCGCTGGCGCTGCTCGTGGCCCACGACGTGGCCGTCGGGGGACCCCGGACGCCGCCGGCGCTGTTCGTGGCCATGGCGGCCTACGCCCTCGCCCTGGCGCTGTGGGCCTGGCGCCTGCCCACCCGGGCGACCGATATCGCCCGGGTCGGGATCGGCCTGGACGCCGCGGCCGTGGCCGCCGGGCTGCTGCTGGCCGCGCGGCCCCAGGGGTTTTTCTTCCTGGGATTTGCGGTGGTGGCCTCGGCCGGGGTCCTGCTGGGCTATCGGGGAGCGCTGGCTGCGGCGGTGGTGGTGGGAGCGGCGGCGTCCCCTCCCCTGGGCGGCGCGATGTTCCCACCCTCCTCCGCCGCCGGGTGGGTGGCGGCCTTTCTGGCGCTTCTGGGTACCGGAGGGGCCGCGGCCGCCGCCGGCGCCCGCAGCGGCCGGCGTGCCGCCGCGGAGGCTGCCCTCAGGTCCCTGTCCGCCCGGGCGGTCTTTCCGGGGCCCGCCCAGGCCGCGGCGGAGGCGGTCCTGGAGGAGATGGTCGCTCTGCTGGGCGCCGACAGCGGGTCGCTGATGGTCTACCTGGATCGCGAGGAACGGCTGGAGATCCTGGCCGCCCGGGGCCTTGCGGACGCCTACCAGGGAGCGCGGCCGCGGCTGGGCGAGGGCGTCGCCGGGTGGGTGGCCCGGGAGGGCCGGCCGGTCCTGCTCACGCCCGGGACGTCCACGCCCGTGCCGCTCACCCGCCAGGAGCTGGGCTCCTCCCTGTGCGTGCCGCTGACCGCCGGCTCCGGTCCCCTGGGCGTGCTGAACCTCAACCGGAGGGCCTCACGCCCGCAGTTCACCCTGGACGACCTAAAGGCCGCCGACCTGCTGGCCCGGGCCGTCGTCCCGGTCCTGATCCGCGCCCGCGCCGAGCGCGAGCTGGCAGCGGCGCTGGCGGAGGTGGCGGCCGGCATCACCGACGTGGGCCGGTCGCTGACCCGGGACCCGTCGGTCCTCTGGCCGGCCCTGCTGGACCGGGCGCGGGCACTGACCTCGGCGCGGTACGCCGTCCTGGCCCTGGAGCGGGAAGACACCGGTATGGTGGACGTGGTGGCCAGCCGCGGCATCGCCGGGCAGGCGGCGCTCGGCCTGCTGCCCGGGCTGCTGGCGGCCAGCACCCACGGGCGGGTGCACACCGTCGGCCCGGCCGGAGGGCAGGAGCAGGACCGTGCCACCTGCGTGCCCCTCACCGTGGACGGCAAGACCATCGGGGCGGTGGCCTTCGGCCTCGCTGCGGACAGCCCGGTGCCCGCCGACCGCCTGGAGGCCGTGGCGGCCCAGGTGGCCGCGGCCGTGCAGATGGTCCGCACCGCCCACCGTATCGCCGATATCGGCATCACGGAAGAGCGCCGCCGCATCGCCCGGGAGCTCCACGACGGCCTGGCCCAGACCCTGGCCGACGCCCTGCTGCAGACGGACCTGGTGGCCCTGGCCGCCCCCGCCGACCCGTCCCGCGCGTCCGGCGACCTGAAGGACCTGCGGGGCCTGCTGGAGAGGGGGATGCGGGAGCTGCGGGAGTTCATGTCGGAGTTGCGCCGGCAGCCCGACGTGGGGAGCGAGCTCCCGGCCGCCCTGGAGGCCCTGGGGCGGGACTTCCAGCGGCAGACGGGAGTGGCCACCACCGTGGAGGTCACCGGCGACGCCGCACGGCTGCCGTCGGCGGTGCGCCACGCCGTCCTGGCCATCGTCCGCCAGGCCCTCACCAACGTGCGGACCCACGCCCGGGCCACCGCCGTCCACATCCGGGCCCGGGTGGACGAGGACGGCTGCACCGCCGCCGTGGCGGACAACGGCGTCGGATTCGACGTGGCCGCCTACCGGGCCCAGCCGCCCGGGCGGCGCCACCTGGGGCTGGTCTCCATGGAGGAACGGGCGGCGCTGGTGGGCGGGAGGCTGGAGGTGGACAGCGCGCCCGGCCGGGGCACCACGGTGACGGTGCGGGTTCCGCTGGGGAGGTGACCGATGGACGCTCCCGTGCGGGTCCTGCTGGCGGACGACCACGCCCTGTTCCGGCAGGGGGTGCGGCGGCTGCTGGAGTCCTGCGGGGACGTGGAGGTGGTGGGCGAGGCCGAGACCGGGGAGCAGACGGTCCGCCTGGTGGAGGACCTGGCCCCGGACGTGGTCCTGCTGGACGTGGCGATGCCCGGGCTGTCGGGCATCGACGCCGCCCGGATGATCAAGAGCCGCAGCCCCCGCACCGGCATCATCATGCTCACGGTGCACGCCGACGAGGAGTACCTCTTCGAGGCCATCAAGGCCGGCGCCATGGGCTACCTGCTCAAAGACTGCACCCCCGACGACCTGATCCGCGCCATCCGGGTCGTCCACGGCGGGGAGGGTTTGCTGGCGCCCACCATGGCGGCCAAGGTCATGCGCGAGTTCGCCCGCACCCGGGAGAGAGCCGACCTGGCGGACGTCCACCTCCCCCTCACCCCGCGGGAGGTGGAGATCCTGCAGCACGTGGCGGCCGGGCTGGCCAACAAGGAGATCGCCCGGCGCCTGTCCATCAGCGAGCGCACCGTCAAGAACCACCTGAGCAACATCATGGAGAAGCTCCACGTGAACAGCCGCACCCAGGCCGCCGTGTACGCCCTGCGCCGCGGCCTGGTGCCGCCTCCGGACCCGTAGCCCGCCTGCGGGTGGTACCTTTGTCCGATTTACCCCGTCGAAGGTCGGCCGTACAGTGAGTGTGCCTGCGGGAGGCGTCGGGTGCGCACGATCCGGGTGATGCTCGTCGACGACAACCCGTCCTACCGGCAGCGGATGGCCCGGGCGCTGGGGACCCAGCCGGACCTGGAGGTGGTGGGCGAGGCGGGCGACGGCGGCGAGGCCCTCTCCCGCGCCCGGGAACTGCGGCCGGACGTGATCCTCATCGACTTCCGCATGACCGGGGTGGACGGCTACACGGCGGCCCGGGCCATCCTGCGGGAACTGCCCGGGACCAAGGTGTTCATCCTCACCGCCTTTCCCGGCGCCCTGGACCCCGACCGGGTGGTCCGCGAGGGGCTGCAGGGGCTGCTGGTGAAAGACCAGCCGGTCGCGGAGATCATCGCGGCCGTCCGGCGGGCCGCCGGAGCCGCCTGACGGGCGCGCGGCGGCAACGCCGGGCCCTCGGGCGGGGTCCGGTCAGAGGGCCGGTTCCTCCACCCGGGTCACCCGCAGGACCTCCTCCGCGGTGGTGAGCCCCCGCAGGGCCTTCAGCATGCCGTCGGCGCGCATGGGGATCATGCCCTCGGCCCCCGCCGCCGCGCCGATGTCGGCGGCCGAGGCCCGGTCCAGGACCCGCCGGCGCACGGCGTCGGTCATCACCAGCACTTCGAAGATGCCGGTGCGCCCCAGGTAGCCGGTGTGACGGCAGGCGGCGCACCCCACGGGCCGGGCGAACTCGGGCGGCGGCAGCGGCTCCCGCACCACGCCCGCCAGCCACGCCACCAGGTCCTTGGGGATGGGCGCCGGCTGCTTGCACTGGGGGCACAGCAGCCGGACCAGCCGCTGGGAGGCCACCCCGATGACCGCCGAGGCGATCAGGTACGGCTCGATGCCCATGTCCGCCAGGCGGGTCAGGGCGGAGGGGGCGTCGTTGGTGTGGATGGTGGTCAGCACCAGGTGGCCGGTCAGCGCCGCGTGGATGGCGATCTCGGCCGTCTCCACGTCGCGAATCTCGCCGATCATGATGATGTCCGGGTCCTGGCGCACGATGGACCGCAGCCCCGAGGCGAAGGTGAGCCCGGCCCGAGGGTTCACCTGGATGTGGCTGACGCCGGGCAGCTGGTACTCCACCGGGTCTTCGATGGTGATGATGTTCTTGTCCGCCGAGTTGAGCTGGGCCAGGGTGCTGACCAGGGTGGTGGTCTTGCCGCTGCCGGTGGGCCCGCTCACCAAGAGGATCCCGAAGGGCTGGCGGATCAGCCCCTCGTACCGCCGGCGGGTGCGGGCGTCCATCCCCAGCTGGTCCAGGGGCAGCACCCCCTGGCTGCGGTCCAGCAGCCGCAGGGCCACCCGCTCCCCGTGCACCGTGGGCACCGTGGACACGCGGACGTCGATACGGCGGGCGTCCAGGGTCGTGTCGAAGGCGCCGTCCTGGGGCAGCCGGCGCTCGGCGATGTTCATCCGGGCCAGGACCTTCACCCGGGACACCAGCGCCGGGTAGACCGACCGGGGCACCGTCATCACCGTCTGCAGGACCCCGTCCACCCGGTAGCGCACCCGGGCGTCTCCGTCGGTGGGCTCCAGGTGCACGTCGCTGGCCCGGTCCCGCACGGCCTGGGAGAGGATCAGGTTGACCAGCCGCACCACCGGCGCGTCCTCGGCCTCCTCGGCGGCCGGCGCGGGAGCCTCCTCCTCCACCCCGCCCAGGACCGCCTGGGCCGCCGCGCCCATCCCGTAGACGCGCTCGATGGCCGCCTCCACCTCCGACTCCACGGCCACCACGGGCTTGACAGGCCGCCGGGCCGCGATGGCCACGTCGTCCAGGGCGAACACGTCCAGAGGGTCGGCCATGGCCACCACCAGGTGGCTGCCGTCCAGCTGCAGGGGCAGGACCTTGCGCTTGCGGGCGATGACCTCGGGGACCAGGCGGACGGCGGCGGGGTCGATGCGGACCGCGGACAGGGTCACCAGAGGCAGGTCCAGCTGGGCCGCCAGGGCCTGGGCGATCTGCCGCTCGGTGGCCGCGCCCTGCTCGACGAGGATGCGGCCCAGGCGTTCCCGGGTGCGCCGCTGCTGGGCCAGCGCCGCGGCCAGCTGCTGGGGCGTGATGACCCCGGTGTCCACCAGGATGTCGCCGATGCGCTTGCGCTGGACTTTGGCCACGGGACGCTCCGCCTCACCCGGCCCATTGTAGACACCGGCGCCCAGGGGCTCAATGGGCCCTTCGTCCCCCGGGGCCCGCCCGCACGTGGTCCTTCCGGCCAGGTGCCCGGCCGCCGGTCCCGGAAGACCTCAGGGGGAGTCGGGCGCGGCCAGGGGGACGCCCGCCGACGCCGCCTCGCAGAGCAGGCGGGCGAGGACCCGCACGTGGGACGGGTCGAAGGCGGGGCCGTCTCCGCCCAGCAGGCGGGCGACCAGCGGTCCCATGGCCGCCGCCCGGTGGGCCGGCGCCCGCCCGCAGGTCAGGGCGTCCACGTAGTCGGCCAGAGAGACCAGGCAGGCCGGCGCGCAGGCCTCGCCGCCCAGGGCCGGCAGGTGGTGCTCGGCCGCCACGACCGGGAGCACAGGGTCGGTCGCCGCCAGCCGGCGGAGCAGGAAGGCGCCCAGGGCGGGATGCGTCCAGGACGCGGCCGGGCCCGCCGCGGTGCGCTCGGCCAGCCGCCGCGCAGGAGGCAGGACGGCCAGGCCCACGTCGTGCACGAGCGCGGCGGCGGCCAGGTCCGTCAGGGCGGGTTCAGCCACCCCCAGGGCGCGGGCCACGAAGACAGATAGCGCGGCGGTGTTGACCGCGTGGGCCGGGTCTGTCTCGTCGTGGCTTCTGTCGGCCACCCGCGCCCACAGCGACAGCGGGTCCTCCCGGGCCAGCCGGACCACGTCCGCCGCCGCCTCCCGGACCTTCGGCAGGTCCACCGGATCGCCGCGCCCGACTGCGGCGGCCACCGCCGCGGCGGTCTCCACCGCGGCGTCGTAGGCGTCGCGGGCTGCCGCAGGCGCCGAGGGCTGCTCAAGGAGGAGGACTCCCGCCGCCCCCGCCTCCTGCAGCGCCTCGAGCAGACCCCCGGCGGCGATGATCTCCTCGGGTTCGCGGGCCAGGACCCCGATCAGGGCCGCCACCGACGCATCGGTGGCGTCGGGGCCGACGACGAGCGCCGGGACCCGGCGGGCCTCCAGGTAGGCCCGCAGCGAGGCGGCCACCGCGTCGTCGGTCGCCAGGGGCTGCCCCCGGATCACCAGCCGACGCGGCTCCACGACGATCTGCACGGGGGCGGCCTCTCGGAAGACCGCGGCGCACCGGCGGACCGCCAGCTCGGATGCGGGATGGCCGGGCCGGTAGTGGCGGGCGTGCTGGAGGGCCGCCCACAGCGCCTGGGCCAGGTCAGCCGGTGTGGGCATCTCCTCCTCCGCCCAGGGCGCGCAGCCACCGGACCGCGGCGTCCCGCGTCGCCGGATCAGGGTGACGGGCGGCTTCCTGCAGGGCCTGCCGGGCCTCCGGGGTCGCCAGGGAGGCCAGCCCGGCCAGCCCCTCGGCCCGCACTCGCGGGTCGGCGTGGTGCAGCGCCGCCCTGAGGTACGGGACCGCCCGGGGGTCCTTCGTCCACGCGAGGGCCGTGACCACGTTGCGGGCCACGTACCACCGGGGGTCCGCGAGGTGTTCGCCCAGGACCGGCAGGTGGTCCCGCGCCGCCTCGGCCAGCAGGGACACCAGGCGCCGCCGCACCGCCAGCCGCTCCTCGTCGGCCAGCAGTTCCAGCAGCACCGGGATCGCCTCGGGGGCGGCGACCAGCAGGCGGCGCAGCGGGTGGTCCCCGGAGATTTCGGCAGCCCGGTCGGCCAACGTCTCCCGCAGATCCACCGACATCATGCGCCCCAGGGCCTGGCGCACCTGGTCGGCGCGGCCGTCGGGCAGGCGCCGCGACAGCCGGTCCAGGTCCATCAGGATGCGCGCCACCGCATCCGCATCCCCGTCCGCAGCCGCGCCGTGCAGGACGTCCTCCACCGCACCCAGCGCCTCGGACACCTGCGGGGCGTCCAGAAAGGCCATGGCCTCCACCAGACGCGATACCGCGTGGACCCGCCCGACCGCCGACTCCAGCGCCGCCCTGGCCGCCTCCGGGTCCGCAGGGGGAGGCGCCTGTGGGAGGGGGCCTTCCGCGGGGCCGCGGTGCAGCGCCCGCAGGCGGCCCGACAGGTCCGGCCCGCACAGCGCCTCCACCAGAACTGCGGGCCAGTGGATGGCCACCGACGCGGCCCACGGGTCGGAAAGTCGGTCCACCACCAGGCGGCAGAGAGTCGTGCGCAGGGGCTCGTCCAGCCTCAGGACGGCTTCGGCCAGGCGGGCCCGCGCCAGGTCCCGGGCCGCGCGGGGCCAGGCGGCCAGCCCGGCATCCGCGGCCTGCAGCACCTCGGCCGCCGCGGACGGGTCGGATCCGGCCGCCCCGGCCAGGCGGGCCGGCACCTGCTCGGGGTGGTCCCGCAGCGCCCGCAGCAGCGCCTCCTGCGGATCCGGAGCGGCCGGCGCGGGGGGGAGCGTCCCGACCGCCCGGACTCCGCGGTCCAGCAGGTGCCGGCCCAGGCCGCCGGCGCGCTCCAGGGCCGCCCGCGGGAGCGCCAGGGCGTCCACCAGCGCCTCCAGGTCCGAGGCGGTCAGGTCGGGCAGAAAGCGCAGCCCGTCCACCCCGGCGGCGTCCAGGGCCCGGCGGAGGTCTTCCAGCACGTCGTCCTCACAGGCCTGCGCGGAGAAGTCAAAGACCACTCCCCGGGGCGCCGCCCGCACGTCCAGGGGGCCGTAGGAGGCCAGATACGCCCGCAGGTCCTGTTCGGCGGACCGCAGCGCCTGGACTGCCAGCGTGTGGCCGACCGAGTACAGGCGGACGAGCCGCACGGCGGCGGCGACCCCCCGGACAGCCCGGCGAGCCGCCTCGTACCGCTCGGCGGAGACGGGGACTCTGTGCAGACGCCTCAGCCCTCCGCCGCCAGCGCCTCGAGCAGTTCGCGGATCCGACGGGCGCGAACCCGCAGCTCCTCCGCCCGCTGGCGCTGCTGGGCCACGATCTCGGCCGGCGCCCGCGCGGTGAACTCGTGGTCCTGCAACCGCCCCTCCAGCCGCCGGATCTCCGCCTCCACCTGGTCCACCGTCTTGCGCAGCCGCGCCTGCTCCCGCGCCGCGTCCACCAGGCCCGCCAGCGGCAGCAGGACCTCCACCTGCGGTAGCACGGCGGCGGCGCACCCGGCCGGGCGGGGGACGGCCGGGTCGTCCAGGTGGACGGGCTCGGCGCGGGCCAGGTCGGCCAGGTACGGCCGGGCGCGCTCGAGCATGGCCCGGGTCGGCCCGTCTGCCCGCAGGCGCACCGGGACGCGCCGCCCCGGGGGCAGGGCCAGCTCCGCCCGCAAGCTGCGGATCGCCCGGATGGTGTCCTTGACCACCGCCACCTCCGCCTCCGCCTGGTGGTCCACCCACCCGGGGTCGGGCTGCGGCCACGGGGAGACCATGATGCTGGGGCCGTCGTGGGGCAGCAGCTGCCAGACCTCCTCGGTGATGAAGGGCATGATGGGGTGCAGGAGCTGGACGGTCCGGGACAGCACCACCCACAGGGTGTGCTGGACGGCGTGGCGGCGGACCGGGTCCCCCGCCTCCCGCTGGAGGTCGGCCTTGGCCATCTCCACGTACCAGTCGCAGAACTCCCCCCAGATGAAGTCGTACAGGGCGCGCGCGGCCTTGTCGAACTCGTAGGCCTCCAGCAGGGCGGTGACCTCGCCGGCCAGGCGGGCGTGGCGGCTGCGGATCCAGCGGTCCGCCGTCGACAGGGCCGCCGGCGCGGGCGCCGGGGCCCGGTGGTCGAAGCCGTCCAGGTGCAGCAGGACGAATCGGGTGGCGTTCCACAGCTTGGTGTTGAAGTTCCGGACGTCCTCGATCATCTTCTCGCCAAAGCGCATGTCCTGCTGGGCCTGGGAGCACCGGGAGATCAGCGCGAAGCGCACCGCGTCGGCGCCGTAGCCGCGGCCGTCGGCCATCTCCAGGGGGTCGATGCCGGTGCCCAGGGACTTGCTCATCCGCTGGCCGGTGAGGGTGAGGACCGTGGGGTGGATGTACACGTCGGCGAAGGGCACCTCGCCCATGAACTCCAGGCCGAACATGATCATCCGGCACACCCACAGGAAGATGATCCCCCGGTCGGTGACCAGGACGCTGGTGGGGTAAAAGTAGCGCAGGTCCGCGGTGTCCCGGGGCCATCCCAGAGTCGCCAGGGGCCACAGGGCCGAACTGAACCAGGTGTCCAGCACGTCCGGGTCCTGGACCAGGTCCGCCCCCCCGCAGCGCGGGCAGGCGGCCGGCGCGGCCGTGTCGGCCGTCCGCTCGCCGCAGGCCGCGCACTGCCAGACGGGGATCCGGTGCCCCCACCACAGCTGGCGGGAGATCACCCAGGGCCGGATGCCGTCCAGCCAGTCCAGGGCCACCTTGGTCCACCGCTGCGGGTGAAAGCGCACCCGCCCGGCCCGGATGGCGTCGGCGGCGCGCCGGGCCATCTCCGCCACGTCCAGGAACCACTGGTCGCTGATGGAGGGCTCGATGACCGTGTGGCACCGGTCGCAGTGCCCCACGCTGGAGCGGTAGGGCTCCACCCGCTCCAGCAGACCGGCCTCCTGCAGGTCGACGGCCACCGCCTCCCGGGCCGCCAGGCGGTCCAGTCCGGCGTACCGGCCCGCCTCCCCGGTCATCCTCCCCCGCGAGTCCAGCACCACCAGGGTCGGCAGGCGGTGGTCGGCCCCGATCTCGTGGTCCAGGGGGTCGTGGCCCGGGGTGATCTTCACGGCGCCGGTGCCGAACGCCGGGTCCACCCGGGGATCGGCGATCACCGGCACCGGCCGGCGGACCAGGGGGACCAGGACCGTGGTGCCCACCAGGTGTCGGTAGCGGTCGTCGGCGGGGTGGACGGCCACGGCCACGTCGGCCAGGATCGTCTCCGGCCGCTGGGTGGCCACCACCACCCCCGGACCTCCGTCGGCACCCGGGTAGCGCACGTACCACAGGGAGGAGTCCACCTCCTCGTGCACCACCTCCAGGTCCGAGATCACCGTCTCGCACCGGGGGCACCAGTTCACCATGTGACGGCCGCGGTAGATCAGGCCCTTGCGGTACAGGCGGACGAAGGCCTCCAGGACCGCCCGGGAGTAGTCCGGGTCCAGAGTGAACACCTTGCGGTCCCAGTCGCAGGAGATCCCCAGCCGCTCCAGCTGGCTGTAGATGATGCTGCCGTACTTGCGGACCCAGGCCCACACCCGCTCCTGGAACTTCTCCCGTCCCAGGTCCTCCCGCCGTAGGCCCTCCCGGGCCAGCTCCCGCTCCACCACGTTCTGGGTGGCGATGCCGGCGTGGTCGGTGCCAGGCTGGTAGAGGGCGCAGAATCCCTGCATGCGGCGGAAGCGGGTCAGCACGTCCTGGACGCTGTTGTTCAGCGCGTGCCCGATGTGCAGCTCACCGGTCACGTTGGGCAGCGGCATCATCACCGCCCACGGCCGGCGCGCCGGGTCGGGCACGGCCCGAAAGTAGCCCGCCTCCTTCCAGATCCGGTAGCGCGCCACCTCCACCTGGCGCGGGTCGTACGTGGTCGGGATCGTCGTCCGGGCCACGGTCTCCTCCCGGGCCTGGGCCCCAATGACAAACGCCCCGTCCGTTCAGGACGGGGCGTCCTGCCCCGCGGTACCACCTGCCTTCCGCGCCGATGAGGGCGCGGCGCTCTGGGCGCGGTCACGGGCGCGTCCGGACCGCCGCGGGCGGCCCGCCGGCGGTCACGCTCCGGGGCGACCTTCCCCGCGGGCCGTCACGGGACGCCTCCCAGCCGCACGCGTCCCTCTCTGGGAGGGCCCGCGGGTACTCCTCCCCGTCATCGCTTGGCGGCTATTATACCACAGCCGGGCTACTCGTCCACGTAGATGACCCGGCGCAGCTCCTCCACGCTGGTGGTGCCGTCCAGGACCCGGGCGCGGGCCGCGTCCTGGATGGTGGTCATCCCGGCGGCCACGGCGGCGTCCCGCAGGGCGGTGGCGGGCTTGTGGGCCAGGACCAGCTCGCGGATGGCGTCGGTCATCCGGAAGATCTCCATGACGCAGAACCGGCCCCGGTACCCCGTGCGGTCGCACTCGGGGCACCCGACCGGGCGGTACAGGGTGGCGGTGCTGTCCGGGGGCAGCCCCAGCTCGGTGACCAGGTCCCGGGTGACCGGGTAGGGCTGCTTGCAGGCGGGGCACAGGCGGCGCATCAGCCGCTGGCCGATGGTGGCGATCAGGCAGGACGTGATGAAGTAGGGCTCGATGCCCATGTCCACCAGCCGTACCACCGATCCGGCGGCGTCGTTGGTGTGCAGGGTGCTGAACACCAGGTGGCCCGTCAGGGCCGCGTGCACCGAGATCTTGGCGGTCTCGGCGTCCCGGATCTCCCCCACCATCACCACGTCGGGGTCCTGGCGCAGAATGCTGCGCAGGCCCGTGGCGAACGTCACCCCCGCCCGGGGCCGCACCGGGATCTGGGAGATCCCCTCCAGGTAGTACTCGATGGGGTCCTCGATGGTGATGATGTTCCGGGACGGGTCGTTGATGGCGTGCAGGCAGGAGTACAGGGTGGTGGTCTTGCCGCTGCCGGTGGGCCCGGTGACCAGGATCATGCCGTGGGGCTTGCGGATCAGGCTCTGGATCAGCTGCTCCTGCTCGGGCGGGATGCCCAGGCGGTCCAGTCCCAGCATCACGTTGCTCTTGTCCAGCAGCCGCATGACCACCCGCTCGCCGAAGGCGGTGCTGGTGATGCCCACCCGCACGTCGTACTCCCGGTCCCGCAGCCGCATGGTGATGCGCCCGTCCTGGGGCTTGTTGTGCTCGGCGATGTCCAGGGCCGCCAGGACCTTGATGCGGCTCACCACCGCGGCGTACAGCAGCCGGGGGATGGTGGCCTTGTCGTACAGCATGCCGTCGATGCGGAACCGGACCCGCGCCTGGTGGAGCTGGGGCTCCAGGTGGATGTCGGTGGTGCGCGAGGTGATGGCGGCCTGCAGGATCGAGTCCACCATCTGGATGACCGGGGGCGAGGACTCGTTGCCCAGGACGACGATGCTCTCGTCGGGCCCCTCCCCGTCGCGGGCGTGGCCGAACTCGATGGTGTCCACCAGGCTGGCGGCCTTGTTGATCTTGCCGGCCACATCGCCAAACAGCTGACCCAGCGCCCACTCCAGGTCGCTTTCGGTGGTGAACACCGGCTGCACCCGCAATCCCGTGGCGCGAGCGATCTCGTCGATGGCCAGGATGTCCGAGGGATCGGCCATGGCCACCACCAGGTCGGTGCCTTCCTGGCGGATGGGCAGGGCCATCAGGCGGCGGATGAAGGGCTCGGGCAGCAGCTGGGCGATGCGGACGTCGATGGGCTCGGCGGTGAGGTTCACGTACTCGTAGCCCTGCTGCAGGGCGAGCCACCGGCCGGCCTCGCCTTTGGCCAGCAGCCCCCTGTCGATGAAGATCTGGGCCAGCCGCTTACCGGTGCGCTTCTGCTCCTCCAGGGCGTCGTCCAGCTGGGCCCGGGTGATCGCGCCGGCTTCCAGCAGCAGTTCGCCCAGCCGCTTGGCTGACCTGGTCGGATACGCCCGCGCCGTGGCCATGGGACACCCGCCTTTCAGAGCAAGGGGCGTGCCACGGGGGAGGGAAGAGGGAAGAAGGAAGAGGGAAGAAGGGTGAAGGATGAAGGGAGAAGGGAGGAGGTTCTTCCCTCTTCCCTCTCCGTCACGCCATCATCTGCTGGGTGGGCTGAGGAGTCGGCCGCAGGGGCTCCAGGGCCGGGGGCGGGATCAGGTCCCGGGCCCCGGGGGCCGGGACGGGCAGCAGGGCTTCGGCCAGGACCTGGTCCACGTGGTCCACCAGGACAAACCGCAGCCGCTGGCGGACGTGGGGCGGGATCTCCTCCAGGTCCTTCTCGTTCTCCTTGGGCAGGATGACCGTCTTGATGCCGGCCCGGTGGGCCGCCAGGACCTTCTCCTTGACGCCTCCGATGGGCAGGACCTTGCCCCGCAGGGTGATCTCGCCGGTCATGGCCACGTCCTTGCGGACCGGCCGCCCGGTCACCGCCGACGCCAGGGCGGTGGCGAGGGTGATTCCCGCCGACGGGCCGTCCTTGGGCACGGCGCCGGCGGGAATGTGGATGTGCACGTCGTACTTGGTGTACCACTCCTCGTCCACCCCCAGCCGCCGGGACCGGGAGCGCACGTAGGTCAGGGCCGCCTGGCCGGACTCCTTCAGCACGTCGCCCAGCTGGCCCGTGAGGATGAGTTTGCCCTCCCCGCGCATCAGGGTGGCTTCCACCGTCACCACGTCGCCGCCCATCTCGCTGTAGATGAGCCCGGTGGCCGCGCCCACCTCGTCGGACTGCTCGGCGACCCCGTAGCGGAACCGCGGCGGGCCCAAAAACCGCCGCAGCCGGGCGGGGGTCACCTTCACCCGGGTGGCCCGGCCGGTGGCCACCTCGGTGGCCACCTTGCGGAAGATGGTGGCGATCTCCCGCTCCAGGTTACGGACCCCCGCCTCCCGGGTGTACTCCCGGACGATCCGGCGCAGGGCCTCCTCGGTGAGGGTCACCTGGTCGGCCCGCAGGCCGTTCTCCCGCAGCTGCTTGGGCACCAGGAACTGGGTGGCGATCTTCAGCTTCTCCTCCTCGATGTAGCCGGGGAAGCGGATCACCTCCAGCCGGTCCCGCAGCGCCGGCGGGATGGTGTCCAGGATGTTCCCGGTGCAGATGAACATCACCTCGGACAGGTCCAGGGGCAGCTCCAGGTAGTGGTCGCTGAAGCTGTGGTTCTGCTCCGGGTCCAGGGCCTCCAGCAGGGCCGACGACGGGTCCCCCCGCCAGTCCACGCCCAGCTTGTCGATCTCGTCCAGCATGAAGACCGGGTTCTTGCTGCCGGCGGTCTTCAGACCCTGGACGATGCGCCCGGGCAGCGCCCCCACGTAGGTCCGGCGGTGGCCGCGGATCTCCGCCTCGTCCCGGACCCCTCCCAGGCTCACCCGGACGAACTTGCGCCCCAGGGCCCGGGCGATGGACCGCCCCAGGGACGTCTTGCCGACCCCCGGCGGCCCGATGAAGCACAGGATGGGCCCCTTGCTGGTGGGGGCCAGGGTGCGCACCGCCAGGTACTCGATGACCCGCTCCTTGGCCTTCTCCAGCCCGTAGTGGTCCTCGTCCAGGATGCGGCGGGCTTCGGCGATGTCCAGCCGGTCCTCGGTCCGCACCGACCAGGGCACCGCCAGCAGCCAGTCCAGGTACGTCCGCACCACCACCGCCTCCGCCACCATGGGCGGCATCTTCTCCAGGCGGGCCAGTTCCTCCAGCGCCTTCTCCCGGACGTGGTCGGGCAGGTGGGCGGCCTCGATCTTCTTGCGGTATTCGGCCACCTCGCTGGCGCGCTCGTCGATCTCCCCCAGCTCCTGCTGGATGGCCTTCATCTGCTCCTTGAGGAAGTACTCCCGCTGGCTCTTCTCCATCTGCTTGCGCACCCGGTTCTGGATCTTGCGCTCCAGCTCCAGGATGCTGATCTCGCGGGAGAGGATCTGGCTCAGCAGGTCCAGCCGGTCCCGGGGCGGGGCCTCCAGCAGCTGCTGGCGCTCCTCCAGCTTGATGGGCAGGTGGGGGGCCACCAGGTCGGCCAGGGTCCCCGGGTCGTCGGCCTGGGTGATGGCGGTGTACTGCTCGGGCGGCACCGCCCGGCTGAGGCGGGCGAACCGCTCGAACTGGGACAGCACGCCCCGGACCAGGGCCTCCACCTCCAGGCTCCTGTCCACCGGGTCCGGCCGCAGGGCCACCCGGACCTCGAAGTAGGGGTCGGTGCGCTCCACGGCCCGCACCTCGGCCCGGACCACCCCCTCCACCACCACCTGCAGGACGCCGTCGGGCTGCCGGCCCACCTGGAGGATGCGGCACACGGTCCCCACCGTGTAGATGTCGGCCGGGGTGGGGTCGTCCAGGTCTTCCTGCTTCTGGGCCGTCAGCAGGATCGTCCGGTCTGCGGCCAGGGCCGCCTCCAGGGCGCGCAGGGACTTGGGGCGTCCCACGCCCAGGGGAGCCACCTGGCGGGGCATGATCACGGTGCCCTTCAGCGGCAGCAGGGGCAGGACGTCGCGGATCGGCGTCTCGGCGCGTTCGGCCATGGATCCTCCTCGTGTCGGGGCCGCCCGGCCAGGACGCCTCCACCGGCGGTCCTGCATCCGGCGGCCCCACAAACATCGCGGGGGGACCCGAATCCCCCCGCGGCCCGCGGAGCGGGCCGCCCGAGGGGCCCGCCCAAATATTCATTGTACCATGCCCGCCTCCGCCCCGGCCCAGACACGGGGCGGTCCGGGTCAGGCGGGCCTGTCTTTGGCCGCGCGCTTGAGGTCGGAGGCGGTCATCAGCAGGGGCTCGCTCCGCCGCAGCACCGCGTCCTCGGTGACGACACAGCGCTTGACGTCGGGGCGGGAAGGGATCTCGTACATGATGTTGAGCATGATGTCCTCGATGATGGTGCGCAGTCCCCGGGCGCCGGTGTTGCGGGCCAGGGCTTCCCGGGCGATGGCCCGCAGGGCGTCGTCGGTGAACACCAGCTCCACGCCGTCCATCTCCAGGATCTTCTGGTACTGGCGCACCAGGGCGTTGCGGGGCTCCACCAGGATGCGCACCAGGTCGGCCTCGTCCAGGGGGTCCAGGGGCACGATGATGGGCAGCCGGCCGATGAACTCGGGGATCATGCCGTACCGCAGCAGGTCCTGGGGCATCACGTGGGAGAGGATCTCGGCCAAAGACCGCTTGGTCCGGGGCTCGATGCGGGCCCCGAACCCGATGGTGGTCTGCCGCAGCCGGGACTCGATGATGCGGTCCAGGCCCTCGAACGCCCCCCCGCAGATGAACAGGATGTTGGTGGTGTCGATCTGGATGAACTCCTGGTGGGGGTGCTTGCGGCCGCCCTGGGGCGGCACGTTCGCCACCGTCCCCTCCAGGATCTTCAGCAGCGCCTGCTGGACGCCCTCGCCGGAGACGTCCCGGGTGATGCTGGGGTTTTCGGACTTGCGGGCGATCTTGTCGGTCTCGTCGATGTAGATGATGCCCCGCTCGGCCTTCTTCACGTCGAAGTCGGCGGCCTGGATCAGGCGCAGGAGGATGTTCTCCACGTCCTCCCCCACGTAGCCCGCCTCGGTCAGGGACGTGGCGTCGGCGATGGCGAAGGGCACGTCCAGGATCTTGGCCAGGGTCTGGGCCAGCAGGGTCTTGCCGCACCCGGTGGGGCCGATGAGCAGGATGTTGGACTTCTGCAGCTCCACGTCGGTGGACCGGCGGCTGCCGATGCGCTTGAAGTGGTTGTAGACGGCCACCGCCAGGGCCTTCTTGGCCCGGTCCTGGCCCACCACGTACTGGCAGAGGGTGTCGTAGATCTCCTTGGGCTTGGGGGTGTGGCGGGGGGCGGCGGGGGCGTCGGTCTCGCCGTACAGCTCCTCCTCGATGATCTCGTTGCACAGCTCGACGCACTCGTCGCAGATGTACACCCCGGGGCCGGCCACCAGCTTGCGGACCTGGTCCTGGGACTTGCCGCAGAAGGAGCACTTGAGCCGCTCCCCGTCCCCGAAACGGAACATCCGGTCCCGTGTCATGGCCCTACCGATCCCGGGGAGCGGCGGTGACCTTCTCCCGGTACCTGATCACCTCGTCGATCAACCCGTACTCCTTGGCCGCCTGGGCGTCCATCCAGAAGTCCCGGTCGGTGTCGCGCTCGATGCGTTCCACCGGCTGGCCGGTGTGTTTGGCCAGGATCTCGTTCACCAGGGCTCGCAGCTTGAGGAACTGTTTGGCCTGAATGTCGATGTCGGCCGTCGTCCCCTGGGCGCCTCCCCAGGGCTGGTGGATGAGGACCTGGGAGTACGGCAGGGCCGACCGCTTGCCCTTGGCGCCGCCGGCCAGAATCACGGCCGCCACGCTGGCGGCCAGGCCCACGCAGATGGTCGCCACGTCGGGCCGGATGTACTGCATGGTGTCGTAAATGGCCAGCCCCGCCTGTAGGACGCCCCCGGGGCTGTTGATGTACAGGTAGATGTCCTTCTCGGGGTCCTCCCCCTCCAGGAACAGCAGCTGGGCGATCACCAGGTTGGCCACGTCGTCGTCGATGGGCCCGCCCACGAAGACGATGCGGTCCTTCAGCAGGCGGGAGTAGATGTCGTAAGCCCGCTCGCCCCGGGCGGTCTGTTCCACCACGATGGGAACCAGCGTCATGGTCGCTCACCCCGGGCCGTGGCCACCAGGAAGGCCAGGGCCTTCCGGCGCCGCAGGGCGGCCCGGATACCCTCCAGCCGGCCCGACCGCTCCAGCCACTGCCGCACCTGGGACAGGTCCTGGCGCAGGTCGCGGGCAACGTTCTCTACCTCCCGATCGATCTCCTCCTGGGTGGGATCCAGGCCTTCGGCCCGCGCCACCTCGTCCAGCGCCAGCCGGGTGCGCAGCCGGCGCTCGGCCGCCGGCCGCAGCTCTTCCCGCAGCTGGGCGTCGGTCTTGTCCTGCAGCTGCAGGTAGCGCTCCAGGGTGAGACCGCGGCGCGCCAGCGACTCGGTGAGGTCCTCCACCAGGTGGTCGACCTCGTGGTCCACCAACCGTGCCGGCAGCTCCACCCGGGCGCCGGCCAGCAGGGCCTCCAGGGCCCGCTCCTCGTCCTGGCGGCGCGCCCGCTCCCGCGCCTCCTGGTCCAGGCGCTCCCGCAGCTGCGCCCGCAGCTGGTCCAGCGTCTCCACCCTGCCCGCCGCCCTGGCGAAGTCGTCGGTCAGCTCGGGCAGCTTCCGGCGGCGGACGTCCACCACCTCCACCGTCACCTGCGCCCCGCCTTCCAGGCTCACGGTGCGGTGCTCGCCGGCCCGGGCGCCGGTCAGGGACGCCTCCAGTTCGGCCGGGTACACCCCGCCGCCGATCTCCACCAGGTAGTCCTTGCCCGGCAGAAGGCGGCCTGCGGCGCCGGTGACCTCCCGCGTGCGGATGAGGACGTAGTCCCCGTCCGCGGCGGCCGCGGGCACGGCCTCCAGGACCGCGTGGCGCACCCGCAGGTCCTCCAGCGCCGCCTCCACGTCGACGTCGGTGACCCGGGGGTCGGCGGGGTCGATGCGGATGGCCCGGTAGTCGCCCAGGACCACCTCGGGGACCAGGTCCACGGTGGCCACAAACCGCAGCGGCTGGCCCTCCACCACCTCGTCCACCTGGATGTCCGGCTGGGCCAGCGGACGCAGGCCCGCCTGGCGCACCGCCTCACTGTAAGCGTCGGGGACCAGCAGCTTCACCGCCTCGTCGGAGATGGTCTCCCACCCCACGTGGCGCACCAGCAGGGCCCGGGGCGCCTTGCCCCGGCGGAACCCGGGGATCTCCACCCGCTGGTTCACCCGCTGCAGCGCCCGTTCCACGCCCCGGCGGACCGTCTCGGGCGGGATCTCCACTTCCAGAACCGCCCGCGCCGGCGCCTCCCTGCGGACCTCCACCTTCATCGGTCTGCCATCCCGTCGCGGCTCCCCCGTCCCGGCGGGTCCCGGCCTGGTGCGGGCGGAGGGAGTTGAACCCCCACGGGGTGACCCCACAGGATCCTAAGTCCTGCGCGTCTGCCGGATTCCGCCACGCCCGCCCGCAAAAGGGAAAAAGGAATAGGGAAAAGGGAAAAAGGGACGACCCTTTTCCCTTTTCCTTTTTCCCTTTTCCCTCCTCCGTGGGGGGCCGGGGGGGACTCGAACCCTCAACCCGCGGATTAAGAGTCCGCTGCTCTACCAGTTGAGCTACCGGCCCGCCGGTCCGGTAGACATTATACACAACGGGGGACGAGGCCAGAAGGACCGGGGCGGGCGGGCCTACGACGCCTGCCCCAGCAGCTGGGCCAGCTCTTTCTCGTTGGGCGACTTGGCCGCGGCGTCCTCGTAGGTCACCTTCTTCTGCTCCACCAGGGCCCGCAGGGCCTGGTTGAGCGTCTGCATGCCCTCCCGGGCCCCCGACATGATCGCCGAGGGGATCTGGTAGGTCTTGCCTTCCCGGATGAGGTTGCGGATCGCCCCGGTGGCCACCATCACCTCGACGGCCGCCACCCGTCCGGACCCCGACGCCAGGGGAATGAGGGTCTGGGAGATCACACCCTCCAGGGCCACCGACAGCTGGGTGCGGATCTGGGCCTGCTGGTGGGGCGGGAAGACGTCGACGATCCGGTCCACCGTCTGGGCGGCGCTCTGGGTGTGGAGGGTGGCCAGCACCAGGTGGCCGGTCTCGGCCGCGGTGATGGCGGTGGCGATGGTCTCCAGGTCGCGCATCTCGCCGATGAGGATCACGTCGGGGTCCTGGCGCAGCACGTGGCGCAGGGCGGTGGCAAACGAGTGGGTGTCCATGCCCACCTCCCGCTGGTTGATGACGCTGCGGATGTCCTTGTGGAGGTACTCGATGGGGTCTTCGATGGTCACGATGTGGACGGCCCGGGTCTGGTTGATGTGGTGGATCATGGCCGCCAGGGTGGTGGACTTGCCGCTGCCGGTGGGGCCGGTCACCAGGACCAGGCCCCGGGGCAGGGCGGCCAGGCGGCGGACCACGTCGGGCAGACCCAGGTCCTCCAGGGTGGGGACGCCCATGGGGATGGCGCGGATGGCGGCCCCGATGGACCCCCGCTGCTGGTAGACGTTGACCCGGAACCGGGACACCCCCGCGACGCTGTAGGCGAAGTCCAGCTCCAGGTGCTTGCGGAAGTGGGCGCGCTGCTCGTCGGTCATCATGCTCTCGATGAGGGCCCGGGCGGCGGCGGCGTCCAGGACCGGCAGGTCGGTCAGGGGCAGGAGGCGGCCGTTCACCCGGACGATGGGGTGGTTGCCCACCTTGATGTGCAGGTCCGATGCCTGCCGCTGTCGGGCCAGGGTCAGCAGCTCCACGATGTCCACGGCGTTCCCCGCGCGGCCCCGGGCCGGCGCGCTCCCGGGGTCCGCCTGTCTCCTGCCCGCCCGGGCCCGCCCGCCAGACGGCCGCCGGCGACAGGGAACCGGCCGGGCGGGGCGGAACATCCACACGGCCCGTCCGGGGGAGCACCCCGGCGGGTGTCGCCGGGAGGGGGACGGCTCCCGGGGAGGCCGCGGTGCAGGCGCTGCGCGAGCGGATTCTGCAGGAAGGGCGCAATCTGGGCCGCGGGATCCTCAAGGTGGACAGCTTTCTCAACCACCAGGTGGATCCCGTGCTGATGGACGCCTGCGGGCGCGAGCTGGCCGCGCGCTTTGCCGGGGTGGGAGCCACCAAGGTCCTCACGGCGGAGATCTCGGGGATCGCGCCGGCGGTGACCACCGCCCTGCACCTGCGGGTCCCCCTGGTGTATGCCCGCCGCAGCCGCCCGGTGACGATGCCGGACCAGGTGCTGCTCACCGTCGCCCCCTCCCACACCCGGGGCCAGATGGTGGAGCTCATCGTTTCCCCCGAGTACCTGGGCTCCGGCGACCGGGTGCTGATCGTGGACGACTTCCTGGCCACCGGCCAGACCATCCTGGGCCTGGCCCGGCTGGCCCAGGCCGCCGGCGCCGTCGTGGTGGGCGTGGGGGCGGTGATCGAGAAGTCCTTCGAAGGCGGCCGCGCCGCCCTGAGCCGCCTGGGCGTCCCCGTCGAGTCCCTGGCGGTCGTCACCGACATGAGCGACGGCCGGCTGGTGCTGGCCTGAGCCCGCTGGACCTGCTCCGGACCCTGTCCGCGCTCCCCCACCGGGGCAGCGCCACCGATGCGGAGCACCGGGCCGCGGAGATGCTCGCGGCCTACCTGGCCGAGCGGGGGTATCCGGCGGAGGTCCGACGGTTCCGCGCTCCCCGGACCTACGGGTGGGAACTGCTGGTCATCGGCCTGCTGCTGGGCCTGGGAGGCGTCCAGCCCCAGCCCTGGCTGGCCCTGCTGGGGGCGTACTGGTTCTGGGCCTACTTCGACGGGTGGGGCACGCCCTGGGACGCCCTGTTCGCCCCCCACGTCTCCCACAACCTCCTCGCCCGGGCGGGCCGCGGCGACCGCCGGATCGTGCTGCTGGCCCACTATGACACGGCCAAGACGTTCTTCCTCTACCACCCGCGCCGGGTGCACGGGTTCCGGCGGACGTTCGTCCTGCAGGCCGTCCTGGCCACCGCGCTCCCCCTGCTGGCGGCGGCCTCTCCCCTTCTCAGCCGGCCGGTGGGTCTGTTCTTCCTCCTGCAGGCGGCGCTGCTGTGGCACCGGGAGTGGACGGCGCCCTATGTCAACGGCGCCAACGACAACGCCAGCGGGGTGGCGGTGGCCGTGCAGCTGTTCCTGGACACCGCTCCTCGCCTGCCGCCCGGAGTGGAGCTGTGGCTGGCCCTCACCGGGTCGGAGGAGGTGGGGGCGCGCGGGGCCCGGGCGCTGCTGAAAGATTTGCCCCCGCCCCGGGACACCCTCGTCCTCAACATCGACAACGTCGGCCGAGGTCAGCTGCACTACGCCGAGGCGGAGGGGATGCTGCGGCTGCACCGCTCCTCCGGGGCGCTGGTGGACGCGGCGCGGCGGCTGGACGGCGCCGTGCCGGTGCAGTACCGGCTGGCCTACTTCGACACCCTCCCCCTGGTCCGCGCCGGCTATCGGTGCCTGACCCTGGTGCGCCTGGAGCGCGGGGTCCCGCCCCACTGGCACTGGCCGACGGACACCCTGGACAACGTGGACCCTCAGGCGGTCGAGCAGACCCTGGCGTACGCCCGGACCCTCCTGTGGACCGTCCTCCCCCCGCCCCGATGACCCGACCGGGCCGGGCCCGGGACCTCTGAGATGCGCCAGGGGGCACTTTCCGGGTCCGGGGGACCTGCCGGGGATGCCGGCGACGGCGCTGGCGCGCCCGGAGGGAGTCGAACCCCCAGCCTACAGGTTCGAAGCCTGCCGCTCTGTCCGTTGAGCTACGGGCGCGCCGGCCTGATTATAGCACCGCGGGATCGGGGATCCGGCCCTGCCCTCGCCGACAGGCGGCGGCCGCCGTCCGGACCCCCCACGGCGCTCAGGCCGCCGGATACCCGATCAGCGCCAGGGTGGAGCGGATCTTCTCCTCGCTGACCTGCGCCGGGTCGAACTCCAGCCGCACTTCCTTCGTGGTCTCGCTGGCCTCCACCGTCCGCACCCCCGGCAGCTTTCCCAGGGCCTGGGTCACCGTGCGGACGCAGCCGCTGCAGTGGATCCGCGGCACCTTCAACGTGACCTGCATCGTCCCTCCTCCTTTCCCCGTCGCCTCCGCGCCGCTGCGGGACGGCCGCCGCCGGTCACCGCCGGCCCGCGCGGGCGCGGACGCGCGGGACGATCACCGGCATGAGGATGATGGCCGTCAGGAGGAACACCCAGACGGCGCCCACGAGGCGGCCGGCCCAGGACGTCTCCCCCGTCAGGGTGGCCAGGCCCATGAAGGCCAGGGCCGCCAGCAGGGAGAGTCCCACGGACACGGCGGCCCCCGTGGTCGAAGGATCGCGGGGCGCGTTCTGCACCGTCGTTCACCTCCCCGCCGGAGCCGGCGTGGGCGTCGCCGGCAGCGGCGCGGGCGCGGCCGTCCGGTACCGCCGGCGCACCGGCGGGACGTACCCCCGCATCCGCTGGGTGTTCAGCGTGACCGACAGGGAGCTGGTGGCCATGAGGACCGCCGCGAGCTCCGGGCTGACGATCTGGCGCAGGACCGGATACAGGATGCCGAAGGCCAGGGGGATGGCCGCGGTGTTGTAGGCGAAGGCCCAGAACAGGTTCTGCCTCACCAGACCCATGGTGGCGCGGGCGATCTGGACCGCGGCCACCACGTCCAGCAGGTCGTCCTTCACCAGCACCACGTGGCCGGTCTCCTTGGCCACGTCCGTCCCCGCCCCCATGGCGATCCCCACGTCCGCCCGGGCGAGGGCCGGGGCGTCGTTGATCCCGTCGCCCACCATGGCCACCCGGAAGCCCTGGGACTGCAGGCGCGCGATCTCCGCCGCCTTGTCGGCCGGCAGCACCTCGGCCAGCACCTCATCCATGCCCAGCTGCCGGGCGATGGCCCGGGCGGTGCGGCGGTTGTCGCCCGTGAGCATGGCCACCCGGATCCCCATCCGCTGCAGCTCCCGGACCGCGACGGGCGTGGTTTCCCGCAGGGTGTCCGCCACGGCTAGGAGGCCCGCCGGGCGCCCGTCCACCGCCACGAACATGGCGGTCTTGCCCTGCGCCTCCAGCTCCTCCGCCCGCCCCGCCAGCTCCCCCACCGGGACTCCCCGCTCGGCCAGGAGGAGGCGGTTGCCCAGCAGGACCTGGCGGCCCTCCACCGCGGCCACCACCCCGCGGCCCGGCACCGCCTGGAACTCGTCGGGGTCGGGAAGGGCCAGAGACCGCTGCCGGGCGGCCCGGACCACAGCCTCCCCCAACGGGTGCTCGGAGCGTGACTCCGCGGCCGCGGCCAGGCGCAGCAGCTCGTCCTCGGGCAGCCCCGCGGCCACTACGTCGGTCACCGACGGAACTCCTGCGGTCAGCGTGCCCGTCTTGTCGAACACCACCACCTGCACCTTCGACAGGTTCTCCACCGCGTCGGCGCCCTTGAAGAGGATGCCGAACTCCGCCGCCTTCCCGGTGCCCGCCATCATGGCCGCGGGGGTCGCCAACCCCACCGCGCAGGGGCAGGAGATGACGAGCACCGCGATGCTCACCAGCACCGCGAACCCCACGGCGCTGGCGCCCGAGAGCGCGTAGGGGGTGAGCATCAGGCGCGTCAGGGGACTGAACCACAGGTCGTAGCCCACGAAGTACCAGAAGGCGAAGGTCGCCAGCGCGAGCACGTGCACCCAGAAGATGAACCGGCCCGCCACGACGTCGGCCAGCTTCTGGATGGGCGCCTTGGAGGTCTGCGCCTCCTCCACCAGCCGGATGATCTGCGCCAGGGCCGTGTCGCGACCCACCCGGGTGGCGCGGAAGGTGAACGAGCCGGTCCTGTTGAGCGTCCCGCCGATGACCTCGTCCCCGGGCTGCTTCTCCACGGGCAGGCTCTCGCCGGTGATCATGGACTGGTCCACCGCCGAGTAGCCGTCCAGGACGACGCCGTCCACGGGAATCTGCTCCCCGGGCCGGACCACCAGCACGTCGCCCACCTCCACCTCCTCCACCGAGACCTCCACCTCCCGGCCGTCCCGCACCACCCGGGCCCGGCGCGGCTGCAGCCGCATGAGCCGCCGGATGGCCTCCGACGCCCGGCCCCGGGTGACGGCCTCCAGGTAGCGGCCCAGGAGGATGAACCACGTCAGCAGCGCCGCGGCCTCGTAGAAGGTGGCCTGCGGGCCGCCGAACCCGGCCTGGGGCCAGAAGGTGTTCACCACCGCGATGAGGTAGGCCGCCCCGATCCCGGTGGCGTAGAGGAGGTTCATGTCCGTGACCCCGCGGCGCAGCCCGGCGAACGAGTGCGCGAAGAACTGGGCCCCGGGGCCCGCCACCAGGGGGGTCGTGAGCAGGAACAGCACCGGCTTGGCGTGCAGGAAGGCGGGCACGATCCGGGAGAGGACGCCGTAGGGCTGGAAGGTCCCGAGCATGACCAGGAGGGCCAGGGGCGTGGCCACCAGGAGGTTGAGGCGCTGGCGGCGGATCTCGCGGCGGCGGGCCTCCTGTTCCCGGTCCACAGCCGCCGCCCCCTCCAGCTTTTCCTCGGCGCCGTAGCCGACCTCCCGCACCGCCGCCAGCATCTCCCGCACCTGGACCGTCCCGGGCAGGTAGTCCACCCGGGCGGTCTCGGTGGCGAGGTTCACCGAGACGGCCAGCACGCCGGGCAGCCGGGCCAGCGCCCCGCGCACGTTCTCCACGCAGGACGCGCAACTCATGCCCGTCACGCGCAGGTGGACGGTGGCCGTCCGCAGGCCGTAGCCGATCTCCTCCACCGCGCGGCGCATGGCGCTCAGGTCCACCGAGGCGGGGTCGTAGTCCACGGTGGCGTGTTCGGTGGCCAGGCTCACCCGCACCGCCCGCACGCCCGGCAGCGCCCGGAGAGCCCCTTCCACGTTGGCCACGCAGGACGCGCAGGACATCCCCTCGATGGGCAGCGTCACCCGCGACGTCATCGCCTCCCTCCTCGCCGTACCCTCCCGGACCTGCGCCCTCACAGCCGGCCCGAGGTTTCGAAGACCTCCAGCAGCTCGCGGATGGTCCGTTCCCGCTCCGCCCGGTCCGCCGACCGGATGGCCGTGCTGGCGCAGGTCTTCAGGTGGTCCTCCAGCAGCAGCGCGTTGACCTTCTCCAGCGCGCGCTGGATGGCCAGGGTCTGCTTGATGATGTCGATGCAGTAGACCCCCTCCTCCACCATGCGGGTCACCCCCCGCACGTGGCCCTCGATGCTGCGCAGCCGCGCGGCCACCCGGCCCCGGACGTCCTCGCTGCCGTGCCGCAGGTGCTGGCCTGACAGTGTCATGGGCGACACTCCCCTCCCCCCTGGGGGGGGATCCGGCACCCAGTGTACCCCCGCCGGCGGGACGGCGCAAGGGCGGGCGCGGGGAAAGCGGCGGCGGGAGCCCGCCGGGACCGCGGAGGGGGCCCGGGCGTCAGGGTCCCGGCGGGGAGGTGCCGACCACCTGGATCTGCTGGGCGGCGATGGTGCCGTCGGCGCTGGGCAGTCCCAGGACCACCACCTGGTCGTGGGGCTGCACCAGGTGCAGGGCGGGCCGCGGGCCCACCAGGCGGGTGGTGGCCACCACCAAAATCACGCGGGTGGCGCCCCGGCTGTCGACGATCACGATGAGCGCCTGGCCCCGGGCGACCACCACGCCCCGCACGACCACCACCGCCGGGGCGGGCGCCCGCACGGCCCGGGCGCGCACCTCCACCTCCAGCGCGAGGACGCGGCCGTCGTCCAGGCGGAACCCGTCCACCCGCACCCGGTCCCCGATCTGCAGCGTGTCCAGCAGTCCGGCGGGGCGGTCCCACCCCGCGACCTTCGTGCCCCGCTGGACCCACACGATCAGGGAGGGCGGGTCTCTCCACCAGACGTCTGCGGGGTGGGCCGCGTGCAGGACGAACGTGGACGCCTCGGGGCGCACCGAGACCACCACGCCGTCCACCACCATGCGGCCGTAGGGCCCCGCCCGGTCCCGGTGGTCCGCCCACGCGCCGGGGGACGCCAGAGTGATCAGGACGGCCAGGATCGCTGCCACCCGCACCGCTGTCATGGGTTCCACCTCCGCCGATTCCACCTCCCTGACGGATGGACGGGGCGGAAAGTTCCCGGAGGCGCGGAAGACAAACGCCGGGCGGCTGCCGCCGAGTGACCTGCAGCGAGGTCTCTCGGCCGACGCAGCCGCCCGATCCCGTCCCGAAGAACCGGCTCCTTGCACCGGACCGCGGGTCCGGTGGTCTTCGCGTGCGGCCCGGTGTGCCGGCGTCCGTCGAGACGGGAGTTTAAGCTAACACGGGCGCAGCCAGCTGTCAAGGCACATCCTGGGGAAGTTCCGGACTCGTCGGGTCAAACCTCCCCACCGCGCCCGCCGCCGGCGCGGGTCTACCGGCGGGGCGGCGGCGGGCATGCGATCCAATGTGCCGCGGCTGCGGCGAGGAAGCGGCGGTGCGGTGCTGGTCGTGGCGCTGGCGTGGCTGGCCGGGGCCGCGGCGGGCCGCGCTGCGCCCGCGGGGACCGATCGTTGGGGGACGCTGCTCGCGCAGGTGGCCGTCCGGGTGGACGTGGAGCTTCCCGGCGGCCGCGGGGCGTGCACCGGGTGGGTGGGGTGGAGCGAGCCCGCGCGCAGCGCCGTCTACACCGCCGCCCACTGCTTCCGGGACGACGCCCGCTACCGCCTGGAGTTCTCCACCGGCGACGCGGTCTACGCCACCGGGATGGCCCGCTGGGAGGCCCTGGACCTGATGGCTCTGTGGGCTCCCCGCGGCCTGCTGCCCGCCCTGCGCGTCTGGAAGCCCCTGCCCTCGGGGCCGTTCCGCGTCCTGTACGTCCTGCGCGACCGCGACGCCGGCGTGCGCGTCGCAGACGCCCATATTCCCCGGGTGTACTGGGAGATCCGGTTTCAGAACCACCCGGCGGCGGTCGCCCTGCCCCTGTACAGCGCTCCCGGCACCAGCGGCTCGCCGGTGGTGGACGCGGCGGACGGGCTCCTGGTGGGGATGGTGGTGGGATTCCTGGTGGACCGCCAGGACATCGCCGCGGTGGTCCCCGCCCAGCAAATCCACGCGGCCCTGCTGAACGGGCGGTAGGCCGGCCGTCAGGATCCTCCTGCGGGCACCGCGCCGCCTCAGGTGCTCAGGGGGCCACCGGGACCGCGTGGCGGAAGCCCAGCGGGCCCCGGTACGGCGGCAGGGTGAGGGTGGACCGGGCCTCCACCTCCACGGTCAGCCCCACCGACCGCAGGCCGTCCACAAACCCGCCCCGCAGGTTGAGGGCGGCCAGCATGGCGTCGGGGTTGCCGATGGCGAGGATGTCATACGGCGGGCGCAGCCGGAACACGCCGGCGCTCAGCCCGTCGGCGTCCTGGCGGAATCCGGTGGTGGCCAGGATCCGCCTCCCGTTCACCGCCACCGCCTCGGCGCCGGCGGCCCACAGCTCGTTGACCAGGCCGCTGAGGTCGGCGGCTTCCACCCGGGCCGGGAGCACGCCGCCCTGCGCCCGTGAGTCGTCCACCCGCACCCGCACGCCGGGGCCCTGCACCGGCACCAGCCCCAGGACCAGTTCGTAGGCTCGGACCTCCCGGGCCAGGGTGTCCGCGGAGACGCGGCCCTGGACCGCCGCTGCCTCGTACTCGGCCAGCGTCCGGCGCAGGACCTCCACCTCGGCCTGCAGGGCGGCCAGGGCCTCCTGCTGCTGGCGCACCAGGACCGCCAGCTCCCGGACCCGCACCGTGGGCAGTTCCACGGCGCGGCGCAGCGCCATCCCCGCCCGCAGCTGCAGGACGGCGGCAAACCCCACGGCCCCCAGGAAGACCGCCAGGACCCCCTGCCAGCGCCGGACCGGCCACCGGGTCGCCATGCCACCCCCCAGTATAGGGAGGCCCGCCGGGCCCGGCCACCGGCGGCCGGGACCGCCGGCGCCCACTTCCCCCTTGATTTGCGGGCCGCTCCTCCCAACAATAAAGGATGGTTAGCAGTTACCCGCCGAGAGTGCTAACGGAAGGAGGGGTGCCACGATGCCAGCCAAGATCCTGCTGTACGACGAAGACGCCCGGCGGGCCCTGGAACGCGGCGTGGAGAAGGTGGCCAGCGCGGTGCGGGTGACCCTGGGGCCCAAGGGGCGCAACGTGGTCCTGGAGAAGAAGTGGGGCTCGCCCACCATCACCAAGGACGGCGTCACCGTCGCCAAGGAGATCGAGCTGGAGGATCCCTACGAGAACATGGGGGCCCAGCTGGTGAAGGAGGTGGCCAGCAAGACCAACGACGCTGCCGGGGACGGCACCACCACCGCCACCGTCCTGGCCTGGGCCATGGTGCGGGAGGGCCTGAAGAACGTGGCGGCCGGCGCCAACCCCATGCTGGTCAAGCGCGGGATTGACCGGGCCGTGGAGGCGGTGGTGGAGGAGCTCAAGAAGATCTCCATCCCCGTGGAGGGCAAGCAGGACATCGCCCACGTGGCCGGTATCGCCGCCAACGACCCCGAGGTGGGCGAGATCATCGCCGACGCCATGGAGAAGGTGGGCAAGGACGGGGTCATCACCATCGAGGAGGGCAAGGGCATCGAGACCACGGTCGAGGTGGTGGAGGGGATGCAGTTCGACCGGGGCTACATCAGCCCGTACTTCATCACCGACCCCGACAAGATGGAGTGCGTGCTGGAGGAGCCCTACATCCTCATCACCGAGAAGAAGATCAGCGCCGCCCGGGACATCGTGCCCATCATGGAGAAGGTCATCCGGTTCGGCAAGCCCCTGGTGGTGATCGCCGAGGACGTGGAGGGCGAGGCGCTGGCCACCCTGGTGGTGAACAAGCTGCGGGGCGTGCTGCAGAGCGTGGCGGTCAAGGCCCCGGGCTACGGCGACCGCCGCAAGGCGATGCTGCAGGACATCGCCATCCTCACCGGTGGCCGGGTCATCTCCGACGACATCGGCATCAAGCTGGAGTCGGTGGAGGTGGAGATGCTGGGCCGCGCCGAGAAGGTGAAGGCGGACAAGGACGACACCACCATCATCGGCGGCAAGGGCGACCGCAAGAACATCCAGGCCCGGATCGCCCAGATCAAGAAGGAGATCGAGGAGACCACCTCCGACTACGACCGGGAGAAGCTGCAGGAGCGGCTGGCCAAGCTCAGCGGCGGCGTGGCCGAGATCAAGGTGGGCGCCGCCACCGAGACCGAGATGAAGGAGAAGAAGCACCGCTTCGAGGACGCCCTCAACGCCA